>WTCE01000105.1 GCA_013138735.1 Crocinitomix sp. | reverse complement strand
ATGATAAAGAAGAACCGAAACATTATGACTTTTATGGATATATTTACTATTCTGTGACATCTAGTCACAAAATAGTAAAATTTGACGAGGCAAGCCTCGAGGTATTAAACCTGAAAGCGAATAAAATGATTGCTTTGCGGACTGATTATAAAAATGTGACGCCCCCACATACTACATCAGACGGATCAGACATTAAACTAACCGGCGTATCCTACAAAAGTATTATTGATAATAATAATCCAAATAATTATACGATTGATTGGGCCAAATTTAACACAGATACTCAATCCCTTTTGGGGCAGGTTGATTACGACATTGAAGAAGTCTTATCATTAGAAGAAGAGAATAAGCGAGAATTTCAACTTGAAACAATTATCGAAACCAGTCAACCAAATACAACATTAATTATTTGGTTCGGGATAGCTCTTATCTTTGGATCGGCATTGACTTATTTCATATTAAAGCGTAGATCTTTGCGAAAAAAGTGAACCCCGAAAGGTTGAAAGTTCGAGTCTATGGTTTTGGTAAAAGGAGAATTTATTGGATTAAACAACGTTCAATAATGCTGTAATTTTTTTCCAAATCAAAATAGATTATTTAGTAGTTTTGACTCAGATCATATAACTCCTTTAAAAGCATGTTGAAAGATAAATTTTTACTCAATCCAAATATTACATTTTTGAATCACGGCTCTTTTGGTGCCTGTCCAAAACCAGTTTTTGCCAATTATCAAAAATGGCAGTTGCTATTAGAACAAGAGCCCATCCAATTTATTACAAAAACTGGGGTTAAATATTTAGATCAATCAAAACAGGCGTTGGCAGAATTTGTTAATTGTGACAAAGAAGATCTGATCTATACGACCAATCCTTCCACAGCATTGAATACGGTAATTAAAAGTTTGAATTTAAAAAAAGGGGATGAAATTTTAACAACCGACCAAGAGTATGGGGCAATGGATCGTACTTGGAACTATTATTGCCGAAAAGTTGGGGCGCAATATATTCATCAAAAAATAAGCCTACCATTAACATCAAAAGAAAAATTTCTGCAAGAGTTTTGGAGTGGATTGACACCCAAAACCAAAATTATATTCATTTCTCAAATCACTAGTCCAACCGCTTTAATTTTTCCTGTGAAGGAAATAATTGAACGCGCCAAAGAATTGGGTTTAATGACAATTATTGATGGTGCGCATGCCCCGGCACAGATTCCTTTAGATATAAAAGCACTTGATCCAGATGTTTATACGGGCGCCTGTCATAAATGGCTTTTAGCACCAAAAGGGAGCTCTTTTTTATACGTTAAAAAGAACTGGCAAAACGCTATTGATCCGCTTATAATTTCATGGGGGTACGAAGCCGAGTTTCCTTCTGAATCGCGCTTTCAGGATTATCACCAATATCAAGGCACACGAGATTTTTCTGCTTTTTTGTGCACACCAGCAGCGATTCAGTTTTTAAAAGACAATCAATGGGAAGATCGCAAAAAGAAATGTCGCGACTTACTCAAGCATTATTACCCAATCGTTGCAAATGAGTTAGAAAGTCACATAATTTGTCCATTAACGGATCAGTTTTTAGGCCAAATTTGTAGTATTCCAATTCAAACGGAAAAACCGCTCGAACTAAAGGAGCTCCTTTATGAGAAATACAAAATTGAAATTCCTGTGGTATCATTTTCAGGCGACACCTATTTGCGTATTTCATTTCAAGCCTATAATGGAGCAGCCGAAATTGAAACACTAATTAATGCAATACGGACGATAAAAAAAGAAACGGTTTTACTTCAGTAATCTTATTTATTAACATTTTGACCCAATGTCTATCGATAAATTTAATATGAAAGATCACCTTAGAATGAGGTGGTTAGAGGGAGATCAAAAAAGACGAGAAAAACTGGATGAGGAAAAAAAGACATCCTCTAAGAAAATTCGTATTTTTTTGAAAATTTTCGTCTTACTTCTAGGAATCTTAGCTGTTAACAGCTTGTACAAAGCATTCATTCTAAGTGAAAGTATAGAAGTCGAAGCTAAAGTAATATCTATACACAATCAAGCCTTTACAATACCAATGGACGGTAGTGTGAACACGTTTATAATTGAATACGAATATAAAACACCAAAAGGTAACGTAATTGACATCAATGAAATAAGCTCTTCAGAAATATATAATTACTTTCAAAAAAAGCCCTTAGTTGGTGACTTCATCTCAATAAAGTATGCCAAAAATGATCCAGAAGTGAGCGAAATAGTGAAAGGAAATTGGTGAGAAAAGCGACTTATGTCACAAAAAACACACACTTCTTTTCATTTCGGCATAAATGCCTAATTTAATTGCACAAATTAGGCTTTTTCTTTCCAAATAACGGTTAAATGCGCCATAGTTTCCACGGCTTTTTGCATATCCTGTACACTTACATATTCGTGTTTAGAATGAATTGCCATTTCACCAGTAAAAAGATTTGGACAAGGTAAACCCATAAAAGAAAGGCGTGAGCCATCCGTTCCGCCGCGAATAATTACAGGTCTTGGTTCAATCCCTGCTCTTTTCATTGCTTCAATGGCATTATCAGTTACAAAAGGTACATCCTTAATGATTTCTTTCATGTTTCTATACTGCTCTTTTACTTCAAAATCGGCAGTAACTCCAGGATATTTTGCAATTGTGTCGTCCAAAATTTGTTTTAATCTTGCTTCGTAGTCCGCTAAATTGGCAGTAATGTGGTCTCTAATAATAAAAGACACCTTTACTTTTTCCATAATTCCAGAAACAGAAGTTGGATGAACAAAGCCCTCTCTATGTGAGGTTGTTTCGGGCGACCATGAATCTTTAGGCAGTTGATCTATAAAATCAGATGCCACTTTAATAGCATTCGTCAACTTATTTTTAGCATAACCTGGGTGTGCACTAATTCCATGAATATGAATTGTAACAGCATCAGCCGAGAAACTTTCATCCTCAATTGAACCTAAGACTCCGCCATCTAACGTATAGCCATAATCGGCATCCAATCGATCCATATCAATATGATCTACTCCTCGACCAACTTCTTCGTCAGGCGTAAATAAAATTCGAATTTTACCGTGTTCAAAACCTGGATTATTCATCATAAAATTGGCGTAATCCATAATACAAGCTACACCTGCTTTATCATCAGCGCCCAATAATGTTAAACCACTAGCGGTGATTAAATCATCTCCAATTTTTTCTTTCAAATAAGGATGTTTATCCGTCGTAATTATCTGCGAATTATCATCCGGCAATGTTATCGGGTTTCCGTCATAATTTTTATGAAGGATAGGTTTTACATCTTTACCACTACAATCTGGTGCAGTATCCATGTGAGCACAAAAACAAATTGTTGGCACATTTTCACTTCCAGTTGTTGCAGGAATTATTGCATAAACATAGCCCCACTCATCCATTTCAGCATCAACAACCCCAATTTCAAGCAACTCTTTGACTAGGAGTTTTCCCAAATCTTTTTGCTTCATTGTAGATGGAAAAGTTGTTGAATCCGGATCGGCCTCCGTATCGATTCTTGCATAATTCATGAAGCGTTCTGAAACGGTGTATTTATAGGTGTTTATGTTCATTTTAATCAATTTTAGGCTCTAAGATACTATAAATTAGTCGAGTTTTAAATGAAAAAAAACTCAAACTATCTCATTTTTTGTCTTTTAATCTTTTAATGCATACTTCTCGTCGTTCGTATATTACGCCTTATCTATTTCATGCCGCTTTTTCAGTAAAACCGCCTAACCCCAAACTATTATTTACGTATATTTAGCGACTGGGCTTGACCTTAAAAGCTATGATTTTGTATAGATATATATTCCTGTTTATTGCACTTATGTCCCATGCCGCATTTTCGCAGCCTGCTAATGACGTTTGTGATAATGCAGAACGACTTTGTCCAGGCATAACATTGAGCGGTACAACCACAGGAGCTACTGCACAGGCATCCGATTACAACTTTTGTTACACTCCGGAAAATACGGTTTGGTACATTTTTACAACCAATGCTGCAGGAGGTAATGCTACAGTTAGCTTCACAAATTTGTCTTTTAATCCAGGCCCTACAGTTGGACAAAACATACAAGCTCTGTTCTTTAAAACAGCTGGTGCATGCGGCGTCACCCCTTTTACGCCACTATCTACTTGCGGAGATTCGGGTGCAGATTTTGACATAACGGAACTAATTGTCTTAGACCCAAATACCACTTATTACGTTCAAGTGAGCGGTTCAAGCGTTGGTGTAACTTCGGTATCTGAATGTGATTTTGATATCAGTATAACAGGAACCGCAGTTGAAACACCAGACCCAACAGTCTCCATTTCAACTACTAGCACAACAATTTGCCAAAACTTTGATCAAGAAATTGATGTAATAATTACAGATTGTGGCGATACTGCTAACTACGAGTGGTTTTATAACGGTGCTTCTATTTTCTCTTCGCCTTTTAATACATTTTCAACTAGTGGCTTGACAGAAGATGGCGACTTATCATTAATAATTACTTGTGGCGCGTTTTGTCAAAAGACGGCAACATCTAATATCCTTAATCTTGAAATCACACCTGTAGAAGCTGAAGCTGGTCCAGACCAAGTTATTCAGGAAGGTGAACAGGCCAATTTATTTGGTTCAGGAGTTGGCAGCCCTACATGGGCGCCAGGGTCAAGTTTAACTAGCACAACAACATTAAACACGATTGCAAGTCCAGAAAACACCACGACTTATTTCTTAACAATGGAAAATGACGGTTGTTTTGCAACAGATAGTATTACTGTATTTGTAGGAGATGTTATAACGATTTACTCGGCCTTTTCTCCAAATGGGGACAATGTAAATGACCGCTGGCATATTTTGAACAGTGAAAAGTTTCCGAATATGGAAGTGAACATTTATGACCGATCTGGACAACTCGTTTTTACAGCAGTTAATTATACACAAGAGGAACAATGGTGGGACGGCACATTTAAAGGGAAAGATTTACCTACGTCAACGTACTATTATGTTGTTCGTCTCAATGATTCAGAATCAACAGAGTATAAAGGCTATTTAAATATAATACGATAATTTGCGCTATTTTAAAATCTTCATATCGATTTTGGCTTTTTCAGCTTATAATGTTCAAGGGCAACAGACCGAACATTATACGCAATATCAGTTCAATCAATTCAACTTTAATCCTGCGGTTGCTGGTACTAAAAGGTGTATTGATATTCGCACAGGATATCGTTTTCAATGGGTAGGAATTGACGGTTCGCCACAAACGGGTTTTGTTAATGCACATGGTCCACTTTCATTTAGTAGAAAAAAAAGAAACCTATTTGGTCCAAAAAGCGGAATAGGTATCCTTATTAATCGCGATAAGTTTGGTCCACTTTCATTTTTACAAGCCCAACTTTCTTATGCGCTTCATTTACCAATTAATAAAGATTGGCGCCTTTCATTTGGGGTCTCTTTTGGAATTAAACAAGCGGCATTTTCGGTTAGCGATCTCACTACTGAGTTTAATGATCCCGCCATTCCAACGGCAAGTCAATCATTTCTAGTTTTTCCAGATGGCAGATTAGGTGTATGGCTAGCGGATAAACGCACCTATTTTGGGTTTTCTGTTCATAATATTTTTGGAAACCGATTAGATCAAATTGGACCAGAATCGGCACTACAACGTCACTTTTATATGACAGCAGGTCGACAAATTAAATTGGAGAAAAAGTGGGTGTTTGTTCCTTCATTCTTCTTCATGAAAACAAAGAATACACCAGTGGATTTTCACCTTAGCGCTTTGTTCAATCTTGATAATAAAATATCTGTTGGAGTTGGATTGAGACGTACGGATGCAGTAACTGCGCAATTCAGGGTAAAGCTTTTTAATTTCATTTCAGTTGGATATTCCTTTGATTTTATCATATCCAAACTCAATAAAAACATTTGGTATACACACGAAATTACTGGGGGATTTAATTCCTGCTCAAACTATGGAAATTCAAGCACTACGTCTTGCGCCACGTTTGAGTAAAACAACCTTTAAGAACTAAAATACGTTTAACTATATACGCGTTACGAAAAATTCAGCTTCCTTAATCAATGCTACTCTAAGGGAGTTGGTAAATTTGCAAAAAATATGACTAAAGCATTATCCGCGAAAATTTTCATTCTAACCGTTGCCCTATTTACCCTATGGTCAAACGTTGCCTTTTCTGGTGACTACTTTTGGGTAAATGGTTCTGGTAACTGGAATGATGGCGGACATTGGTCAGCCAGTTCCGGAGGCGCCGCTAGTGGATCTATTCCTGGTGTGCATGATCATGTTGTTTTTGATGAACTTTCCTTTACTGATGATTTTTCTTTAGTACAAATCACAGATCATATTTCAATCCAGTCTATGGATATAGACTCGAAAGAATATATTTCTTTTTACGGAAGCGGGATAAATCTAACCTTAGGCGGCGACCTCAACATGAACTCAAACGCCGGGTTCTATTTAGGCGGTAAACTAATTTTAAAAAACAAAAATCCTTTACCTGCCACCCTCAACACTAATGGAAATGATTTCTATACAGACATTTATTTCGAGCAAGGAGATTGGGAATTAGCTGGTCATTTAAAAGCAGGTAAAAACTATTCGATTCATTTCAATTCAGGCAGTTTCAAATCAAGAGGGTACACCGTTCATGCAAGGGCGATCTATGCCAATCATGACGCGATCGATTTAGACTTTACTGCCTCACACATCTCTGTTTTAGATAATTTCTTTGTTCCAGAAGCTGAGAATGTTGGAGGCAGAGGAACCTACCTAGTTTTATGCGACTCTGTCATCCCAGAAGAATTAAAAGAATTTACACTTGACGGAGATCTTACTAAAGATGCCACCGTATTTTGTACAACACCACCATTTGAATTAAATTTATTCATTACTTCCGATTATAATGGTGAACACATTTCCTGTTTTGACTCATGTGATGGTGAAATTACTGTAGTTGCATCAGGCACACCAGGTCCGTTTTCATATCGCCTTGGGCCAGACCCTGCGCCATTTGGAGCTGCAAATGTATTTAGTGATTTATGTGTAGGCTCACATTCAGTAACTGTAACCGATTCTTCTAATGAATTAGCGCCAGGACTATTCGATATTTGCACCATTAGTGATGATTTGAACGAACCACCAGTTCTTTCATTTGACCCACCGGTAACGATAAATCCAACCTGTCCTGATATTTGTGATGGACAAGCTTTTACCTTTCCGACAGGAGGAACGTCACCCTTAGTAATTTTTTGGCCAGTAAGTGGTGAAACAACACCAAACCCAACTATGCTCTGCGTGGGAGACAATCCTATTGTTATTACAGATATTAATGGTTGTACGATTAGTGATACCGTAGTCATATCAGACCCAATCCCTATTGTCGCCAATCCAGACATTACACCCCCCACCTGTAATGGTGATTGTGACGCCATAATATTGGTAAATCCATCAGGCGGAAATGGTGGGCCTTTTACGTTTAATTGGGTTCCTGCACCAGCTAGTGGCGCGGCATCTAACCCTGGAGATGGATTTTGCTCAGGTGATATTCTATTAACACTTACAGATGCTGATGGATGTGATTTTGATACCACAATTACCATAATTGATCCTCCTGTTATGACCGTTACAATAATTGATGTTGTTGACGCAAATTGTAATGGAGATTGCGACGGTGAAGCTACAGCGAACCCAGTTGGTGGTGTTCCTGCTTACACCTACGAATGGTTCGACGCTGGAACAGGTTTAACAACGGGAATTACAGACCAAACGGCCACTGGACTTTGCGCTGGCGACTATTTCGTAGTTGTTACGGATGCTTCGGGATGTGATATAACAAGTGCGACCATTACCATTAGCGAGCCGCCTCCGTTTATTATGACGGTTGATGTTTATAGTGTTTCATGTTTCGGTGTTTGTGACGGCGCAGCAGATGTTGACATTACAGGTGGCACACCTCCTTATACTTATAGCTGGACAACATTTCCAGGAGGAATAGGAGTTGGAGCAACAGATTCAATTAGCGGTTTATGCCCAGGTGAATATCAAATTATTGTAACAGACGATAGCGGTTGCGAATCAGCAGCAATGGTTGTTGAAGTGCTTGAACCTTCTGAGGTTACCGCAACAGTAACTGGAACTAATCCAACTTGTTTTGATTTATGTGATGGAACAGCCTTGGCTGTTGGTGCTGGAGGCACCCCTCCATATACTTATTCATGGTCGCCACTGCCAGGTACTGGCGGAGATACCGATTCTCCTTCAGATATGTGTGCAGATACTTATACCGTAACGGTGACAGATGATAACGGTTGTACAGGAGAGAGTACAATTACTTTAGATTCACCAGAAGAATACGATATTGACTTTATCATTACCGATTTAGCTTGTTTTGGAGATACGGATGGAGCAATTGATATTACAGTTAATAGTGGCGGAAGCGGATTTGGATATACCTTTACTTGGGTACCAACACCACCTGTTGGAGATGGAACAGCAAATGTTTCCGGTTTAAGCGCAGGCACATGGACTGTAACGATTGCTGATTCTGAAGGATGTGATACGACTATGTCATTTGACATTACCAGTCCACCAGAATTAATATTAGATGCCAACGTAATTGCTGATGTATTGTGTAATGGTGATTGTGATGGATCAGCAGATGTTGTCATTACAGGAGGAACGCCTCCTTATTCCATTCTTTGGGATGACCCAGATGCCCAAACAACATTATTGGCAAGTGACCTTTGTGCAGGAACTTATACCGTAACAGTTACAGATGACAATGGATGCGTAGCATCTGCAAGCATCACAATTGCTGAACCAGCCGATTTTGATTTAACATTGAGCCAGGTTGATTTACTTTGCTTTGGAGATTGTGATGGAACTGCCACCGTTCTTGTAAACAGTGGCGGTGTTGCTCCTTATACTATTTTATGGGATGATCCTTTAGCCCAAACGACATTTACTGCAGTAGGTCTATGTGCTGGAACTTATATTGCTGTTATTACAGACAATAATGGGTGCGACACTGCAGTTACATTCGTACTTATCGAACCAGAAGAACTTGTCATTGATATTGAACTAATAGACGGTGCGTGCTTTGGCGATTGCACTGGTTCAGCTAATGTTACAATTAGTGGTGGAACAACTCCTTATACATTTGAATGGTTTGATGCCGCAACTGATATCGCCTTAGGCGTTGACAATGACTCCATTTTTGATTTATGTGCTGGCGATTATTATTGCATTGTTACAGACGATAATGGATGTACGGCTCAATCGGACGATATAGAAATAACTGAATTTCCTGAAATTATTCCATCCATTGTATCCACAACAGATGCTACTTGTGCGATTTGCGACGGTGAGGCCGTTATTACTGCAACAGGTGGTGCAGGAGGATTCGTATATGATTGGGAACCAGATCCACTTACTGGAGACGGTACACCATCAGTAACTGGACTTTGTTCAGGAACATATACAGTAACTATAACGGATGCTGCAGGATGCGTTGAATCTATTGTAGTTAGTATAGATGATATTGCATTGGAAGTTTTAGAATTAGATTCAATTGATGTTAGCTGCTTTGGGCTTTGTGATGGTCAGGCAATTGCGATATTTGTTGAATTAGATGGACCTTATGTATTAGAATGGTTTGATAATATAACGGGATTAACGACTGGTATTTTCGGCAGCCCAGCAACTGGTTTATGCGCTGGGGAATATTTAGCCGTCCTCACTAATGCATCAGGATGCGTTACCACTGAAGTGATTGTTGTTAACGAACCAGAAGAAATTACTGGCGTAATAACAGCGACAGATGTAACATGCGAAGGTCTTTGCGACGGAACTGCATCAGTTGTTGTTTCTGGCGGAACACCGCCATATACCTATGACTGGGGAGTGCCATTACCAGGCGGAGGTGAAGGAACACCAAATGCTATCGGTTTATGTGCAGGTCCTTGGGAGGTTGTGGTAACAGACGCCTCAGGTTGTATCGTAATATTTACAACGACGGTTAATGAAGAACCGGGCGTTGTTATTGATACCGAATCATCAACAGGCGTTTCATGTTTTGGAGATACTGACGGAACAGCAAGTGTAATTGCAAGTGGTGGTACACCGCCTTATACTTATGAATGGTTTGATTGTGCAACAGGTTTACCAATTGGACAAACGGGTCCATTAGCGACAGGGTTGGCACCAGGCTCATATGAATGTGTTGTTACAGATGATAACGGATGTACAGTCACAAGCACATGTATTCCTGTGGATGATGCACCAGAAATTACAGCGATAATTAATACGGAAACAATTTCTTGTTATGGTGATTGCGACGGCTTAATTTGGGTAATTCCTGGAGGAGGAGATGGTGTATACTTCTTCCAATGGTTAGACGAATTTGGATTGCCAATTCTTGGACAAACGAATGATTCTTTAGAAAACTTATGTACGGGTACTTATAATCTAGAAATTACAGATTTAAGCGGATGCGTTCAAATATTTGGTCCAATTGATATGACCTCACCCTCATCTCCATGGGTTGTTATTCCGAGTCAAACCAATATTTCTTGCGCTGGAGATTGCGACGGAACAGCAACTGTAGTTGTTTTAGATGGAAATAATCCGCCCTATACTTATTTATGGGATGATCCTTTAGTGCAAGTTACGCCAACTGCGAACTTCCTTTGTGCAGGTATATGGACCGTCACCATTTCTGATGCCGGTACCTGTGATACGACCCTATCATTTGAAATTATTGATAACGATCCAATATTTGCCAACATGACCGACTTAACGGACGTTCTTTGTTTTGGAGAGTGCACAGGAGAAGTTATTGTTGCTCCTTTAGGCGGAACAGCTCCATATACACTCAACTGGTCAGATGGTCAAACGGGAGTAACGGCAAGTGACTTATGTGCAGGACCAATAACATTGACTATTACAGATGCCTTAGGTTGTTCAATCGACACGACATTTATACTGGACGAATCACCTGAAATTGTAACGACATCAACCTTCTCGAACAATGCAACATGCGGCGAGTGCAATGGGTCAGCAACAGTAAATGTAGAAGGTGGTCTTGAACCATATACATATGATTGGACACCTGATCCACTTGGTGGAGATGGAACGAATAATGCAACAGGGCTTTGTCCAGGCGTAGTAAACGTATTAATCACTGATGCCAACGGCTGTACAATTACTGAAGTATTTGCTATTTCAGATCTTTCAGGTGAGGATGTCACAATAACCTCAACAGACGCCTCTTGTTTCGGACTTTGTGACGGAACTGCAGAAGCAACATATGTCTGTAGTGATCCACCGTGTACACAAGAATGGTATGATGCAGTAACTGGCCTAACGACTGGTGTCACTACATCCATAATTACGGACCTATGTCCGGGTGAATATTTTGTTGAAGTA
Organism: Crocinitomix sp.; assembly: GCA_013138735.1. Taxonomy (GTDB): domain Bacteria; phylum Bacteroidota; class Bacteroidia; order Flavobacteriales_D; family Crocinitomicaceae; genus Crocinitomix. The sequence goes on along the minus strand of WTCE01000105.1, from coordinate 22,807 downwards.
ATTAATGGCTCTGGCTGCGTTACAATAGAAAGTGTTATCATAGGAAGTCCTCCAGAAATTTTTGCAGGAGAAATCATTACACAAATAACTTGTTCAGGAGATTCTGACGGAACAATCACATTATTTCCAACAGGAGGATCTGGCGGCGGATATACTTATTCATGGTCGCCTATTCCACCAAACGGTGACGGAACCAATGAAGCTTTAGATCTTGGCCCAGGAACTTGGACAGTTACCATAACAGATGCTGACGGTTGTGAACAAACACTTAATTTTAACTTAGCAGATCCGGTACCAATTATACTAACAGTTGACCCTACCAACGTAACATGTAATGGTTTCTGCAACGGTACAATTTTAGCTTCTGCATCTGGCGGAGCTGGCGGATTTACATTCCAATGGTATATGGACGGTATTTTAATGCCTGGAGAAGTATCTCCTTTACTTGCTGGTATTTGCCCCGGCAATTATAATGTTGAAGTAACAGATGCTAATGGCTGTGTTGTTACACTTCCTGAGGATGTAACAATTAGTGAACCTATTGCAATTACTGCTCCAATATCAAGCACAGATGTAACTTGTTTTGGACTATGTGATGGAACCGCTACCGTAGTAGTTGGTGGTGGAGCACCACCCTATGTAGTCGTTTGGTATGATGCCATAACAGATGCACTTATTGGAATTACAGGACCAGTAGCAACTGGCCTTTGTCCAGGTAGTTATTATGCTGTAATCACTGATGGCAATGGCTGTAGTTTAACCTCAGCAACTGTTATTATTACGGAACCTACCGAAATAAGCTTTACACTCACAACTACTGATGCTAGTTGTTTTGGATTCTGTGATGGAACTGGAGATATTGTTGTTGTTGGCGGAACCCCTGCATATACATTTGAATGGCTCACAATTGGTGGTGTTCCAATCGTAGGAGGCACTGGAGCTTCGGTTGTAGATTTATGCGAAGGAAATTATACAGTTGAAGTAGTAGATGCAAACGGATGTACTGCAGGACTATTACCTGTTGTTATTGATGGCTTCCCAGAAATAATTGGAAGCGTATTCTCAAATGATGCCACATGTGCAATAGCTGATGGCAACGCAACTGTATTTGCTAGTGGAGGAAATCCTCCATTTACCTATCAATGGTTTGATGACGGAATGGTTCCGCTACCGGGAGAAATAGACATGACTTTATTAGATGTTTTCTCAGGGATTTATTTTGTAACAGTAACTGATGCCAATGGTTGTAGCGAAACATTTATGGCAACTATAAGTGATATTGGTGGTCCAGATGTTGTGTTTGATGAAATCAATCACCCAACTTGTTTTGGATCATGTGACGGAAGTATCGCCATAACGGCTAGCGGAGACAATCCACCTTTTACTTATGTTTGGAATCCAGACGGTATTATTGCCGAAGATCCAACAGGTTTATGTGCTAACGACTACATTATTCAAGTAACAGATGACCTTGGATGTGTTACTTTCGAAGATACTACACTAGTCGATCCAGCTGAAATTATTGCAACAGCAGTTGTTATACCAACAGATTGTGGACTTTGCAATGGAGCAATAGACCTTACTCTCATGGGTGGAACAGGTGCTTTAACTGTCGTGTGGAATACAGGCGCAACAGGTTTATCATTAACAGATCTTTGCTCAGGTGCTTATGAAGCAGAAATTACAGATGAAAATGGCTGTTCAGTCATTCAATCATTCACGGTTGGAAATAGTGAAGGCTTAACAGGTGATGCTATTGTAACCGCAATTACTTGCGCCGAATCATGTGACGGATCATTAGTGGTTACTGGACTTGGTGGAACAGCACCATATACTTATCTCTGGTTACACGACCTTTCTACCTCAAACATCTTAACAGGATTATGTGCAGGCAGTTATTTTGTTGAAATCACAGATGACATTGGCTGTATTACTACCATTGAAGTTGAAATGTTTGATCCAGCACCAATAGATGCAGAAGCAATTATTTCTAACCCATCATGTGGCTTGTCAGATGGATCTATTAACGTTATGTCATCCGGCGGAGTGTTACCGCATACTTATTTATGGGACACTGGCGCAACAACATCAGCTATTACTGGTTTAGATGCTGGCATTTATGTGCTCACCATAACTGATGACAATGGATGTTCACTTGACTTTACTTATACTTTAAACAATCTATCAGCTGTTGTTATAGAATTAATAGCAACAGATATAGACTGTAATGGAAATTGCAATGGTACAATTGATACTTTAAGTTTAACTGGTGGAAACCCTGCCTTCACATTCGAATGGTTAGACGAACTTGGGATTCCTATAGGAACAACCACACCACTAATCACAGATTTATGTGCAGGGCTTTATATTCTTGAAGTGACAGATGCTGCAGGATGTATCTCCTACCAAGGAGCAGCAATTACTGAACCAGATACGATACTTGTAAACCCTCTTTTCTCTCAAGACCCATCTTGTTTTGGAGATTGTGACGGCTTTATTGTGGCCAACCCAATTGGAGGTACTTTACCATTCGTATTTACTTGGGACGATCCAGCAGTACAAACTACCCCAGCAGCTACTGACTTGTGCGCTGGTACATTCACAGTTACCATGACAGATGCGAACGGATGTGAAGTTATACAAATTGGAACATTGATTGAACCAGACGAATTGCTAATAACGCTCGACAGTATCAATGATGCAACTTGTCAAGACGCTGCAGATGGTGCAATATTCATTACAGTAATTGGTGGTACACCAGATTATACCTATGAATGGGTTTCAGAAACGCTTATTGATACCTTCACAGTAGAAGATCCAAGTGGACTTCTGCCAATGACATATTATTTAACAATTACAGATGAAAACGGATGTGTCTATATGGATACATTAACTGTAGACACGCTAATTAGCATTATTGCAAATGCTGGACCTGATACACTCATTTGCAATAACACAGATCTAATTCTTTTTGGAACTTCGAATATTGCAGACGGTGCAACCTATACTTGGTTTGACACATTAGGAAATATCCTTTCAGATTCTAGTTCCCTAGTCCTTACAGGTAATGAAGCTGGAACGGAATATTACATATTAGAAGTTCTATACATGGGTTGTACAGATTATGATACAGTAATTGTAACAACTGCTCCACCAATATTTGTAGATGCAGGACCAGATATCGAACTATATCCAGGACAAACAGGAACCATTGGAGGATCACCAACAACTGATATTGATAATACGATAATATGGGATCCAGCAACTTACTTAAATGATCCGTTTATAGACAATCCTTCGGTAATTACACCAGAAATGTCTCTGTGGTATTATGTTACAGCTACAGACAGCAATGGTTGCTCGAATATAGACTCCATGTATGTTACCCTGCTTCCAGATATTGTAATACCTGATGGAATAACACCTGGTTCAGATGGGAAAAATGATACATGGATCCTTGACTTTATCGACCAATACCCTGGCGTATCTATAAAAATTAATATTTATAACCGTTGGGGAGACCTATTATATGAAAGTGACGAAACTTACAATGATGATTGGGCTGGAACAACAGTAGATGGAAAGCGCTTACCTGCCGGAACATACTACTTCGTAATAGATGTGGATCACGAAGATTTTCCTGATCCAATAACAGGACCATTAACCGTAATGTGGTAATTTAAGAATGAAGCTACACAATACATATACGCTCATAGTCGCATTATTTATATGCGGATTTGCCAGGGCACAACAATTGCCACAGTTTACGCAATACATGTTTAACCAATATGCTTATAATCCAGCCTATGCTGGTGCACAAGAAAATTGGGAAGCCGTTACAAATAATCGCTACCAATGGATTGGAATAACAGATGCGCCAAGAACCTTTACCTTGTCGGCTAGCGGACCATTAAAGAAAGAGAACTTATCCTTGGGGGGCTATGTCTATACAGATGTTGTCGGCCCAACTCGGCGACTGGGTTTTCAAGCTTCTATGGCCTATAATTTTAGGTTGACAGAAACCATTCAACTTTCATTTGGCTTATCCTTAGGGTTTAATCAATGGATTTTAGATGCAGATAAAATTACAGCCTATCATGCAGATGATTTTTATTTTTCCAACGGATTATTAAAATCATTTGATCCAGATGGGAAATTTGGATTTTACCTTTATCATGACGATTGGTATTTTGGCTCGTCGATTGAACAAATATTTCATGACAAACTTTCTTTTTTATCCACACAAATTGGATCTGAAAGTTATCTAGAAGACCATTATTATTTCCATGGTGGTTATAATTTAGACGTGGCTGAAAACTGGGAATTACAACCAAGTTTCTTATTAAAACTTGGTTTACCGGCACCGCCCAAATTTGACATAAACTTACGTGCAACTTATAAAAAAATGCTTTGGGGTGGCTTTGGCGTCCGAATCAGAGATGCCGTAACGGTGATGGCTGGGTTTAAATATCACGAAACATTATCAATAGGATATGCCTATGATATTACGACTACTGATTTAAAAAATTACAGCTCAGGTTCACACGAAGTCTTATTAGGAATTACATTCGGAGATCGAAAAAGTGAACGCTAAATAAGGATTTCATTTAATAATCGTTAAATTCACTTTGGATTATTAAAACCCCCTTTATGAAATCTATTTGGCTAATTGCGCTTTTAATTATTAATGCGAGTGTTTCTTACTCGCAAGATATCACACAAAACATTAGAGGAAAAGTAGTTGATTCTGAAACTAAATATCCCCTAATTGGATCAAAAATTAAAGTAATTAGCATACAATCTAGCACATATGGTGCGGTATGTGATGATGCAGGAGATTTTACAATTTCTAATATTCCAATTGGCAAACATATTTTAGAAATTAGCTCATTGGGTTATGCAACACGTGAAATGTCTGTAACACTAACCTCTGGAAAAGAGCTCATTTTAACAATTGATTTAGAGGAACGAAGTATTACTGGAGATGCAGTAGTCGTAACAGGAAGAAAAAAGGGCGAAATTTTAAATCAAATGGCAACCGTAAGTGCGCAAGCATTTTCAGTAGAAGAAACAAACCGATATGCGGGTAGTAGAGGAGATCCTGCAAGAATGATGGCCAATTATGCTGGTGCAACAGGAACAGATGACTCGCGAAATGACTTAGTGATTCGAGGAAACTCACCACTTGGAATAGTGTATAGAATTGAAGGCGTTTCAATACCCAACCCAAATCACTTTGCAGTTGCAGGTGCTACCGGAGGACCTGTTTCTATTCTGAACAATAAGTTCCTAGATAATTCAGACTTTTTTATGAGCGCCTTTCCCGCTGAATATGGTAATAGTACCTCAGGCGTATTTGATTTGCGTGTAAGAAGCGGTAATAACCAGAACCATGAGTTCACAGGACAATTTGGTTTTTTAGGAACTGAGGTATTATTTGAAGGCCCATTATCGAAAAAAACGAAGGCCAGTTACTTGGTTATGGGGCGATATTCTACCCTGACATTAATGGATAAAGTTGGCATTCAATATGGAACAGATGCCGTTCCATCTTATGGTGACGGTGCGTTTAAATTTAATTTTCCTCTCAAAAAGGGTGGCCAACTTTCTTTATGGGGAATGGGTGGTACAAGTTCTATTGACATTCTTATTTCAGACCAAGTAGAGCCTGCGCAAGATGCTTTTGGCGAACAAGATCGCGATCAATACTTCGGTTCTCAAATGATCGTAGGCGGCATGTCGTATAAAAAATCGATCAACAAAAAACTCTTTTTGAAAACATCAATTGCATACTCGCGCCAAGGACAATATACAGATCACAGGTACATATTACGTTCACTTAATGCTGACAATCAATGGGACTATGACGCCGCTCCTTTTAATATGATGGGCTATTTATTTGATATTGGAACAGCATCTGCATACGCTAGTTTAAATCATAAAGTAAACGCCAAGAACGTAATTAAATATGGTGTAAATGTTGACGCTTATCACTTTAGTTTGGTCGATTCTATTCGAACTGATATTACGGATTCACTCTCTGATTACTATTACCGCTGGAACTATAAACAAAGTAGTCCTGAGTTTTTAGTTCAACCTTTTATTCAATGGAAATACAAAATCAATCAAAAATTGACCATGAACACAGGAATTCACAGTCAATATTTTACAATGAGTAATTCCATTTCACCAATTGAACCACGATTTGGACTAAAATATGCAGCTACAGAAAATAGTGTCATTGCGGTTGGAGCAGGAATGCACTCACAACTACATCCCTTATACATTTACGCCTATCAGCTAGACGGCAATACTGAACCACACAATTTAGACATAGATTTTACAAGAAGTATTCATACTGTTTTAAGTTATTCGACTCAATTTAAAAAATCAATGGTATTTAAAACAGAGTTGTATTATCAAGCCCTATATAATGTACCGGTTGAGGTTGAACCTTCTTCTTTTTCATTGTTAAATCAAGGAAGTGGTTTTGCCCGCTTCTTTCCAGACACACTAGAAAACACAGGAACAGGCACGAATATGGGTATTGAATTTACCATTCAAAAATATTTCGACAATAGTTTCTTTTTTATGACCACTGCTAGTTTATACAACTCGCAATATGTGGGTAGTGATGGAATTCAACGCAGCACAAACTTTAACGGCAACTACATATTTAATGGGTTAGCCGGTAAAGAATTCAAAGTAGGCAAACAAAAAAAGAACACCTTTGCCATAGGGATTAAAATCACGTATGCTGGAGGAATGCGCTACGGAAATGTGAACCAAGTCATGACAGATTCTTTAAAAGAGATTATTTATTTAGACGAAGGATATAATGACAATCGCTTTAAGGATTACTTTAGGTTTGACACAAAAGTGAACTATACGGTTAACGCTAAAAAAGTAACTCATGAGTTTGGATTGGACTTAGTCAATTTGTTAAATACACAAAACATATTGGCCCTAACCTATACCCCAAATTCACCAACATTGACGGCAGAAAGATATCAACTTGGTTTTTTACCTGTGTTTTATTATAAAATAGACTTTAAAGTTGCCGGAAATCAGACCAAACAGCCCAATTAATTTAACATGAAAATAACTACGCTTGCACTCTTAACGCTTCTCTCAACGCTTTCATACGCTCAAGAACCAAAAAAGAAAATTGATCATACTGCCTATGCAGATTGGAATACCATATCTGCCATTTTACAGTCACATACAGGACAGTTAGTCGCCTATGAAATAAACCCGCCAGAAGGTGACGGAAACTTATATATTGAACGTATAGATGGTTCAAACAAACATAGTTTTGCTAGAGGGAAAACGGCACAAATTAGCAAGGACGAAACATTCGTAACGTTTTTAATCAAACCCGAGTCAGACACCATCCGTTCGCTTAAGCTAGACAAGGTAAAAGAAGACAAATTTCCAAAAGACACCTTGGCTATTTATCGTCCTGCAACAGATTCATTAGAACTGATTGCAAACGTTAAGTCTTATAAACTAGCCAAGGAAGGCACGTGGCTTGCTTACCTCTCGCAAGAAGATGAAAGACCGGAATGCAGCAAGAAAAAATGTAAACATAGAAAAAAGAAAAAGTGCGATATCAAAAGTAAAACTAGTGGAACCACATTGCATTTAATTAATCCTACCAATGGCCAAACAAAAAATATAGACTGTGTAACAGATTATAAAATAGACAAAAAAGGAAAACGATTAATCTATGTTACCAGCCTTAAAGGAGATACTGATACTTTAAGTCTACATTGTTTAGATACGGAAACAATGGAAAGCAAAACCCTTATTTCAAATCAACTTAAAATCGCACAACTTTCATTTGATTACGAAAACAATCAATTGGCCTTTTTGCATTCTGCCGATACGAACAAACGCAAAACATTTTCTTTAGGTTATTGGAACAACACAATGGAAATGGCTTCGGTATTGATTGATTCTAACACCGCCGGAATGCCAGAAAACTACACCATATCAGAATTTTGCAATCCTTATTTTTCAAGAAACGGTGAACGCCTTTTTATTGGAACCAATAATATTGTAGAACAGGAAGCCGAAGACACCCTTTTGGCTACAGAAAAAGCAAAAGTTGATGTGTGGAGCGGTTTTGATTTAAGAATTCAACCACAGCAACTAAAACAGAAAAAGAAAGACGAAAAAAAGAATTATAGAGCCGTTTACCACTTTGATAGTAAAAAGTTGGTACAAATTGCTGATGACAACCTTGAGCGAATTAGAACCGTTGACCACGCCAATGGTAAAGTCGCGCTTGCCTACACATCCAAACCTTACCAAAAATCAATGAACTGGACTTTTCCTTGGAAAAATGATGTCTATTTAGCGGATCTAGAAACAGGTGAAAGTTCGATCCTAAAAGAAGGGTTGGCATACACTACAAGTCTTTCTCCTTCTGCATCTTATTTTATTTGGTATGATGGGCCAGATTCAAATTGGTACGCCAAAAATGTTAGTACAGGAGAGGCCCAAAACTTAACGGCTAGCTTAGGTGATTTATTCGCTTCTGATATTAATGGAAACCCATACATTCCACATTCAGAAGGCTCGTCTGGCTGGGCAAAAATTGATGATGTAGAGTACTTTATCGTAAATTCTCGCTTTGACGTTTGGGCGCTTTGTCCGTCTAGTCCTGACCTATCATTTAGCATAACAAAAGGAGCTGGGAAAATTAAAAACACCACCTACCGTTATCGCCGATTTGATCGTGATAGCACTTATACCACCATTCATAATGGATTGATTCATTCAACTGACTTTGACACCAAATCAGAAGCCTATCATAGCATTACTCTTTACTTCGACCCTAATTTAGAACACAATATTGGGGACTTAGAAGAACTCATTTCATCCAATCACCGTTTCACCTTTCTGAATAAGGCAAAAGATTCTGACCAAATACTCTTTAGAAGAATGAACTTTTTAGATTATCCTGAATTAGAAAGTGCGACGATAGATTTTAAAAATCCAAAAACGCTAACGACTACGAACCCGCAACAAGCGGATTATAATTGGGGTACTGTAGAAATGATTGAATGGACATCTTTTGAAGGACTGGAATTGCGCGGATTACTTTATAAACCCGAAGATTTTGATTCAACCAAATCCTACCCAATGATCGCTTATTTTTACGAAGAATATTCCCAAACTATTCATTCCCATTATGTACCAAAGCCAACGGCATCTATTGTTTACCCAACTGAATATGTGAGCAATGGTTATATCATTTTTATTCCAGACATTAAATATACCGAAGGGCATCCAGCACAATCTGCCTATGATTGCATTGTAAGTGGGACAGATTATTTAACCCAAAAATACAATTGGATTGATAGCACCAGAATGGGCTTACAAGGTCAAAGTTGGGGAGGTTACCAAACCGCACAATTAATAACAATGACCAATAAATACAAAGCGGCAATGGCCGGTGCACCTGTTAGCAATATGTTCTCAGCATACGGAGGAATTCGTTGGGCATCAGGTATGAGCAGAATGTTCCAATACGAACGTACCCAAAGCCGAATAGGCTATACCATTTGGGATAAACCTGATCTATATATTGAAAATTCACCGATTTTTGGTCTACCGAATGTCCAAACGCCCTTATTAATTATGCATAACGACGGTGACGGAGCTGTGCCATGGTACCAAGGTATTGAATTGTATATGGGGCTGCGAAGATTGGATCAACCCGTATGGCTTTTGAACTATAATGGCGACCAACATAACCTCATGAAAACGGCTAACAGAAAAGATTTAAGTATCAGAATGCGTCAGTTTTTTGACTATTATTTACTTGATGCAGAAATCCCTCAATGGATGGATGAAGGCGTTCCGGCTACTGATAAAGGTATAAATTACGGGCTAGAACTTAAAAAAGACTAACCTTTTAGGGAATATCACTTCGATTTTTAATATCTTTGATGTTACAAATGCCATTTTCAAAAATCATATTAACATTTTGTCTATTCTTTTCAATAGGCAGCTTTGCACAAGATTATGTGCAAGCACCGAACATAATAACCCCAAATGGTGATGGAATAAATGACGTTTTTTTTGTTCGACTTGATGGAGTGGAAGAGCTTTCTTGCACAATTATTAACCGATATGGTGAAATAATCTACCGTTATTTTGGAGTAAACGGAACTTGGGATGGTTTTACACATGCAGGGGTAAAAGTGACAGCAGGAACCTATTTTGTAATGATAAAAGGCGTTACGGAGGATGGTTCAATTGTAAAGTCACAAACATCATTACAAGTTCAATACTAAAATTCAACCTCAATTTCAATGTCTCGTTTCTCGGTTGGCTGCTCTTTGAGCCGTTCGTCTAAGAACTGTACTAAGAAAAAAATAATCGCTATACTCACTAATGCCACTATAACGCGGATGATCAAAGTCCACGGAAATTTCCGGTGATGACCTTTGAATTTTTTAAAATCCACAACTATTTTTTCATCTGATTCTGATTCCATTTAAGGGAAATATTGTTTAGAATTGTATCAAAAATACGTTTTCTAACGTAAGACAGCTAAACCTTAAATGCAAAATGCAGTCAAATGTTAGTAAATTATTAATTTATCATTAATTTCACATTAAAACGAAAAACATTACAAATGAAGTCACTTATTCTATTTGCCGCAACCTGTTCAATTTTATTTTTTACAGCCTGCAATAAAGAACCGGGCGAAGGCGGTACTTCATCTATTACTGGAAAAGTATGGATGATTGATCTTAACGCAAGTGGAGACACCATTGCGCAATATTATGCGCTTGATCAAGACGTATATATCATCTATGGAGAGGATACAGACACGTATGCCGACAAGTTTTCAACTAGCCTAGATGGAAGTTTTGCTTTTAATTATTTGACACCTGGTAAATACACTGTATTTGCATATTCAAAATGCGACTTATGTGACAGTGGACAAAATGCTGTTAGCACCACGGTTGAAATAACAGATAAGAAGCAAACAATAACAATGGATGATCTTATAATTTACGACTAATGAGAAGTTTAATATTAAGTACATTATTAATTAGCACCCTTGGTGGCTTTAGTCAAACTCAAGACGCACAATTGTGGACTGGTTTAGGCTTAAAGGCAGATCTTGGAAAAAAGATGTCATTAAAATATGAAACGCAAACGCGCTTCTATAAAAATGCCTCAACACTCCGCACCTATTATAATGAACTTTCGGCAAGTTATGAATTGGCAAAAAACTTTGGCTTAGGCGTAAGTTACCGCTATTCAAGAAAGGCTAAAGAGGGTTACTTTGTTGGCGAAAACAGATTTTGCTTAAACGCAGATTATAGCATTAAAATTGCCGAAACAGGGCTACGTTTAAAGACGAGAGCGCGTTATCAGCTAGGATTTGATCGTACGGCGGTAATTAACGAGGTCATTTACCCTAATATTGGAAGCACATTCCGTTGGAAGTTCAATTTAAGATATAAAAACGACGATTTTAAGCGAGTTTTGCCCTTTGTTGGCTATGAATTATTCAAAGCTATTCAACCCGCAGGATCCGTTGGTTTAGATGCCTATAGAGTTTACGCAGGAATTGATTTTGATCTACCAAAAAGACACGAATTGGGCATCAAATACATTTATGAATTGGATCATGGTAGCCAGCAAAGTGTAACACATAATTATGTCTTACAATACAACTACTCGTTGCCATCAAAATGGTTTAAAAAGAAAAAGGATTAGTAGATTATTTAATCTACCAACTCTAAATCAATTTGCTTTTTAACTAAACTTACACGCGAAAGTATCACATCCACATTGTCGCCAACGGTATAAGATTCACCGGTGCGTTGACCAATAATTACATATTCTTTCTCATCAAAGGTGAATCGATCATGCTTCATACTTTTTAAAGGAATCATTCCTTCACAATGGTTTTCATACAATTCCACATACATTCCCCATTCAGTAATTCCTGTCACAAAGCCACTGAAACGTTCGCCAATTTTATCTTTTAAATATTGTGCTTGAAAGTATTTTTTAGAGGCGCGTTCTGCTTCTACAGCGCGACGTTCTGTTTTAGAAATATGGTCTGCTATATCTTCTAATCCTGAAAAACGCATAGACTCTTCGCGCAGCACATTATGTAAAATACGGTGCACCATTAAATCTGCATATCGCCGAATTGGTGAAGTAAAGTGGGCATAATACGCAAAACCCAATCCATAATGACCAATATTGTCGGTGTCATAAATAGCTTTGGCCATTGATTTAATTGCCATTTGCTGAATCATATTAAAATTACCGTCGTCCTTCATTTCAGAAAAAAGAGCATTCATTTTTAATGAAATATCTTTATCATTTTTAAAGGTAAAGTCTCGTCCAAATTTTGAAACGAAAACTCGGAATTGTTCCACTTTTTCGCGATCTGGTTTATCATGCACCCGATAAATCAAGGGTATTTTAGTTTTCCGTTTCGTATTCCCAATAAATCGGCCAACGCTTTTATTGGCCAAAAGCATAAATTCTTCAATCAATTTATTGGCGTCCTTACTTGTTTTTTTATAAACACCTATTGGCATTCCGTCTTCATCCAACTCAAACCTAATTTCAGAACTTACAATTTCGAGTCCACCTTTTGAAAGACGCTCAGAGCGCAATTTTTTGGCGATCTTATCAATCATAACAATCTCTTTGGCATGATCGCCTTTGCCTGTTTCAATAACTTCCTGCGCCTCTTCGTAAGTAAATCTTCGCGCTGAACAAATTACCGTTTTACCAAACCACTCATTAACAACCTGGGCTTCTGGAGTCAATTCAAACACTGCAGAAAAAGTAAATTTTTCCTCATTTGGTCTTAAAGAACAAACCCCATTTGATAGATGTTCAGGTAACATAGGTATTACACGATCTACCAAATAAACAGAATTTCCCCTATCAATAGCTTCTTTATCTAAAGCACTTCCTGGTGTAACATAATGAGCAACATCAGCAATGTGCACGCCTAACTTTACATTTCCATTCTCTAAAACCTCAACAGATATAGCATCATCAAAATCTTTTGCATCTATAGGGTCTATGGTAAACGTTAACGTTTTTCTAAAATCAGTTCGTTTTGCTATTTCTGCAGGTTCAAGCGTAATATTTACTTGGTTTGATTCATTAATAGCCTCATCAGGAAAAGACATATTAATTCCAGACGCCGCCAAAATTGACATCATTTGTACGTCATTAGATTCAGTAGAACCCAAAACTTGTGTTATTTCGCCAAAAGGATTTTTAGCAGAACTTGGCCAATCCGTAATTTTTCCAATTACTTTATCTCCGGATTCCGCATTTTTAGTTTTGCTCCTTGGAATAAAAATATCAACACTAATTTTTGGATCATCAGGTGATAGAAAAGCATACTTTTTTTGGATATCAATGGTTCCAACAAATCGCCGTTCATCTCTTCCAAGTACTTCAATAATTCGTCCTTCAGGTTTTCTTCTTCCTCCTTTTGCAGGCAGCATTTCTGCTCTTACCGTGTCTCCATGAACAACTTGGCCCATAAACTTGGTAGGAATGACAAGGTCTTCGTCTAATTCATCCGTTATAACATAGCCCACACCGCGTTTAGCAATGTCTAACCGGCCTGTTATCACTTGGCGGGAATGACTCATTTTGAACTTACCGCGTTCGGTTTCTTTTAATGTACCTTCCTCAGTTAATTCTGTCAATAATTCAAACACTAGTTTTCTAAGCGCTTTATCGCTAATATCTAGAAAACCACAAATCTGTTTGTAATTTAATCCTGCTTTCGGGTTTTCAATAAATATGGCAAGAATATCTTGACGTAATGTTTTATTAAATTTTTTTTTGGTCTTAGTCTTTTTCTTGCTCATGCATGTCTTTAAATTCCGAATAAAATTATGAATTATTTAAGTGTAAAGCCTTATTGTTTCTATTTTTTAGATTATTTTTATCGATTCGGTCAAAAAGACCAAACAAAAAAGAAGGAAATTGAATAAAAGAGTAGAAGAAATATTGAACAAACAAATAGAAGCTGAAGCAGTATCTTCGCAACTCTATTTGGCCATGGCTTCTTGGGCTGAGTCTTCAGGAATTAATGGAACAGCAGACTTTTTATACTTACATTCTGACGAGGAACGCGAGCATATGTTAAAACTTGTGCGGTTTGTAAACGAACGTGGAGGTAGAGCAATAATTCCATCCATAAATCTTCCACAACAAGATTTTGACTCATTAACAGACGTTTTTACGTTATTGTTAACGCATGAGCTTAAGGTCACAGATATGATTAATGAAATTGTATTCGTTTGTTTAGAAGAGAAAGATTATTCAACACACAATTTCATGCAATGGTATGTTGCGGAGCAATTAGAGGAGGAAGCTTTGGCAAGAAACATTCTAGACAAACTAAAAATGATAGGAAACGACAAAGCAGGACTTTACCTTTTTGATAGAGACCTTGAAACGATCCAGAATGCTAAACCGAGTGAGACAGCAATTTAATTGGCACGCTTTTGGTAATGCCTCAAATGATTTAGACAAATTTTTTGAAAAGAGTAACTTACATACTGTTAACAATTATAATCCTGGTAGGACTTAGGAGTAATACCCCAAGCCCTACGCAGATGCCTGATACGCGATCAGTTGTCAGAGCTTTATATATTTATACATTTGCAACACTTGTAGAGTGGCCTAAGGAAAAAAGAACTGGTGATTTTGTTATTGGTGTTTTTGGTGAGACTGCAGGTGTTTATAGTGAATTAAATAAAAAGTACTCAGGCAAATCCATTGGTAGTCAAAAGATCGTCGTTAAAAATTATCAATCGACAAAAGATATTTCTGACTCGCATATATTGTATGTTACCCCTGAGAACTCAAAATATATTAAGACATTAGTGCAAACTACCATTAAGGAAAACACCTTATTGGTTTCTGAAGGTGCAGGCGGTTTGACAAAGGGAGCTATTGTTAATTTTATCATTGAAGGAAATCAACAGAAATACGAAATAAACAAAAGTAACGCAAAAAAGCATAAATTAGTAATCGCAGATAAGCTGTCAGACTTGGCGGCCAATGTTGTAAAATGAAGTTAATACGATACATATCGATCTTAATAGTGATGCTTTCGGCCTCATCTTCATTTGCCCAGATTTGGACTGGAAAAGCCTATGATTTCTACAAAGCGGGTGAATATGAAAGCGCAAAAACTGCTATCGATTCAGCTATTAGTTCAATTGAACGCTTTGATTCGCAAACATGGCAATTGCGTGGTCATATTTACCGCGATATTTCAAACGGAGATCAAATTTATTACCGTGAGATTGCTATAGAGTCTTTTGTTCGCGCAAAAAAGATTGACAGCGTAGGACTTTATACTGTTAAAATTAACGGGTATTTACGCAATACCTTGGTACGCTATTTTAACGACGCTGTAACGCTCTTAATAGAAGATGGTGAGTTTGAAAAATCTGAAGAATCTTACAACATATACACAAGAGAGTATAAAAAACTGATTGATCCTAATTTCGACTTTACCGTTACTAATATTAACTATTATAATGCCGTAGGATCAGAATACCTTAAAAAGGTGGATATTGTAGAGCCAACTAAGAAAATGCAGTTGCGAGAAAAAGCAATTGAATATTCCAACAAGGTATTGGTATTTGACTCGTTAGACTTTAAAGCCAATTTTAATATTGGTATCGTATATTACAATATTGGTGTAGATTATATTATCACTATTCCTGCAGATGGAATAACGCTTGAAGGAATAATTTTAAACCAAAAAAAGTCGGAAGAAGCATTTTTAAAAGCACTTCCTTACTTACACCGCGCTGAACGTTTAGACCCAAATAACAAAGCAGTGCAAGAAGCATTAATGGGCTGTTATTATGGTTTGAATAATAATGAAATGTATTTGAAATATCAGAAGTTGGTTGACCAACATAATATAGGCACCTATTTAGAACGCCATAATACGCATCCTGCTGATATTGAAAACGTAAGACAATTGCTAAGAGTTTATACGCAAACTTTAATAGATTTAGAACAAGCAGAAAAATTCAAAAAAATATTATTTGCTCTTGAGAATCCATAACTAAACAACTCCAGTGCCACCAGAACTATGAGCTTTAGATTTACAATAGGAAAAAAGATTGGAACCGGATTTGGAGTTCTTATTCTATTCATAATTGTGGTCTTTGGTGCCACTTTTTTAGCTGTAAATAATGGGATTGAAACGTTTCAGGAAAACGATAAAACCTCCAATCAACTAATTAATGTTTTAACTCCTTCAAAAGAGTATGTAATTGGTCTGCAATCTCTTACAACGGAGTCTAGACAATTGGCTGCACAGTGGGTTAATGACCAAAGCCGAAATGACGTTGATCATAAAATGCGTTTTAAAGCCATCATTGATACAGACATTCCAGCAACAATTGAGAAGCTTGAAAACATTTCTAAAAAATGGACAGATGAGGATGACTTAGACCTATTTAAAGTATTAAAGGATCAATATGTCACTTTGTTTGCAAACTACCAGCAAATGATGGATTATTTGCCCAACATTAGTAGTTATGATGACGCTTTCAATGTTTTTTCGGCACGGGGCTTAGTTGATCAAAATGGTGTAGGTGAAGACATGACAGATTTATTTAAAAATCTGGGGTTCTTAGAAGAAAGCGTTGTTAATAAACAAAAGGATGCATTAGACTTGGTGCGTTTATCCTCTGGTGAATCTAGAACAAAATTCCAATCCCTCCGCATCTATTGGTGGTTAGGAGCTTGTTTAATTATTTTTGCAATTTTCATTGCGGTATTTACAACAAATACAATTGTAAAGCCAGTTAATAATTTACGCGAAGTACTATTGTCATTAGGTAAGGGTATTTTTCCAAGACAAAAAATTGAAATTAGAAATGACGAAATAGGTGATATGTCCTCGGCCGTGGTAGACCTGGTAGATGGCATGAAAAAAACCACCCATTTTGCCGAAGAGGTTGGACAAAGTAATTTTAATTCACCTTATCAGCCCTTGAGTAATGAAGATGTATTGGGCCATGCCTTATTAAAAATGCGTGATGAGTTGGCAGAAACAGAACGAATATTAGAGCAAAAAGTAAAAGAACGAACTGAAGAGGTTGTAAGACAACGTGATGAAAATGAGCGTCAACGATTAAAATTAGAAGATTTATATAAAGCCGTAACAGCAAGTATCCGTTATGCAAAACGATTACAAAACTCTATCCTTCCCCCAAAAGAAGTAATCAATTCAATATGTCCAGATTCCTTTGTTTTATACAAACCAAAGGACATTGTTTCGGGAGATTTTTACTGGTTTGAAAAAACAGAAAAAGCAAACTTTTTTGCGGCAGTTGATTGTACTGGACACGGTGTGCCTGGTGCATTTATGAGTCTAGTAGGCGCCAATGGATTAAACACATCTATTCGTGAACATAATGTGACTGAGCCAGCAGAAATTTTGGATCATCTCAATAAATTCGTAAACGAATCATTGAATAAAAGTAGAGAAGAAAATCAAATTAGAGACGGAATGGATATTGCCCTTTGCTCTATTGATTATGAAAAAATGGAATTATTCTATGCTGGGGCAAATAATCCACTATACATTATTCGTGATGGCGAGTTTATGATTATTAAAGCGGATAAGTTTGCAATTGGCTCTTTTGATCCAGGAAGCAAAAAATATAACCAACATAAAGTGCAACTTCAAAAAGGAGATGTAATCTATTTATTTAGTGATGGATATGCAGATCAGTTTGGTGGTGAGCGCGGGAAAAAATTCCTTTATAATCGCTTCCGACAGCACTTGTTATCAGTGCACAAAGAAGAAATGTCTAAACAGAAAAAATACCTACAAAAAACAATGTTCGAATGGCAAGGTTCTTTTGAACAAGTAGATGATATTTTAGTAGTAGGAGTAAGAATTTAAGCCAAATGATAAAAACACTGACCCGTCTCATACTGCTACTTCTCTTATCGGTAAACTCATACGGGCAGCAAAAAACGATTAAGTTTGACACCTATTCATTAGACGACGGACTTTCTCAAAGCTCGGTTACAGGAATTGTTCAGGGCCCCTACGGTTTCATTTGGATTTCTACACAAGATGGAATTAATCGTTATGACGGTTATTCATTTAAAACCTTCAAACACAATCCCGTTGATGCCAATTCAATTCCCAACAATTACATTCATTTTCTAGATAAAGATCAAGCTGGAATGTTATGGTTTGGAACGAACCGTGGAATTGGAAAAATGGACCCGAAAAACTATAACGTAGAGCGGATAAGCCGAACAACTTTCCCTAACCTAAATGGTTATATTTTCACCTCACTAACTTTTGATAAAGATGGCAACCTTTGGGCACTAACAGAAAAAAACGGAATCAACAAAATAAACCTTAAGACCAAAAAAATTGAAACAATCAAATCAGTTGAAGGCAATGCGGAATTAAGCGCCATTTTCATTGATGAAAACAATTTAATGTGGGTAGGAACTGAATCTGGTGAAACTTACTACTCAGACTATCCTTATAAAAAATTTAAACCCATTGATTATAACTCCATCTTTACCATAGCTCCAGTCAACGATTATTACAAAGCACCTGATGGTAATTTAATGGTATTAACTAAAAAAGGACTTTTTTATGTTGATGACGAAATGCGACTCCAAGTTTATACGGAATATACTGATATCCGCTACGGAAGCATTAACTGCCTCTATATTGAAGATGCAAACAATACTTGGGTAGGAACAGAGGCTGCAGGTTTATTTTTGATTCAAGAAACAGAAGATGACCGACAAATCATTTCGCAATACCAAAACAACCCACTTGACAACTCATCTATAGCCGACAATGAAATTTCATGTATTTATGAAGATGAGTCGGGCGTGTTTTGGATTGGGACAGAGCAAGGTGTTTCCAAATTCGATAAATATAAGCAAGGCTTTACCACTATTTCATTAAATAACGACCCTGCGAAAGGATTGATTGATTATAGTGTTTGGTCATTTGCAGAAGATAATATTGGAAACACATACATTGGCACTAAGAAGGATTTAACGGTTTACAATTATGAAAAGCAACAGTATTATCATATCGTAAGAGATATTAATGCAACACACCGCTTATTGTCTATTTATGTTGAAAACGACGATAAAATTTGGCTTGGATATGAAGACGGTGTTTATATTCTTAACATTCTCGATTTACAAACGTTTAAAAGTGAATTGAAACCGGTAGATTTTCTGCCAGATGACATTAGCAGAGATGTGCGCGTTTATGCGATTATTCCGGCAGACTCCAATCGCCTTTGGATTGCCTCACGCGAAGGATTAACAATCATAGATAAATCAACAAAAGACTTTGGTTTTTATGCCAGTGGAAATGGCCTTGGAGAAGGCTCTGTAAAAGTGATTTACAAAGACCTTTCTGACCAAACATGGGTAGTTACTAGTAATAAAGGACTTTATGCTGTACATGAAAACTCAGAAAACAGCTTTGATTTTGAGTATTGTAATATTAAAGACCACGACGAATCCAATGCGCAAATCACTTGTTTGCTTCAAACCGAACCGGGCAGTATGTGGTTGGGAACATTTGGAGAAGGAATAAAAAAATTGGATCTCGTTACTAGAGAAACTAAGAACTTCACAGAATTAGAAGGATTATCAAACAATGTAATTTACGGGCTGTTAGAAGATGATGACGGTTTAATTTGGGCGAGTACCAATAAAGGAATTTCAAAACTTAATCCGAAAACGGAAAAATTTACAAACTACAGTGTTAAAGATGGTTTACAGAGTAATGAATTTAATACAGGGGCTTATTTAAAAACATCTAAAGGGCTGCTTTATTTTGGTGGAATCAAGGGCTACAATATATTCGACCCAAAAGCAATTACCAATAACCCCAATCCACCAAAGGCTATTGTTTCAGAAATAACCCTTTCAGCCAAAAACAGCAAGTCACGCACAATTATTGCAGAAAACATTCTTGTTACAGACGTTTTAGAGCTTAATTATGATCAAAACGACCTTACGTTCCAGTTTGCTGCCACAAACTACTCAAACCCTGAGCAAAACCGTTATAAGTATCGCCTAGAAGGTCACGAGACGGAATACAGTTACCTCGATCAAGAAAACAAGGTAACCTACATGAATATCGATCATGGCAGCTATTTATTAGAAGTATATGCTCAAAGTGCAGACGGCGAATGGTCAGACGAACCTACAACAGTTACCATTAACATTACCCCGCCCTTTTGGTTAACCTGGTGGTTTAGAATTTTAGTCGGTATATTATTAATTGCACTTGGCTTATTCTTTTATCGCCGAAGAATTGATAAAATCAGAAGGCAGAAAGTACGTTTGGAAATTGAGGTTGTGAAACGTACACGTCAAGTTACCGAACAAAGTAAAAAAATTCAAGATCAAAAACAAAAGGTAGAAATCCAAAAGGCAAAAATTGAGCATCAAAATGAATTGCTTGAAAAGGAGAAAGAAAAAGTAGAGCAATTATTGTTAAACATTTTACCCGTTGGAACAGCTGAGGAGTTGAAAAACAAAGGAAGATCCAAAGCACGTTATTATAAAAATGTATCCGTACTATTTACAGATTTTGTAGGCTTTTCAAAAATTGCGGAGGACATGAAACCGCAAGAATTGGTGCAGCAATTGGATGATTATTTCTCGGCTTTTGATGAGATTATTGAGAAATATGACCTTGAAAAAATTAAAACCATTGGCGATTCATACATGTGCGCAGGTGGGGTACCAATTCGAAACAAGAGTAATGCGATTGAAGTAACCTTGGCGGCTTTGGAAATCAAAAACTTCATGCTTAATTTTTCTGAAGAAGCCAAAAAACGTGGTGAACAAGCTTGGAAAATTAGAATTGGTATTAATACCGGAGAAGTTATTGCGGGCGTAATTGGATTGAAGCGATTTGCCTATGATATTTGGGGCTCAACTGTGAACCAAGCCCAGCGAATGGAAATGCATGGTCAGCCAGGAACTGTAAATGTATCTGGAAATACCTACGAATTTATTGCCCCTTATTTTGACTGCGTTTACCGTGGTAAAATTCAAACGAAGCATAAGGGAATGCTAGACATGTTCTACGTGAAAGGCATAAAACCTGAACTTTCGATAGACGGCGAAGGCCTAGTTCCAAATGAAGATTTCTGGAAGATTGTTGACTTGCACCTTTATAGTTCAATCAACTATATGAAAGCAGAGCGTCACATTATGAAAATATTGGAGGATGCGCTTTCACCAAAACTACTTTACCATAGTATAAACCATACGATTGATGTAACCCAGGCCGTTGAAAGATTAGCGATTATGGAAGGAATTACAGATGAAGATCTTTTCTTACTCAAATCTGCCGCTACCTATCATGATGCTGGATTTGTTGAACAATATGATAAAAACGAAGATATCGGTATCCGAATGGCGCGAGAAATATTACCTAAATACGGTTATACTGATATTCAACTTGACGTAATAGACGGTTTAATCAAATCGACTGAAATTCCGCAAAGTCCTAAAACACATTTAGAACAAATTATGTGTGATGCTGATTTGGATTATTTAGGGCGAGATGATTTCCATGTAATTGCCGACTATTTAAGAAGAGAACTACGCGAACATGGTAAATTGAATAGTGATCGTTTATGGGATGAGATTCAAATCAAATTCTTAAACCAACACACTTACTTTACAAAATCAGCAATTAAGCTAAGACAAGTTAAGAAGGAAAAACACATTCGTGAAATTGAAGAGCGTTATGCGCGAGACGAGTATAAAGATTAAGCATCTAGTTTCTCCAACTCAGCCTCAGATTGACCGTTTTTTGGAGTAATATAAATCTTCTCTTCTTTCTTATTCCAAATAAAATCTAACTCGTAAGTCAATGATTTTCCATTTGTCAATATTGACTTAATCACGTATTCATTCTTGCTTTGCTTGAACACTGAATATGCTCCAGAAAGCTCTAGTTTCCCACCAACATAAACAACTTCTTCTTCGGTTATTGTTATAAAAACATCATGCTTTTCGATTTGAATTGAAGCACCATCAACCTCTACATTATAACTCGGCATTTCACCACCATAGCTACCAAAGCAAGCCTTTGGTAAATCTTGTGCCTTTAAACTTGTAAATAATAACAGGGTAAATAATGTGATTAAAATTCCTTTCATATTCTAAATTCTTTTACAGAAAAAAATGTTTTAGCTTTTTTCTATGCCGCCAAATGTAACTGGCTTGCAACGGTTTCACAAGCATTGTTGATAAAAACTTCTTCTTTGTTCAATTTTTAATGCATAATGTGTGCCACAATGATGACACAAACATTTAACTTTATACAGCTAATTTTTAGATATGCAAAACTACTTGGAGCTACTCCAACTTATTAAGGACACAGGTATTGAAAAAGGTGACCGCACCGGCACTGGAACCAAGGCTATTTTCGGACACCAAATGCGCTTTGATTTATCAAAAGGTTTTCCAATGGTGACGACTAAAAAGCTTCATCTTAAGTCTATTATTCATGAACTTTTGTGGTTTATCAAAGGAGACACCAATATTAAATACCTTAATGACAATGGCGTTAAAATTTGGGATGCCTGGGCAAATGAGGATGGTGACTTAGGCCCTGTTTATGGTGCACAGTGGCGCAATTGGAATAATGAGGGTATATATCAGTTGCAAAACGCAATTGATCATATTAATAACAATCCAGACAGCAGACGTATAATGATTT
>WTCE01000015.1 GCA_013138735.1 Crocinitomix sp. | reverse complement strand
TATCTCAAAATTATCAACTAAAAATTCTGGTAAAACTAATTTTAAAATAGATTGTAAGTCTGTATTCATAGTCTACAAAACTAAAAACATTTATAGCTAACAACAACTTTTTGCATTGATCCGTAATTCTCAGTTTTCCATTTTTTTGACAAAAGAAACTGATGTCACTTTGTGTAATAATTAACTTTTTCATAATGCGAATATATATAGCTGTAATCACAAACCGAAAAATATTAGAATTGTTAGTATAGAATGAGTTGATTTTAAGTTTTTAATTGCGTTTTTACCCATATTTTGGTTATTTTCGCAATCAAAAACTATAATGTCCGCTGTTTCAGATTATATCAGGCAATTACAAGGCTACGAGGAACATGCTTTTTCATTGGAGGAGCTGCGGACGAGTACCCAAGTTTCTGATTCAACATTAAGAAAAGAGTTAAATCGCTTATCAGCTAAAGGAGAAGTATTGAATTTGCGAAAAGGGTTTTTTTTAATTGTTTCACCACGTTATCAGAATGTCGGTAAAGTGCCTGTTCAACTTTATATAGATAAGTTATTTCAATTCTTGGATAAGAATTATTATGTGGGCTTATATTCGGCTGCTGCTTTTCATGGTGCTGCACATCAACAAATACAACAGGATTATATTATTACTGTTCCACCAGCGCTTAGAGCTATTAATAAAGGAAATACGAGACTCCAATTTTTAAATACCAAACATTGGCCTGAAACAAATATTGTAAAGCATAAATCGGATGCGGGTTTATTTAATGTCTCTTCTCCTGCATTAACCGCTGTTGATCTTGTTTTCCATCATTCAAAAATTGGAGGAATTAATCGCATAATGGCTAATCTTGAAGAGTTGGCAGAGGAGATCAAAGAAAAGGATATGAAGGATTTATTATCATGGTATCCGCACATCAGTGCATTACAGCGATTAGGTTATTTACTAGAGGAAATAGACATGAGTAGATCAATTACAAACTTGATTGAAGGAAAATTATCTCAAGGAAAGTATTACCCGATTTTATTAAGTCCTAAAAAGGACTTAATGGTGGGAAGCACGGGGAATAGATGGAAAGTGGATGTAAACCTTACATTAGAAAGTGATTTATAAAAAATTAAAAAAACTACACTAAATAAATGATAGCAAAACCATATATAGCAAAATGGAAAGATCATGCGCCTTGGAACGCTTTTGCTCAAATTGAACAAGACTTGGTAATAAGTCGCGTTTTGGTTGAGTTGTTTAATGATGAGTTTCTGAGTGAGAATTTAGCTTTTAGAGGTGGAACAGCCTTGCATAAACTCTATTTGAATCCTGCTCCAAGGTATTCTGAAGATATTGACTTGGTACAAGTTAAATCGGGACCAATTAAACCGATTTTAAAACGGATTGGTGAAATTGTGACGTTTTTTGATGAAAAGCGACAAACAAAAATAGGAGGTCATGGTGCTAAGGCTTTGTATCGATTTACATCAGAATATGAGGGAATCAGGTTGCGTTTAAAATTAGAGATAAACTGTAAGGAACACTTTAACGTATTGGATTGGGTTGAATTTCCGTTTGAAATGAATAATGAATGGTTTTCTGGAGAAACCAAAATTAGAACCTATAGTATTAATGAATTATTAGGAACAAAACTAAGAGCGCTTTATCAACGAAGTAAAGGGCGCGATTTATTCGACTTGGATTATTCAAGGTTGAATATGGAATTGGACTTAGATCAAATCATTCATTGTTTTAATCAGTATATGGAATTTTCGGGTAATGCTATTCCCACAGAAAAACAATTCTTATTAAACATAGAAGAAAAGGAGCAAGACAAAGACTTTTTAAATGATATGCAAAGTGTCATCCGATCTGGTATTGACTACAAGCAAGATGAGGCATTTGAATGGCTAAAAAAAGAATTAATATCAAAGTTGAGATAAACGAGAAATGGCAAACGACTGATTTATTGGATTAAAACACTAATGATTCTTTGTAAACGCACGTTCTAATTTCTTTGCTTTTTTAATTGGAAGTGCCGTCATATAGAATAAATAACCCATAATTAAAGTGGAAAAAAATGAAACCGGTATTCTTACAAAAGTTTTTGGATTTTCTATCTCAGGGATAAGAAGTATTACAGCGATAAAAGCTAGGCAGAAGAATGCAAATGAGAATATAGTCATAATTGGATCTAATATGCGCTCGAATTTGCTTATTGTCACTTTTAATTTTTTCCTATTAAAGTTTAAATACAAATAACCATGCCTAAAATCATTCCAGACAATTGCACCATTTAATTTATCTATTGCCTTTATCATTTTTTCAATATGGGGCAAGGGCGCTTTGAATTTTTTAGATAAGTAAAAGTCATTTTCAATAAACTTATCTTTTACAAATTTCCCATAAACGGATTCCTTTCCCAGAAAGTCACACTTTTTTATGATTTCACGAATCTGCTCTTTTTCAACTTTGCTTGGCTTTATAGCCTGAATTATTGGCTTGATTAATCTAATGAATGTTTCAGTCATGATCATTTAGCTTTTTTTGTTTAAACCCCTTCAAATCTTTTTTTAATTGTTCTTGCCCTACCGATTTTAAAAAATCAACGGTATCTTGATGACAATTTTTAATTTTCAAATACTTTCCATTTGAGCTCTTTTCCCCACACAAACACACATCATTTCGTGACGGGATCTGATTGTTTAATATTGCTTCTAAAAATTTAATAGACAAAGTATGATTCGTTAAATCAAGTTTTTCGGAATAGAACTTAATTATACCTTCAAAAAAGTGCGGGTATTCATCTCCAGCAAATTTTTTGTTTTTGTCAAAAAACTGTTGATTTGCGAGGTAAGGGTAAACTTGATCCTTGATGAAATCAAAGAGTAGTAATTTTCTTCTAGCGAGTAATATCAATTCATGTTCCATATTCACACAACAAATACCGTTCTTGTCAATATGTCGGTCGTCATCCCTTGGAATAAGCTTGCTTATTTCTATTAATTTTGGTACTCCATGCGGATATTTAACGGGAACTATGATCTTAACTTTATAAGTCGCAAAGTAATTCCCGTCGGTATCTGAAATATCAATGTCACCAATCAGAAAGTCTTGTTTTCTTGTCTCTTTAAAAACAAGTTTGGGAAAGGTTTCCTTGACATTTGCTAAATCTTTTTTTAACTGTGTTTTTTGTTTCACGGTATAAAAAGATAAGGAGTGTTTTGAGAAGCAATAGCTCCTAAACTACTTGTGCTAGGAATGTGTGTAGGTTTCTGCTTGAGCAAAAGATTTCCGTTTAAGTCCGTTACAATAAAATCTTGTTCCTTTAGAAAGTTTAGCCAATTGAAATCGTATTGTGTATAATTGAAATTATCCGCTGGATTTCTAAAAATGTAACGGTCGTTTTCGTCTCCAGTTCGTTTTGAAACTACTGTATAATAGTCAGTATCAAAATTCGATTTGATATTATCACCTACAACAATCCCATTGGTCTCTGCTTCTAATTGCATTTTGGCAGCAAGATTAGTATGCAAGCTGCAAGTGGTAATTTCACTTATTTCTCCAATTCCTGCCATTGACCATAATACATCTTTATCTCCGCCAAAGTCAATCCCAATTCTTGTTGCAATTCGTTTAATGTCTTGCTCCTCAAACAAGTTCTTTAAATCATTTTTAACGAAGTAAGTGAACATACTAGAAGCAAGTAATGCGTTTTCGACGGCATTTTTTCTTGTTACACCTTTGCCACCAAAATAAACTAATAACCCATCTCCTTGCAGTCTATGAATATAGCCGTCAAAGATTAAGCATGTGTGTATAGCTGCCCGTTGAATCGTTTTGGTAATTATTAGAACTGCTTCGTTACTATATTTACTAAAAAGATTTGTAGAGCCTTTAATGTCAATAAACATTGAAACTATATAATGGTTTTCCGTTTCGTCTGTTCCTTTCAAATGTTGAAAATCTGGATGCGCGCCAAGTTTTCTGCTAAAATCGGGTTGTCTTCCAATTTGACTTGCAAAATTCTGTAAACTCGGAAGAAGGTTGCTTTGTTTGGATTCGTTTAAAAAGGCCTTTAAATCAATACCTTTTGATATTTCTCCATCAAACCCTAATGTTATTGATTGATCTTCGCTCATGGCGGATTTGATGATATCGTAATAGTCGTTATAAAATTTCATTCGTATGGTAATTTTGAATTAGTAAAATGATTAGCGGAATTGCTAAAAAAAATTGTATTGTTAATAGTCGAAAAACTAATTTGAGACGTTTGAACTTGCTGCTTAATCCGCTCGCTAAATCATGAGTTTGTTCTCTTAAATCATCAAGTTCTTGATCTTCCGTGCGTTTTTCTGATACCCTTTTGAAATTCATTTCAGACATATCAGCAACTGATTTGAAATAAATCAGTGAATTTGTAGAGTTCTTCATGTATGGTGTTGCGGCAAACACAAGTGTAATTATGGTTGTCATACCAATTGCAATCATGAGGAAATAGATGACATACATTAGTGCGTTTGCATCTGCTATTTTTGCAAAAACCGGATAGAGTGCTGCCATTGCTCCAGTGACGAATGTGCTTAATCCTAAAGCGACATTCGCTTTGTTATTGATACTATCATAATAGTGGTCATATCTAATGATAGCGTTTAGTAATCGTTCTTTTTCCATGTAGGGTTTTGTATTTTAATTTGGGAGGAGATTTTCTGCCCCCTCCCATAGCACTAGCGTGCAATTGCTTTAATTAAAAGAGTCAATCCCGCAAACACGATAAATCCTGTTGCAGCATTCGCAATTTTATCAGCGTTTTTGCCTGTTGCATGAACACAATTGTCCTTGTGGCATACGCTTACTTTGTTTTGACTTTGTAAATTTCTATTCATATTGAACGTATTTAAAAGTTGATATTTCCCTTTACTTCTCGACCAAAGGGTTGGACGGTTATTTACGTATAACTACTTCTCTTTTCGAACTCCTTTAAATTTTCCACCAGACGTTTTTACATCCATAAATTTTCCAGTATCCGCATCACGCTTAGTAAACAAACCTGTTTTAGGATTCAATACTTGTGATCTTTTTTTAACAGCTCCCTTTCGGCTGTTGTCATTTGGTGCATTTGTTGCCATGTTATTATTTTTTATATTTTTGCAGTATTCCACTACCACGTTCATTAACCTATATAACCGAGGAAAACTGCTTTTCCCGAAAAACGAATGGATTATTTAAGAAAGCGAGAAATTCAAAGGCGATTAGAGCTTTTGACAGACAAAGAGTGGAAGGATATATGTGATCGGTGTAAAAAGGCGATTAATACCCGTCTTTACAACAAAACAGAATGGGGAGCGCATTCTATAAAGGAACTTGGGGCGCCTGCAGTTGATCATTATCTCAACACTTCAATAGAGAAGATTTATAGTTTTCAACGCGATTGGAAATTTGAAGATCGTACAATTACTGAAGAGCTTATTCGTATTTCAAATAGTTTAATATCTCATCAATTAGAAGCTTATAAATCGAGAATTAACGGTAAGTACATTGAAGTGGATTTAAATGATGACTTAAGGTATAAGATTTTCGACGATATTGAGGATGATAAACATATTGATGAGTTAATCAATTGTATTGAAAATTTGGTTAAAGAAGATGGAGATTTGGAATTCTATTGGGAAGCTATTAAAGATAGAATGAAGTCTAGAGAAATAGCAGTTTTAATGGAGAAACCAATCAATCGAATTTATAAATTAAATGACAAACTAATTTATCAGGCAAAGACCAAATGTTTAGCCAATTAAAAATTATTAAATATGAATAATAAAGAAATATTTTCATGTATTGCGGACATTAATTTAGATAGTTGTTTGAATTTACCAAATGATGAATTAGAAAAATACGACAACGAAAATAACCTATCCTTTATAAAAAGACAGAGGTTTAAATGTCATGCGAAACTTAATAAGGAAAAAAACATTAACTTGTTGGCAAGAGCCTCAGCAGCAGTTATTGAAAAAATTCAAGGTTTATCAGCCCTTTCTTCTGAGGCATTAAAGGAAATTTTAGTTCAAAAGCGTCCTCAAATGCAATTTAGAAATTTTAATAAACTAGAGGATTCCGATTTACGCGAAATATTGACAGATATACTCTTGTTGGAGGATTTGGAAAATGAATAATCCTAGAGAAATTGCCTTGGAACTGTTGAGTGACTTTGGCCTATCGGATCTTCGAAGTACTGATATTCTTGATGTTATTTCTGCATTGGATATACCGTTGAAATTTAAATCATTAACCGGTTGTGATGGTCGTATAATTCACGGAGATAATAAATCACTAATCGTAATTAATGAAAATATTGAATTTGATACTCGAATTAAATTCACTGTTGCCCATGAACTTGGACATTATTTAATGCATAGAGATTCTCCGATTATTCATTCGGATAATATTAGTTCAATGTCTTGGTTCAATAATAAAAACAAAGAGCTTATTGCGCAACAAGAATATGAAGCCAATACTTTCGCTTCTGAACTATTATTGCCCACAGAAATTTTCAAAAAAGAAATTCAAGGGATAAAGTTTTCTCCACATTTAATGAAACAATTGGCTTCAAAGTTTGGAGTCAGTCTATCATCAATGATATATAGGTTTGTAGAGTTTGGGAATCAACCTATTTGCGCATTTTATTGCAGAAAAAATATCGTAAACTATTGGAAGAAATCACCTTTGTTTACTTACCAAATTAAAGAAGTCACTAAGTTGTCTCCCCCAGATGATTCTGTAGCTGCCGAATATTTTGAAGATGGCACAATATATATTAAAGAAGAAGCAATACAAGAAATTACTAAATCTGTTTGGCTGGTAAAACGTAACAAGAGTGATTATGCTGGAGCGGATGATTTTGAAAATGATAAGTTTTACGAATACTGTATGGTTTACTCTGCTGTTGATTTAGCAATCAGTGTAATTTGGGAAGATTGATTTCTTTTTTACTCCTCCTCAATAAAATCAGGAAAACCCCTATGACAATGCAAAAATATTTCCTCCTCAAATAAAACGCGCTGTAATTCACTCACCCAATGCGATACAATAAGCGGTTCTCGATTCTCACCCTCCAATCCCCTTAGCACCTCTAAACAAACTTGCTGCAATTCATGCCGTTGGCGCAATAGTTTATAGATCAATTCTAATTTTTGATCATTAGTTTGTACTTCAATTTCAGATATAATTCGTTTTTTATTTTCGTCAGACATTTGGGATGATTTTAAGTGAATAATTACATCCCTTGTTCAAGACTTGTTGACCTAAAAAGGTGATGCGCGGTACTGTTACTGTCCTCGCTCAAGGTTCGACAAAAAACCTATACGAAAGAACAGAACAGCCCACGCATCATGTATGATACGTAAGCTATTTTGTCTTTATCCTTTTCGTATTAAAATTTGTCGATTTTGAGCGAAGAATAAAGCTAAAGAGCTACGCAATTCTATTTATGTACAAATGTACAGTTTTAATTGCTTTTGTTTGTAATGCTATGAACTATTGATTTCTAACATAATTTATTTTTCAACACCTATTAACAGCGTTATAAACTCTATAAGGTGTCATTATTTTTATTTAGTATTCATTTCTGGCTCAAATATACTTCATTCGGTACTTTATGACAAGTTTTTACGGTTTTTATTTACCTTTTAATATGTCTAAATTCGCTTTAACTGATATGATTCAATCATTTTAGTTCCTTTTAAGGTGTTTATGAAGTTAGAATTTGGAAAAAAATTAGCGGAATGCAGAAAAGCAAAAGGGCTATCTCAAAAAGAGTTAGCCAAGCTTTTGAAAACTTCACACTCCGTTATCGGTAAATACGAGCGAGAGGAAATGGTGCCAAGTATTGAAGCTGCTGTGAAGCTAGCCAACTTACTTGAAACGACTGTAGGTTATTTGCTTGGTGAAAATGAAGATTCTGACTTGCTTAAAGACCCTTTGATGTTGAAACGATTCCATGACATCAAGAATTTGAATGAAGAAGATAGAAATGGAATTTTGTATGCTTTGGATAATTTGTTAAAGGCGTCTAAGTTGCGGAATTTATAATTATCAGCCTAAGTGATTTAAAAACTAGGGTAAATTGTTATCTATATTTCTTTACTTTTTGCAAATATCAGTAGAAGTACTGTTTTAAATATAGATTTCTTTGATGAGTTTTGTAACAGAACAATTTAACTATGGTTATTTGTTTGGCATAACTTATGAAATAAAGAATATTTTTGCAGTTTGGTTTTTAATTGAATTACTCATAAAAGATTTGTAAATTAGTACTATTGTGGATTCGACGTTATATTCAATAGGGCATGGTAATAAAGAGATTGATGTTTTTATTCTTGAATTAAAATCATTTAATATCTCCTATTTGCTAGATGTAAGGTCAAAACCTTATTCAAAATGGAACCCTCAATTTAATCAAGCCGCTCTAGAAGCAGAATTAAATAAGCACCAAATTACTTATGTGTTTGTTGGAGACTCGTTAGGAGGTTTACCGAATGATAGAAGCTGTTATGATTATGACGGCAAAGTTGTCTATGATTTGATAAAAGAAAAAGGGTTTTTTAAAGAGGGTTTAAGTCGATTAGAAACAGCACATGAAAAAAGAGTAAATCTAGCTCTTATGTGCAGTGAAACAAAGCCCGAAGAGTGTCACAGAAGTAAACTAATCGGTCAAGAACTACTAAAGAAGAGTATTTCTATAAATCATATTGTTAAGCCAAACAGAATTAAGCCTCAGGAAGTTGTTATGAATGAATTAACAAGAGGTAAAAATACTGTTGATCTCTTTGGAGAAGAAATGGATTTTACTTCGCGAAAATCTTATTAGCAAAAATGGAGTTTTTTACATTAGGGGTTTATAATTCTGCGGAAGAAGAATATTTCGGGAAAATTATATCTGCAAATATTGACGTTTTTTGCGACATTCGCCAACGTAGAGGAGTACGTGGTGCTAAATACGCATTTGTAAACAGCAAAAGATTGCAAGATAGATTGGCAAAACTTAATGTCGAATATTTGCATGAAATCCAGCTTGCTCCAACAAGTGAGATTAGAGACCTTCAAAAGGAAGCTGATTTACAGCAGAAAGAATTAAAACGCGACCGTAGTAAATTAGGTAGTGTTTTTACTCTTGCATTCAAAGATCGAATTCTTAATGAGTTTAATTTTGAAGCGTTCATTCATAACTTAGAAAAAATAAATGCGAAACGAATAATTCTGTTTTGTGTTGAAGAAAAACCTGAAGCTTGTCATAGGGGAATTGTAACTAATAAATTAGAAAAATTAGGATACAAAATAACCCATTTATAGACTATGCAAGAAGTTCTTATTTTATCAAAGACTCATTTCGGTGGGCTTTATTGTGTTGGTGGAATTGTGATTGGAACAAACCAATACGTTCGATTAATAAATGCTGGAAATGTTTATCAACCTGCTAACACTAAATTTGAAGTTGGACAAATTTGGGAGATAGATTTTAATAACCCAAAGAAGGTTATAGAACCACACAATGAAGATGTGACTATAAAAAAAATAGGAAAACGTCTAAGTTCAAAAGAGCCTCAACATTTAGCAATCCATATTCAACAAATGGGCGTTCCCGTCTGGGTAGGATCTCCTAGAAATCTCTTCAATAAATTATTAAAGTGGACATCAAAAGATAAAGGTTTTATAAATGATCCAAGCAATCTACCCACACACAGTGTGGGGTTCTGGATTCCAGATCAAGATTTAGTTAAGGTTATTGAAGATGGAAAAGCTTATTACAGATATAGTAGCAAATTCATACATTATGTATTCCCTTATGTTGGCTCTGTTTCTGCAATTGACAAAATTCCAAAAGATACATTAATAAGAGTTTCATTGGCGAAATGGAAACAATGGCCGGCATTTGAAGGTCAAGACCAAATAGAACCTAGATGTTATTTACAATTATCAGGTTGGTATTAAATTAAAAACCATCACCAACCATTGTGTATCATTACAAACCATTGTGTTTTATGGTAAACCATTAAAAAGTAACAAATCAAAAATTTCAGCGTTCATTTCTATATGGAAGCAGAACGAGGGAAAGATTTTAACGAAATTGTTGAAGCATACAAATATGAATTAAGACAGGCTTATGTTGATGCTGTTGGAATTTCCGACAATAAGAAATATGCACAAGCCTATTATAAGCAAACGATTTTTGAAAAGCACCCAAAACTTCCACAGAATTCTTACTTTTTTGATCGGCTATCAAAGTTGTTTTTGCATAATTATAGATTAAACCAGTCAGAAGCTTTGTTAAAAACGTTTGACGAATTGTATAAAATTCGTGAACGAGCAGATATTGAACTCGCGTTTTTAGAAGATACATATAATGGCTTAACAGATGAAGAATTAGGTTATCTCAAAATTGGAAACCTTAATCAAGAACGCCAATTATTGAATTTAGAATGGTTTGAAATTTCAGATTTATTGGCTCTTTTGTTGGCGACCAGAGAATTGATGACGGAGGTTTCAAGTGCGCGGGTTGAACTATTTGGAATAGATGAACCTTTGCTTGATGAAGCCCAAAAACGAAGCGAAAAGTACTACGAAGCCAAATTCTCAGAGCATCATCAAGTTTTCGCAATTTACTACCTTTTAAAGTACCTTGGAATTGCAATTGGAAGAGACACTTTTCAGAGCGATTTTGCACGCTTTATTCACCTCTTAACGGGGCATAATATTACGAGCGTTTACAATCAAAATAAATTGAAGATTTTGAAGAAATTAACGGCTCAAAATTTCACAAAAAACAACCTCCAAGATTTCCATACAGTTCGTCATTTTTTCCGAAAAATCAACTTTGACAAAGTTTGCGAAATTATCGAAAAAGACATAGAAGCTTTCCAAGAATTTCAGTAAAAATCTAATTTACCTAGTAAAACCAAAGCTTCGGGGGGCTGAAACCTACCCCCAACCCCTTTCGTTGTGATTACCTTTGTAGTGTATTTAAAAAAAAAGAGGTATGATTAGATTAAATGAAGAGGGGTATGAGGAGGTAAAATATCCGAAAAAAAGAAAGAAAAAAAAGAGCTCAAACTCAAGAGCAAGTCAACGTGTTTTTACACGCAAATTTAACGACGAACAAGTCGATCGTTTGAGGCGATTAATTCAGAATCAAAATGACCGTGGTGAAGAACGTTTTTTCGCCATTAAAATTGATGGTGAATTTTGCGTCAATAAAACGTCAAATCATGACTATTTTGATGATTATAAGGAAATGATTGACGGTTCAACGGAAACGATTGAAGTGGTCATGTATTTTGGAAAATCCAATAATTGCAATCGACACATTTTCTATTTGAAGAATGGAGGAGCTGATGGATTAGGAGCAATTGATGTTGACAAGAAAATCAAGGATGCTTTAAAAACGCGTGATCGAGAATATGAACTTCAAAACTTAAAGGAAAAGGTTGAATCTCAAACAGATTATATCGAGGAGCTGGAAACGGAACTCGAAGAATTGCGAGAGAAAACCGATTTTAAAGGTTTACTGAAAGATGGAATGCAATTGTTAGGTGCCTGGAAAGGTTCGGGCAATGCAAGCCAACAATTATCTGGAGTTCCAGAAACCGAATCAGAAGTTGAGATCGAAGCAGTAGGTGATGAAGGAGAAAGCAAACCAAAATCAGATCTTCAGGAAAATTTTGAAGTCTTTAGTGAAGTAAGTAAACATTTCGGCAAAGATGGATTAAAACAACTTTTAGGTTTGGCGGGTGCATTGGCAACTTCACCAACATTGCGAAAGGGAGTGAATGAACTTATTAATCAACATAAGAATTCATCTGAGGGAAACAATGACAGCCCTGAACAAGAAAAATAAATTTCACACATTAAATCAACAAAAAATGAGAATCAAAAATATAATTGAAAATTGTAACAAATCGCTTTTTTTTAGACTAAATGCTTTTGGTATTCCATGGAAAGAATTGGATCGAACAATCGAACTAGCGAAACTATCGCCAAAAGAAGCTTTTCTTTTTGCAAAAAAGCGAATCCGAAAGGAGAAGGCATTTGACTTTATAAACTTAACGTTTGAAGTAAAGCAAAGTGAAAATTCAAACGTTGAACCGAAATCCTTGCCCGAACCGATAAGCGATTTGAGATTGTCCTTCCAAGGACTTTCTATTGGTGGCGATAATCAAAAGGATTTGAAAAAACGAAGTTTTACAAATCGATTAGCGAGCATTGGCTTAAAACCAAATTTGCTGAATCGTGTCATTGCTTTGGCAAAATTGTCACCGAAGGAAGCTTTTTATTTGGCGCAACAGTCTTGCAAGAAAAGGGTAATGTATCGTTTGTTCTGCATTTTGAATGAGGTAAAAAGTAGTCAACGAGCATAGTGCAAGATAGAATAGAGATAAATTTTATAAACGAAATAGAGGAGATAGATTATGAGTATGGAAATCAAAATATTCCAATTAGCATTGGAAAAATTAATGGTAGATGTAGAGTTGTTGAGAACTCAAAATATGGATTTGGCAAAGGAAGTTGAATTCTTGAAACAGGGCTTGGTTTCGGACGGAAATGGAAGTTTAGTCAAAGAAGAAGTTCCTGAGACCGCTCTTTTGGACACAAAGGAAGTTTTAAGCATATTAGGCGTTTGTTACAATACATTACAAAGAATTGTTGCCAAAGGTCTCTTAAAACCGATTAGAATAAGTCAAAGAAGGGTTCGTTATGGTAAAGCTTCAATTTTAGGGTATTTGCGGAATATGGGGCAAAAGCGAGTTCTTAGCTAGGGCTCGGCAGAACAAGTGGAATGGGAAATTCATTTGGGTTACTTTCAGAAACACGTTTTAATTCGGTCATAAAGATTTTGGCATTGTCCAAAAGACCAATTTTATTGTATTTGAAAATGATACTGCGGTCTTTCAATTTATGTCCTGTGATTTTACAAAGTGTAGTTATGGGAATGTAATTGATGAGGTTGGTAATGAATGAACGCCTGCCAATATGTGAAGTAACTAACTCATACATTTTCTTGGTTTTAAAAACCTTGTTTCCGTGTGAGTCGGTATAAGCAAGTTTAACTTCATCCGTGAATTTAGCATACTCCATCAAATCTTTAACGTACTCGTTGAATTTTTGATTGGATATTTGTGTTGGTGTTTTCCATCCGTTCATTTGGTATGCGTTGATAAGTGGGGAGAGGATTGGAACAATAACTTCTGTTCCTTTCCCTTTATCAGTGATAAATCGTGCGTATTTAAAATTGACGTGATCTTCTTCACATGAATTATCAAAGTTCACTTTAAAAACATCTGAATATCTGCAACCTGTAAACAACAAAGTGAGTAAAATTAGTTTTACGTTTTTATACTTGTCATTATCGGGTTTGAAGTCAATCAATTGTTGGGTTTGTTGATAGGTCAAATAAATTTGATCTTCATCAACTAATTGTGTTTTTTCGCGAGTGCTTAGTTCTTCTCGTGGATTAAAAACAGGCACTTTAAATTCCCGTCTTATTTCATTCAAAGTTGCTTTCAGGTTCTTTTCAATTTTCCAAACTGAATTTGCTGTATTCATTTGGTTTTTAATTATGCCCATGAATTCAAGATATTCGGAGCGTTGAAAATTTTTAGTCGTTAAAATCGAGTTCTTCTTTTTTTCATATTCAAGCAAGTGATTTTTCAAATTTTTGTATTGCTTTCTTGTGTTCAATGAGCGTTTACCGTTCGTTTCAATATGCTTTTCTATAAAATCACAAATACGAATCGTTTCGATATCTTCCGATTTTCGTCCTAATAATTTATCTAATTCTGATCCTAATAAACTAGGGGTTATTTCGACATTTTTAAGCCGTAGGTTTTCGTAAGTATTTTTCACAATCCCTTCCAATTCCAAGAGCGTTGCAATCTCTTGTCTATCTGACGGGAGGTTGATTTCGGCATTCCATTTTTCTTCTTTGATTTTTACTCCAGAGTTGTAGTATAAAGGTTTGTACTTTGTCTTGCCATTTAACACATCCGTTTCCTTGTAACCAAAGCTTATTTTCAGAATGATTGGTTTCAATTCACTCTTCTCCGATTTCAAATACATTTTGATATTTAGCTTGCTCATAGCACGAATTATTTATATTTATAACTCAAATGTATTGTATTTGTTGCTTTTTTCGGCACGAAAATCGGCACGAATCTTGGATTAATTCGTTGAAAATGGATGAAGTTCACCTTTCGTCCATTTTGCATAAAGCATTGATTTTATTAGTAGTGTGGACGTTCGTGGAAATTGGATGAAACTTAAAAAATGTCCTAGTGGGACAACAAGAAAGCTTCATCTAACGGTGAGGCTTTTTTTGTGCTCATTGGTTTTGTAGAGGTTTTGCTGACCAAAATTTAACAACAGGGTGTCCGAAATGGTGTCCAAAGTTAGTTTTTATTGGCTGTGGCATCTCTCGCAATGATTTAGGAAATTAGATTCTTGAGATTTTCAAGTCCCCTCATAAAAGCTTAGTTACGAATTTTTACTATTTTCGCTACCCATGACTTACATATACTTTATACTAAACATTGTTATATCAATAGTCGCTCCATTACTTATTGCGTCGATATTATATATTTTTTTCATCAGTGTAATTTCATTCTTCCAAAAGCGCCTTAAAGTTGTAAGCAACTTTCTTAAAATTGCTGGAGTGACTTCAAGCTGGACTCTTTTTCTACTAATAGGACTTTATTCGTATAATATTTATCTCCACTATTCAGAATTGTTTAGCTATGGTTGGATAGTTTATATTATATGCTTGTCCGCTTTAATTTTTTTAGCCAAAATATTTTTGAATGAAATTTCAAATATGGAAAATCAAATGATGGAAAAATTGCACTCAGGCGATTATGACAAAGAAGCAATGTTTCAATTACAATATTTTTCATGGTCAAATAGACCTATGTTTTTAATTTTCATTTCGTACATAGTTTATTCAATTTTTAATGTGAAATTGTTTGCGGGTTTGTTCTCTAGCATAATCTTCTAGTAAATATCTTAACTAGGAAACCACACCGAACTAACTCTACCATCTTTCAGCACACTTTCAAAAAGGAGTTGTGTAGTTGTGTTCTTCAGCCACCGACTTGTAACGGTTGGACAAATCTAATCGCATGAGGATTATACAGGAGAGTGGAAAGGCGGTGGATGAAGATTATCCATACTTTAGCCTATTCAGGGATTATAATGGAAACTATTTTTTATGCTGTCATAAAATATTTTAGTATTAATATCCTCACCAGCACTATTTTTACTTTTTATTTCATAACCAGGCAAACCATGATATAACTTTTCTCTTTCGGTTTGAAGCGTTTTTTCAATATGATATGCTAGCAGGAAGGAGTAACAAAATCTTCTAGTCCAATCGTCAAAACTAATATCTCGAAGTTCCCAATCATTATTTTTGAAATTAAGTAGATCTATTTTTGGTTCATTTAAATTAA
Source organism: Crocinitomix sp. (assembly GCA_013138735.1). GTDB lineage: Bacteria > Bacteroidota > Bacteroidia > Flavobacteriales_D > Crocinitomicaceae > Crocinitomix. Next base: position 56,748 of record WTCE01000015.1, on the reverse strand, counting down.
GTACGTATTCAGAATGGGCAAAAGCATTCCTTAATGACGTATGAAAACCTTCAGTGATAACCTCATGAATTTTCAGATTATTTTTCTTAAACTTAGCTCGAATAACGTCGCGTATAAAATTGTGTTTACTCATGTCAGGTACTTTGACATCCCAATCATATTCTTGACTGTCACAAATATCACTTAGTTTCTTTAAAGTTTTAAGGTAAGGCTTTGATTCCCACATGTGCGTATAAATCATTAATTCAAGACTTAATGAGAGTTTTGAATCTTGAGAGTTTTCAGCAGTAAATGAATATGAGTGCTGAATGTAATCTAAAAGAACGTTTAACCTCAATTCATCATTCATCTCATCTAATCTGTAGTCAATAGTATATGGACTATATTTAGACCCCACAAGATCAATCATAAGGTGTCCATTAGCGAGAAAAAGAATGTAATCATTCAAATTTTTCTCATTCTTTTTTGCGTATTCGAATGCTTTTTTTACCACATTCTTTACTTCAATATCTATTTTTCGAAAATCATTTTTTCTTATCATAATTCGGGAGTGCTTGTACTAAGATAATAAAATAGTCTTATTTATTCGGAAACCAAACCGAACTAACCTTCCCATCTTTCAACTGAATTTCGTACGCTTCCACCGCCTCCACAGGCACAGTTTCAAAATAGTGGTTGTACCATTTGCTGTTCGTCTTGGTCGTAAGCATAAACAAGGCGTTATCAGAGATGACAAGTACCCGTTTGTCATTGCGCATTTCTTCTGTAACCGATTCAATTTCCGTGTAAACTAATCTTTCCAAATAAGTATGTATTTAAGTGAATGAATCAAGAAATTGTCTGACATTCTAAATGTGAGGCTTTTTTTGTTTTATATGGGTTGTGGAGGTTTAACTGACCTAAGTTTGCTGTGAGGCTGTCCAAAAGAATTTCTCTGATAATGATTTGGAGTTAAGGAAGGCCGAACTGTCAAGCCAGCTAACTTCCAATTTTTGCGATAATTGCAGATTTAAATCAGCACTTGTTCAAATCAATTATTAAAGTCTCTAGGTCTGTTTTATATTTGATCTAATTATTTAAAACATTAAACATGAAAATTATCTTTCCGATCATCCTTTTAAGTCAAATACTTTTCTTTTCATGTCAAAAACGAGATAATATCCAAGTATTATCGGAGACGAACATATCCAACGTGGGTATATATTCTGCAGATGTTTTTGTAGAAGGACATGTGTTTTCGGAAAATTCGGACTATGAATCAGACTATGAGTGGGGATTTTATTATGGAACGAATGCAGATCCAGAAATAGGCAGTAAAGTATTCAGTTCTGGAATATATGAAGAGTGGAGTGATTTTAATATCACAATTGAGGGCCTTTTAGACAACACGACTTACTATGTGCAACCTTTTTGTGCGGGGTACGGCAAGGTTTATACAAGTAATGAAATTGTCAGTTTTCAAACCATGGCAGACAAAACTGGCGATATAGGTCCAGGCGGAGGGACCATCTTCTATCAGGATGGAATGGGTGGTGGAATGGAATTATCAAATACAGATTATGTTGGAAACTGGGGTTGCTTGGACCATGTGCCAACTTCAATAGATCAAGGAACAGGAGCAGCAAATACAGCACTAATTTTATCAACGTGTCCTAGTACAATTTCTGCACCCGCGATTTGCAACAATTTGGTTGAAGGTGGTTATGATGATTGGTATCTACCGTCATATGGAGATCTAATACTTGTTTATAATAATCTTGTGGTGAATGGCTATTGGTCTCCAAGTGGAGAATCTTATTTAAGCTCAAGTCAAGCACCTTCTGATTTTGATTACTACTACTCCTACAGAATGATTAATAACAGCACGGGGTATGTTCATAAAGGGATTAACTGTAAATATTTTGCGGTGAGGTCTTTTTAGAAGCAGCAGCTGTACATGGGTTAGTGGATATTTATCTAGTCAAAATTTAGTAAGTCGGTGTCCAAATATTGTTGTTGTATTCTCTGATACTTCTAGCAATGAATTAAGGATAGGGATTGTTGAAGTACTCAAGTCCCTTCATTCACCGATTTGTAACGGTTGGACAAATCTAATCGCAAGAGAATTAACTTGGAAGTGGAAATCTCCGTGCTAAAAAATTATTAATTTAAGGCATTCTAAACAAGTAGAATATAATTTGCGTTACCTAACTTTATAATATAATTCCTATGAAAAAAAGCTTCCAAATTTTACTAGTATTTTGTTTCTGTTTTTTTGCGGCCACCCTAAACGCGCAAGAAGAGGAAGATGTTCAAATTATTGTCATCCACTTAGAAGACGGCTGGGTGCATGCAGGTTTTGCTGGTGAAGACAAACCAAGTGTAATTTTCCCTTGTGTGGTTGGTCGCCCTAAACACAAGGACGTTATGGCTGGTATGGGCCAAAAAGATGCTTTTGTGGGTGATGAAGCAATTGCTAAACAGGGAATTTTAAGTTTAAGCTATCCCATTGAAAATGGTATGGTTACAAATTGGCCCGATCTTGAAAAAGTGCTCAATCACGTTTTTTTAAAACTGAATGCATCAGCAGCGGAATGTCCCGTTTTAATTACAGAGCACGTTCTTAATCCAAAAGCGAATCGAGAAAAGATGACTACAATGATGTTTGAATCATTTAACGTTCCTGCTTTTTACACAGCTAGAAATGGAGTATTGGCATTATATGCCTCTGGGAGAACAACAGGGGTAGTATTAGAGCTCAATTCTGGAATAACAACCGTTTCACCTATTTATGAAGGATATGCTTTACCTCACGCAGTTGGCTCAATGGATGTTGGCCAACAAGATCTTGTGGATTATCTTATGAAGATCTTAATCGACCGTGGTTATTCATTTAATTCTCAATCTGAACGTGAAAGTGTAGTGGACATCTATAAGAAATTGTGCTATGTAGCAGTAGATTTTGACGAAGAAATGGATAAAGCAGCAAGTTCATCTGACTTGGAAAAAAATTATGAGCTTGCTGATGGGCAAGTAATTACTATTGGCAACGAGCTTTTTCGTGCTACTGAAGTACTTTTTAGACCCAATATGATTGGAAGGGAGTACAACGGTATTCATAATATGGTCTACAGCGCCATTATGAAATGTGATGTTGATGTGCGTCGCGCTATGTATTCAAATATTGTGATAGCAGGCACAAATTCTACCATGGATGGAATTGGGGAGCGTTTTACTAAGGAGATTAATAGTTTAGCTCCTCAGGGTACGGCTGTAAAGGTAGTTAGTTCGCCTGGTAGGGAATATTCAATTTGGGTTGGTGGTTCGATAATGACTTCGACATCAGAATTCCAACAGATGTGGATTAGTAAAGAGGAATACGAGGAATCTGGCCCTGGCATTGTGCATAGAAAATGCTTTTGAGACCTGTAAACTGCTGATATTGTGCGCTTATCATTGCTTTTAATAAAAAATTCCAACCTTAATACTTATATTGCCGTTATAAAGAATAGTAAGCAACCGTAATTAAAAGTGTAATCAACGATCATATTGGAAATGGTATGACTAAATCTTGATAATAGTTTTAATTAAAAAACCTATTATGAAACGAATTAACCTAACTCTAAAGTTATTGTTTGTCGTACTTTTTACCAATGTCTCTTTCGGACAAGTCTTATATATGGGGGGTGATACGTGCGCTACGGCCGTACCAATTGCCGTAGGAGATGATTATTTCACACCGGATGACGGTCCTGGCACAGACCATTGGTACAGTTTTATTGCACCCTGTGATGGCGATTTGCAAATTAGCCATTTCGGAGAATTTGAATCTAACAAAAGAATTCTTTCTGGAGTATGTGGTAGTCTAACGCTTGAAGTTGAAGGGACTTGGGTTAACCCTGAGGTTATACACCCTATGCTAGGGGGCGAACACGTATACATAGAAATAAATGATAGTTGGGATGGCGACGCACACTTCGATATTGAATTTGATGGTTGTGATGATATCGATTCGGCGCTCCTGGATATACAGGGTATTGTATATTATGATTTAAATGAGAATGGGATTCAGGATCCAGACGAGCTTGGTGCATTTTTGACTCCGATAATTTCAGATCCAGCTGGGGTATTCCGAGTTACTGATGGTGATGGGCATTATTTTAGTCCTGTTACTGATCTAGATGATGGTGAATATGAAATTCATCCTGTGTTGGACGACAATTGGCAAATTTCTTCGGATTCTTTAGTGTATACAATTATGGTAGATGATACCTATGAACAAAGGGATAGTCTTGACTTTGGGATATATCCAGATACCTTAATTTATGAATTGGATGCAGATTTAATTGGAAATTTTCCTAGGTGTCAGGATACGATAAACTATTGGTTAAATATTCACAATATAGGAACCACTATTGCTTCAGGTTTTGTTCACTTAGAATTGGATGATAGTCTTTATTATGTCACGGCCGATATTTTACCGGATTCCGTGGTAGGACAGCATGTTTATTGGAATTATGAGGATCTATTCTTTTATGAGCATCATTTAATAACGGTGCAAATAGGCACACCTGATGGCATTGCAGACACTGTATCAAGTACTTTGATAGTGACTATTGATTCAGCTGATGTGGAAATGTATTCTTCAACCGAAACGCTGGAACAGGTTATTAACTGCGCTTATGATCCGAATGACAAAACCCCAAAACCGCTTGGAGTAGGAGAGTTTGGTTATATCTCACCAGAAACAGATGATATAGAATATCTAATCCGTTTTCAAAATACAGGTACAGACACGGCATTCAATGTGGTAATTAAAGATCAACTCGACGAAAATTTAGATTGGTACAGTATTACGCCTTTGGCTTACAGTCATGATATGACCTTTGAAATGGACATTGATGGAGAAGTGTCATTTATTTTCGATAATATCATGTTGCCTGACAGTGGTGCCAACTATTTGGGGAGTCAAGGTTTTGTGAAATACCGCATTGATTTAAAACCAGATTTGCCATTAGAAACTAGCATTTTTAATACCGCTCATATTTATTTTGATTTGAATCCTGCTGTATTGACCAATACAAGCATCAACACCTTACATCTTGATGATAGCAGTATTGATGAATTGTTAGAAAAACAACAAGTATTGGTTTATCCAAATCCGTTTAGTGAAATGACAACGGTTTATTTCGGAAAAGATTTGAAGAATTATTCAATTCAAATTGTCGATTTATTGGGCAAACAAGTTTATTATAATAATGCCTTGAGTGGAAATAAATTGGAGATTGAAGCTGGGCAGTTTAAACAAGGAATGTATATTTTATTACTTGTTGATACTGAATTAAACCAAACTATTTCTACCGCTAAATTGATGGTGAACTAAGTTTAGTTTTGTGTGAATGAATTTCTGAATGAATAAGATAACAAGAAAGCTTCATCTAAGGGTGAGGCTTTTTTTTATTGAATGTATTAAGAGTGAAGTTGTCATCTTGATAGCATGACAACGGGAACGGGATTAACTTATTTTCACCCCAATCATACAAACATCATCTACTTGTTCAAGATCACCTTTCCAATTTTCAAAAGCTTCATTTATTGATACTCTTTGAGTAAGTAAAGGCTGGTTTTGAACATCAAGCAATAACCTTCTGAGATTAACAGGTTTGAATTTTTTTTCTTTTTCACCACCAAATTGATCTACCAAGCCATCAGAGAAAATATAAATAATATCTGCTTTTTCAAGGTTAAATGAATGGGTAGTAAATGAATTTTGATCGTGAAATTTTCCAATCGGTTCCTTATTGGCCTTGGTCTCAATTATTTCATTATTTCTAAGGATCCAAAGCGGATTATGGGCACCTGCATATTTCAAATGATTGCCTTTTAAAGCGCACAACGCAATGTCCATTCCATCTTTTACATCATCATCTGATTCTCCAAATTCCTCTATTACAATTGAACGTACTTTATCTAAAATTTCTCCCGGATCAGTTAAACGGTATTCTCTGACTGCTCTATTTAATGCGTTGTGGCAAATCACACTTACCATTGCGCCAGGCACACCATGCCCAGTACAGTCTGCAGCAGCAAATAAAATAGTATCTCCTAAGTCTTCCATCCAATAAAAATCCCCAGCAACAATGTCTTTCGGTTTATATAAAATAAAGGATTCTTTAAAATATTCCTTTACCAATCGAGAAGGAGGAAGTATGGCGTTTTGAATTCGTTTGGCATATAAAATAGATTCCGTTATTTCCTCATTCTTTTCAATAATAGTATCTTTTTGGGATTCTACAGTTCTATGAAATTCTTCTAAACTTTTAACAAATTTTTGAGATGTTTGGACAGCATAATAAATTAAATATCCAAATCCAAATATGCTTAAAATGAATAAGCCAAAATTCTTAAATATAAAAGGGTCATTGAAAATGAAAGCGTAATTAATATAAATTATTAAATGCAGCAAGGATTGAATGATTGCATGCTTTTTACCAATTACAAATCCGCTTAGACCTGTAATGCAAATAATAAATATACTATCTCTTAAAAAGATATTAATAACGGATTCTTTTGGAAATTCAAAAAAGAATATATGACCAAGTGTTATATTTACTATTGTACAGTATGTGACAATAGCAAAGAGAATTTTATAATTAATTTTCGAAAATACGAAATAGCTTATGATTGAAATTAGTATGATAAATGAAAGAACTAATTCAAGCGAAGACTGTAATGACTTGAATCGATCAATATTTTGGAGATAATCTGCAATGATACCAATTAGTATCATTGTACTTGTTATTACAAATATGTTTCTAAGGCCACTATTATATTTTTTAATTAATTCTTCATTTACCATCTATAACGCGGCTAAAAGTTACTTGTTGACTATTTTTTGCTGATTTTCATAAAGTTAGAAATATCAGAACATAAAGGTTAGGAAACCTCCAAAAGTTAACAATGTACTAATTTTTGAACAATAAAGGGTTTGGGGCAATCATCTTTAGAGTACTAAGCAACAGAATGTAACCTTCGTTTCATACTTTATATAAAGTAATTATTATGAAAAAAGGTCAAGCACCGCAGTAGCTTCACCTTCGTAGAATTTAGGTGAGGGGATGCGCTCCCGGTTCCCCGGCAAAGCGTTTTTATTTTTGCTCACTGAGGAAATGATTTTTTATTGTTGTAACGCACGTTTGTTTGACTGTACTTCTTTAGTAATCAGTTCATAAGAAATTTTGATTTGAACTTTTTCTTATTAACTTAGAGTTTAAATTTAAACTAACCCAAATTGAAAAACTTCTTTGTTCTCACTCTCCTGCTAGTAAATTTATTATTCTACGTTACTGGAAGTGCTCAAATATGTATTCCTTTACCACCAATAAATGGGACTCCCGCGACAAACATGGCGCCTGCCGGATGGGACCTTGTTGATGGAACTGCAGATATAGTTTCTGGGTTAGGACCTTATCCAGGGGTAGAGGGTTTTTTTGTTTATGATGTAGATGGCTTTTCTATTGCTGGAGGTGAAATGACATTATTGGCAGCTAGTGACGTTGTTTCAGAGGGTATAGAAACAACACTTACAGGTTTGACTATTGGCTTAACTTATTCTGTTTCATTAGAGTGGCAACAAATTAAATTATCAAATGACGCATTGCTTACTTATTATGAGGGCCGATTATTAATGGGTGTGGATGGGGACGAATTAATATTTACAAGCGTTGGAGGATTAGATGATGAATGGCAAGTTGCAACTATTACTTTTGTAGCAGTGGCAACAACTGCAAGTTTTATTGCTAAAGTAATACCAACTGTTTTAACGCATCCTATCGGTTATGCAATTGTAGTTGATGATTATCCTTGTGATGGTTTGATGAGTGTAAATGTTGTACCTGTTGATATTTGTTTGGGGGATTGCACGGAATTAGAAGCTGTTACTATAGACGGTGTGGGAGATATCACATACGAATGGAGTCCAGGAATAGCTGATACAGACGCATTTGTGACGGTATGTCCAGATGAAACTACTACTTACGAGGTTATTGGAACGGATGAGGAAGGCTTCTCTGATACGGCAACAGTTACGGTGACAGTAAATGATAAGCCAATTGTAGACCTAGGACCAGATGGCTTTTTAGTAAGTTGTTTGGATGATGATGTTCTTTTGGATGCCAGCAACGAAGGTGCTACTTATAATTGGCAGGATGGAAGTATGGACCAAACCTTCTTGGTTACAGGGCCTGGTACTTATTGGGTTGAAGTGACAAATGAGTTTGGTTGTCAGGCATCTGATACTATTGAATTAGAATTATTAGATTCTCCCGATTTAGAAGCATATTTCGAATTTATAATTCGAGGAGAATCTTCTGTAGACGGACTTACTGGCGCTTGTATTTTAAATCCCGTTCGGTTTAATGATCTTTCAACTATTGTTGACCCAGGAATAATTGTAGAATGGGATTGGGATTTTGGTGATGGTGATGATTCGGATTTAGAAAACCCTACGCATACCTATGACGTGGCAGGAACGTATACAATAACCTTAACAATTACAACCTCTGGAGGATGCACTGCATCCTTTTCATTAGATATTATCATGACAAATGGTTTATCAATTGATCTGTTGGTGAATGAACCAACCTGTTTTGGATTCTCTGATGGATCTGTCACTGTAAATGTTCTTGGAGGTGGAGATGACTTGATATTTATCTTCACAGATAGTGAAGGCACAGTATTAAACGAAGACAATTCAAACACCGCAAACACCTTGAATAGTGGGTGGTATTATTTTGATGTATCTGATGGTTCCGATTGTGATGCCATTGATTCTGTATTCTTAGACCAACCAGACGAGTTAGACATTGACCTCACAGTAACAAACCCGCTTTGCTATGGCTTTAATACTGGATGGGCGCGGGTAGATGTCGTTTATAATGCAACGGGAGAATATGATGAAATTTCTTATATCTGGAGCCCAAACCCGGCTGATGTTGGTGGCTTATTTGCAGATTCCTCTTATAATATGGGAGCGGGCGCCTATACCTTAACTATTAATGATGATAATGGCTGTTCTAAAGTCTTTGATTTTGTAATCGAACACCCAGATTCTATGTTTTTTGCTGAATTTGGTTATGAACCTGCCTATTGCCGTTTACATGAATATCAATCTGGGAACGGAGTAGTTTTTGGAGCCGCTGGAGGCGGAACACCCGATTATGATTATTCATGGATTAATTTAGAAACAGGCGAAACGGTTGTTAGCACCACATGGGGCGGAAGAAACCCAGGTAACTATGAGCTAACAGTTATTGATGCTAATGGCTGTGTTTTAAAAGGATCGGTTTTCTTGGATTCACTCAATCCAATTGCTGATTTCTCTGTTACATCCGACCAGTTAAACGCAGATTTAAAAGGAACGGCTCCTGTTGAAGCATTATTTACGAACCTATTCGAGAATTTTGCAAATCCAAATAATCCGGCTGCTGACACTACTTTTTTCTGGAATTTAAATAAGCCAATTGCGGAGTGGCAAGTGACACATGATTATTTTGAAATCATGGATACCACATACCTCGAGAAAGGACAAACCTATCTTGTTGAGGTCTGTTTAGTAGCACTCAATAAAAATGGATGTACCGATACGGTTTGTAAGGTAATTACCATCTTCAATCCAAAAGAATTCCTAGAAATCAATGTTTTCACCCCGAATGGAGATGGAATCAATGATATTTTCACATTCGAATTTAATGCTTCATCCGTTTCAGAATTTACGTGTGTGATTGTCAATCGCTGGGGAGTTGTGGTGCATGAAATGAATGCTATTACTGATGGATGGGATGGAACCGATAAAAGTGGAAGTCAATGCAAAGACGGCACTTATTTTTACAAATATGAAGTCGGTTCTGATGATGGAACCAACTTTAGTGGTCAAGGCACCGTTAATATAGTTGGAGGTGAATAGATAGGGGTAACTGTAACCTGCCATTACTAACTTAGCGCTTTGATATTTCCTTCCCGTATTACGAAGCGATCTCTTCTGCAGCCACATCATTTATCATAATAACAGCCTACCATAGCGGTCATTTCCAAAAATCACTCATTAGTATTTGCCTCCACTATAAGATATTGATAGGTATCATAAATGTCCTTTGAAAGCCGAGATAAACCGCCAGGAGCTTTTAACTTCATCAATTTTGCCCAAGAAGGAGTTCCAGCATACTCTTCGTTCGACAAGTAATAGCCTTTGCTATGCATAATGATTGTTCTTTTAGCCGTGGAAGTGTTTAATCCTTCAAATTTAAAATAGGTAGAATCACCATTTTGTGCATGTTCTAAATAAAGCGCATCATCACTTTCAAGAGCCGCTAAAGTAGCTGCATTATTATCATTAAGAGAAGGTTGAATAATAGCAGTTTCAAAGCCTGTATCTTGCGTGAAATCCATTCCCAAATAATCTAGGTCCCAAAATTTGAATCCTGCTTGTATTCTTAGTTCGATTTCATCTCCTGTAATTAGACTTTGGTCAATAGTAGCAACTAAGGTGTTATAACTAACCTCTCCAACCAAATCAATTGTTTCGATATCAACCCATTCATTGTCTTTCTTAATAGAAATCACCAAAGGAATGCCTGCCTCTTTCATTCCCGCCTTCGCCTCTTCAGAACTTCTTTCATGGTTCTTGTCAACCCAATTTTCATATCTATCACCCATCATAGTAGCAAAGGTTTTATAAACCATTCCACTCCATTCTGAATTTTTGAGTTTCACGACCACTTTGGCATTTGAAATATCTGCTGGTCTATCAAACTTAGCGTATGCATTGACCATGCTTTCATCCGACTCTGAATCAAATGAATAGGCCAAATCATCTCTACTCGATAATGCTTTTGACAGATCTATTCCTTTTTCGTTTACAATCTGCGAAGCGTTTTGCAAATTCGAAATTGAATGAATTTGACCCCTTTGATCTGATGCTACCTCAATATTTTCAGCATGGCTGACCACCACGAGTTCAAGTTGATTGATAAAGTGAAATTCATTTTCTTCATTTTTAATAATCAGCTCATACGTATCCGAATCAAATTGAAAGTCATCCAATATTTTGAAGTCGTCTCGTTCTAGATTAGCAGCAATTGCTCCAGTAAATAGGGTGTTTGTATAATGATATTGTTGCCCATCAAATACATATGCATGTGGACAATTACACGCTATTAAAACCAAAATCACCATACCAAGAAAGAGAATTCCAGCAACCAACAACACGCCAGCAATAATCTTCCAAATCGTACCAGCTTTTTTATAAAGATTAACTTTTCCAGTTGCCTCATCCACTGAAATTTTTATTTCATCCCCCGCTTCAAGGGAATTCGAAGTATCATAAAAATGTGAATAAAGTTCTTCCTGGCTCTCACTATTGTTATCATATCCAGTCACAACAGATGAGGAGTAATTACTTTCTGCTTGCTCCTCTGAGAGAATTAATTTACCCGTAACTTGATTCTTTTCTACAATAGCGTCTGCAAGTTGATAAGATTTGCCATTAGAATGAATCAAAATATTCTCACTTTTGATGTTTCCAATCTCATTCAAAATCAAATTTTCAACGCTTGGTGCGGCTGATTCTGAATAAGGAAGCGTATTATATTGATTACAGCTTACTAATATTCCTAGAATAAAAATAGTTGCAATGAATCTCTTAAAAATAGGTCTGTACTTCATGTTTCACTCGTTTTGTAATAGATATATTATATCCTTAACCCTAAAGAAATAGAAGGTATTATTGTAAAGCCCTTTATTTCTTCTGTTCTTGTAACATCTGATTTTTCATCACCAACATAAAAGACGGATCTTATTTGCGTGTTTAGAAAAAGCATTCTTTTATAGAGGTATAGCTCATATCCCACATGTGGTGTGACAAGGAAAGTTGTAAAATTAAGATCTGGCAATGTAGCATTCGTAAACTTAATTTCTTCCCATCCTAAGATTAGGCCCAAATATGGGTTTGATTCATATTTCTTAAACACGTTAAAACGGTATCGAAAGGTAAAAGCATATTCTTGTAGTACCCTTATTTTCGTATTCGGAACCACATTATTAAAAATGTTTTGGTGTATTGTCTCTGGAATGTCTGTAGCCAACAAATATAAACCTACTGCAAAATTATTATCTGGAGTAACCGTATAAAGGGCACCAAGGGATCTACCATTATTAAAAAACAACCCGGGTTCAAACTCTAATTTAAGTTTGTTTTCACTCACATCTGGCCGCTCAATTTCTTGGGTAAAGGAAGAGAAACTCGTTGCAGACAGAAACAAACATAAAACGATTCGCATGATGTTTATTGACTTCATAATTAAGAATTTGATTTATATCAAAAATAGGCATAATTAGTTATATTTTTTTTCCTACGAAGGGGAACTTGTTACACAATACTTAATTGTTAATGCCTATACTGTCAAATTGGGTCGAAAATCCCATTAGAGATATAAAAGCCAAATTAACTAATTGAGTATCTTTGTTGGGCAATTACTTTTGGCAGTAGACCTTGAATAAATTAACAAGACATATAAAGAAAAAGTATAATTTAACTTCTGAAGAAGAAGCTGAAATCAATGCCTGTTTTGCGCTTAAAACCTTTAATAAAAAGGCGTTTCTACTTCAAAATGGCATAACATCTCAATATGAATTCTTTGTAATCAATGGTTGCGTTAGAACTTTTATAACTGACTTAAATGGGGTGGAACATAATATTATGTTTTCCATTGAAAATTGGTGGTGTGGAGACTTGCAAAGTTTTATTAATCGGACAGATTCTTCTTACGCAATCCAAGCACTTGAAAACACAGAAGTTTTAGCAATAAATAGAACGGATTGGGAAGAGCTTTCAAATAAATCAGAAGTATTTTCAAATTATACTAGAGAATTATTTCAAAGTGCAGTTATAGCACAACAAAACAGACTTGTCCAGAATTTATCGTTTACAGCTATTGAAAGGTATCACTATTTTATTACAAAGTTCCCCTCGCTTTCACAAAGGGTTTCACAAAAACATATTGCAAGTTTTCTTGGTATTACTCCTGAATTTTTAAGTTTTATCAAGAACAAATAGTTTTCTTAAGATAGCTTAATTTTTTCTACTCATATATAACTGAACTTTGTCTAAAGTTAGTTATGAAATCAATTATTTATATAACGCTACTATCACTATTGACAATTCAACCAATAGACAGTACTATAAAAGATACAACCATGAGTCAAATAAAATTTAGTTTACCTGAAAGAACTGGACAAGCTCCACAAATTGGACAAACGCCACCGCAACTTCAATTTTCAGACAAAAGTCCGAGAGATATTTATCAAAAATTTCACGATTGGATGTTCAGCACTTTCCCAAAAGTTAGAAAAGAACCCACACGAATTTCTGTGCCAACATCAACCGCAATGTGGTTGGATGAAAATGAGGACGTAGGACACGAAGATGCCTTTATGCCGCCTTATGGAGGAAGAGAATTTACGCATATTCATTTGGATGGAAGTTTCCATACTGTTGTGGATGATGACGTAGAGGATGAAATTATCGCAAAAAAATGGGGAGTGAGACACATGTATTATGACAGAGGAGTGAAAGAGGTATTAGTATATGCGCCGCGAAATGAAGCGGAGATAGAAATTGCTAAAACTATTGTGATAAAGTCTTACGAATATGCAACTGGCAAGAAATACGGTGAGTAGAATAAGCTATCCTTTTTTTTCTAAGAAAGGATAGCTTATTCCTCTGTTAAAGTACATTTCCAAGACGTCACTATGGTGTCGTTATATCCTGAATAATGGGAGTGTTCCAGAATCCTGCATCTATGATCAGCTTCCCATTCTTTCGATTTATACCCATTAGTTGATCCACCAGAGTTCGTTGGGACATCATTAATATATTCGTCACAATCACATCTGTATTGCTTTTTACATGAGCTTATTGTCAAAGGCACGATCGTAATAATCATGAATCCAATCCCTAATAAAAGTTTATTTTTCATAGTCAGTTTCTTTCTATTAAAGCCAAGCCTTAATAATGGGAATCATTTTTCTAATCAGATAAAGTTAATAGAAAGAACATATTTAATCAAATAAAACGTAATAATTTTAGCGGACCAGCAAGCAATTATTCTGCAATTGTGTCAGTCAGTTTTTCACCAGCAAAAGATTTCAAAAAACCTTATCTTAAAACATTCAAAGGAAATAATCGGGTAAGGCTTTTGCAGGATATTTTGAATCAATTATGCCCTAAAAATCATACTGCAAAACTTAAAGAGAGTTCAAGCCATCTTTAACTTCAAATATTTTAATTTTATATCCCTATTTTAGCTTTACAGGAAAGAAATGAGAAACCAACAATCACATGAAACCTAGAAAAGTCCAATAAAAAGTTAGGAAGTATGAGCGAAAAACACACATGGCCAAATCAATTTATCTATATTCTGGCAGCAATTGGCTGTGCTGCAGGTTTAGGGAATTTTTGGCGTTTTCCAATGCTTGCGTATGAATACGGGGGTGCAGCATTTATATTTGCTATGTTGCTTTCAAATATAGTTATCGTATTTCCATTGATGATGCTTGAAACTAGTATTGGTCAAAAGGCGCAAGCAGGCCCTCCAAAATCAATGGAGAAACTGAAGAAAGGAACAGGTTGGATACAATGGTTGGCGCCAATAACTATCATTGGTGTTCTTATTTACTATGTGCCTATTATGGCTTGGGGAGTTACCTATTTGTTTAAGTCATTTTCAGGGGAGTTTCTTGCAGATCCATCAAATTATTTTGTGACGGATATCCTCAATCTTAGCCCTAGTATAGATGAGACTGGGACAATACAGCTTCCTATATTGATTGCGCTAATTGTATCTTATGTTTTAATCTTGCTGAGCTTAAGAAAAGGGATTAAGTCTATGTCTAAGGTGATTAAATACACCGCTACGGCACCATTTATTATTCTTATTATTTTATTAATTCGAGCATTGACACTTCCTGGAGCTAGTGACGGATTAAACGCCTTTTTTGTTCCAGATTGGAGTCAACTTGGAAATCCTGAATTGTGGCAAGCTGCAATTAGTCAAAGTTTTTTTAGCGCCTCCTTAGCTATGGGTTATTTCATTTATGCTGGAGGGAGACGAAAAAAAAATGCAGAGATCCCCAAGACTTCACTTTGGATCTTAACGGGTAATTTTTTAGTTTCAATATTATCAGGACTTGTTGTGTTTGCAACTCTTGGATTTATGGCGCAAGAACAGGGCGTTTCAATTTCTGAGGCAACTACTAGCGGACCAATGTTAGTTTTTACTGTATTACCCACCGCTATTTCAATGATGCCCAGTTTCGCTATTGCCTTTTCTGTTTTGTTATTTTTAGCTGTGATAACGCTGGCGATTGATTCCATTTTTGGAATGTTTGAAATTGCTGTTGCCTCGTTCATGGATTTAAAGAAAAAGCATGTCAAAGAATTCTCTACCTTCAAAATAATATTGGTCATTACTTTTGTGCTGGGTATTCCGATAACTTTTGGTTCAGGTCTTTATTATTTAGATATAATGGATCATTTTATTGCCGGCTATATGTTTATGATCATTGGGTTTTTAGAGTGTTTTGTAGTTGCCTATATTGTGGGGCCGAATAAAATGCGGGAATGGATCAATGCAACTGCAGATGGAATTCGAATTGGTAAATGGTTCAATTATGTCATTTATGCATTGCCTGTATTATTAGGGTTGCTTTTGATTATTACATTCCTTAACGAAATAAGGGATTTGTATGGCGATTATCCTTTGTGGGCTATTATTTGTTTTGGAATTGCACCATTGGCTATTATTGGTCTTTCTTCATTTCTATTATATAGAAAAATGCGAGCTGGAGATTCAAAACTGGATGTTTCGGAATAGCAAATAACTAAAAGGTGATGCAGTTTGAAAGCTACTGCGAAGAGTGATTAATCGCTGTAGCAGACACCTTGGCTATTACTGGCTGCTTTGAGTTTATAATATCAGTTTTGGCATTACTTTTCTAGCGCTTCTATCACGGATATGAGCGAGTCTATCGTTGCTATCATTATGCTTGCTTCGTATTGCGCACGATCTTGACTTACACGGGCATGATTAGATTGCTGCTCTGCTATTTTTCTTTGCTTTTGAGCATCATACGCAAGTGAATCTGCCCTTTCTTTCTGCGTGATGGCTTCGATAGCGCTCTCTACAGCAGCTTTCTTTGCCGTTTCCGCTTGCGAATAGGAATAAATTGCGATAACAAAGGCTAAAGACATGACAATCAAACCTGTAATAAGAACGCCGATTCTTCTTCTTCGGTTTTTTGCGTATAATACAATCTTTGCGCTTTCTTTAATAAAAATTCCGTTGATAGGACTTGGTGGTGGCTTTTTTGCTTTTTCTAGGGCATTATTATACCACTCCTCTGCAAGTTTGGTCTCTGTCTGACTTAACAGAAAGTCTTTGTGACGGTCGTTTGAATCCCACTCTAATGCTTTCTGAAGCCATTTGGTATTGTTTTCAAGATGTATTTCGTCTGCGCTGGTTAATATAAGCAGCTGGTTTTGTCCATGCTGAAACTTACGTTCAGCATCAAAGTTAATCCAATTCAATTTTTGGATTTCAGGATGCATCAACTCATCCAGCCCCGGTTCCATTATATGTAAAATTGGAATGATTCGTTTCCCATATTTTAGGGCTACTTCCAATTCTCTTGTGCAATATTCAGATTGCACTGAATGAGGCGAAATAATATAAATGAAGTTATCCGATTTGGCAATACCTTCTTTTATACTTTTTTGAAAATCGACGCCAGTAGGAATGCATAATTTATCCATCCATACCGTCTTGCCATCTTTAATAAAAGAGTTGTTCAGTTTAGAAGCAAGAGAACTACTATGCTTGCGGCCATACGATATGAAAAAGTCATACCTATTCAGCTGGACCCTGGTTTCTTGGCTAGAGTTCAAAAACGCGGCAACTTCGGCTAAATTTTCTAACCAAAGGCCGCCATTTTCAACGACCTTTTCTCCTAATTCTTCTAGCGATTCAATTTGCGCTTCTGTGAATTTTTGATCTCCATCTTCTGTAAGAAAGCAAAATATTGTTTGATTGCTATAATGATAAGATTCATTAACGACTTCTGCAAAGGAAAAATAACCGGTATATTTTGGAGAGATGCAGTATAGAAAGTAATTGCAGTCGAGTTTAGCAGTAACTTCAGCATTATAAGCTTCGTCACTCCATTCGTCCACAACAGGATTAAAATAATCGATTGTGAGCTTGGGGATAAGATCCTCTCGCCATAACGAATTATTGCATGTACCTCCTAAGAATACTTTCAAACTGTGCGTGTGTTATTAAGAAATTCAATGGCTGTTGGTAAAGAGTCAAAGCACCTTGCCCCGTTATTCGGATCAAAATGATCAATCTTCAGTTCTGATTTGAGTTGATTCAATATAGTTGACTCGGCGTCTAACCCACCGGCCATATAAGCTTTCATTTCTGTAAAGTTTGGTTTACTATTCGATAGTCGAACAAAGTAGAATGTTCTCAATCTACTCAAATATACGTATTCTTATTTTTAAACGAATGCACGGTATCGACATTCAGCATGGGAAGGTGTGTTTATCTTAATAGAATTATCAATCTAGCATGCAATAAACAGTATTCAAACTTGGCCGCACTTACTCAATTTGAGCGCTGTTTTTTTTAAGATCCTTAGATTAGTACTAATGTCCAGACTCATTAAATTTTTTCAATCTCAGAGCTTCTTCCATGGCCCTATTAGTTTTTTTTATTTGAGCATCTTTCACATTTAAACCTTTTATTATATCAGCTATTTGTTTTTCATATTTTTGCGCTTCAAGTTTCATTGCAGCTATTTCTCTTTTATAAGAGGCGGTCGCCGCAGATAATTCGGTTTCTGAATTTACGCGTACATCTTCCGCTACCGCCAATTCATCCTGCAATATTTCTATTTTTGAATCCAATAGCTTCATTTCATCTTCGGCTTGATTTAACCGTGTTAATCTATTGTTTGCCTCGACATAGTAATTAATTGCAACAATAAATGCTATGGTCATAATAAAGCCAAGGCCTGCGATAAGGAATGCCATTCCTTTTCTTCTTTTTTTTGACAATAATATAGCCTTTGCGCTTTTTTTAATAAAAACGCCATTTAACTCACTTGGTGGTGGACTTTTTTCTTTTTCTACTGCATTATCATACCAATGCTCTGCTAGAATGGTCTCCGTCGCGCTTAAAAGAAAGTCCTTATGACGTCCGCTTGAATCCCATTCTATTGCTTTTTGAAGCCATTTGGTATTATTTCCGACATGTTCTTGGTCAGCGTTTGTTAATGCAAGAAGCTCACTGAATCCATGTTTATACTTACGTTCGGCGTCAATTAAAACCCAATTCAATTTTTGGATTTCTGGATGCATCAGCTCTTCCATCCCCGGCTCCATTATATGCAAAACAGGGATGATTCGCTTGCCGTATTTAATTGCGAGCTCTAACTCCTTTGTGCAATATTCAGATTGGACGGAGTGGGGCGAAATAATATAAATGAAATTGTCTGATCTTGTAATACCGTCTTTAATGCTTTTCCTAAAATCTACACCGGTTGGAATGCAAAATGTATCCATCCAAACAGGCATACCTTCTTCAATAAAAGAATTGTTCAAATTAGAAGCAAGTGATCGACTATGCTTTCGGCCATATGAAATGAAGAAGTCATATTTATTAAGCTGGACCCTATTTTCATGTGTAGAATTAAGAAACTCGGCAACTTCCTTTAAATTATCTAACCAGAGCCCACCGTTTTCAACAACTTTACCTCCTAATTCATTGAGTGATGCAATTTCTGTCTCAGTAAATTTTTGACCTTCAAACTCTGAAAGAAAACAAAATATAGTTTGATTGCTATAGTGAAATGATTCATTGACCACTTCTGCAAAAGAAAAATAGCCCGTATATTTTGGAGTGAGGCAGTATAAAAAGTAATTGCAGTCCAGCTTGGCCGCAACCTCAGTATGGTAAGCTTCTTCATTCCATTCGTCCACAACAGGATTAAAATAATCGATTGTGAGCTTGGGGATAAGATCCTCTCGCCATAACGAATTATTGCATGTACCTCCTAAGAATACTTTCAAACCGTGCGCGTGTTATTAAGAAATTCAATAGCTGTTGGTAAAGACTCGAAGAACCTTGCTCCGTTATTCTCAACCATTTTACCAATAGTACTAAGTGATTTAACCTGATGATCTGTGAATGTGTTTCCCGCGTCCTCTAACAAAAAACAGTACAAGGTCTTATTTGGCCGTTTGTTGGAATCATTTACTGCGTCAACTACTGGGTCAAACCCTTTCATTTGGGGTGAGATAACATAGAGACAATAGTCACAAGACTCCCATTCATCTTTCACTATTTTAATACTGTGAAAATCACGCGGTAGCGTCTTTGGATCAAAATGATCAATCTTCAATTCTGATTTGAGTTGATTCAATATGTCTGAATCTGCTCCTAGTCCACCACCAATAAAAGCTTTCATTTCTAGAAGGTTAGGTTAATTATAATAAGCGTTCTACTTATTCAAATATACATTTTTTTTCAGTCTTTAACCATTCATGCAAACTCTAATGGCCTGTAGGCATTATTAGCATGATCATTCAGCGCTATAACTAGGAGGTCTGGTTTATCAACCCGTCACACTATCAGTCAAATCGTTCTTAATATTGGTGGCAACAAAATACTTCGTCCAAAACACCACGGTCGTTAATGTAATTTGGTGCGGCGTATTTCCAATACACTGCGCCTAACACATCATTTAGCCCTAGAAAAAGCAAGCGCTTTAATTTCTTGCTCGGCTCTTGATATGCCATATTTGGTGGCAACGGTTTTCCATTTCCTAACAGAAGATTTTACCTCTTCTATTATTTCATTCGCTTTGGCCTCTTTTAACCTAAAAAATTCATGAACTGACATGGCTAGGTCTAAATCCAAGGCGTTGTCGTTGTCAGAAATATTTAGTTTTAATCCTGTACCTGTTGCAACAGGGTTAATGTCGTAAGCAGGCGATAATTGCCATCCGGATTCGGAAAGAATAAAACCATGATTTCTGAGGTGATCATCAGTATTCGAAACACAAATACTAAATACTATTCTTCGCCATAATTCTTCAAGATCTTCGGCCACATTAACTCCGTTTTCTGAAATAAATTCAACGAGTTCTAAATAGCTTATTCCATCTCCATGATCTTGTCCGTCTGTGTAGCCGAGCATTGTCATTGCTGATGCGAAATGTATTCTTTCACCACCGCTTGTTCTGTCAAATCTTTTAGTCAGAAATGTGTGGTAGTTTGATGAGAATTTTTGTGCTTTCGATTCTGCCATTTTAATTCCTGCATCTATGGCCAGTTCATAAGTAAGCATTTCCCAAGCCCCTATGTCTCCTTCGTCATTTCTGCTTGGAAACTTTGCGATCCATAAACTTTGGTCTTTCTCAACAATGCCTGCCTTCGGTCTAGCCCCACCTAACGAAGCACCTGGAGCAATGAGGATACTCAACCATTTTAAGTATTCGGGATCTTCAATTATATCATCCTGTTCCAGTTTTAAACTAATTTGTTCTAACTCCCGAATTGATGCCCATGGAGGGCTTGCTAATTCTCTGTTATTATTTATAAACGAACCATCTTTTTTTAGCTTAAACCTTAGTGCTCCCATTCTATGTCCATCAAAAACACCCAGTAAATAATCGGTTTCAAATAGATGTTGTTCCGCTCTTTCTTCTTTTCTTGCTAGTGCCGCTTCTCTTCTTCTCATTAGCAGTCGTCCCCAGCGATCGGGTGAGGAATCTAAGAACAAACCGAAATTTTTCTGATCTCCTCCAAGATGTTGCAATCCAGTATATAATTGTAATTCAGGATCCAGAAGCTGCGCCTGACCCGATTCCAACCATTCTTTATCGTATTCAAAAGAAAAGATCTCTTTTCCTTTTTGGCGCACAGATTTTAGTGTTCCCATTAGGGTAGGAATCTTTATGGATTGCCAGTTTGCAAACACATATACGGTCCGTTTATTAGCTTCTTTTCCGACCTTCATTTCTTTCGTTTAGGTGCGCGTTCTTTTGCAGTTAAATTCGCATCTTGGAGTTTTCTTCCAAGTTCATCATCTTTTGCTAAGTCCAAAAAATCTTCACCTAGCCTTAATACCATTAACACTTGTAAATAGGCACCAATACTGACTCCAGGGTCGCCATTTTCAATATGGTAAAGCGTAGTTCTACCAATGTTTGCGCGTTCTGCTATCTGCTCACTACTCAGCTTTCTTCTTAATCGTGCTAACTTAATATTCTCACCAACCTCAGTTAGTATTTTTCGTGCTTTTGGTAATAAAAAAATCTTCTTGTTGGCCATAACGTATGTATATACGAACAAATGTATGCTTTTATGTTCGTATTTACAAACGTTGTAAACATTTTTTACATAAACATTTTGTTTTTCGGGACTGATTAGAAGACTAAGTTGCTTCGTAAAAAAAAACAACCCAATTCACCCCGTCACGCGATACGTCAACAAATAAACCTCATCAATCTCATCAATTATTTCCCAACCCGATCTAAGGTGTGCGGCATATTTTGGATTGTGTTTTGAAACTGTAGCGAATAAAAGGTCATATTTGGATGAGGTGTTTTTCAGTAATTCATTAAACATCAATTTCGAAAGTCCTTGCATTTGATATTCCTCATCAACAACGCATTGCATCCTTTTTGAAATTTTGCTGTTCTTTGAAATTAGTCCATGTGCCACACAACTTGCAATGTACTTTTTGTGCTCGCTTAAAATCGTTGTCTTTGAATAATTGTCTAAGAGATAATATCCAGCTAATGTATTTTGATCATAAGAAACGATTAATTCCCTATTTTCTATTATCGTTTTAAGATCTTCCTTACTCAAAGCGTCACCAAAAAGAAAACCAGCCTTTTTGTCAATCTTCATATCACCCTTTTTCAGCCACTTTTTGTTCAAGCTTGAAATTGCATCCACATCTGATAAGGAGGCCAATTTGCCTGTGAGCCTAGATTTAGAGTCAATTTTTATTTGCTTGGGTTTCATAAGGCCTGCTAGCTAAATAGAAGGATTAAAATAATTGTGGAAGAAACAATTCCACTGATGCCAGCGCTCAAAAATAAACGAAGGTCTTTGTCTTTTATGGATGCCAAGACTAATGTCACATGGATTCCAAAAAGCATGACCCACATGGTTAAGGAAACACCTCCATCATCATTCGAATTCACGCCATTCTCTTTCAAGTTTAAAAGTGCAGGAATTTGAGCTGACATGGCAATTGGATTGATCAATGAAATTACTAGCACAGTCTTGTCGAACCATTTTAAATGGGTAAAGTTGTGCGTTTTTTTATTTAGCCAAAGAATTGGTAAATAAAATACCGACATTTTTTTTGATGCCTCAACGTACTCTTTTTGCAAATGCAAGGGTACTAAATGCTCTGATTTATTCTTTAACCAAGCGATTGCACTTTTGCGCTCACTTCCATATAAAAGATCTGCTTGTTTTCTTCCGTTAAAATCCCAGTTTTTAGCCCTAAATAAATATTCGGTATGCGATTTAAGATATTCACGATCGGTCTCCAAAACTTTTTTTATTTCCGAAATTACCTCGTCTAAATGTTCATGTGCTTTTCTTATTTCAATAATTTGCTTCTTTGCAACAATATCGTCTAAATATTGAATGTCCTTTCCCAAGCGGTTATGCACCACGGGTATGATTCGTTTATTATACTTGATAGCAAATCCCAATTCTTTATTACAGTATTCTGAACGAACAGTATTGGGTGAAATGATATAAATGAAATTATCTGAATGGAGAATACTTTTTAATATAAATTCTTCGCTTTCAACAATTAATGGAATTTCATTTAAATCTCGAAAAACACTAAATCCTTGGTTATTTAAACCATTCGAAATGCTATCTGCAAAATGTTGGCTTTCTTGTCTGCCATAAGAAATAAAAGCATCATAATGCGTGCTTTGCTCTAAGCTTTTTGAAGTTTTGGCTGAGTTTAGGAAGGTAATTACTTCTTCTAATGAACTTAACCAAATACCACCGTTGCTAGTTACGGTTTTACCCAAATATTCAAACTCTTCGATTTGCTCTTTGGTAAATTTATCGCCGCCATCTGTTGGTAAATAGCAATAAATAGTTCTATCTGGTCTGTGGTACGAATCATCTGTAACTTCTGCTACGGCATAAAATCCAGTCATTTTTGGAGTCAAAACGTAAAGCACATAATCACAATAGCGCCTTTCTGACAGCTCACGTTCGTATGCTGCATCCGTCCAATTAGAGACAACTGGATCGAAATAGTTGATTGTTAATTTCTCTTTAACAAGGCTCCTCCATTTAGAACCATTTACTGTACCTCCTAAAAATACCTTCATTTAATCTTAAAACTTAAATCCTATTGTTCCTAATATTTGTTGGCCTCGACCCAATACTCCCATATTAGTTGCCCATACGGCTGCATCTACCGTAGGGTAGTGATATTTATTATTATTACCAAATAAATTAGAAACCTTTAAATTAAAATAAAATCCGCCATTGTCCATACCTCCGACTTTTACATCACTCAATCTAATGTTTGCGTAGGGTCGCCAATACGAAGCTGTAATTTTGTCATCCATGAACTCACCACCCTCTTTTTGCGGGGCCATTTTTCCAACATAATTGCTACCAATTCGGGTAGAGAATTTTCCAAATTTGAAGTGTCGCAAATAACCAATGTTTATATTAAACAATACTTGCGGCGAGAAAGATATTGGGTCAGAGGAAAGGCTGTCGTGAAATTTCCAATTATTAAAATAATCACCAACTGGGATTTTTAAAGTGTCTCTAAGTCTCACGGTTGATTGCAAGGTCAATCCTGCATTAAAAAAGAAAGCCTTCCTTTTTTTAAATACCGCATCCTTTTCATCTGCTATTTTTAGTGTATAACGTGCAATGAGTTCAATACCGCGTGTCACTAAACGGGATGAATCATTGAAGCTATTCGCAGAAGTGTTTCCATTACTCGTTTGACGTGTAATCAAATTATCCATCATGTTTAAAAATAGGTTTGTGTTTATTTCGAAACCGTTTTTTTCATTAACCAATGTATGCCCCAATTCGAAAGTAAAGATTTTTTCTGGGCTTAAATATTTAATTGATTCTTTCGAAACGCCATTCTTTAATTCAGAAGTCATTCTATCATTAGCATTAATAACCACATTGATTTCATTCACCGCCGTTCCGTACATTGCTTTGAAATAATTATCAAAATTATTTTCACCCTTTAGGTGATATAGCATTGCAAACCTTGGGAGCAAAGAAATATCGTTTGCCGTTTTTGTTGCTTTATATTCGGTGTCCGTAAGTGTGGTCGGCGGTGCTATTGGTAAAGGGAATCCTGGGTCAATTAAATCTCCAATAAAATCTTGATTATAAGAATTTTTCATGCCGTAACTCGACTCTTTTGTGCCTCGCAATCCAGCTATTATTTGTAAGGACCCATTTTTGTTTTTGCCGAGACTATCGACCTTAAATTCAGATTGAAGATACCCTGCGTATGTCTGAACCCGGGCACCATCATCCAAGCCTATATACCAATTGAATTTATATTGTTCTGGGGCATTGTAAAATGAACCATTTTCAAAGTTATTGTTGTAATACGCACCTCCAAGCAATTCTAATTTGATGCGACTTTGTTTGCCTTTTATTGGTAATATAGGATAGCGTGCATTCAATTCTGACCGATAAGAAGAGACCCGATCTTCTCCTAAAACATAAACGCTGTCAACATACCAATTACTAATTTGATCTCCTCTTGAATGCATATAATCAAACTTAAATTGCCAGTCTAAGTCGTTGCCAAATCTGAGTTTTCCCTTATATCCGGCTTGATAATTTGCTGTACTTGTAGCATAGTCATTTCGTTGTCCTGGTCCGGGTTGTTTAAAACTAAATCCCGTATTTGATTTGGCATAATTTAAATTGAAAAAGAAGCCATCATAGTCAAGCGAGAAATTCAAGGCCGTATGTTTTCTAGAATAACGCTCGGGATTGACCTTAAGATTTCCGCCAAGACTATCATAATAATCAGATGCGGTGATTGCATTGACATATCCAATATGTTCTGCTGCAGTCGAGTCAGCATCTTGTTGAGCATAAGCACCATCAATCAGGTCACTCCAGTTCTCTGCAAATCCATCACGTTGGAACAATGTGGCATTAAATGACAGATTTAGGCCATTTTCATTCAAGGCGTATCGAAATGTTTCGCGAAATGTGTTCTGGGAACCAAAGCTCGAGTTGATTGAATTAGACGCTTTTTCTTGCGCATCATTTGTAATGATATTGATGACACCAAAAAATGCACCTGCACCATAAATTACGGACATAGGCCCTCTTACAATTTCAATTCTATCAATTGCTTCAATGGCTACATTTATTTTATCCAAAGGAAAATCATTTCGCCTTTCATTCAACATGTTCATACCGTTCAACTGAATCATGACGTTTCGGCTAAAGTCTGTCCAAAACCCCCTTATACCAATTGTAACACCAGATGAATATCTGTGATCTATCGTAAATAAACCGGGTACATTTTCTAATATTTCTTGCAGAGAAATGTATCCATTTTGCTCTATTTCTTCACGCGTAATGACAACTGTTGATGCAGGAACTTCATAGACCGATTGTTCCCAACGTGATGCCGTCACGGATGTAAGACCTTTATCTTTCATTATGACATAGATGTACTCATTGTAATTGGCCTCGGCGTCTAGCAAGGTTCTTTCTTGAATGTCTTTACCAGATGCTTGAATAATAAGTGTTGGATTTTCCTCTCCCACTATTTTAGGGATTTGAAAGGTACCATCACTTCCAGTCAAGGTTTTCTTTTGTTTGTCTTTTTCCTTCACATCCCAATAAACAACAGCTTCAAAAATTGCGTTTGAATCTAAATCTACTACCTTTCCATATATATAGTCTTGACTGAATGATGATTGGGAAATCATCAATAAAATAATATTGAGAATACTTTTTTTATATAAAGTCATCTTATTCTAAAATAGTCGTCAATTTTTCAACGGTGGCTGCATATTTTCGATAGGTCTTTTTTATGCCGCCATCCTTTTCTATTGCTCCACCAAATGCTCTAATTGTATTATCAGTGAGAAACTCTATCTCCTCTATTCTTGCGAAAGTTTCTTTTCGAATGATTTGCTTCTTGAGATTTCTTTTCCCACTTGCGATATCCAGTGGAATTATTGCGAATTTTTCATTAACAGTGCTTGCCACTAATTGAGACCCTGTAGAATTAAAATCCATGGAGGTTACACGATACGTTCCAACCGAAACCGTGTCAATAACAACTTTTCCTGCTACATCAAACAGATAAATTTTTCCGTTTTTCAAACCCAAAGCGCCATATTTACGGTTCTCTGAGTAGACCAAACAATACGCTAGATTACGATCTGCACCAATGTCTTTTACGGTATTCCAACTAAAGGTGTTATCAATGGCGTAACTGCAATGTTTAAGCTTGACATTATCTGCACTCATTGGATAATCCTGAATAAATTTTTGGCCCTCGTTGCTCAATGAATCTTTATTGGTTTTAGATAAAATGGAATAGTAGGTATTGTATAGCAGATCTGTTTCAAAGTTTTCACCTTCTATTTGATTATAAAGGGCAACAGCAGCGTCTGCTCTTTCTTGTGCTTCATCATATTTACCGTCCAAGGTCAGCTCAAAAGCTTCTAGTGATAGTTTTGCCGCATTTGTTTTTAATGTTGTTTTCGCTAATTCTTTATTCGCTAAATCTGCATCTATACGCGCCTGCTTTGCTCTATCTTCAGATGCGGCTGCTTTAACTAGGGATGCATTTGCTTTCGCTTCGGATGAATCTGCTTTGGCTTTGGATTCTGCTGCTAGGGCTAGCGCCTCGGCCGCTGCTTTTGTCGCCTTGTTTGCTTTGTCTAGCGCTTTTATCGCGGCAATTTCTGCCATGGCGGCATCTTCTAACGAAAGCGCCGCATCTTTCTCAGCTCGCAGCGCATCTTTCTGTGACCGCAGGGCATCTTTTTCTGCCTTCTCTGCATCTAGTGCTTTTTCCTCTGCAATTTTCGTTTGTAGCGCTGCGTTTTCCTCTGCCTCATCTGCTTTGTCAAGAGCAATTTTAGCGGACCATCCTAAAATTATAAGGAGTACAATTCCCAGTGCCGCCGTTATTAATAAGCCAACTTTCCTTTTACGTAGTGTTTCTGCATAAGCAACACTTCGCTCGGCAAAGTTGACCATACTTAAATTGGGTTGTGGCTCGGTTCCCGCTTTTTCTGATTTTTGATACCACGCTTTCGCACTATTTGCATCCTTTAGAGGTAATAACTTACTGTTACTTTTGTCCGATTTTTCCCAAGCAAAGGCCTGTTGTAGCAACATCGCATGGGCAGCATTATAAACGGCATCTCCATTTATTGTGGTAATTAATTCATCTATTCGAACTTGATCGTTCCATAAATAAATGTTTTTTACACCATCCGCACGCTTCGCTTTTAATAACTCAGCCGACTCGGTGACTTGAATTATTCGTTTGTTATTTGCACGGGCATATGCCTTTCTTTCATCATCCTCTTTTGGAGTAGATTCACTTGCAATTTCAATTAGATTGTCGCAATTTATAACAGGTGCGAGTATACTGTCCTTAGCTGTAGGCTCGTCCGATAATTCCTCAAACCACGTTAAAACGCCGTTCAATTTTAATTCAAGGTTTAATTCTGAAGCAAAAGCATATTCACTTGGCGCATAAGAAATATATGCCAACCTATGATGAGAAACTTCAGATGAGACAAATTCATCAGCTGCTGCCAGGAATTCGTCTTGTAAATTTGTAAATGATGGCAGTTCGTCATCACTATTGCATTTTGATCTTAATAATTTTGCTTTCGATAAGTAGGTTCCAAACGGAAGCATACTTTTTGGTTTGTTGTACTTCTGCCAATAATAACTTTCACAAGAAATGCGATTGTGTTGTGCTGTTATATCATCATTTAGATCGCAAACAGCTTTTAAATCTTCATACGCTTTTTGGTATTTACTTTTATCACTAAAGTCAATTTCTTGAGGTTTATCAATTCTGTTCCACTGGTCTAATGTGAGTTCGCCTTCATCTTTTTTAGATTTAAGCAATGTTCGAAATTCTTGATAATGAATTGGAATGATGCGCTTTTCAAACTCAATTGCTTTTTTAGTTTCGTAACGACAATTTGGAGATTCTACCCATTGTGGGCCAATAATACAAGCTATTTTTTTAGAATGCAAAATAGCTTCCTCTATACGTTGCTCAAAATTATTTGAAAAACCAATTTCCTCATTGTCTAACCATACTTTGTAGCCATCAGCGGTTAGTTTTTGATGTAATTCTACTGCTAATTTTTGACCATGGTCACCGCCATTATCTCGCTTGTAAGAAATGAATAGGTCAAAGTATTCGCTTTTACGAATTATTCCAGAGTTGAAGTTGTGAATAAATTCTTCCGGAACCTGTTCCTTTCCTTTCTTGCCTTTGTCATCTGGAGACAATTCATTTTTGGGAGGGCTCATGTTAAGCTATTTATTTTCAAGGAATTCGATCATGGTTTCCAATTTGTCAAACCATTTACCGCCGTTGAGTTCCACCATTTTACCCGTAGCGATAAGAGACTTTACCTGATGTGGTGTGAATTCATCAGCCTCGTTTAAGACTAGAAAAATCACCTTTGATTTAAATCTATTTGAGTCATTTACAACATTAATTATTGTTTTAATGCCTTCAGTAGTTGGCGTAAAAACATATAAAAAATAGTTACAATTTCTTTTAAACTTGTCATTTCCATGAACGAATTCTATCGCTTTAGCATCAAATTTACCTTCGAATAATTGTTCCATTTCCGAAGGTTCTTTGCCGTTGCTTCCAATAAAAATTTTAATAGTGTTCATAGCTTAATTAATTCAAATGCTCAAATGCTTTTTTTGGTCGTGCTAATCTAGGTTTTTAAACCGTTTGTAATGATAATGAATTTTAAGAGTGCTTTTAAATTTTGACTTAAATAGGACGTCACCGTGTGGTGTTTTACCACAGGCAAAATGTTCCATCAACTTTTTCACAGACTATTCATTATTTTCAATTCAAAATTAGTCATTGGCTCATTTTGAAACGCATGAATGAAGTGAAAGAAGCCCAACTTACGGGAGCTTGAAATAATTTTATGGTTCATAGCATTATAGAATTAGGTATGGACAAGGTAAGGAATAATTGAATGTAATGGAAGTTTACATAAAAAATTGTTCGCCCACTTCAGTTCCTATAAGCGAAAGACCGATTAACCTGTGTGAGAAATGAATGAGATGTTGCTTAGGTACTAATGCTCTACGATAAACTTGCCACGTTCAATATTCCCATCAAAGAATTGAACTTGGTAGAAGTAAAGTCCATTCGCCCAATCAGCTAAGGCAACAGTAATTGGATTGCTACTTGGGTTCTCTTTTAACTGGATTAATTGTCCGTTAGCACGGAAAATGGTGAGGTTGTATTTACTATTTATTTCGTGTGGAAATTCAAGGGTAATTGAACTGTGAGCAGGATTAGGATAAAGAAGCACTTCTGCAAATTCATCTACTGTTTCTTCCATTAAATCAACACCAGCAAAAGGAAAAGGACACAGGGATGATTGTCTGCGAATATCGTGTTGAAAGATTAACCAATCGGGTCCTGATCCTGGTCCAATTGAAAGCATATATGCCCGACCAAAATTAAGGTGAATGTCGGGATATTCGGCATGACCACCAACCACAAAAACATCCAAATTTCCGTCATTATCAAAATCGACTATTAGTGGAGCATGATTCAATTCAAAAAGAGGATCACCATAATGATCGGCTAAATCCACAGTCCATAATTCAGCGCCGTCCAATCCATCTAACCCAATAACTTTGCCCTTGAGTGAACAAAAAACAATATCTAAATTTTCATCATTATTGACATCTGATAACGCAACACCTCTAAAAGCACTACTGAATTCAGGAATAGTATAGTCCCACTTTAGCGTACCGTCATTTTCGAGTACTGATACTTTATAGCCGTTGGTTAGCACAACTTCACAAATTCCGTCTGCATCCACATCCCCAATACTTGCTGGGGAGCCAATATAACCGCCAGGACCTTTATATTTCCAATCCGTCGTGCCATCTTCTCCATTAATGCAATACAGGGTGTCGTTGTACGAACCGATTAACAGCTCAGGATTTCCGTCTGAATCAAAATCGGCAACGGCTGTTCCATGATAAACATGATCGTGAATAGGATAAGACCACATCAGCGTTTGATCCGCACCGTTATAGGCAAAAACACTGTCGAGATAATCAAAATTCCACGTGGCTACTACAAAGTCTAATTGACCGTCTGAATTTAGGTCTACCAAAGTAGGGGCGGTTTGCACCCATGAATTGTCATCTACCAAAATTTCCCAAGCCTCGCTACCATCTTCGCCATTCAAACAAATGACATAACCACCAAATTCGCCGTGAAGAATTTCCGGTTTACATCATTATCAATATCCGCAATTGTAGGAGGAGAATCACTCCCACGGGTGTCGGCCTCCCAAATTAATTCGCCAGTTTCGCCATCAAAACAAAATGTTCTTGGATTACATGAGCCCGGTACGATTACTTCTTTTTGCCCATCATCATTAATATCATAAATAATGGGAGCAACATCATTACAACCATGGCTGCCTAATGGAGATGCATTATATTTCCATAGTAATGTACCATCATCCCCATTTAAGGCATACACGCTGCTGTCATTTCTATAGCATCCAAATACGACTTCTAGCAATCCGTCACCGTCAATATCATCCGTGGCCGATTGTCCAAAGGAAGCATCATTTGTGTCGTACCACCAAGTAATAGTAGGTGTTTGTCCATATGTTACAAAACAGGTAAGAGTGAAAATGAGTGGTAATAAATGCGTTATGAGTAGCTTCATGTCTTTGCATATTGGTTTCTTAAGTTTAAACATAAAATGACAAGTTTTCAATGATAAATATCATGTTACTTCAAACTGTTTTAGAGTTTAAAACGTAATTTTTTAGCCTCTCCAATCTTCATAAACGGGCCCCCTCAATAGCTTAGTTTAGGCAATAAATGGCCGCCGATCTTCGTGGGATAACGCTTATTGAAGGTCAGCTTTTATTTGAATCGGGGGAGTTTGATTATCTGTCGAGTTATCAACTTCAAATACCAAATGCTACTGGAATTTATCTCCTTCAAATAATGGTAGAAGATCAAGTACGCCAGTTTCGTATTGTTGAATTATAGTGCCTAAAGTTCTGTCTTCTAAATAGAAGGCTGAATTATTCATTTCTTAATTATCCAAAGGAATCGAAATCAATTTTCTTGAATACTCTATCATACCACGTTTCCGTAAAATAGAAATCACGTTATTTACTGTTTGTCTTGACGTATTGGTTAGGTTGGCTATGTCCAAGTGGGTAAGATTATTTTTAATAGAATATAATCCATCATTTTTAGTCCCATGCTCTTTTACATAGCTAAAGATAAATTCTGCAATCCGTTCTTCACTCGTTTTGTACAATCAATCACGTAGTCTTCGCTCGAGTTTTTTAATTCGGAATGACTGAACTTTGATCACATGATTTTTAAGTGATGGATAATCATCCATAACACTTTGCATTTGTGCTGTAGTCAGGTAACATACGACTACATCTTCAAGGCAAACCGAATGTTCTTCAGCTGCTGTTTGATAATCTTTGTCATCATCAGCACTTAATTCACCAAATATATTGCCCTCTTTTACTAAATATTTCACCGTATCTGTAATTGAATCAACAATTTTAACCGACCCTTTTTTTAAAAAAATCACACGGTTTTCAGATGCCTTGATATATTGAATAGTTTCACCTTTTCTAAATTGCTCCATCTCCAAAGTGTTGCAAAGCTTCATTAAGTTCTCTTTTCCAAGCTTGCGCATGAAGTCGAAATTTTGAAGAAACCAATAGGCAGCTAAATTATTCATATTGTAAAAGTAAGGAATTCATAGTCGACTAGTCTAAGGAAATGTCGGCTAAAGTATGTTTAAACAAATAATATTTCTTTTTGCTCCAATTTGACCCACTTAACCCGTACAATTGTAACCTATAAAATATGCGCATGAATTTAGAGAAAATAAAATCCGTTTTGGACCTAGAAAATAAAACGCCAGAGCACGCTTTAGTCAATGGAATTGACCTTGTAATTGTAAAATTCAATGATGACATATCTGTTTTATACGGAAGATGTTTGCACAGAGGAGCCCTAATGGCGGACGGGCATATGGATGGAGAAAACCTTATTTGTGGAGTTCATGGATGGGATTACCGTTATGATACAGGAGTAAGTGAGTATAATAATAATGAAGTATTAAATAAGTTTACGGCGCACATAAAGGATAATGACCTATATGTCGATTTAGACGAAATAAATACTTTTAAAGTAAAACATCCACAACCATTTAATAGAGATGCTTATCAAGGGCAATATGCAGATACACATCCGGAAGATACAGAACCTTTTACAGGCTATATCAAAGAATTAGCTGAGAATGGATTAAAGAACGTTGGACATCATGGTTTTACATCCTCCATGGGAGTAGACAGAAATACCTTACCTAAATGGGAAGACATTCAATTTTTACCCGCTCAAATGGCGCGAAAACCACTTTTAGATGAAGCCGAAGTTTCAACTAAAGTGATTATTGGTCCAAAAGCAAAAAAACCGCTTTTGCTTGATATTCCAATGTTTGTATCTGATATGAGTTTCGGAGCTTTATCAAGAGAAGCAAAGATTGCTTTATCAAAGGGTGCTGAATTGGCAGGAACAGGAATCTGTTCAGGAGAAGGAGGAATGTTACCAGATGAAAAAGCTGAAAACTCTAAATACCTCTATGAATTAGCTTCGGCTAAATTCGGTTTTTCTTGGGATAAGTTGGAACATATTCAAGCTTTTCACTTTAAGGGTGGACAAGGTGCAAAAACTGGAACTGGTGGGCATTTACCTGGGAATAAAGTGCAGGGAGAAATTGCAAAAGTAAGAGGATTGGAAGAGGGTGTTTCTGCTATTTCTCCAGCAACGTTTACGGATGAAAATTTAAAAACAGCGCAGGACTTTAGAGCATTCGGAGATAAGGTAAGAGAAATTTCAGGAGGTGTACCGATAGGATTCAAATTGGCCGCAAGTCATTTGGAGTCAGATCTTGCTTTTGCATTAGAAGCTGATGCGGATTACATCATTTTAGATGGACGGGGTGGTGGAACAGGCGCTGCACCAGATGTGCTTAAAAATAATATTAACGTGCCTACAATTCCGGCATTAGCCAGAGCTAGAAAGTTTTTGGATGATCAAGGAGCCAAGGATGTTTCGCTCATCATTACAGGTGGACTTAGAATCGCGGATGATTTCGCAAAGTCTTTGATGCTAGGCGCAGATGCCGTTGCCGTTTCTAATTCGGCTTTGCAAGCAATTGGCTGCCTTGGTATGAGGGCTTGTAGCACCAATAATTGTCCAGTTGGAATTGCTACGCAAAAAGAACACTTGAGACAACGCATTGAAATAAACTTGGCAGCCAAACGATTAGAAAGGTTCTTCAATGCATCTAATGATTTAATAAAGGTAATTGCTCGTTCATGTGGTTATGATAATATCAGTCAATTTAATAAGGATGACTTATCAACTCTGAACAGAGAAATGTACTATCTAACAGGAATTAATTACGCAGGATTTATACGTTAAAACATGAAAAAAACAATTGAACAATTACATTTGGTAGCGCAATATTTGGCAGCTGCGGGAATAAGTTTTTTGAATAAGGAACTGGACGATAGTCATACTAACGTGGGTTGGAATTCGGACAAAAAAAGAATGGAAACCCATGCTTTTGGTTCGGGAAATCATCAACTAGCAATTAACTTAGAAAGGGCTCATTTGGAGTGGTTAAAAGATGGATTTGCAACTGATTCAATAGATTTACAACAAAATACACATTCTTCAATCCTAATTTGGATTTCAGCGCTGGCCGCAAAAAATGAAATCAAGCAACCGTACAGCTATAACTTTCATTATGACTTGCCTTATGCAACAATTGGGGATAATGATAAATTCACATTCAAAGCAGATGCATTAAATGAAATTATAGCCCAACTCAATATTGGACAAAATGCATTTGAAACTTTTTTAGATGAAAATGATTTAGCATCACCGATTCGAATTTGGCCGCATCATTTTGATTTGGGAGTATATGCCAGCATAAATTCAGAAGGATCAATTTTCATGGCTGCTGGACTTGCTATTCCGGATTCATTGGTGGATGATCTTTACTATTATGCATCAGCTTATAATGATGGTACTGAAGTTGTCTCAAAAAACTTAACTGGCTTAACAATAGGGGATTGGAGATCGGATTGGAATGGCGCAACTCTGCCTTCCTCTCAAATAGATGCAATAAAGGCTATAAATTTTTTGAATGAAGCTAGGAAGGAGTTTTTAAATCATGTTTAAGTCTTTTAAAATAGCGTTGATAATTGCATTATCGATTACTTCGAAAACTGGACTTTCACAGTCAATTATGTTTGGTGCTGGAGGTTCTTATGGAACAGATATTCAACAATTCGCTCCAAATTTTAGAATTTATTATGGTTTGACTGAACATATATGTTTTGGACCAGAATTCAGTTATTTCCCATCAATCAAACATGAGGAAGTTGACGTACAACTGACCGAATACGGATTTGTTGCACATTACATTTTTGAAATCAAACACAAGGCTGGCATTTATCCTTTGATAGGGATCAACTATAGTGTCGAAAATGAAACCCACAATGAAGAGAGCCACACAACAAGTGCTTGGGGCGCTTCTATGGGCTTAGGGGTTCATTTTAATTTTAAAAATTTACTCCCTTTTGCAGAGTATAAATTCATCACAGGCGAATTGAGCCAAAGTACACTTTCGTTAGGGTTAATTTACAACCTTCATTTTGGGCAGAAAAAACATTCGGAGACTGAAGAACATCATGAGTAAAAAACAATAGATATGGCTAAAAAAATGGTATGGCACAAAGTGCTAGATAGCAAAAAAGACCTTCCTGAGGGAAGAGTAAAAACAGTATTGGCTGATCACAAAGGAATCTGCTTGACCCATTTTGAGGGAAAATTTTCTGCTTTAGATAATAGATGTCCGCATCAAGGGGGACCGTTAGGAGAAGGCAGTATTGAAAATGGCATGTTAAGATGTCCTTGGCACGGATGGGATTTTCATCCATGCACTGGTCTGCCACCAGGAGGTTTTGATGATGGAATTGACACTTTCTTGGTTAAGGAAGAGGGTGATGCCGTTTATGTTGGTGTTGAAAAAGAAGATGAGCACCAAAGAACTGTTTCGGATGTAATGGTTGAAACTATGACCAATTGGGGAGTAGATACTGCATTTGGAATGGTTGGTCACAGTAATTTAGGTGTTGCAGAAGCCATGATGCGACAAGAGCAACAAGGCAAGATGAGATTTTATGGGATCCGTCATGAAGGTGCCGCTGCATTTGCGGCAAGTGGTTATGCAAAATTAACAGGAAAACCAGCCGTCTGTTTTGGTATTGCAGGTCCTGGCTCAACGAATATGTATACCGGTATGTGGGATGCTAAAGTTGATCGTGTTCCTTTATTAGCGCTTTCAGGATCTGTCAATTCTCAAGTAGTGGGGACAGGTGCCTTTCAAGAGGTAGACTTGGTGCGCGCATTTGAATCCGTTGCCAATTTTAATCATGCGGTCCACGAAAATGGAAAACATGCAGAATTAATGTCCTTGGCCATTAAAAGTAGCATCATAAATAGAGATGTATCACATATTACATTTCCGGATGAGGTACAAATTGTACCTATAGAAGACAATGAAACTGCTCAAACACCTGAGAATAGAATAACGCCATTTAATATTTCTCCACCTAAAGAAATGATGGCAAAGGCAAAAGAAATGATTTTGAATTCAAAGAGCCCTGCTATTATTGTTGGTCATGGTTCTCGGTTTCATGCATCTGCTATTATTGAGTTTGCTGAATCACTAAATTGTCCTGTGATTACAACATTTAAAGGGAAAGGAATCATTTCAGACAAGCATCCTTTAGGTTGTGGTGTTTTAGGAAGGTCAGGTACACCCATTGCCTCTTGGTTTATGAATGAATCAGATTTATTGATTGTATTTGGTGCTTCTTTTTCAAATCATACCGGAATTACACCAAAAAAGCCAATTATTCAGGTCGATTTTGACCCTATGGCCTTAAGTAAATTCCATAAAGTTGATTGTGCACTTTGGGGAGAGATTAGTGTCACAGTGGATGAACTTAAAACAGATTTAAAAGGGAAAACAAATACGGAGAATCGGCAAGAAGAAATTGCTCAAAGATGGGCCATTTGGAGAGAAGAAAAGTCAAGCAGAATGAATGATGACCAGAGTAATGGCATTAGTTCAATTGCGGTATTTGAAGCCATGAATAAACTAACTCCAAAAGATGCTGTAATTACAGTAGATGTTGGGAATAACGCTTATTCTTTTGGCAGATATTTTGAAGCTACAAACCAAAGCGTATTAATGTCTGGTTATTTAGGTTCTATAGGATTTGCACTACCTGCTGCAATGGGCGCTTGGGCTGCGGTGCAAAATACGCGTCCTGTATGGTCGGTTTCTGGTGATGGAGGTCTTGGTCAATACCTTTCTGAACTGACAACGCTTGTTAAATATAATATGCCAATTAAGCACATTCTAATTAATAATTCCGAATTAGGAAAAATTAGTAAGGAGCAGAGAGCAGGAGAACATGATGTATGGAAAACATCCTTACACAACCCAAATTTTGCAGACTTTGCTAACAATTGTGGTGCCCTTGGAATTCGCGTTGAAAAACCAGAAGACTTAATCCCAGCAATGGAAAAAATGAAGGCACATGATGGACCAGCATTATTGGATATAATATGTAATGTCGATTTAATATAATTGAAAAACAGTATAAGCCAAAAACTGATTAAACAAGGCAAAATAAATTTTAATAAAAATGGAGAATACAAATATTGAAACTTTCAAGGCAAAGGCACAAGGAAATGGCTGGCCAACTAAAGTTAATATTACTGATACAGAATGGAAACTTCAATTAGATGAACCTGTTGAAGAAGGTGGATTAAATTCCGGAGCTAACCCAATGCAATATTTTGTGGCTTCCTTAGCGGGGTGTCAAAATGAGCAAGCTCAGGTTGTTATTGAAGAGCTCTCTTTGAAGATTGGTCAAATTGATATAAACATTGAAATTGACCTTGATCTTTCCGGTTTTATGGGTATGTCTGATCATTCAAATGATAGCTACAAAGCGGTACGAATGGATGTAATTGTAACTGGAGAAGCCAGTGATGCAGACATAAAAGCCATGGGTGAAAAAGTAGATGCACGTTGTCCTATTTTAGCATTGTTACGAAATAGTGGATGCAAAATTGAAAGCAATTGGCGAAAAAAATAGCAGGTATTACTTAATCCAAATCAATTGCCTAAAAGAAGTATTTAAAGCTATTCAGTTAGAGATAATATATTCTATTAACTCACCAATAGATGGATTGGATTAAAGAAATATTTTTATTTATTGCAGATATAATAGATGTTATTGGAATCGCCATATTGATTTTTGGGTTTACAAAATTATTGATAAAATATATAGGGAAAGAATTCTTAAAACTCCGCTTTTTGAAATACAAAAAATAAGATGTGAATTAGGTATTTATATATTATTGTCATTAGATTTCTTAATTGCATCTGATATTATTCATACAATTATGAAAATAACTACAGAGGAACTTATTGAGTTATCTGTAATGATAATTTTAAGAATTGCTATTGGACATTTTTTAGGAAAAGAAATAGAAGAAATTCACAATAAAGAATAAAACTACTGATTGCAAGGGAGAAAACAAGGCACATCACGGACTGGTAATATTTGATATTGTTTGCGATTCAGCACTGATATAAAAAGGGTTAAGTTTATGATTGCGAAAATGAGCAAGGAAGTTGAATTAAAGAAGATTTGAATGTCATATCCTGAAATAACAGTTCCCCAAGAAGAGGCATTAAGTTTGGATACTTTTAGAGAAATGGATTACTATGCGGTTGCGCAGTATCACCTCCCAATTGAATTGATGATGGAGAGTGCCGGGCTAAATTTGGCGCTTCTTACGGCCACTAAATTCCCTAACCTTAAAACTAAAATCTTAGTTGGAGTTGGCCCCGGGAACAATGGAGGCGGTGGACTTGTTGCTGCAAGGCGGCTTGCAGCTTGGGGATATGAAGTGCAAATTGATTTGTTAACCGAAAAATTAAATGAATTGCCCGCTCTCCAGCTCAAGCGTGCGTTGAAGTTTGGTGTAAAACGATATAAAAATGTTATCCCAGATGTTATTGTAGATGCTTATTTGGGTTTTTCTCAGCGGCCTCCTTTACGTGAGAATCTCGTGCAAAAATTAGAAGCTTTCAATAAAATGAAGGCATACCGCATCAGTTTAGATTTACCAACTGGCCTTTTTGATAGTGATTCGCAATTGTTTTTTAATGCAGATACTGTTTTGACATTGGCCGCTCCTAAAAAAATACTTTATCATCCGCAATTGGTCAATATGCAACTATTTGTAGCTGATCTTGGGATACCGAGTGAGGTATATGAAAAATTTTGCGTTAACTTTCATTTGCCTTTCAATAAAAATTCAATTCTAAAGGTAAACAGGTAAAAATTAAAGTGTATTCTCTAAACTTCTAGCAGTTTCTTCAGCACGAATCTTAACGTTACATTTGTTATATTCGTAAGAAAGTGGTCATTGAGATGAAAAAAATACTCCTAATTATCCCAATTATAATTTGCATCATTTCATGCGAAGGTGATTATGATGTTAGCTATGAATGGATAGGTCTAAAAGCCCACAATGCTGACAACTCTAATATGTGGCCGGTGAAATCCAGTGCCGACAGCATGTCTATGTCCACTTTTGCCATAAAACTTGTATTGGATGCGGATGAAATAAGTAGGTCGGGTCGTTATCCCGATACCGAGACGCCACCAATTAATGCGAACCCTTTGGACTCTTTGGTAATTACCAGTGATTTCGATTTTGATGTTTCCCATCCTGCTGGTACAAACCTGACTGACCTTTTTGTTATTCTAAATGATAATTACTTCCGAAGCTTACCTGCGAATGGAAGTGAAGGATATTTTATCACTAAAATTTATGCTAATGATTTTAATGATCAGTATAACGTTGATGAAATTGACCTACTTTTAATTAATAATCCTGATTTTCCAAGTTTCCAGCAATTCCATATATATTTTAGACTTTCGGATGGTACTGTTTTCAAAGACTCTACGGAAATCATATACCTATACTAAAATGAAAAATGGTCTCCTTTTTATTTTGGTTCTTCTTTTTACTTCTCCTTTATTTGCGCAGCAGAAGGATGAAAGCCGAGCTTACACTCGAATGGGACCTCAGGTTGGAATAATGCTTACTGGAAAGGCGAATCCTCAGACCCATTCTGTAGATATTTTCACGAATAGTCGCCTGATGTCTTTAAATTTAGAGGGAGGTATTGGCTACTATTTGAACAAATCAAATCGTCTTGAACTTAATGGTTCTGTTGGAG
Source organism: Crocinitomix sp. (assembly GCA_013138735.1). Classification (GTDB taxonomy): domain Bacteria; phylum Bacteroidota; class Bacteroidia; order Flavobacteriales_D; family Crocinitomicaceae; genus Crocinitomix. The sequence goes on along the minus strand of WTCE01000015.1, from coordinate 16,927 downwards.
GTTTTGGCCTAAGGGATAAAAAGTATAAAGCTGAAGTTTTATCTAGGAGTGACGCCTATTTTTTATACAATGATTTCGAACTTGACGCGACTAATTCAACAGGAAATGCCCTCAGAGATTTTAAAGTTGTTATTGAATATATTCACGATCTCAGTATTCAGAAATGGAAATTTTCGCCAAGTTTTGGTGGTGGATTAAGACAAGTAAATCACAGGGATTACAAATATGGAATCCGAGAAAACACAGCTAATCAATCAATAATCTATTCACTTACTTCTCATACCAAACCTAATTTCTTCTATCGATTGGGTTTAAGGTTCTTTCACGAACGTTGGCCAGATGCTGAGTGGTATTTGAATTTTTCAGGCGGTGACGTCAAATACAGCTATTCGATTCAAGAAACTGACCCATTCTCCAATTCAGTTCCATTTACGGTAAACTATAGAAGACACTTGCTTGTTGTTTCTGCCGGAATAAAACTTAAAATATTATTTAGTGACTATGGTACAAATTGATTCTCTTTACTTAAGAGAAAATGGACAGCTAACAACAAATAAGAAGCGCTGCTAATGAATTAGATGCACCGCGCAAGTAAAACTGCTCATGGGACATAAATGTGGTGTATTATTCGCTTTGTTAAATTGAACAATATAGCGCCCTAACTGTTTTCATATATGAAGTTTAACATACATGAAACGAATGATTTACATTTTATCCACCTTACTAATCTTATTTATTGCGAGTCAAATTTGGGCAAAATCACTGAGTTCAAAAATTGAAATGCCTCCTTTTGAGGTGTTGAAGACATTTAACGGATTTGAAATTCGAAAGTATGAACCCGCAACATTTTCTTACGTTACTTTGGATGTGGCTTCTTATAAAGAAGGTTCTAGTTTGGGATTTAGAAAATTAGCTGGTTATATTTTTGGAGGGAATGATAAAGGTCAAAAAATTGCCATGACCTCGCCAGTTGAAATAGAAATGGACACTCAAATGGTAATGAAATTTTTAGTGCCTGCTGAGTATAAGCTGGAGGATTTGCCTGTACCAAATAATAAAGAAGTACAATTTGTTGAAGAACCAGAGCGCACAGTTGCTTCAATTACATTTGGCGGATTTGCCAGTGACACAAAGATTGCGCTTTTCAAAGAAAAATTAGTCCAACTTTTGGCAGAGCAAAACATCAAACACAAGAATGAATTTAGTTTTTTAGGATATAATTCCCCCTTTGATTTGATTAACCGCCGTAACGAAATGATTGTCGCAGTGGATTTTGAGTAAATTGAATGGAGTGGCAGTTTTTCCATAGCCCTTTCAGCGGTAACCGTTGTATATAAATCTAACGAATTCCGTATATTTATAAGTCTAAATAGATAGGAAATGAACATTCTCAGAGGTTTGGCGAAATTATTGGCTTTAAGTCAAAAAAGTACAAATACGGATAAAAAGCAGCTACCGAAAGCTGTCGCAAATATTGCCAAAAGAAAGGCCCGGTCAGGATCATCTATTTCTAAAAGAGATGTAATGGCAAAGTTGCCCAAAGAAATGCGGCCTTTTACGGATAATGTATTGGCATCAAAGTTGGCGCGAAACAAAGTTGCATTAGAAAAACAGGAGCAAACAACAGCCACGCAGAGTAAAGTTGGTGGCTTTCCTTATTTTCCAGATAATTTAGATTTGCCATTGGATGCCAACGGCAAACATTTAGACTTTTTAGCACAAATTAATTTTGCTGAAATGCCTCAATTGGATGGTTATCCAACATCAGGTGTCGTTCAGTTTTTCATTGAAAGGTCTCATTCTTATGGTTTAGATTTAGGAGACCGAAAACCTCAAAAAAACTATCGGGTTATTTACCATGAAAATACTGAAAATGTAAGTCGTGCTGCTTTTCCTGAATTGGAAGCGATACGACAATACGGAGATCATATGTCTCCTTTGCAAAGTCCAAATCAGTATGCAATGAAATTCAAACAGGGTGTAGATTTTATTCCTCCCTCTAGCATTTATATGGATCAATATTTCGAGTATGAAACGTTCGGTTTTTGGGAACGATTTGGTGAAAAGGAAAGAGAAATTACACGAGCCTATGGTAAATTTGCTGTGAACACAGGGCATAAAATTGGAGGCTATCCATATTTCACGCAAGATGACCCGCGGATGTATGACGATAGTATTAAAAATTGGATAGTCCTCTTTCAATTAGATTCTGAAGGAGACATTATGTGGGGAGATGCCGGCGTTGGCAATTTTTTCATTGCACCTGAGGATCTAAAAAAAGGTGATTTTTCATCTGTTTTTTACAATTGGGATTGTCGCTAATTCTTACAGAAGAAGGGTCTGATAAAAGCGAAGAATTGAGTTTGAAAATCTAGCTCAGTTTTATTCGAAAATTGTCATGTCGGGCACAATCACTTGTTGTCTTTTTTCTGCAATTGTGACATTTTCCATTATCGTTATTTGACCCGAAGGTGATTCTAAAGTCGAGTCTTTTGAGTACGTGTAAATTTTATAATCGCCTTTCGTTAAAGCAATGAATTGATACGTTCCGTCTGGGCCAGTTTTAACGCGATCATTAAAAGTGACGTTATTGCCATAGATAATATATACGTCTAAATCAGCTCCGGGATATTCAGCCCACAAGGTTGTAAAATTTTGATTGTAATCTTCAACATTAACTTTTCCTGTAATAGTTGCAAGACCACCTTCACCTGGTTCTTTATTACATGAGATAATAAGACTTGATATGAATACGAATAAGAGTAAGTTTTTCATTTTAGTTGTTGTTGATTTTGACAATTTTTGATGTTTTTACAGTTTCACCAGTTTTAAATTCCATGATATAGGTACCAGATTGCAGATTATAAGCTGCAGCATCAAAAGTGATTTGATGTATACCTGCTTCTAAATAACTATTGTAGCTAATTACCTCTGCCGCCAATCTTCCAGAAAGATCATATAATTTAACAGAAGCTTGACCCTTTTCGGCCATGTGTATTTCGAAAGTAATTTCGTTTGTAAAAGGATTAGGGTAAGTGAGAATGTCGTTTTCAACTATATTGAAATGTGCCGTTAAGTTTTCGTCCAAAGGATAATTATTTCGAATAGATGTACTGTCATTTGTTGCGATAATATTGGATCCTTCCCAATGTGAAAAAGAATAGCCGGGGTTTGCAAAAACAGTTATTCTTACTGGATTTCCATTGTAGTATACGCCGGTCCAAGGATATTCGTCTGGGACTATCGTGCTAATTTGAATATGTCCAGCCCCTTTTGGTTCAACATCTAGCGTAATGTCTACTTGATCGGTCATACCAAAAGTGAATTCTACGTTATTACGCATGTGAAAAGGTCGATTATTGATAAAATACATAATCGAGTCATATTCAGAATTCCATTCGGCTACGTTTTCGGATCTACCTAAGTAGAATGAATCAAATACAAATTTATCTGGCTGCCCCCATAAATCAAAGTGGCGCTCCATTTCAGGTTCAAACTCATCATACACTTCTTGGGCAACGGCTCCAAAAGTTTCAGGACTAAAAGTGGTGTTTACGATATCTGCAAAACGATTGATAAAGTAGTTTTTAAATTCTTTATTGTCTAATAAGTTCAGCAACATTCTAGAATGAGGGTCAGTAAATTCCGGCCCAAGAATTGCACCGAGGTAATTGTATTCTACTCCAGTTCCAGCTCCAAAGTTAACGAGGCTTAAGCCTAAATCGGTATCCCATAAAATATACCTCCATTTACTTGCAGGCAACGTGTTTCGCCAGAATTTAATGTTGTTCGTCTGCCCTCCATCAGAGATCCAATCAAAATTGCCGTAATACGTTTCTGTTAGCATATAGTCAACAAAATTTTCTATGTCTAGATTTTCTGAAGCCCATGTATAATGTGAATCTATGGCCATATCATTGTCAACAATGTATTCTACCATGGCCAAATAATTATCATTTGAACCCTGAAATTCATCTCCGCTGAATCTTAATAATTCAATATTATCGCCGTTTACTTCGTAATTCGATTCAATGTATTTCTCATCCTGACGCTCTCTTAATCCATAAACACCCCAGTATTCTCCGTTAATATATACTAAGACGCCAATGTGATCCATGATTTCAAGATTAAGGTCCCTGGCGGCTCTATTCATTAATCCATCTCTCACGTGGGTGGTATTATAGTCAACCCCTCCATTTCTGACATTAAAACTTTTTAAACGCTTGATATTAGGTTTGTCAGGGAAAGGAGCAAAATTAAACCATCCATCACCAAACTTTTCATTGGCTAAAAACCGAAAACTTTTTTGAGGCCAACCTCTTGAAAAATTACCATGTATTTTAATAGAACAATCTTGCCCCATTTGTTTGGTTTGATTGGCATCTAAATATTCAACATGACCAGGTAATTCAACATCCTGATAATAATTTGCCACGCCCCAATACGGAAAATCCTGTACGGCAGTATCAACTCCGGGTCCGAGCATATAAATGCCGCTCAAGGTGTCAAACAGCCACAAAGAATCTGTGGTTATAAAAATTACAGGCATAGTAGATGAATCATCTATGATATACGTTTTAGTGACCGTTTCGCTGGGTAGTAAATTGGGGTCTGATGCTAATACAGTCGCTCGCAAAGTTCCGCTACTATTAAAGGTTATTGGTTCTGAATAAATAGGAGATAGGCCATCAGGATAACTGCCATCTAAGGTGTAATAGACTGTTTCATTTGGTGGATCTGTAGTAATGGTTACGCTTTGAGATCCATCATAAAAGCCAGATTCTAAGGAAACGCTGCAATTAGCCGCGTAGCCTTGATAGCACGTAGTAGCGTTTGCAGCGCATGGAGTAGGGTTAGCCAATAAGCACCAGTTGTCTGATCCGTCTGGAACTCTTCCACGTGATTGATTAAAATGAACATTTCCAACAATAAATTCATCTGCTACAGTTCCGTCTGTGTGTTTTAAACTCAAGCGTTGGCCCTCTCTCGAAAGGCTAAAATTCGTATGCAGATTACTGGTCTCAGGGAAACTAAAGAACGTGGTGTCAGAACCTGCCACTCCTAAAATCGGTAAAACATAAGCCGACATGTCATCAAGGCCTTCATCAAAATTGTGAATTTGCATGCTAAAGACATTTTCACCAATAACTAATGCACTTTGGAGCGTGGCCTCATCAAGGAAAAAGAATTCTGCGCAATCAAAAGGATCAGGGGAGGGACATGAATAAAATGCCGCTTCATGTTCTTCTGTCGCATAAGCATCAAAAGCCGGCCTGCCCACATTCCAAATGTTATTTCGAGCAACTTCAACACCATTGATATAGGCGACAAAAGCATCATCATAATCCATTGCCATAAAACCGGATAGAAATTGGTCAGTAGTTGTTAAGGAAAACGTATCTCTCATGTAAAGAGATGTAGTAACCGAAATTATTGTCGCATCATCATCATCTCCATATCCTATTGAAATTTGTCCTGAGTCCCAACTTGAATCATCAAACCCTGGATTGGTCCAAGTTGGACTGGGTTCTGCTGTTCCTATTTGATACCTCCAAAATGTGCCCGGAAAAATAGGGACTTCGTAATGATCTATTACCAAAGACCTGTCTTTCCCTGAACAAAAGATAAGCATACAACTGTCAGGTCTTAATATTACGTCTGGAAAATCCCATCTTTTTTGTTGGGTATCAAAAGTCTCTAGATAATAACCATCCAGCGATATCGGATCGGGACTTGGATTATAAATTTCAATCCAGTCTTCATAGTCGCCCTCAAAATCTTGAATAACATAACCATTTGCAGCACAAACTTCATTGATCACAATTTGACCATAAAGCAGTTGCATGCATCCTAAAAAAGTGATTAGACTGAGTATTAATTTCATTTGAAGGGTGACTAATATGCAATTTACACAATTTTAATCGCTAATTAATTAGAGATTAAGCTTGGTTTTCACCTTTAGTCGTTTGAAATGATTAAAACCCCCATTCATTTTTTATTTATGATGTTTCTATAATGATTCGTTATTCTTCTAGCCGAGAGACAAAATACATGTCAATATCAATTTTATTTTTTGCAGCTATTTTACCACAGTATTCGAAGTTAAAATGAGCTTTTGTTCGCTACGTAAGTAGCTTGTTTAAATATAGTTTTTCTTCTTTAAGAAGCTTTTTTCACGTGTGTTTTGCAATTGGGATTGCGACTAGGGCATCTTCGTAAACCGCCGAATGATAATTCCTCCTTCAGTTTCCATTTCAAGCGTATAAGTTCCGGGCGCAAGGTTTGCAACATTGATGCTTGAATTAATTAGAGTGCACATCATAGTTTTGCCTGATGCATCAATAATCCTGACACGGTTAATAGGTGTGTCTGATCGAATATTTAAATGGGATTTGGTGGGATTTGGAAATAGCTCAATGTTGATATTCGATTCTGAAATAGAAAGGTCTGATTTAATCAAAAAGACTTCTATTGGAAGGCCGTCGAAAGAATCAAATTCAAAAGTTGAAGTTGAGTCGGTAAAATCCACACGAATGACATCTGGTTGTGGCGTTTCTAAATCCCAAACACCGCGCATAGTAATGAGGATTGGGACTACTGCCGAGCTATCGAAACTGCGATAATGAAAACCTAAATATGGATTTGATAAGGATAGTTGAACCCTAATTGGATTGATTTGTTTGTACATTATCAAGCATGGGATATCATTACTTTTTACCAAATGTTCATTGTCGAGATTTGTATTGCTGCTAAAAAGCGAATAACCGAGAATATTGTGACTTACGTCATGGGCAATATGCGCATTATTATCTTTTTGAATAATAGCATAAGGTTTTGTTTCTGGGTCGGACATTGATTCAGAAAAATCAGTCATGTCGGACGGTGCGGTATTTGGAAAAACGAGAAATTCGTACGCGGCGGCTGTCGGATTTGTACCATGATCTAAGTAAGCGATTGTAACATCCGAGGCTGGATTCGATTCAGCTAATGTATGATCGTATTGATCATACTGTGGAATCTGTTGTAGCTCTCGTTGTAATATAATATCATCACTTCCTGCAACGACATAATAGCCCGTATTATAATTGTCTATGAGCCAATGGTCGGCCGAAGTTTCGAATATCGACGAACCAAAGTCTTCATAAACTTCATCTTCGACTATTACTGTTGAAAAGAAGAATGACGAGCGTTGAAAAAGGGTTGTTACTGTTTTGTGACTTTCAGTTTCGTTATAAATCCCTGATCCAAGAGATAGGATAAAATCCTCAAAAAAGAAGACTGATTTCTTAAAAGTAAAAGTCGAGTCATGATTGTTTGGATCACCTAACGAAAAACCTTGGTTTTCTGTACTTTCCAAAAAATCCATTCCAAACAAGCCATAATTGCCATAGGTTTTTGATAATGCATCATGTTCTAATCGATCGAAGGCCAAGGTTCCTGTAAATCCATTTCGTTGAAATTCTCTTTGTCCAACGCTATTCTCAACCTTTAACAAGTCCCAAGGCAAAACAATTGTTGTTGCACCAGGATTATAATTCCAGTTCCAAGTGTCAGGCGTAAAACCATTCCCTAGTGCTTGTCCACCAGTATATATAACCTCTAAGGTTCCGTAACTTTGATACCTGCCATATATATTTCTATTTAGAGAGCTTTCAGGATGTGCCGAATCAATGGCAAATTCAGCACCAAAACCCCAGTTAGTTTGTCCACGTGTGCTAATCATCCAATCATCTTTCCAATAAACACCTCCTGTGTGATAGTTCATTTGAATAAAGCCTGAGAGTGTTTCAGCCCCGTCATCAGGAAAATCAGCATGCGGACCCCAATGCCTGATATAGGCACCTGCCAAAATAGGATCAGGACCACCTAATTCTAAAATATCGCCACCAACAATTGCCAAGGCTCTAATGTCATTTGAATTGGGTGCAATTTGCCTCGCTTGTGGATGTCGACCCGACATTCCTAGTGGCTCAACATTATCATTGGCTACCATCAATTGGCCGTAAACTGCTCTTCTTAAGTTTTTGTATGCATCTTCACTTATTTGAAAGGATGTTCCTTGCAGGATTGGTAAGATTTTAGACGGCGTATTATAGCAATAGGTGTAATTGTTCAATGCTGAATAATGATGAAAAGAAGCACCGTCTGGCTTCATTCCGTCTGATGTTCCGGGACTAAAGCTCATGAAACGTTCGTAGTAACGCTTGAAGCATTTTGTCCACTGCAATTGTTCCACCGGTGTTTCTTGCATCAATCCAAAGACTAATTGTATGCCTGAAATATTATAGATATCGTCTTCATTAATTGCACCTGTATTGGCAATTCCCGTGATATAAGTTGGCGACCAATAATAAACCATTTTACGGCTATGCATATACAATGTATAATAGAATAAATTATACCGCCGCTCATCCAATAATGGAATCAAAAAAGCAGCTGGCCCCGCATATAGTTTATAGCTATAGTTAATATAGTCGAATGGTATTTCACCTTTATAATATTGATCGGAAAATAGCCAAATTGTGTGCACCGCCATTTCTTGCAGTGTCCATCCATTTGGGTATACTGTTGGATCATCTGGAGAAAACTTAAGATGTTGGGCGAATACTTTTAAAAAGGCGGCTTGTCCCCAATCTGATTTGCTTAAGTGTTCAATTCCAGTTATGTTTTCGCCAGCTACGATTATTTCTTGGGCGTCATAATCAGCCACGGCATCCAAAAGATCCTCGACAGTAGGAGGTTCAGTTCCTAGCATTAAATCAGACATGTCAGCTAATATTTGCCCCATCTCTAACAATTCGCTTCCAGTAGGTGTAAGCGGTGTGATATCCAAGTAAGGTTTTGGTGCAAAAACTTGGTCAAAAGCAGCAATTTCTGAACCATTAAGGCTGAAATTATCTATTGCAAAATCACGCGCGACATGATTTGAAGCCACTGTGTTTTCGCGAACATATCGCAATTGCAAAACATCACCTGCGTCACTGGCAATTGCAGCATAATCCAATATTGTTAAAACAGATTCTACAGGAGTATCAAAAGTACCATGCGTGATTAACGGACTTGAATTTAATATGACTTCATCCGTAAGGTTGTATAGTTCTATAAAATACTTGACGTAGGACCCGTTGTATTTGTACGTGTAAGTTTCAATGTGGAAAGTCTCATCAAGCTCCATGGTTCCTTGAAAAGTATATAGGACACCTAGTGGTCCAATTGTGTCTTGACCGTCGACCATAATTGCACCGTCGTTGAGACCGTCCATATTGTCGATATCGTCATATCGCTCGCGGAGCTGAGTATTACCAATCGGTTCCCAAGTGTCATTCTCAAAAGTAATCTGCGCAAAAAGATTCGATTGGAGAAGAAATAGAATGATGAAGATGCTGTATCTTTTCATAGGAATTAAGAATTCACGTAGTCAATGTACTGATTTTAATATCGTTTACGGGCATTTTTAACGGTTTACAGTGTGGTAAGACAATAAAAGTGCAGTTTGAATATTCAATGCGTCATTGCGGGCCCATAAATTTACCCCTTATCCCGTTTTAACTACCACTAAAAGAAATTATGCACGCATAAGAAAAGATTATCATTACTTTTGACCAGCAGGCAGATAGAGTAGAAGAAAAGAAAGTATATTACTTTTTCATAAGTTTTGGGTTAATGAATGAAATTCTTCGAAAATCTGCCTGTTCTTTTTCAACTTGCATCCTTTCACAACGTATAAGTACAGTCTTGATAACTTGAGTTAAAGTAAAATATCAGTTCACAAAATCCTGTGATATTGGAAACCTGACTTTTCAAAACCATTATATTTCAAATATATTTTATAATTAGGCTTGTGATGATGTCATTTGGCTGCATCTGTTTTTTAGCATAGAATGTGGTATTTTGAGCAGTATCGAAGCGAAGATGTTTATAAATAGCGCGTTTGGTCGTTTATATGCGCCTTTCGGACGAAACTACGTTTGCATAATAATAAATAATACGTAAATTTGTACTGCAGGCAGATAGAGTAGGAGAAGAAAGTATATTACTTTTTCATAAGTTTTGGGTTAATGAATGAAATTCTTCGAAAATCTGCCTGTTTTTTTTCTCTTTAACAAAAAAACTTCCCTTATTTAATTTCTTAACTTTTATAGATTACTGAATTTTTGAATTGCTTCAAACTTGAGCAGCGCCTTAGTTTCTCCTATATAGAGTTTCGGTGAAAGAATGTACTATTGAGCAAGGCCAAATTGTTTTTAAAGTTCAATTTTTTTTGATAATTAGACGATCTTTTAAAATCAAGTTAATATATTTATTGTACTAATATTCATCATAAAGGAAACATTGTGAAAATCGGTTTAATTCAAATTCTAACAACTTTTTTATTCTTGATTCCAGTTTTTCAATCTTGGAGTCAAGGTGAAGGAGAAATACGTTTTGGAGTTGATTTGGAGGGTGAATTAAGAATAGATAAGCGTTATTTTGAAATTCAACTTCCAGATACTTTATTGATTAATCAATCTAGTATTAAATTGCCAGTTGGCAACTATACGGGTGAAGTTTGGGCACCAGGTTTTAACAAAGAACAAATCTCTTTCGAAATATTTGATAATGAAAGAACGGACTTAATGGTTTATTTGAAACATTCTGATGAATTTCATAGTTATCAAAAAGACTTACCAGGTTATATCAAAAAAGGGAAACAACTTAGAAGAACACCGTTAATTTTAACCTCACTATTTGCTATTGGGACAGTTTTTTCTGTTGAACGTATGACGAATTTTGAGCGAAAAATTTATCAAGGAGTTGACCGATATCCAAAAACTACCTCTGTTCTTAATATGTATCATCTGAAAAATGAATTATATTTCAATAGCAATAAGTATAATTCTTACCGAATTTGGTTTTATACCGGGACTGCTTTAACCGGAGCATCTGTGGTTGCAACTATCATTGGCGCAAGGTACTTCAAGAAAAAAATTATTAGGCCATCTTATAATAAAGTGAGTCCATTTCAGAATCAGTTGGTGTTAGGATTGGGGCCAAACGGAATTAATTTAACTTGGAATATATGAGAGTTTTTTTAATTGTAATATCGGTCGGATTATTGGTTTGCAATAGCTGCTATAAAAAGTTCAATGTTGATGAAGAATTACACGCGAGTATGCTTGATGAAGCATATATGGACTATTATGAAGATTCATGGTATTATTTTAGTCATAGCTTTTATAAGGATAATTCGGACAATCCATATCAAAGCTATTTAGATGTATTCTTTAAAATTCCACATGAGCATTTATCCAAAGTTCAAAACACCTATATAAACGTTTTTTATTTGAATTCTGGGGAAACGAGTTTAACGCCAGTTTCTAAGGTTGCTGATAATGATGCGGTATTTAAATTGAGGTATATAGCGCCAGTTTATGAGACAAATTTTTGCTATTCAATTGGCGCGTATAATGACTCAACAGAACAGGTGATTAATGAATTTGATGGATGCTTTCTTTTTGAAGAATAGGTTTAATAATCAAAACAGTCGTAGAATGAGGCCGTAACCCAACTTGTTCCATTACCTTTTATCCCTAAATCAGAGCAAAAATTTCCACCAACTTTATGTTGTGCAAACATGGTGAATCTAAAGTATTTGCCCGAAATAACAGTAGATCCATAAATACTGGAATCGTTTCTTTTAACACCAATTGAATAGATTGAGTTTGGATCTAATAATTCGGGATGAATAATTTCATAGGTTAATGTATATCGATAAACAGCACCACCAACGTGTGCAGAATCAATACTGCTTTGTTCAAACCAAATTTGTGGTTCACTTAGTGGATCAAAAATGCTATCATGTATTACATTTCCGTCAACTTTTTTGAGACAAGATGAAGCTAGGATAATTAGTACGAAAAATAGGATAGAACTGTATTTCATATTTACAAATCAAGAGTTAATTGAAAGCCGCTAGGAGATAAATCAAAGGTTAAAGCATAGTTTTTTTTTGTAAAAGGGCTTTCAAAATAAGTGTTTGTTGGACGTTTAAACTTGAGTTTATAGCCTCTAATACCAAAAAATGCCCAAGTTGATGACAAGACGCTCGCGCCTAGAAAACCATAATAAAATCGTCTTGTTTTAGTGTATTCTTTATCCATTAATTTGAAATCATCATCAAATGCTGATAATAAATACGGGTCTGAACTCGTGTAAAAATTTTCTTTAAGTAAGACCAAATTATTGTATTGTTTTCTTCCCTTGGCATAATAAAAAATAGTTGTAAAAACCGTACTAAATGTCAATATGGAAGGCGCAATAATGTAATCAATTTTATGGAGCTTAAAATTTTGCAGTTCTTTTTTGTAATTGAAGTAGTCTGGTGAAATAGTGAATTCATATCTAAATAGATTTGTTGCTTCTTTCACGACAATTATCGTGTCATGGATGACTTCAAAACCTGCATTCCAAATTTCAATTGTATGTTTGCCATTACTCAAATTAAATTGGTTTGTGGTGTATACTTTTTTGTCATCTACTCGGATTTCATATTTATCCTCATTTCTGAAAGCGAAATGCGCCATTGAACTGTCTGTTTGAGAAAAGCTCGCAAAATTATTGAAGATGAAGAATGCTATAAAAGCTATTTTATACAAACATGAAAAAATATTTTGATAAAAGAATTTCATTCAAAAATTTTCAATTTATTTCCCACTCACTTTCTGAACTGTGCCTTGTCCTTCAAAGGCTTCACCTGTATCGCCAACTCCAGTGTATTTATAGAAATAAACACCATCAGGAACTAAATTGCCTTTTGAGTTGGTGCCGTCCCAACCATTGTCAATACTATTGAATTCGGCAATTACCACACCCCATCTATTCAAAACCACACAGTAAAAATCTCGTACGGCTTGTGAACGGTCAATAAAGTTAAATTCATCATTAATACCGTCGTCATTTGGTGAAAATATATTTACTGGATCAAAGATAAATGGATCGCAAATGACAATTATTTTGCAAGTGGTATCTGAGCAGCCGTTTTTATTTAGTGCAATCAAGCATACTTCATAATCAGCGCTTACTGAATAATTGACGTCATATGTTTGATATAAATCATGAGAAATAATCCAGTCAACATTAGGATGATCAGAATTAAACAGGAAGGTTGTATCGGCAAAAGGATCATTTGGATTGGCAAAGTAAAGGGATTGGTTAGTATAAGTAACATCCACAGGAACAATGGCAAAACAATCCGTTTCTGATTGATTTGAACTAGCTGTAAAATCAGCAATCGGATTCAATGAATCTAAGACTATTTGCTGAATGAGTTCGCAACCATTTTCATCCGTTGCCACCATTTCATAAGTACCCGGGTTTAAACCTCCCCATGTTGTGTTTTCATTCGTTTCACCAGTCTCTAAATTTGTCCATAAATAAGTGTAATCAGGAATGCCTCCGTTGACCGCGGCAAAAACAACACCGTTCCCAGATTGATAGCCATATAAGCGACAATAGGCAGACTCCATTCCAAACTCTGTCCACTCCATTGGCGGTGGTTGTTCAATAGTAAAGTCAAAAATACGTGAACAGCCGTTTCCATCATTAATGGTTAAGGTATAGGTCCCAACTGGAATATCAGAGAGCGTATCTGCACCAATGCCGCTCGCTTCATTAGGATCAGGCGCCCAAATGTAAACCATGTCCGAGTAATCTCCTTGCCAATTATAAACCGTGTCTACAATGACTGTTCCGCTAGCCTGATCAAAACAAAGCGCGTCAAATACGCTAATGTCTGCAGTAATTGCGGGTGGATCAACTAATAAAATAGAATCGCTTGATGAACAGCCATTTCCTAAATCGACAGTATAATAATACCACCCTGATGTTAAGGTATTGGCTGTATTTGAACCACCAACATTTAAAAGTGTACCAGCTGAATCTACTATTTCAATTACTTCGTCACCTGTCGTCTCTAACACATCAATCGTAACAGATCCATCTGGAAATAAATAACAGGTAGGATTATTAAAAATAATATCAACAGCAGCTTCTCCTAAAAGGATCTCTTCTGTTATTGTAACAAAGTTGATGCAATCGCCATCTCCAACGGTCAATGTAATTGTAAATAATCCGTCTTCCGTGTAGAAATGCGAGAAGACCGTATCCGAATACGTAGTGCCGTCTCCCATGTCAAATACGATTGGCACATCTTCATCTCCTGTATAGGTAATACTGACAGAACCTGTGGCACAATCAATTTCAAATTCAAATGAAATTTCAGGGGTGATAGGATCAGAAACAATGATTGAAATATAGGTTGTATCTGGTAGTAAACATCCCGTTGAGTCAGTTGCGATTAATTGAATCATATAACCACCCGCATCTGTAAATGTGTGTGTAGGTTCAAATTCAGTTGAAACAGGCGTTCCATCATCAAAATTCCATTCAAAAATGCCGCCAGTACTTAAGTTTTCAAAATCTACAGTAAATGGTGTGCAGCCAATTGTTGCCGGACTAATTATTGCGTTTGCATGAACTGATGTTATTTCAAAGTCAATTTTAAAGACACCCATATCACAGATGCCGTCGTTAATGGGATCATAAGCTCCTGGTGTAGTTACAAATCCCTCACAAGAACACACGGCTTGATAGATTGTTTTATTTGCTGGATCAAAACGGCTTGTTCCGCCGTGAACATGAATCCCGGAATATTTTGTTGCAAATTCTAAATCGGCCGCATTGGCTTGTAATACACCCACATACATTCCACCACTTTCTAGGATGGCATCAGCTGTCAAAGGAAGTTCACCCTCTGCTCGGTTTCCAGAGAAATAAATAAATCCGCACTCATCTACCATAAATGCAGATGGAATAAAATCGTCACCACCACCACCAATAACGGTTCCCATTAATAAATCTTCTAAGTTTGGACTCAATTTGCAAATGAATTGATGACTTCCAGGATTGGAATATACATCCGCAGTAACTTCAGAAGTTCCTCCGTCACTTTGTCCATAGAGATAAGCATTCCCTTCAACATCTAAGTCTACATTAAAGGCGGCGTCTTTATCTGCCGTTCCCCAATATGAACTATATTCTATCGTAGTGCCGTTATCAATCAATTTAATAACAAAACCATCTCTTAATCCGCCTTGATACGTGGCTTGATAGCCCGTCATAGTAATAAATTCATCAGAGGCAACACCTGCAATATAGAGGTTGTTATCGGTGTCAAGTTGTAAACCAAAAGCTCCTTCTCCTGATGATCCGCCAATGTATGTCGACCAGTTAAGTGATGATAAATCGGGAGGCATTGAAAAGATGACTGCATCTTGCACACCACCTCCAAAAATTTCTTGATAGGCACCAACGGTTGTGGGAAAATCAGTTGAATTTGAGCAGGAAGCAACATAACAATTACCAGCGACATCTACAATAATTTCTCCACGGCTGCCGTCTCCTTCATTGTCTGTTAATTCATTTAATCCATCTGTTCCCGTTCCGCCAATATAGGTTGAGCCAATTATGGCGGTTCCATCCACGCTAAAGTGAGTTACAATTAGTTTCGTGCCTGATCCAGCATCACTAAAAGCATCATCAGAAACTGGAAAATCAAATGAAGCAGAAGTCCCCAATAAATAGAGTTCGTTGTCTTCATTTACAACGATACTGCTGGGGTAATCAATACCAGTTCCACCTAAATAAGTGGCATAAATTAAAGCCGTTGCGTCTGGGTTATATTTGCTAATGGCAATATCATGAAAACCTCCAAAATCCACTTGAAAAGAACCATCTGTAGTTGGGTAACCTATGCCAAAATTACGGGCACCCGTATAGATGTTTTCTTCGTAATCGTAAGTAGCGCAGTGGCCATAATTTAAAACTGTGGAACCTGAAAGTGTTGCTCCTACTAGTACGGGATCAATGATCAACTCCACTTTTTTGTCATATCCCTTTGGAAATTTAAATCCAACTGTTGTACCATTTAATGTATAATTACAAGGCACGGGAGTTTCAACTCCATTAATTATTTGATAAGCATAGGGCGCCTCTTCTATGAATTCTCCAACCGTAGTGATTGCGATTAAATGTCCCTCTCTAATTTCCAACTGCTCTAATCCGCTATAATCCATTTGGATAATGGTGGGTTTGGTTTTGGGTGCGATAATGAAATCGTATTTATAATGACCGTTTACACTATAAATTTTTAAATCAATATTATCATACAAATTTTCATAAGAAACACAGTTGTAAATTGGGACATTACTCGCCCATTTCGATTGATCTTGTCCGAGATAATAATTATGATATTCGTCGCGTTTATTAGCGGCAGTAATCTTGGGGTTTTCATTCGCATCTAGAAAATGTGTGCGCCATGCATGCCCTTTAACTATTTCTTTGTGTGTTTCGTGCTTTGTTTCATCCAAGTGCACATGCAGCATGTCAATGTCTGCGGGATCGTATTGAACAAAAGTAAATCCATTTTTTTCTAAATAAACCGATCCATTACCAATTGGGACTCTATACTGCACATTGTCATTCCATTGCCCGTTGTTTTGAATAAACGGAAGAGATTCTTGCTTAAATTGAAGCGCATGCTCATGCAATTGCGCGTTTACCGAAGAGGAAAGCATCAACAAGAAAGCTATAACAGGGTATAGAGTTTTCATTTATTAGGGTTTCAATTGTCAAATGCTTACTGCGTACATAATAGTAACGAATATTTATCGTAAAAGGTTGAAAAAAATGTTCGATTGGCATTAAGATCTTTCTCAAGATGGTATTTGAACGAATGATTCAATTAAAATTTGGGCATTAATCGGTTTATTCGCTTTCAGGTTTAATACCTCGAGGCTTGCCTCGTCAAATTTTACTATTTTGTGACTAGATGTCACAGAATAGTAAATATATCCATAAAAGTCATAATGTTTCGGTTCTTCTTTATCAT
>WTCE01000007.1 GCA_013138735.1 Crocinitomix sp. | reverse complement strand
ATCCCGACAGCTCTGTTCTGTTGGGAAATCTGTCACAAATTCAAGTATAGTCATTCCTTTTTTTCTATAAATGAACAAACTCAATACGTAATCTATTTACGTTCTGGTATAATTGCGACGAATCAATTATATTTAATAGCTGCTAAAGAAAACAAGAAATGAACCCAAAAAATCTTCGTTCCGTAATAATCCCCCTCTTCAATTGAATAATGACTTGATTTCCTCGTTAATCGGTTCCCCTGCATGGCTTTTCGTATTTCGTAAGAAAATCCACTAATTAATTGGTCACGACTTTCAAACCCATCTTTACTTAGGTAGTTTTCATCATTCCAAAATTTGCCGATTACTTCATAAAGGCTATTTAAATCATCCTGATTTCCCCAAATTTCTACTCCTAAACCTTTTTTTGTTGGAACTATGTACAGCATTTTAATCGTTTTTGGTTAATTATTCCCCAATCAAATATTCCTGATCCAATCCTTTTCTATTATCATGAATTAGTTTTAGCAGCTCCAAAACCTCCTCTTCCTCAATGGCTTCCAATTTATAATTCATTTTTTGAATGTCATACCGCTTTGGATTTCCGTATCGCATGATATCTTTGATATTGGGTGGAATATAAAAGGTTGCTCGATTGCCTAGGTGCTTCTTATATTCATTCAAGTAAATTCCGATTCCAGCAAGGTCAAAATCACCAAAATGCAAATAGTTATTAGGTATTGATTTTAACCACGTCATCAAATCTTTGCTTTGGTTTTGTGGATAGCGTGAAATAAAGAGCGGATTAATAGCCTTAAAAAGCTGTTTTTGTTTTTCTATGAATCGGAAATTGGTTGGATTTTCTACGCCAACAATGGTCAGGTTTTTCGGGATTTGAAACGATTCAAAATCATAAATAAAGGTAAAGCTACCAGATTTTGGTGTGATTGGCATTAAATCCCCATGCAATTCGGCATTAATTGGATTATATGTGTTTATTAAAAAACCTTTGAAGGAACGCGCGGTTCTTATTTTGGAATCCCCTCCGATTTTGGTCATTTCTGCTTTGTCGATACTTTTGTTTTCTAGCAGTAATACATATTCATCCAAATTCTGAATTTGGTATTTATTCGCTAAAAAATCTTCGAGTGCTCTGGCATTAATTAATTGGATGGTTTTGCGGTGTTTGCCATTTCTAGCCAAAATATTTTCAGTAATAAGTTCTTCCACAATTTTATTTTTGGCGGAACTAGCTGAAATGATTTCTCCCGTTTTTAGCCGAACAAAAATCTGAGCTATTTTTAGTGATAATTTCATTTAATTGGCAATAGGTTTGGTCATTTTAATGAGGCGACTAATTTTCGTAACATATTTTTTCTGATCAGTTTTAGACGGAACTTTGGACAAATTATAGGTGTATTTATAATGAGTTGCATTATAACTTGTTGGCGAACCATTGATTAATAAAATATTTCTATCATTGGCAAAGCGTAGGATTCCTTTCACGTTATTTGGATGCAAGCGCCCTACTTCATCCAACATACAATGCAATTTAAAGTCTTTAAATTTTTTGGATGCACTTTCTTTAAATACGTTTAACAATAAAATATTAATCATGGCTTTCACTAGCACATCTGTTCCTTCACTCCCCACATTTGCCAATTTCTCTACCCACCCTGAATCGTTATCATTCTCAACAATCTTAAACTGCAAATCAAAGGATTCTGACAAGGTTAATTTTGTTTTTTTATAATTTTCCAACTCTCGAATTAGCACTTTCAATAAATCCACGGCTTTTTCGTTTTTCTTTGCAGTATTATCACTATCAGAAAACAAATCTACAGTCCCCAATGCAAAGGTGTTCTCCTCATTAAATGTTCGTATTTGAGACAATACTTTTACCACCTTATTCGAACTAGCTTCAGTGCGCATTTGCATACTTTTAATTGCGCCAACAAAGTTTTTGTTTTCAAAATCTGCATTTATTTTCCGAATCACTTTTTCTATTTCAGCTTCTTTTGAAAGCAACTCCCCCGTTTCTTTCCCTATTTGGCGCACAATATTCGCAAATTGTTCGTTTACACGTTTGCTGAATTCATTGACCTTATCTTCTTCAATAAATTCTTTCAATTCATCTGCAAAAGTCAAATAGTCATTATCCAAAATAAATTGCGTTTTAAAGCTGAAAATATTTTGAGCTGAAAATTGACCAGAAAAAAGGTTAATTGCAGTCCTTAAATCATTGATTTTTGTAATGTGTGCATGATATTTATCTGTTATTTGTCTAATTATTACTTGTGCAGTATTTTCAACCTTCAATTCACCGTCATAGGGTATAAAATCAGGTTCAATTTTCGTAAAAGTACTCGAAGTTTTAAAAGTGTCAAAGGCTGCTAAATCGTTCTGTAACACTTGTAATTCTGAAGTTAAACTGTCTTTTATTTTCTTTTGATTATAGTATTTTTCATCTGTCTTTTGCTTTTCCTGCAAATGGACTTTTTGAATTTGGCTTTTTTTCTTTTCTAAGGTCTCTAAATCCGTTTTCCATCCTACAGCTTGATCGAAATATTCGCGTTTGTCTTTATTATATTCTATTACCTGATGTTCGTTTTCGTCAATGTACTGCAAGTCTTTTTCAAAGCGATTCAAATGCGCATCAATCTCTGTTAGTCTTGCAGTATCTGCACCTTTGCTCTTTAGCTCTCCATTTTCTCGCGCTTTTAATTCCGTAAGACGTGATTCGGTCTGTTTTTTCCGCTCTGAAATTGATGCAAGAATCGTGTTTAATTGTTCTGTTTTGCTTTTTTCAAGCACATCTAACTCCTGCTGCTTTTGCTTTAGTTTGGTATTGGTTTTCCGCTTAATTTCGGCTTTTATTTTATCAATTTTCTCGGTAATATTTTGTTTTGAAACGGCCAACAATTCCAATTGTTTTTCAACCTCATTTAAAACCTGCTTTTTTTCGGTCACTGCTTTTCTAAGCCATTCATCCCCATTAATTATATTGCTTTTTTCCTGAATAATTAATTGATCTATTTTATATTCATTTTGCGAAATCAACTCCTTTTCAATACTTAGTTTCTTCTTGAACTTTTTATTTAATTTTTGTTTTTCAAGTTCTTGTTCCTCTGTCAATTTTTGTTGCTGTTTTTTAAGATTAATTAAATCAACTTCAATTTCCGCCAATTCATTTTCATATTCTTCAGCGGTTTTTACATGTTTATCAATGGCGTCCATATTCAACTCAACACCGTAAAACGTATTTTGAGCCTTTTCCTGAGAAAGTTTAGGTTGCAAATTGGAATTGAATAAAATTTCTTTTTCGTCAATTACTTTTCCAATTGTTGCTTCCCAGTTGGAGACATTATCTGTTAACCAGCCAAAAAGTGATGATTTATTATTTGCCAAATTAGTTTTTATCTCTTCAGCACTCTTTGATTTTTCATTTGCCGCTAAATGAAGTTTCTCCTGCTTTTCCTGGTACGATTTAAGCAATGATTTCTCCTCATATTCCCATTCTTTTTTGATGGTCTTAATCTCATTTTTAGCTATTTTTATAATTCCATTCGACTCATTTAAAGCCACCGTTATTTCACGCGCTTTCTCGGTTGTTTCTTTTATTTCTGATTGATAGAATTGTTTGTGTTTAGCCTCTACTCCTTTTTGTTTTTGGAGATATTCTTTTTCTTTAATGTCATTTAGCTCATTCCCTACATTTTCTAACTGTTCATCAAATGTTTTCTCTGTGAGCTTAATTAAATCAGTGTATTTCTCCACCACTGTTTCCCGCGCTTTCGAAAAGCTATTTTGAATCGTGTTTCGTTCCTCTCCTTTTTGGTTTTTAAAGGTGTCTAGTTGATTTGACTCCTGACTAATAAGAACTTGATATTTCTGCTTTAGCTCCCCAAATTCCGTTGTTAAAGCATGTTTCTCTTCTCTTTTGGCTTTTTCGTCATTTTGTAATCCTTTTTTTAAGGATATTTTTTCAATTATTTTACTGATTCCAATATTTTTATACTGCTTTTGCTTTTCTTTTGAACGTTGCAAATCACTTTTTTTCAACTCAATATTGGAATGTAATTTCTGCTCACGAACTTGGTGTAGATTCGCTAAATTTTTAATCTGTTTTCCAAAATCAAACATCCTTTTTTCTTCTTCTGCTAATTTTAACGAAAGAATGGGTTTTTCTTTATTCACAAAGCCCATTCGGATAGAAAGATCCTTGCCCAATGTCCGTTGTTCGCGTTCTAAAAAATTAAGTATTCGTTTTAAGTCAATAATTTTATCTGCCTGATTTTTAATTAAAACCTGCCCTCTTTTATTACGTGTATGCCAAATTTTAATGTCATTAATTCTACTTTCAAATCCTTTTAAGTGATTATTTGAATAGTTGGTTAAATCAATCCCAATCTCCTCTTCATTTAACGAATTTATAATCGTGTCTTTTATAAATTTCGATTCCAAATTAGAGTTTAGCAATACATTTTGAATGGTTCGCGGAATATTCTGAAATTGGTTACTTTCAACTATTGCGTATTTTTTAAATTCACTTTTAAGTCCTTTATTGTCGCCGTAAATAATTTTACGATACTCTTCATAACTTGTAATAATTGATGAATACCGAATGTTTTTACCCAAAACGGCTCGTGTTTGATCCCAATTATCAAAAGACCTGCCCTCGTCAATAAAAAACGATTTATCATACGCCGCATCAATAAAACGAAAAGCGACTCTCCCATTTTTTTTAAATGCTATTACGCAGTACGGTACGTTGTCTCTTGAAACCTCATAAATAATATAGGAATTTTGATAGGGGAAATAGTATTCATCAAAACGCTTTTTTTCTCGCGGAATCCCCAATTTCATTTTATCTGCATTGTAAAAAAATAAAATAGCCCTGAGTAATGTACTTTTCCCAACACCTTGCGTCCCAATAAAATGCACGTTTCCATCCAAGCCCATTTCGGCATAATTTACACTGGCACTATTTATAAAAATTATTTTACTCAGGTATCTCATTGTCAATATCTTCTGGAATGTTAATGGTCTCTACTAATTGTTTGAGGTAATGGAAAGCAGTTAATACTTTATAGGTTTCTGATACTTCATCTTCAAGCGCCAAATAACCTTCTTTCACCAATCTTTCAATTAATTTATTTATTCTTTCTGTATAGTTTTTTTTGTCCGTACCAATTCTTTTAAATCCGTTTAATTTCTCGCTTAAATCTGCGTTAATCATTAATTGACTAACTATTTGCGCTGGAGAAAATCGAAAACCAACGTCAAAAGCGGTGTCGTAAGTGTTAAAAAAATCCAATAAATCAATCCAACCGTATGCTTTTTCTAATTTACGTTCTAAATCAACCGTATTTTCTTGTCTGCTGAATGAAAAATATTCATTTCCTTTTTCAAGCGTATAATTAATTTGATAAAAAAAGGCATACACTTCTTCAAACTGCTCATCCTCTTCTAATATGCTGTACAACTTTTGTTCATGCTCGTTTGGGCTGTTAGAACATATAAATTGTCCGCGTCTTAAAATGTTATAAATATCAGCCGTGTACTTTATCATTTCATTTATTTATTCGTCAATTATTATTTCAATTACTTAGGCTCAATTTATTTTGGATAAACCAATATATGCTCCACACCATTTACAGTCTCGTATTTTTCTGAAATCACTAATTGCGATTCAAATTGCGACACCATTTGGCAAAAAAGTGTCACGCGTTCCTCAAAATCAACATTTTCTACAAAATCATAGTGTTGGATAAATCGAAAAAGATGGTCGCTCGTTGGAGAAAATTGGCTAAAAACAGCCTCCAAATCGATCATCATCTCTTCCTCTATACTATCCTCCAAAAATTCATCCGAAATACGATCTGCCAATAAAGGTTGATAATTTTTTCTTGCTCCAAAACGTTTGGCAATTTTTTGAATGCTCATTAAGACTCCTTCGTCATTTTGAAGATGCTCTAAGGATAGATTTAAGGGTTCAGCAATGCGAGTTTCAAACAGTACCTGTTTAGCTTGCGCCATTACTTGACGAATATTTGTATCCGCCTCAATTGTATAATGATCTCTTAAGTATTTTAATTTTCTTATTTTTTCAGAGAAAGCCCCTTGAAGTTTTATTTGGTTCAAATAATCAATGATTTGCCGTTCAATATCCAGCAAATTATGCGAACAATCATTCAAGGTAAATCGCAAGTTTGCAATAATGGTATTGAGTTCGTAATCCGTTGCGGTTTTAAAAAAGGTCTCTTCATCCTGTTGAATTAATTGAAGTGTTTGATCGATTAAATTCCCAACCAAATCTCTCTTTTCATCCAACCGCTCCAACTTTAATTTCTTGTTTTTATAGTTAGGTTCATTTTTAAAGGTATTGTCAACATTCCGCCTTAAATCCACCACGCTTTTTAAGGTTACTATACCTATTTTTCGGATCGTTTTTTTTATAAATCGGAGGTAATTGTATTTTCGATTTTCATTGTTCTCATTAAAGTAAAAAATGATGTTATCCTTAATGCTTTTAATGTTTTCATTGATATAAGAAACATTAATTTCTTCGTTCACATCCAGCACTTGCTCAAAAAAATCGAGGTATTGGTCGTCTAGTTCCAAAGCCCCACCATTTTCTCGAATGACGCCATAATCAATTAAAAAATTGATTCGATTATCATCATCATCTGCCAATTCTAATGCAAAACTCCGTTTATAATCCAATTTTTTCCTTTTCGAAAACATTTCAGTTATCAGCTTCTCCTCTCTTTTTAGAGTGGATAAGAGTTCTTTTATGTCTTTGAAGGTGTTCAAGTTTTGAGCGTTATATCTGTGGGGGTATTTGAGCTGTGACTGAAATTTACTTATTTTATCTTAAATTTCAAGGTTTCTATTTCATTATGTAACCTTTTTTAATCAAACATGAAAGTTTTATCACTAAAACGGGTGCTTTATCTCATTAATATTATCAATCATACGCGCTAACAGATAATGAAAATCTCTTTTAGTAGGTCGGTCACGATAGAACAAAAATTCAAATTCTTTTTTGTCATATTTTTTCATTTTTTTAGCGAGTTGAACCGATTTATCTAAGAATTCATCTTCACTTTCACATTCCTTTAAAAGCGATTCATATTTTAATGATAAATCGTAATCAAACTCCCCTGTTGCCTCTATTACTACAAAAAAGGGCGTCTTCCGATAATTCTTCAGTATCCATAGTGTTTTATTTTTTCGAGTTATTAATGTTCCATTCAAAACTAAAAATAGTGTTTTTCTGAATAGGCTTTTTTTATTCCCCTTAAATTAGTATTAGGCTATTCCTCTCCTCCAGTTGTAAACGAAATATCTCTACCTGCAGCTCTTTCTTGTTTTATCAATTCTTGAATGTCTACCGGAAGGTTTGATACTTTAACAATGAATCCATCAACCATTACCATATTGTCAAAGGGGTTATTTTCTTTCAATTTTTGTGTGGCAAACTCGTCATCATACATTACCATGTCGTACAAGTCTTTTATTTGTCTCGCTTTATTGGAAATAGTTGCTTTTTTTGCTCCAAAATGGTCGCTAATATCTTGTGCGTTTATATAAGGTTCAAATGATTTATCAAATAAAAAATTTTTGGACCCAAGAGCGTGAATAACAGCAGCCGCCCAAATTTCTATTTTCCCTCTTTTGAACGGAACTATTTCTTCGGCACTCATTTTCTGAATTAATTTCCCGCATAATTGCGCATAATCATCATCTAATTTTTCAGCACAAAATACTGCTGTTAACTCTATAAGTTCAGCCTCTTTTTCTTGAATTTCATTATTAATCATAATGGTATATTCTTTTATTGGCGGGGATTTTTTTACTTGTTCAATGTTTAGGCGTAATAGACAAAAAGGAGTCTAATAACCTCCATAAGACTTAGTGTAGTTAGCTTTAGATCAAATGAAAGGTTACGAATAAAAAAAATGCATAAATTGTAACAGCACATTTACAAAAAAGATTGGTTTTAGAAATGGAAATCAGAAGTATAAATGCAACACTTGTGGCAAACAATTTTTAGGAGGAAACCGAATAATTCCAGCAATCGTTTGGGAAGAATATTTAAGAGGGAAACAAACCTATTTACAATTATCTAAGAAGTATAATTGCTCTAAACGAACCATTCAACGTAAAATTGATTCGCATAAACCTTCCATTCTTACTAAAGACCCCAGAGTAGTTATTGTTTTAATGGATACTACTTATTGGGGGAGAAGCTTCGGTGTAATGCTTTTTAAAGATGCCCTCACCAAGGAAAATTTATTAAAATACTATGTAAGAAATGAAACTAACTTTCTTTACAGAAAAGGTGTCGAGGAGTTGGTCTAGCCCCCTATAAATCGGACAAAATCATTTTGGTTATCAATAATACGAAAAATTCGTCATAAATTTGTGTCAGCAAGATACGACTGACGGTTCTTTTTGTACTGAAAGTTGATTTAGAGAC
>WTCE01000086.1 GCA_013138735.1 Crocinitomix sp. | reverse complement strand
GTTATCTCAAAATTATCAACTAAAAATTCTGGTAAAACTAATTTTAAAATAGATTGTAAGTCTGTATTCATAGTCTACAAAACTAAAAACATTTATAGCTAACAACAACTTTTTGCATTGATCCGTTTTGTGTCCATACGTAATTTCCGATTTAACGCAAGCAGTTGCTAGGAACAGGATTAAAATTATAGTTATGTGTTTCATTATCTTTAATACAAAGGGTAAAACCAAAGCGTTGTCTGAGATCTAAAGAATACCACAAAAGCGGTAGAACGAAAAAAACCGCTTCATCTGCCTAAGGCGAACAAAACGGTTTAAATATATTGAATAGTAAATGAACTTACTACTAAGCGTTTCCTTTTTCGTAATCAGCTAAGAATTTTGCTAAACCAGAATCAGTTAAAGGATGTCTTAATAATCCAGTAATTGAACTCAATGGCCCAGTCATTACATCCGCACCAATTTCAGCACAGTTAATAATGTGCATAGTGTGTCTTACGGATGCAGCTAAGATTTGCGTCTCAAAAGCATAATTATCGTAAATCAATCTAATTTGTGCAATCAAATCTAAACCATTTGTTGAAATATCATCTAAACGACCTACAAACGGAGAAAGGTAAGTTGCTCCTGCTTTTGCAGCCAATAATGCTTGACCAGCAGAAAAAACTAACGTACAATTTGTTTTAATTCCTTTATCAGAAAAATACTTAATCGCTTTAATTCCTTCTTTTATCATTGGAATTTTTACCACAATATTTTTGTGTAACTCTGCCAATGCTTCTCCTTCACGAATCATTCCTTCGTAATCAGTTGAAATAACTTCAGCACTTACATCACCGTCAACAATATTACATATATCAACATAATGCTTTAAAATATTGTTCTGTCCAGTAATCCCTTCTTTCGCCATTAACGACGGATTAGTAGTTACACCATCTAAGATTCCTAAGTCGTTTGCTTCTCTAATCTCATCAAGATTTGCTGTATCGATAAAAAATTTCATTTAATTCTGATTTTAGTTCGCCACAAAGATAAGACTTGGAAGCACAGGCTCGGCAATTATTTATTAACAGGATATAAACGTTTTTTTTAGTCACTAGTCTCAAGAATTTAGTCGTTAGTCTTTTTTAGATATTAGATTGCTGCGCTGTTAGACGTTTTTTAGTATTTAGTTAAATGATTCTTGCTAGAACAGCTAGTAATTCCGGATGAAATGAAAAAACACTATCTTATGCCAATGAAACATTTCACACATTCTTTTCTAATCAAGGCTGTATAATGAAATTAATTGTGACATTAATTGAACTAAAGGGCAAAGTGATTAACTCTTAAAAATCCGTATCATGAAAAATATAGGCCTTCTTTTATTTGTTTCATTTTTAACTTCGACTAGTTATACACAAGAAAACGAACCTTCATATTCTTCTGAGCATACATTTCAATTCGCAATTCTTCCGGCGTTTTATATTAATGCGGCTACGATTGCATTTGGGATTAAAAAAGAAAATATTGAACATGTCATAGAAATTAGTAGTTCTTATATTCCTTTAGGTGCCGAACGTTTTGCTATTGGGGCCTATTATAATCGCAACCATTACTTAAAAAATGATAAAACTTATATCCCGTTTTGGCTTGGAGTTAATCGCGTTAATGTTGATAATAACTATGAGGATGGCGGACCTTATTACGATAAAATGAATTATAGTATTGGGAGCGGCATTGGTCAAAATCTCTTGCTTAAAAATTCGCATAAAATAAAATTTGAATTCGGAGCAGGCGCAGCGCTGCATATGGAAAACAGGAATAGTTACGATAATGAATCTGCATTTCCTTTTAAAATGGCGTTGAATAGGTTTACAATAAGTGAAACCTACCCTGTTATTCCTTTCTTCAGATTTAAAATAAGGTATTTATTACCACTATGTTAGGATTTGCATAAACAGCCTTCCTTGCTTGACTAGCAGTAAAGCAAGGAAGCATAAAAAAATGATACTATGGAAAAAAGAACAAAAGAGAATCCTTGGAAATTAAAGACACCACCATTGAGTTCTGAATATGAAATGTACGTGGATGAAAAAGATGGTCGAGAAATCATTGTATGCACTGTTGGTAAAACAATATTGCATTATGATTATAGATGTCTGGCCGATCTGCATAAGATGCTAACAGAGCATGACGATTGGATGCTTTTAGGAAGTAAAGATCAGAAAGTGGAAGCCAAAGAAGATACTGTAGAGCATTGGGGACGATCAGATGACAATCCTATTGGTGGATGGTATGGATTAAAGAATGGCTTTAAAGGTCGTTTTGGTATGTATATTCCGCCTTTGATGGAAGAATTAGGCTTAGCAGAAGTTGAGCATAATAAACGTAATAATAGAATGCGGGCGATATAGGAGGGCATTTCGAGAGCCTCAATGACCACAAATATCGTGTATCTGAATAACCACTTATATCGTGTCCCTCAATAATCACTTATGAAGTTGTGGTGAGGGAGAATTATCTATAAACTCAAATCGGCGTTTTAGTTATTTAGTAATAATTTTTATCTCATACTATTCCAGGAACAACGACTGCATTGTGCGTACTTTACTTTTTCGCTATTATCGGAAGCCTTAATCGTTTCTCTTATTTCTAAATTTCCATTAGAACATTCTGGGCAATTATCTCCACTGTGATGTCCTTTTGTTAGATCTTTCATATTTACTTTTTTTATAAGTTTCTTTAAAACTAATCAAGATTATTCATGTTGTCAATAGGTTTATCTACCTACTTTTCAATTAATAATCATTGGATAATCAATATTGCATTCTAACAACTCCAACCCCTTTAAAAGCAAAAAACCATCAGCCTAAGGCTGATGGTTTTTTTATATTAAGATGTAATTATAATCAAAAAAGCGGGTAAGCTACCTATATCGCACCGCTCAACCATCTACCCTTGCTGTGTTCCCACCCTGGGGGATTAAACAGGAGCTGGTCGTACAGGACTTACCCACGACAAAAGTAGAAAAAGAAAAGACAATCGCAGCAATGAAATTGGCTTTTTTTTCGATTTATTTTATTCGGTAAAAATTGAATGAATTATGAACGGGTTTCTTAGCCGTAAATTTCGTTCATTTCGAGCACGGCGTTTTGAATTTCGGCACGTAAAGCTTTAGGCTTTACCACCTCAATTTGAGCTCCATAGGATAAAATCGTGCGTTTTAATTCTTCAGAAACAATGACCATTAAGGAAAACGTATTTCTATTTGTGCCTTCTTTAATTAATTCTTGACTGCTGTGCAAAGGTTGCGAAACCAAATATTTTGATCCTACTTTATCTATTTTAAACACAACTTTATCCGGTATATTTTCATTTGCAGTGATACCAATTGAATTTTTAAAGTAGTGATCTGGATTAAAATCAATGTCCTTATAGTAGTTTTCTTCCGATAACTCCAAATTCTCCATTCGATCTAAAGCAAATGTCATGACTTTGCCCTTATTCAACGAATAGCAAATTAAGTACCATCTATTGCGGTACTCTTTTAACAGGAGTGGCAAAACTTTCCTTGGTTTTGTTTTTTCACTTACAAAACTGGTATATAAAAAAGTAACGACAATTTTTTCTTTAATGGCTCTCAAAAAATCAGGCAACATTTCATTTCCACCTGCATTATCGTTTACCGTTTCAAATTGCACAAAATTTTCTACCGAATCGTCTGTTGGATTTGTTGATATATGTACCCGATCGAAGATCTTGTCAATTGCAAATCCAAATTGCTTAAATAAACCCACATCCCTAAACTGCATTAAAGTGCTTGAAGCAAATCGTATTGCTTCGATATCAGCCTCTGAAAGTGGGATTTTATCGATTGAATAGTTTTCATCTGCATAAAAATAACCTTTATGCACTTTACTATATTTAATTGGCGCGTCTAATTCAACTCGCATTGAGCGCAGATCCTTTTCAATTGTTGAATCACAAATATCCGAGCCCATATCACTCCCGAAAAGCGCTTCTTCACAGGCTTTTCTCAGATCTTCCTTGGTTGGAAATGGATTAAATTCGTTGCCAATACAGCGATCAATAATGCGATATCTGATTTGGGCATTTTTTATTCTAGACATTTAGTAACTTAATTTGTAATCTAAAGTTATAAAACATATTAATTTTGTTGCCTATGAAATGGTTTTTAATTGTATTTATTTCATTGTTTTCTTTTTCTGCCCTTGCAGAAACCGATAGCACAGCTGCGCCAATTGAGCGGGATAGTATTGTGCAATACGCGCAGCAACTCATTGGCGTACCTTATTTATGGGGTGGTAGTTCAAAAAGTGGATTCGACTGTTCGGGTTTTGTACATCACGTATTTAAACATTTTGGAATTCCTGTTTCACGTACTAGTAGAGGTTATAAAGACAAAGGCGAAGAGGTTGTTTTGACTGAATCAAATCCAGGTGATGTAATTCTCTTTACTGGAACTAATGCCGCCGTACGACAAATTGGTCATGTGGGAATAATTCTTAGAAACGCTAATGGCACAATCGACTTTATTCACAGTAGTTCCTCTAAAAAGCATTATGGTGTGACAATCACTCGCTATAATGCTAGCGGTTATGTTAAACGCTTTTTACGAGTTATCAATATCTTAAAATGAAAGCAGTTGTATTCATAAGCCTTTGTTTAGTTTTATTTGCACAATGCGATAATAGCAAACCTGACGTTGATTTAATTCAAGAAGGAACAATGATGAACAGTGCTGTTCAAGACACTTGTTTGTGTGACGATTTAGCAATGGACACGTTAGGCGTTTTTTCGAAAAACGATTCTCTATTTACAGGTGTTTGCATCCTTAATTATCCGAATACGGATCTAGAATATGTTGTAAAAGGAATATTAAATGGACAACTACATGGAACGGTTATCTATTACGATAAAACGGGAAATATACTAGTGGAGGAAGTTTATGAAGAAGGCCAGAAAAAAAGAACTGGAGATGGCGCACCAATGGCTTGCGACTGTAATGAACTAGAGCAAAGAGGCAGTCCTGGTGAAACAAAAAAACAATCATTTTTAGATGATATTCCTTTCACTGGAAAATGCTTAAAAAAATACCCCGATACGGATCAAATTTACATGGAAGTCAATTATAAAAGTGGCCTTTTAGAGGGATTCACGATATTTTATGACCATGCTGGTGAAACCATGTATATGGAGAAATATGAGCAAGGCGATTTAATTAAAGTAATCTACGATTAGAACTAACGCTTCATTTTAACAGCTACTTTCTTAAATTTTTCAACCCGATATCCAAAGAGCTGATAAAATTTAATGGCTTTCATTACACTTTCCGGAACATCATCTTCCCAATTGGACACACCTGAGTGAATTTTTGACAATACGTCATCAGACAAGATATGTAATAAACGCTGATCGAACTCATGGATATTCTCCACCTTATTCGTCTTTAACATATAATCTAACAATCCCGTTAAATGATCAGGGATTTCAAAATTATCAACCGTATAAAGATCGCCCGTTTCTACATTTAATGCAGGATACACGTACATCTTAATATTATGACCAAATCCGCGACCAAACGCTTCTAACAAACCACCGTTAAGGGTATTGTAGTATTTTTCGTCAAAAATGGTTTGCAGGTTATAAATACCCAACAAAACACCAATTTTCTTATTCCGCGTGATGGACGACAAGTACTCAATCATTTTATAATGTTTGAGGTAATTACTTATCATTACGGTATATCCCATTGAGCAGAGCAATTCTGCTCGATCTATAAAATCGGTATCCGAAATTTTACCGTCAGCAGTTAAATCTTTTAGCGTTAACTCCAACAATAAAGTCGTGTTTTTTTTCTCGACATCTTCCTCTTCCAAATATTGTTTTGTCCCGGCCTCAATCATATCCACATGAACTTTTGTCATGGGTCTAAAACGTCCGCGCATTAAAAGCACATTCTTTTTATACAATGCTGTTCGTGGTTGTAAAACAGTACCACTTTGATCAAACATAGTGGCATCTGTCAAACCCATTTTTACCAATTTCAAGGCAATAATTCGATTATCCAAATTCTGTAAATCAGATCCGGAAACGCGAAGCATATCAATCTCAACACGTGAACGGGGCAAACGATAAGTTAAAGCATTTAAAAAATCTTCAATACTTCTATGTTCAAAATAAGCTGCGTGAAGAAGGTTTACACCTAAAATTCCAAGCGCTTCTTGTTGTCTTTTATTACTGGTGTCATGCATTTTTATGTGCATCACAATTTCGTTGGGCGGTCTATCTACCTGATCTTGAAATTTCAAGCCAATCCAACCGTGTCCCTGATTTGTTTTATGATAATTAAGTGATTCAACTGTATTGGCAAATGCAAAAAACTGACTTGATTTTGCGCGCTCATACAGGGTTGATTCTAATGTTGAATATTCTTTTTCCAACATTTGTATTAAACGGTCCTCGCATACGTAACGTTGACATTTACCATATAAACTATCGCTTACTTTCATGTCGTAAGCTGAGTGTGTAAAGGCTATCGTACCAGAAGATCCACCTGCCTTAAAAAAATTAGCGGCAACCTCTTGGCCTGCACCAATTTCGGCAAAAGCCCCGTAGATATCACTTCTCAAATTTATTTTAAGCGCCTTCTCCTCTGTCGTTAATCTTCTCTCTTCTGACATTTTATTTTCACTTTTGAAATCTGGTATCTATTCATTCTAATTTAGACACCGAATAAGAGGTAAATGTACTAATTTTTCATGGATTAATATGTTAAAAATTTAATCTGCTAAATCACTCTTTTTGAGTGATAGTCCAATACGTTTCCGATCGGTATCAACACTAATTACCAACACTTGAACTTGATCATGAATACTAATATAATCTGTTGGTTGTGAGACAAATTCATCTGACAATTGTGTTTTATGAATTAATCCATTCTCTTTTATACCAATATTAACGAATGCTCCAAAATCGGTTACATTGGTCACAATTCCATTGACTTTCATTCCTATATTTAAATCACCAATTGTTTTAATTTGCTCAGAAAACTGAAACGTTTTCGCGCTTTTCCTTGGGTCGATTCCTGGCTTTTCTAGCTCGCTCAGAATATCATTTAGCGTATATGTTCCTACCTCATTTGTTGCAAGGCGTTGCATTTCATCTTTTAAGATTTGTACTTTATCCTTTTGCCCTATTACATCCGCTAATTGTAAGCCAGCCTTGCGAATTCCCTCGCGTACTAATTTGTAATTTTCTGGGTGAACAGCACTATTATCCAAGGGGTTTTTTGCGTTTCGGATTCTTAAAAATCCAGCACTTTGTTGAAAAGCATTGGCACCTAAACGTGGCACCTTCTTTAAACTATCACGTGAATCAAAAGGTCCATTTACCGTTCTATAAGCAACAATATTCTCTGCCAATTTAGGACCTAATCCAGATACATAAGCCAGCAAATATTTGGAAGCTGTGTTCAAATTAACACCGACCTTATTTACCGCCATGCGCACCACATGGTCCAGTTGATTTTGTAATTTACTTTGGTTTACATCATGCTGATACTGCCCTATCCCCAATGATTTTGGATCAATTTTAACCAATTCAGCCAAAGGACCCATTAATCTACGCCCTATTGAAACTGCACCTCTTACGGTAATGTCATAAGATGGAAATTCTTCTCGTGCAATTTTTGAGGCCGAATAAATAGATGCGCCATCCTCGCGCACAATAAAAACAGACAAGTCCCGATCAAAATGCACCCGTTTGATAAAGGCCTCCGTTTCTCTACCAGCCGTGCCATCACCAATTGCAATCACCTCAATTTTATAAGACTGTACCAATTGAAAGATCTTTGCCGAAGCTTTTGAAATTTCTTTCTGTGGTGGATGCGGATAGATATTACAATTGTGCAATAAATCACCATTTTCGTCTAAACAAACCACTTTACAACCCGATTTAAATCCAGGATCAATTGCCAAGGTTCGCTTACTTCCAACAGGTGCCGCTAGCATTAATTTCTCCAAATTTTTCGAAAACGTCTCAATAGATTGATCGTCTGCCAGAGCCTTATAATAATTCTTCGTTTCTGTTTCTAATGCCGGTTGCAATAAACGCTTATAAGCATCTTTTATAGCGCTTTGCACAATAGTAGATGCCGCATTGGTCTTCTTTACGAAAAAACGCTCCAACCAACTCATGGCATATTCCTTATTCGGTTCAATTTTAATTCGTAAAAACCCTTCATCATTCCCTCTTAGTGCTGCCAATAAACGATAAGAAGGACAGCCTTTTAAACGTTGACTAAAATCAAAGAAATCACGATATTTATCCGCTTGATCTTTTTTCGTTTTCACCACCTTAGCAGTCAATACACCATGCTCTATAAAAGAAGCGCGCATGCGCTCACGCACGATTTCGTTTTCATTCATCCAATCGGCCATAATAAACGCAGCACCTTCAATTGCTGCTTCGGCTGTTGGATAATCTTTGTGTTTAAAGCGCTGTGCGGTGGCAATTGGGTCGCCATTGTCTTGCTTCATTATAATTTTGGCCAAACCAGTTAAGCCAGCAGTTCTAGCTTGTTCGGCTTTTGTTTTACGTTTGGTTTTATGAGGTAAATAAAGATCTTCCAAGCGATTCAAATCAAAACTTTCGTTGATTTTTTTCAGAAGCTCTTCATCTGTTACGCCCTTTTCTTGCAATACACCTAAGATATATTCCTTTCGTTTCGAAATTTCAGCATACCGTCCTAATGCATTTTGAATGTTCAAAATTTGAACCTCATCTAAATTATCGGTTTGCTCTTTTCTATAGCGGGCAATAAATGGGATGGTGGCTCCTTCCTCTAGGAGTTCAATTGTTTTTTTAACGGATTTTGGGTTGATCCCTGTTTCGTTTTCTATGTAATTTTCTTTTTTCATTTAGAAATTCCTTATTTCGGATGTCGCGAATTTAGGGAATAAAGCTTATTTTAGAACTACCAAATTGGTGCAAAATAGCATTATATAAATTTGAATCAACAGCTATGAATGAAGAATTCAAACATTTAAAGGTGGTGGAAATTGCTAGCGTTCTAGCAGGCCCTTCAGTTGGATTATTTTTTGCTGAATTAGGCGCAGAAGTCATAAAGGTGGAGAATAAGAAAACGGGAGGTGACGTGACACGTTCATGGAAATTACCTACAGAGGATAAAAAATCAAGCATTTCTGCCTATTATTCAGCCGTTAATTGGCACAAAAAATCTGTCTTTATGGATTTTACAGATCCTGCAGATCAAAGTCAACTGAACGTTTATGTAAAGGATGCTGATATTTTGATAGTCAATTTTAAAGCAGGAGATGCTGAAAAGTTCAACTTGGATTATGCCACTTTGAACAAACTGAACCCTAACTTAATCTATAGTGAAATTACGGGCTTTGGTCATGATAGTGACCGCGTAGCGTATGATCTTATTTTGCAAGCAGAATCTGGTTTTATGTCTATGAACGGCACGCCGGGATCGGGTCCTGTAAAAATGCCCGTTGCTTTAATCGATTTGTTGACCGGGCATCAATTAAAAGCAGGAATATTAACGGCGCTTTACCAGCGAGATGCGGCTCAAAAAGGTGGCTGTTTGGTTTCTGTATCGCTTTTTGATTCTGCGGTTGCTTCATTAGCGAATCAGGCCTCTAATTGGTTAATGGAAGCACATATTCCGCAACGCATTGGCAGTAAACACCCCAATATTGCACCTTATGGCGAGTTTTTTATGACGAAGGATGCGCGTTCGATCACTTTTGCAATTGGCAGTGATAAGCAATTCAAGAACCTTTGTGAAATTTTGAATATTTCTGAATTAGTAGATCATCCACATTTTGAGAATAACGCCGCACGTGTTGTCAATCGTCTTTCTTTAGCTTCATACTTGCAAGATGCCGTGGGTCAATTCAACCTTGCAGCTTTACTTCCGCTCTTGGAGGCCAAATTTGTTCCAATAGCTCAAATTAAAAATGTAAAAGAGGTTTTTGAATCGGATGCCGCTCAAAATTTGATATTGAAAGAAACAATGGAGGGCATTGATACGCAGCGAGTGCAAACGGCCGTCTTCAATATTAGCCGCTAAGCTTATTTCTTTTTTTTCAGACGTTTCTTAACCCGGTCGTCAATCAGGTTTAAAAGCAGTTTTCCTGTCTTTTGATCTATCCGTCTTCCAAACGACTTACCTTTGGCATTGTGCGTAAATATTAGTGCATCTGTTCCTAAAGCCCAATAAGCGTTTTCGAAGAAATTACCAAAAGATGTTGGTTCATCTTTCTTTTGATGAAAATCTTTCATATTCTCAAAGAAATAGCGGTTAGCTCTACCATAAGAAAAAATAGACTTTTTAAGTGAAAAGCCATCATTGTCGATTAAAATTAATTCTTTCCCAAATCGGTACCAGAGTATCGCTTTTAGAGTTTTATATTCAAAATAAGCCCAAAACCCTAGAAATACAATGCCATAAATATATTGATTGTCAACTTGATCCGCTGTTGCAACACCGTCATAATTCAATCCTGAAAATCCAGTTGAAAGCATATAAATCATGACCAAACCAACAAAAGTAAATCCAGCTACCCAAATGGAAAGTAAAATTTCTTTCCACATTACGCGCAAGGGGCTTATTATAATTGTAGTTGCGCCTTCTTTATCTTCAAAGCTTATGCGATCACCAATCCATTTTGTCATTCGAAACGTATTTAAAATACAAAAGCCATGATCCCTCAGCTGACGGACTGGGCTTTTAAATGTTTTTTATTATTTGACTTGCACTAATTTGTAATTGTCATACTTTACAATACAAACGCGCTGGTTTTCTCTGCCAGAACCATCTTGTACGATTCTAAAATTAAATTCGTTTTGTGTCAATTTCATTTGATGCTGCGCAATTGACAAGTCAAAGTTAGTACCATACAAATGTAATGCGCTTAAAAAGTACATACCATAATCAAACCCTTGACTAGAATAAACATTCGGATCTGTTCCATAATGACCGCGGAATGCGTGAATAAACTTAACCCCCTGCTCTGAATCATAATTTAAAAAACGATAAGATGCATAATGCTGTTTTGTACGATTTCGATATTTAATATCTAGGTCATTAAACTTGTTCCAATCTTCCAATCCAAACGCAATTATATTGAGGTTTTTAGAATAAGGATTCATGTTACACACCTTATTTAAGCTGCTCATAGCGCTTGAAACAAAAGTTAAATTCGTTGAAGGAATAATGAATATATTCGTCGTGTCCTTTTTAAGAATTGTATTTAAATC
The DNA here is from genome assembly GCA_013138735.1 of Crocinitomix sp. GTDB lineage: Bacteria > Bacteroidota > Bacteroidia > Flavobacteriales_D > Crocinitomicaceae > Crocinitomix. Next base: position 22,917 of record WTCE01000086.1, on the reverse strand, counting down.
GCGCCCACTAGAACTTCCTGCGCCCGTTTCAACAATGCTCACATTATACGCGCCAATTTGGCCTTTAATCTTTTGATTGAACCTTTCTCGTGCACGCTCATATAAAGCTAAATCGGAAGCTGATCTCGGTTTAACAATGATAATATTGTGGTGTTTATGATTCTCAATAATATAATCAATTGTTCCGTCCAACAAGGTCATATTAGAGGCAACTCCTTTATATACGTATGGATTTTGATACAATACATCAGCATCTGAATTGAATGGCAATACGATCCTAATTTGCTTTTCAGCACATAAAATTGCCGTATATTTAATTGTTCTTGGATATAGCGGCCCAACGACCAAATCCATTGTTGCAAATTCTGGTTGATCAAAAATCTTACCTATTGTACTGGTATCGCGTTTTGTATCATAAACATATATATCCACCGATAAACCTGCATTCGAAAGCGAATCAGCTGCTAATAAAAACCCCTGATAAAAATCAAAAGCAATTTTTGTTGTAGGGTACATTTCACGCACTTGATTAAGCTTGAGAGGCCTACCCATTTCACGATCATTTTTACTGAGCATGAGTGGTAACATAAGTGCTACGCTATACGATTCTTTAAATTCAGTCGCTTTATAAATAAATTCAGATGTATCTGGAGGACTTACTAATTCTGTCAGGTCTTTTTCAATCACCTCATAATTAACATTCTTAACTGGAATTTTCAATATGTCTCCCTTTTTAATGCGGATGCTACGCATATCATTTAAAGCCATAATTGTGTCAGTACTTACCATATATCGCTTGGCAATTGAATACAAAGTTTCATGCTTTAAAACGGTATGTTCTACGATAGAATCTGTATAAGAAACCGTGTATTTTGGTTCAGGATCTTCAACAGTATCTTTCACAATTGGATCTGATTGAATTACTTCACCAACTTGAGCCGCACCACTTCCTGTTTTTGGCACAAAAATCTCTTGTCCTGGAGATATTCCATCTGTCAAACTAGGATTAAGTGCTTTTAAATCGGGAACAGAACATTTATATTTTTTAGAAATTCCATATAACGTTTCACCCTCCGCTACAACGTGTTTGTTGTAATGTGCGTCATCTGTTACTTTAATAGGAATAAATATCTTTTGCCCGACCGTTAAATCGGCAGACAAGCCCTTGTTTTCTGCAAGCAGTGTTTCAACATTGGTTTTATACAATTGTTGAATCCCGTAAAGCGTATTACCTTGCTCCACAATGTGTACGTAATACTTTTTACCATCTACTGTTTCAACAACAGCATTGTCGGGCTGCGCAAACGTAGGGAGCGCAAGTCCAATTAAAATAATAACTAATCCTATAATTTTTTTCATCTCTTAAAACATTCTAATTGACATTTGAGGAGCCGCATTCAACGTATATCGCAAAGTACTTATTCCCACTCAATTGTCGCCGGTGGTTTAGAACTAATATCGTACGTTACGCGATTAATTCCTTTCACATTATTAATGATTTCGTTTGACATTTTTGCCAAAAAATCATACGGTAAATGACACCAATCTGCTGTCATTCCATCTGTTGAACTTACAGCTCTCAATGCAACTGCGTTCTCATAAGTTCTTTCATCCCCCATTACACCCACAGTTTGTACGGGCAATAATATTGCTCCGGCTTGCCATACGTCATCATAAAGGTTCCACTTTTTTAGTCCCTCAATGAAGACATGATCAACCTCTTGCAAAATCCGTACCTTTTCAGCAGTAATGTCTCCTAAAATTCTAATTCCTAAACCAGGTCCAGGAAATGGGTGACGACCAATAATCGCTTCTGGCATGCCTAAAGCTCTACCAACACGTCTTACTTCATCTTTAAATAAAAGGCGTAAAGGTTCTACCACTTGTAACTTCATATAGTCAGGCAATCCGCCTACATTATGGTGCGACTTAATAGTTGCCGACGGTCCACCTGTTGCTGACACAGATTCTATAACGTCTGGATAAATTGTACCCTGAGCTAGCCAATTGGCGTCTTCTATTTTGTGAGATTCTTCATCAAATACATCAATAAAAACACCTCCTATTAATTTTCTTTTTTTCTCAGGATCAGATTCTCCTTTAAGTGCGTCGTAAAATTTTGACTTGGCGTTTACGCCTTTTACGTTTAACCCTAATCCTTTATATGATTCTAAAACAGATTCAAATTCGTTTTTTCTTAATAATCCATTATCAACAAAAATGCAATGTAATTGAGTTCCAATTGCCTTGTGCAATAAAGTTGCTGCTACTGAAGAATCTACCCCACCAGATAATCCTAAGATTACGCTATCTGATCCAATTTTATCTTTTAATGCTTGAATAGTAACATCAATAAAGGAATCAGGTGTCCAACTTTGGTCACAACCACAAACATTTACAATAAAGTTTTCCAAGAGTTGTTTTCCATCTTCAGAATGATAGACCTCTGGGTGGAATTGAATCCCAAAAGTGTCTTCATTATCAACTTTGAAACCTGCAAATTCAACATCTTCAGTACTACAAATTACTTTGAAGTCTGCAGGCATGCGTTTAATTGTATCGCCATGGCTCATCCAAACTTGGGAGTTATCTCTAACACCGTGCATCAATACTGAACTTTGGTCAACATGTGATAAATGGGCACGCCCATATTCTCGAATTTTTGAAGGTAAAACTTCTCCACCAAAATGGCTGGCCATAAATTGAGCACCAAAACAAACCCCTAATAAAGGAACTTTGCCTTTATATAATTCTATTTGTGGAACAGGTGAATTTTCATCTCTTACTGAAAAAGGACTTCCAGAAAAAATAACTCCTTTAATATTTTCGGTTAGCTCTTTAGGCTTATTCCATGGTGTAATTTCACAATAAACATTGAGTTCTCTCAGTCTTCTCGCAATTAATTGCGTGTACTGCGAACCAAAATCTAAAATTAAAATCGTCTCTTGCATTCCGCAAAGATAAAAACATGTGCGGGTCTATAAATCATTTTTAGCTGAAATTAATTATTTGCAGCCAATTGTTAAGAATTCGTTGGAATTGTGAACTAATCTAAGTCAAATTCTTGCTTTAACCAACCGTTCAAATTTTCCTTTTGCGGCTTACCGTAAAACTCGCCTAAATAAGCTGTAATTTCTTGAATTTGAGTTGCATCTTCCTTATCAGCAAATTCTTCTCTAATAATTTGAACTTCTTCTTTGAGTTCTTTTAGATCAGGAAAAACAGGTTTGAATTCACTTATTTTGGTTGATTTATCTCCTTGACGGTAATAAAGCGACATATTCATTGTTTCAACAGGAATAGACTCACCATCAATTTTATATAAATCCTCTTTCTCAATTAAAAGTAAATTACCATCATTACTTTTCAGTTTTTTTCTGATTTTTTCTCCTTTATAAGTAAAACTCATATAAAAAAAGTTGTCCCCATTCATTGGAAAATTCTCTTCGCCTATTTCTAATTGAATTTCATCTAGTACCAGATAATCCCCAGAAAAATGATTTTGTAAATCAATCATATTAATTAAAGCACCTGAACGCGAAGAAATATTATTTGCTGCAGGTAAAATTTTTGTTTGTCCTTTTTCAGATGGAGAAATAACAAAACGTCCCTTAATGCTACTAATTACAGCCGCTCTTGCTTGTGGCGTTTTAAATGAAAGGGCGGTACCTGATAAAAAGATATCTCCTTTTTTCATTTCAGAATCAGTGCGCTGAAAGATGATTCTACCATCAACGCGAATTACTTTATATTTATCTGTTCCAGCTAATTTTTTAGATTCCTTCTCACCCATTGTAGAAAGCGTTGTACCCAAAAACAACAGGGCTACAAGACTAAATATCAAATTTCTTTTCATGATTACGTTTTAATTTGTTAACTCAAGATTCATTAAACAATTATCATTCCAAAGCTACAAGTCATCTTGCATCAATAACAATTCTTTCTTGATCTGTTCAAGCATTGATACAACATTTCCTTGATTTGGTTCATTTTGAGATTTATTCCCTTTTCTTAAACGTTGCTTTGCGCCTTCAAGCGTATATCCTTCAATTTTTACTAATTGGTAAATCAATTGAAAGTTTTTGATGTCCTTTTGCGTAAATAATCGATTTCCTTTTTTATTCTTTTTAGGTTTGATGATGGAAAATTCTTTTTCCCAAAAACGTATTAATGAAGCATTTACACTAAACATTTCTGAAACCTCACCCATAGAATAATATAGTTTCTGTAATTTCATATCTACTTCGCTCATAGGCATATATAAAGGTAGGGAAAATTATATACACATCCTAGCTTGCCAACAATTAAAGGTTGAATGTTTGATAAGAAATCATTTCTAATATTCTCATTGAGTTAATTATCTTTGTGAAAAAAAGCGGAATGTCGTCGTATAAATTTAGAATACTTATTGATACTGAAAGTAATGAGGAAATCTTCAGAGATATTATTGTCAGCCCATCAGACAATTTTGAAGTTTTTTATCGTGCAATCATAGCGTCATTCAACTTTATTGGTGATCAATTGGCCTCATTTTACGTGAGTAATGACAATTGGGATAAGGGCCATGAAATTGCGTTGATGGATATGGGATTAGGTACAGATCTTAATGCCCCTTTCATAATGAAAGACACACCAATTACCACAGTTGCTCGTGAGAAAGGACAAAAACTTATTTTAGTTTATGATTTTCTAAAGATGTGGTGTTTTTTAATAGAACTCGTTGAAGTTATGCCGGAAGAGTTTACAGAACCCGAACTTTATTTATCGATTGGTGTAGCACCTGACGAGGATTCGAAAGAAATAGACATGGCGAATGCTATGGGTATGGGCCAAAGCCCAGATTTAGGGAATGACATTGATGATATTTTCTCTGAATTTGGTGAAGAAGAAGATGAATTTGGTGGATTTGAAAACATTGACGACTACGATATTTAATGGATTTTGAATTAGACCCCCTCGGTTATGCCATTTGCGATTTTGCAAGCAATGGTTTTTCAGAGAACATAACTGTAATGGCTGATCTTTGCGAAGATGATGTTATGCCTGTGGAATATCTTTTTCGCACGCTTGAAATGATGCCTGAACTAGAGCAGAAGGCCTTGGAATTGTGCAAAGGGAAAATTTTGGATGTTGGAGCCGCGGCAGGTTGTCACGCTTACATTCTAGACAAACAAGGAAAAAACGTTCATGCCATTGATACTTCTGATGGGGCCGTACTCCATTTAAAAAGCTTGGGGTTAAATGCTGAAAAAGCTGATTTTTATGAATTAGACGGACAGTATGATACGCTCTTAGTTTTAATGAACGGTATTGGAATTGCAGGAACCTTAGACAATTTACCTCGATTTCTAAAGCAAATAAAGGCACTCTTGTTACCCGGAGGAACAGCATTTTGTGATTCGACAGATTTAACTTATTTATACCTTGAAGAAGACGGCTCAACATGGGTTGATTTAAATGGTTCATATAAAGGTGAAATGAAATTTAAAATGCAATACAAAGAGGTAGAATCAAATTGGTTCAAATGGCTCTATATTGATTTTGATTTATTAAATGAATACGCAGAAAAAGAAGGATTAAATTGCACACTTGAGCTTGAAGGAGCTTCTAATAATTATTTAGTTTCATTAACACATCAATAATGCGCAAACAAATTACACCTTATATAATACTCCTACTCCCCTTTCTTTCATGCGCTTCTAATACGGCCGATATAACAATTGAGGCGGATCAATCTCAAGATGTGATCGTGAAAAATGGCCAATCCATGCTTTGGAAAGTTGAAGGTGAGGACATAAAAACATCCTATTTATTTGGAACAATGCACATGATTAACGAAGAGTATTATCGTTTTTCTGAAAATTTAACAAAACGAATAGAAAATAGTGACGCTGTTATTATGGAAGTTGGTGGGATGCCGAATCCATTCAAAACATTTCAATTAATGTCTTTAGACACTGGAACCGTACACAGTTATTTTTCAAAAGAACAGTTGATTGAATTATTGGGTTTTATGGATAAAGAATTAGGAATTCCACCTCAAGAATTTGATCAAACCTACGGCGCTATGAAACCCTTTTTTCTATTGCAAACCATTTCGCAAAATTACTTTGAACCAACCGCAAAATCATATGACTTAACCATCATGAGTATTGCTGCTGATAAAAAAATTCCGTTGATCGGACTAGAGACGATTGAAGAGCAATTGGGTTTCTTTGATCAGGTCCCTACAGAAAGTATGGCGGAAATGATCATTTTATCTATTCGTGATTACGAAAAGGAAGCCAAAAATACGTTGAAGTTAATGGAACTTTATTCGAAAGAAAAGGTGGATAAATTAATTCCTTTACTGAATAAACAGTCTCCAGAATTTATGGAATTCGCTGATCTATTTTTATACGACAGGAATAGAGCATGGGCACCTAAATTACTCGAAGAAATGAAAGACAAATCGTGTTTTGTAGCGGTGGGCGCTGGACACTTATTTGGCGAAAATGGTTTGATTGATTTATTTGAAAAAAAGGGCTATACACTTACGGCTATTTCTAGCGAATAAAGTGCCCTATATTTGATTATTTCTTATCTTCGTGCCAAATTATAAATCAGTTATTATGAAAAAAATATTCTTATTTGCTCCGGCATTGTTTTTATTCGCTTGTGGTGGAGAAGAGGATGTGGTTGTTGAAGATGTAGTAGACGTTGTTGAAACTATTATTCCAGAAGAAATTATTCCAGAATTAGTGGCATCTCCTTTGTCAAGTGATGAAGAGATTCAGGCTTTTCTTGAAGGAAAATCTTGGGAATCTCAAGAGCCAGATGAAAATGGAATGTATATTGTAATTGACGAACCAGGTGAAGGAGATGCTAGACCAGTATTATCTGACGAGGTAACGATATTTTATGCGGGACATTTATTAGACGGATTGAAATTTGACGGTACAGCTGAAGCACCTGCCACTTTCGCATTAACGCAATTAATTAAAGGTTGGCAAATCGGTATTCCCAAGTTTGGAAAAGGAGGGAAAGGAAAATTGATTATCCCTTCAGACCTTGCATACGGTCCTGAAGATAATCGCGAAATCCCGGGCGGATCAACACTGATGTTTGAAATCGCATTAGTTGACTGGGCCCCGGCTCTTTAATTCAAAAGAAATAAAATTATCAAAAAGGCATTCCTCAATTGAAGGATGCCTTTTTTATTACTTATAAAATTATGAAGTGGCAAAAAAAGAGTTCGGCTGAAATCAAGAAAACCGTATTTGAGGCGCTTAATAAAAACCTCAATTACCGCGAAACTAAAATACTTGGTCTTCCGGCTACCTATTTAGATCAGGAGCAGTTTTATTTTGACGCTCCATTTTTAGATGAAGCCCCATTCCTATCGGTATTGATTGCAAATCCAAATCACATTGGATGCCATACACACAGCGCGGGTGAATCATATTTTAGTGGTACCCAAGCTTTAGAAGTTGATTTAATAAAAGTTTGTGCTGAGGATATTTTTAATGCTGATGCGGGCAATTATGATGGCTATGTTGCTTCTGGAGGAACCGAAGCCAACATTCAAGCGCAATGGGTCTTTAGAAACTATTTTCAAAAAGAACATAACGCTGAAATATCTGAAATTGGACTTTTGTTTTCGGATGATGCGCATTATTCAGCGCATAAGGGTTGCAATATTTTGGGTATAAAACCAATTCAAGTTGACATTGATGAGAAGAGAAGTTGGGATTTGAATGACTTGGAAAAAAAGTTGATTCAAGCCAAAGCGAATGGCATCAACTATTTTATCGTTCACTTATCAATGGGTACTACAATGTTTGGTAGTGTTGATCGGCCTGATCCAATTTTAGCAGTAATAAAAAAACACTGCGCTCATTTTTTCACACATATTGATGCTGCTTTTGGAGGATTCATTTATCCATTTACTGCCAGTGATTTCAAACTCAATTTGGCCAACCCAGACATCCACTCCGTGACCATTGATGGACATAAAATGCTACAAGCGCCTTATGGAACTGGAATTTTTATTTGTAAAAAAGGTTTGATGGAATATGCGCAAACTGAAGAAGCCTCCTATGTTCAAGGTAGTGATTTTACACTTTGTGGAAGTCGATCTGGAGCAAACGCGGTATCCATTTGGATGATTTTAATGACGCACGGTTACGCTGGTTGGCAATACTTAATGGACAATTTAATTGACCGAACGGATCATATTTGCGATCGTCTTGACCAAATGGAGATTCGTTATTTTAGAGAACCTAAAATGAATATTGTAGCCATCAATGCTGAAGATATTTCGGATGAACTTGCAAAGAAATTTCATCTTGTTGCTGATAATTTCGAATCACCCTCATGGTGGAAAATTGTTGTAATGACTCATGCCAAAAAGCACATCATTGATGAATTTTTGATAAATTTGCAAAAGAAATAGTAAACCACTAAAATTTGATCTTGTGAACTTACGTGTTACAAAAATATTCGACTTTGAAACAGCACATGCATTGTGGGGTTATGATGGAAAGTGCGCCAATATTCATGGCCATTCCTATAAACTAACTGTTTCAATAACAGGACCTATTATTGATGATAATTCAGCCGTTAAAAACGGAATGATTATCGATTTTAGCGACTTAAAGAAAATCATAAACACAGCAGTTGTTGATCGATTCGATCATGTTTTATTAGTAAACGGCAATACTCCCCACGCTAAATATGCTGAAGTAGAATCTGGATTTTCAAAAATCATTTTGTGCGAATACCAACCCACTTGCGAAAACATGTTGGTGGATATGGTCGGTAGAATTTTATCAGATTTGCCAAAAGGGATTGAATTAAAATACTGTAAACTTCAAGAAACTGACAATAGCTTTGCTGAGTGGTTTCAGGTAGATAATTTATAAAAAATGTCTAATCCACTTATTCAAAAGTACAATATTCCTGGACCAAGATACACCAGTTACCCTACCGTACCTTATTGGAACAAAGACGGCATTGCGCTTGCCGATTGGAAAGCGACTATGATAAGGGCTTTTGAAGAAAGCAATTCCACAGAAGGCATCAGCATTTATATTCATTTACCTTTTTGCGAAAGTTTGTGTACGTTTTGCGGATGTCATAAACGGATTACAAAACGCCACGAAGTTGAAGAACCCTATATTGATACACTATTAAAGGAATGGGATTTATATTGCGCCCTACTTCCTGAACGGCCTAGAATTAAAGAGCTGCACCTTGGTGGTGGTACGCCAACTTTTTTTAGTCCTGAGCGTCTTAAACAAATGATGGATGGCATTTTTAAACATGCCGACCGTTGTGAGGAATATGAGTTCAGTTTTGAAGGCCATCCGAATAATACTTCTGAAGCACATCTGAAAACGCTATATGATTTAGGTTACCGCCGTAACAGCTTTGGTGTGCAAGATTATGACTTAAAAGTACAACAAACCATTAATCGCATTCAACCTTTTGAAAATGTTGAAACAGTAACGCGCTTGTCGCGTGAAATTGGATACACCTCTGTCAGCCATGATTTAGTATTTGGACTTCCGCATCAAACCTTAGATAGTATTAAAAATACAATTGAAAAAACACGTTTACTAAAACCAGATCGCATTGCTTTTTATAGTTATGCGCACGTGCCCTGGATCAAGGGTGTTGGTTCACGTGGTTATGATGACAATGATTTACCAAGTGCAGATGAGAAGCGTGTGCTATATGAGGAAGGCAAGAGAATGCTTCATGAAATTGGTTACGTTGAGATTGGTATGGATCATTTTGCTTTGAAAACGGACAATATGCACGCGGCAATGCTTGAGAAATCGCTCCATAGGAATTTCATGGGTTATACTGCTGGAAAAACTAAATTGATGATCGGTTTAGGGATGAGTTCAATTAGTGATTCATGGTATAGCTTTGCGCAAAATGTTAAAACGGTTGAAGAATACCAGGCTTTGGTTAATGACGGTGAAATACCGCTCTTAAGAGGTCATTTGTTGAATGCAGAAGATTTGGTCATTCGTGAGCACATCTTGAATATCATGTGTCATTTTGAAACAGACTGGACAGCAGATCATCTTAAATTTCCTGAGTTAGATGCTTGTATTGACCGTTTACGTGAAATGGAAAAAGATGGTCTTGTTGAATTCACCGAAAATGGAATTCGATTACCAGAAGCAGCCCGCCCATTTGTACGTAATGTTTGTATGGCATTTGACCTTCGTTTACTTAGAAATAAGCCAAGTACTCGCGTGTTTTCTATGACAATTTAGGAGATTAAAAGGATAACTTACAACTGATATTCATCATCTTAAACATCAGAAAATTCATCATTTGAAAAATCATCCGTTGCAAATTCATCTTTCTTTTTAGCGACAGCAACAAGTGCAATCCAGGCTATTGCCAATCCTACAAACCCAGATGCATAACTAATGACAAGAGTGGTTGTATAGTTATTAATGAAATATGGGTTGTACATACCTATTAAATAGCTTGTAATAAGTTGCGCAACATAATAACTTCCTGCACCAACTATTGCCCATACGATAGGAGTTAAATCTTTCTTTTGCGCCATTAGCCAAAAAACAATTCCAAAAACAATTCCAAAAACAATTGATATAAGCATACGCTCTATTTATTTCCAAAAAAAAACTGCCGTTTCAATAAATTGAAACGGCAGTTATATATTTTACTCGTTTTCGGTGTGTTATTTCTTAACTACAGCAACTGTAGCTTGTTTTCCGTCAACTTCTACTTTCATCATATAATTACCAGTAGCTAAGCTCTCCATAGAGATTTGCTCTTTTCCATTGGCAGTACCTGTTGAAACAATTTTCCCGGCATTGTCAAACAATGTCCAGTTGTAAGTTCCTTCAAACTCAACTGTTACAAAATCAACTACTGGATTAGGATATACTTTAACGTTGTCTAATTCATTTAAAGCAATGCTTGCTTGAGAATCAACAAAGAAAGATACATCAGAATCACATGTTCCGTCAGAAACAGTTACAGTGTAAGATCCAACACCTAATGAAGTAACATCTTCAGTTGTTGCACCGTTAGACCATATAAATGTATAAGGTCCGCCAGTTCCACCAGTTGGAGTGAAATCAATCTCTCCATCATAAGCAATACCAGTCATCATTGTTACAACACCTGTTCCAGTTGGAACTTCCCATGACTCAACAGTCACTGAACTTGAAGCTTCACATCCACCAGAATTAGTTCCTGTTACAGTATAAGTTACTGATCCAGCATCTTGCATCATTGGCTCACCATCAACAGCTCCACCATCCCATACAAAAGTTAAATCCTCACCTATTCCATTTAACGTAAACTCAACGTCTTCGCATATAGAGAAATCTTCTCCTGCAGATACGAAAGGAATATCATGAACAAATACACTAACTAAACTTGTAGCGATACAACCTGCATCTTCATCAGTTCCAGAAACAATATATACATTCTCTCCAGTAATTGCTGGAATAAATGGAACACCAGCTTCAATTCCAACACCTAAGTAATAAGAATCAGCATCTCCAGTTACATCAATCGTAACTGATTCACCTAAACAAATTTCTATTTCATCAATTGTTGCATCTACAACAGGTGAAGCAATTACTTCTACTTCAATCTCACCTGTACATCCAACATTTGGACAAAAGCGCCACATGTCGCTAGAACCAGTCCAACTAGAAGCATTTCTACCTGTAGAGGTATACGCTTCAGTTCCTGTTAAATTTTCAATTCCTTGTGTATGCGTTCCCGCTTGAGGCTGAATAGTATTATGAATTTCAATACAGTTAGTCGTTTCATAAATCTGAGTGTGTAATGTCACGTTATCACCATTTGACCAGTGATCAACATTATAAAACTCCATAGTTAAAACTCTATTTGGAGCAGTACCAGTTAACTTATATCTTACTAAGTTCTCAACCGGAGCACCACCATTTCCTGGATCTAAATCTTCCCAAGCAAATGCAATTAAGTTATTCGGTGTTGAACCGTTTGGAATATTTTGTCCTGAACAACATCCACTTGGCATACCTGGAGAAAACCCCATGAATCCATTAGAACCTACATAAAACTGAGTATATGTTGCTCCAAAAAACACAAAGTCAAATCCAATAGGAAAAGCTCCTACATAATTATCATCACCCAATCCACCAATAGTAGTAGAACCAGAAGAGATATCAATTGGATCATAAACTCCTTCTGCTACAGTATAACCTTCACCTGGAGCTGAAACCGTAATCGTGTGAACTCCTATTCCTGCATCTGCAGGAGAAAAGATAGCACCTGAAACACCTGGGCCAACAAAAGCGCCACCTGGAGAAACAATTTCCATTTCAACCGGAGTATCCGATAAGCACATGATAGGGCTGAGACCTGTAATGTCGCATTGTGCATAGGAGAATGTACCAAGTCCTACGGCTAACCCAAGTAGTAATTTTTTTTTCATATTCGTTATTTTAAAAAGCTGCTTTTTTAAATTAAAATCAATTAACCCCGCAATTTACTGTTTTTTATTTTAAAGACAAAAAAAAAAGTCGTGATTCTCGCGAATCTCAACCGATTTAAACAAGAAACAGCGCCCTGAGTATATCAAAGCGCTGTTAATTAATTATTTAAAGAGCAGATTAGTCCTCTTTCACTTCTTCGAAATCAACATCCTCTGCACCAACATCATCTGTTTCTTCTCCGCCTTGCTCACCACCAGCATCTGCTGTAGCTCCGTCTTGCGCATACATGTCTTGAGACGCCGCTTGGAATACCGTGTTCAATTTCTCCATTGAAGTGTCAATTGCAGCAAAATCTTTCGCTTCGTGCGCAGCTTTCAATTCAACTAAAGCTGCATCAATTGCCTCTTTCTTATCTGCAGGGATTTTTTCGCCATACTCGCTCAATTGTTTTTCCGTTTGGAAAATCAATGAATCTGCCGCGTTAATTTTATCCGCTTCTTCTTTTCTTTTATTATCCGCATCAGCATTTGCCTCAGCATCAGCCTTCATTCTTGCAATTTCGTCTTCAGAAAGTCCAGATGAAGCTTCAATTTTAATTGATTGCTCTTTTCCTGTAGCACTATCTTTTGCCGAAATATTCATAATTCCATTGGCATCAATATCAAAAGTTACCTCAACTTTAGGCACTCCTCTTGGCGCTGGTGGAATGTCAGACAACTGAAATCTTCCTAAGGTCTTATTATCATTTGCCATTGGACGCTCTCCTTGTAGTACATGAATGTCTACCGCAGGTTGATTGTCTGAAGCTGTTGAAAATGTTTCCGATTTTTTAGTTGGAATAGTTGTGTTTGACTCAATTAAGCGTGTCATAACACCACCCATTGTTTCAATTCCTAAAGACAATGGCGTAACATCTAATAAAAGAACATCTTTTACTTCTCCTGTTAAAACACCACCTTGAATTGCAGCACCAAGTGCAACAACCTCATCCGGATTTACTCCTTTTGATGGATCTTTACCAAAGAATTTTTTTACTGCCGTTTGAATAGCAGGAATTCGTGTAGATCCTCCAACAAGAATTACTTCGTCAATATCACCAGTTGATAAACCAGCAGCATCTAATGCTGTTTTACATGGTTCAATCGTTCTTTTCACTAAATCATCAATCAATTGCTCAAAAGCTGCTCTTGTTAATGTTCTAACCAAGTGTTTTGGAATTCCATCAACAGGCATTATATAAGGCAAGTTAATTTCAGAAGAAGTTGTAGAAGATAATTCAATCTTCGCTTTTTCAGCTGCTTCTTTTAATCTTTGTAAGGCCATTGGGTCTTTACGCAAATCAATTCCTTCGTCTTTTTTAAATTCATCAGCCAACCAGTTGATAATTTTATCATCAACATCATCTCCACCTAAGTGCGTGTCGCCATCTGTAGACAATACTTCAAATACACCGTCACCCAATTCTAGTACTGAAACATCATGTGTTCCTCCACCAAAATCAAAAACAATGATTTTTTGATCGTCCATTTTTTTATCCAAACCATAAGCTAAAGCTGCTGCTGTTGGCTCATTAATGATTCTTTTCACCGTTAAGCCAGCAATTTCACCTGCCTCTTTAGTTGCTTGTCTTTGTGCATCATTAAAATAAGCTGGTACAGTAATTACTGCCTCACTTACCTCTTGCCCTAAATAATCTTCAGCTGTTTTCTTCATTTTCTGAAGAATCATTGCCGAAATTTCTTGTGGCGAATATAGTCTGTCGTCAATTTTTACACGTGGTGTATTATTATCACCTTTAACTACATTATAAGGTACGCGCTTAATTTCTTTTGACACCTTATCAAAAGAAGTTCCCATGAAACGTTTGATCGAATAGATCGTCTTTGTAGGGTTAGTTATTGCCTGTCTTTTTGCAGGGTCTCCTACTTTTCTCTCGCCACCGTCAACAAATGCAACTACTGATGGAGTTGTTCGTTTTCCTTCTGCGTTTGTGATTACAACGGGCTCATTCCCCTCCATAACAGAAACACAAGAGTTAGTTGTACCAAGGTCAATTCCTATTATTTTACTCATATTATATATTTATTTATATTCTAAATTAAACTCAAACTCATATAGTCAATCTTTGTGCCACCCCACAAATCTGTCATTCCAATCTACATTTTGTCAGATTGCGGTTTGCGCACCAAACATTATGTGACAGAAAGGCAGTTTTTTATGTCATAACATGAAATCACTAAATTGTTGACAAAAAAAGAATTCCGTTAATAAAAAAGAATTTGAAAGAATATATTCCTGTTTTAATCGGCTATATTTGTGTTTGATTTAAACTTAAACAACGAAACACTATGAACTTCATTATTTCAAGTTCTACATTATTAAAAAATTTACAGCGAATTAGCGGTGTATTAAACAGCAGCAACTCGCTACCCATTCTTGACAATTTTCTATTTGAACTCGAAAATGGCGCCTTGACTATTTCAGCTTCTGATTTGGAAAACACAATGAAAACTGTTGTTAACCCAGATGAAGCAAGAGAAGATGGAAGAATTGCAATACCTGCAAAGCTTTTATTGGATACGTTGAAAAATTTTTCAGACCAACCTTTATCGTTTACAATTGATGCTGGAACGTTTGGAATAGAAATTTCGTCAGATTACGGGAAATATAAATTGGTTGGACAAAATGCAGATGATTTTCCGAAATCACCTGAATTGGAAAACGCTGAAGCGATTGAATTAAGCGGAGAACTTATTGCAAGTGCTATTGATAAAACATTGTTTGCAACGGGGAATGATGATTTAAGACCTGTGATGAGCGGCGTTTTTTGTCAATTTTCTTCTGAAAAATTAATTTTTGTTGCTACTGATGCGCATAAATTAGTGCGCTATGGCAGAAGTGATTCAAATGCCTCAAAGTCATCTGACTTTATATTGCCGAAAAAGCCTTTGAATTTATTAAAACAAAACTTATCTGGTTCTGAACAGGTTTCAATCATGTATAATGAAACTACAGTTCGCTTTAGTTTTGATACGATTGAATTGACTAGCCGATTAATAGATGGGAAATACCCGAACTATGAGGCGGTAATTCCAGTTGAAAATCCAAATGTTTTGACGGTTGATCGTTTATCTTTTTTGAACTCGATTAAAAGGGTTTCGATTTTCTCTAATAAAACAACACACCAAGTAAAATTGAAAGTTGCTGGAAGTGAGTTAGCGCTATCTGCTGAAGATCTTGATTTTTCGAACGAGGCAAAAGAACGTTTAACGTGTAATTATAATGGTGATGACATGGAAATTGGATTTAACTCCAAATTTTTATTGGAAATGTTAAACCACATTAGTACACAAGAAGTGATTTTGGAAATGAGCGAACCAAATAAAGCTGGTATATTATTACCAAGTAGTAATGATAATGAGAATGAAGAAATTTTGATGCTCGTTATGCCAGTAATGATTCGATAACTTATATATAGTATTGAAAAAAATCTCTGGTCATTTGGTTAGAGATTTTTTTTGACCCAAACTAGAGTAAACTTCGGTACAAACAAACCTACAACCTAGGCCAGTATTAGGATTCAGACTTAGGTATAATAATTGCACTATTGTGGCACCAACACCTTTTTAAATATGCGTCTAAGAACTTTTCTAGGATTATTTATTGTTGCATCCTTCCTACAGGGTTGCTTTATTGCTGATGAACTATTTTTGGAGGAGGATGAAGGAAAATCCTCCCAATTAGATTTACAAGCTACGGCCGAAGGCAATGTCACAAAAAAAATTCAAACCGACTTAGGAGACAATGAATACACCCCTTATGGTTTTAGCCAATTGAAGGTTATTAAGCCTTTGCAAATAGTTGAGCTGGAAGAAATGGAATTGCAATTACGTTTGCATCCAAAAGACAGTACTTTAAAGGCTGATATACAAAAACAAAAGACCTTTCTACGCGCAAACAATATAGAGCGCACAGCTGAGCTGAGTCATTTTTTCACGTTGATTAGCGATACTATGAATATTAATATTTTAGAAGCTAAATATACCCTTAATGATACATTGGCTGTTAAAGAAGTTAATCCTGAAATTCTTTTGACCGTGCCGTTGAAGTATCAATTGATGATTGATTATTATTTCAACGAATACACAATTATTATTGCGAGATCTTATACAGAGGGCAAACTATTAAGCAAAAGTTTTTACCGTTTTTTTAAGGATCAATTAGAAACCTATACAACCGTCAGTCAAAAATCGGCATTTCTAAAACACACCTTAGATATTTGCACCATGGTAAAGTTTAGAGGTAATTTTGATCAGGAATATATTGTCCAAAATGTTTTGCAACAATTTGTGAAAAATGAACGCAAGGATATTAAAAATTATGCCCCATTAGAATTCTCTACTTTATACGAAACTAAAAACAATGACAACAATAGTGTGGTCGGCTATTACTTTTTTCATAAATTTATAGGGAACTTTGCCGATCAGAAAGATACCAATGTTGTGCTTGTTGAATTTTCCCCTTATTATCAGGTGGATCAAATTTTTCAGCTAGATGGTACTTATGAAAGCTATACTAACCAATTAAAATGACCACACTCTTCCTCATTATCCAACTCAGTTTTTTAAACCCTGGAATTCCAACGGACATTGATTCATCAGAGGATGAAGCAAAAGTTGAAACTGCTGTTGTGAATTGGGCAAACAGTTCCTTTTTGAGTCATTCTAACTATAAATTTGAGCAATTTAAAGCCTTTTACACGGACGATTATTTCATACAGACTGCACGAATTGAACTATATGGGGACAAAATCACTGCACTGAAAGAGAAAAAAGCGAATGGAGAGTACACGGGTTCGGAAGAGACTTATTTCGCCGATATAAATAAGTTGACGCGTGCCGTAGAAAAGTCAAAAGCAATTATTAAAACGATAGATCGGGTCACGCATTATCAAATCCACTTTTGGACGAATATTCAAACTAGAGATGGCATTACGGTTTATTATGAACTCAATATGAAACTCGACAACGATTATAAAGTTATCGAATCACTCGAGAACAGTTCGATTGGCAAAAAAAATGATGCTTCTAAAATTGCTTATAAAGCTGGAAACAGTGAGGTTCTTGTGATTGAAAAATAATGTGATTAAAAATTTAGGACAAAAGCACCTTTTGCTTTTAAATCATGCAAATTTTGTTCAAGAAATTGCCCTTCAATAAAGTATTTTAAGCGATACGAGACACCCTGCCCTACCACAACACTAACATTTCGCGTGATAAAATCGGCCACTACCCTACTATCTAAATACGCTATATTTTCTAGCAGAACAAAATCTGTCTTCGGAATTTTATAAGTTACCGTAGAGTCCATTCTAAAAAGTGTTTTATTTTGAAAGGCGATCAAGCGCCGAGTTGTGTCAATAGGAATCGTTTTGTGAGCGAATTCATTACCCGAACGGTAAAACCAATTATGCTTAACGTGAAACAAGAGCTTATCATCATCTTGGATTAATTTTTTATCCGCAATAAAAACATTTTTACCTCCGTAAAATAAGTCCACGGCCGTAGATTTATTCACATTATATATCACCAATTGAAAGGATGAATTGATATACTGCTTCTCTACAATATTAAAAACAAGCAATAAAACAGCTAAACTCATACTTGTAATTAACCATTTTGTTTTCCGATTGATAAATGCAAGCGCCCCAAGAACAATGATTATGTTCAAACAAAAAACCTCGTACCAATGAATAGAAACGCCCCAATAAATTGAATGCGGTAATTGTTCCACCCATTTCACACCTTTATTCAAAATAGATAACAGCCCGTCTAGCAATAAAAAGCAACTATAACCTATTCCTGGGATCCAGAAAAACGCAAAATAGACCATTCCCGCAATTAAAATAGCAAAGGCCAGTGGTATCACTATTAGGTTAGAAAGCATAAAAAAGTTAGGAAACTGATGAAAATAATACAAACCTAAAGGGAAGGTAGCCAGCTGAGCAGCAATGGAAACGCTCGTAATTTGCCACACCTTATCAAGCAAAAAATATTTGGTGTAAAATAGGTTATATATTTTGGGCTGTAGAAAAACAATACCAAGCACAGCCAAATAACTCAATTGAAAACCTACTTGAAAAATGATCAATGGCTCAATTAAAATGAGCAAAAAAGCGGATACCATTATCGATTGATAAACGGAACTTTCACGTTCCAATTCTTTTCCAACAATTACAAAAGAGAACATAACCGCCGCTCGAAGAACAGAAGATGACATTCCTGTAATTAGCGCATAAAACCAAATAAGCAACACCACAAGCACAACAAATAGTATGCGGCCTTTGGGTAATCGCTTCAATGGTTTCAATAAAAACGAAAAAATGAGCATAACAATCCCTACATGTAAACCGGAAACGGCTAACACATGCATTGCTCCTGCACTTGAGAATGTCCGCAACGTTTCTCGATCTAAACTTGATTTCTCTCCTAAAATAAGTGCGCGCGCAACCATAAGATTACTCCCATTCATGCCAGATTTTTCTAAAACCCCTCCCAAATATTCTCGTACGCCATAAATCCAAGTAAAAAACGAATGGCCTGTATGAGCAACTTTCTCCCATTCATTATCGCGCACATAACTTTGATGTGTGACATTATGAATCCGCAAATACCGAGAATAATCAAATTCCATTGGATTGCCATTTGGGCGTACATCACCGAAGTTAGCCTTTAAACAGAGTACGTCTCCATAACGTAAGTCCAAAGCGCGCTCTGTCTTTTCAAAATATATCAATGTTTTACCAATTGTCTTTTGATTGTTTACAGCAGAGACATTTGCAAAGCACTTAACAGAGTTCTCTTTCTGTTCTGGCACTTCTAATATTTCAACTTGAAAAAGATCAGTTTTATCGTTTATGGCATTGGCAAAATAGGATTGATGCCACCTATTTGATTGAATTCCGACCAAAAAAATACCCAATAAAAAAAAGAGTATTGTACTCATTAAACCAAAGGCGGCTCGTTGAAAAAATTGTTTTGAAACGATAGGCAGTGATAATAAAACGAGCGTCAAAAGCAAAAAGAGCGGCCACTCAACTGACAAGACAATTGGCCAATAAAATGCCACTATCACTCCTAACATTAAAGGCAGCAGTAATTTCAGCATCAAAGGGGCTCGAAACTTCAACATATTTTGGGTCATACGCTGCGCCAAACGGCGCGTTAAAGCCCAAATCAAATCTCATCAACAGTTATTATCTATAAAAGTAGGAGGAGACGCAACTAAAAAATATGATTCGTGTTTTGGGTAATTTTATGGTTTCTAAATTAATTGAAATAATCCGATTTACAAAAAAGTTACGCTAAATTGAAGATTGAATCAAAATCATTTCATAATTTAGCGCGAGATAAAAATCAATTTAGACCATGAAAAAAAGCAAACTCGCATATAAACTTTTTACACTATCAGCAGCATTTCTAATGCTGTCTTGTGGTGGTGAAAACCATGATGAAACGAATGAGGTAAATGTTGTGGACACAGCAGGTACAGGCAGTGATGAAAATTTTGAAGATTTATTCGAATCTCCAGAAATTGATTATCACCTACCTTCTCCATTACAAGTGGCTAGTATTTTTAAAAAATCTGGGCTATCTTATAATTCAGATGCAACAAGCAAACCTGATTTGGTTGAAAATTATACGACAGAATTAAATCAAATGCTAAACTTTGGTGTTTATTCTGCAGATATGGCTTATTGTGTTCTGAATGAGCAGTCTAATGAAGGAAGAAAATACCTTCAAGTAATTACTGACCTTGCTGAGAAAATTGGTATGGAAGCGGTTTTTGAAAACAAAGATCTAATGGAACGCTTTGATACAAACATTGAGGATAAAGATTCTATTGAAGTATTAATGATCGATATTCACGAGCGTACTGAGATGTACATGGATGAAAACGACATGCAACATCAACAAGCTGTTCATTTTGCGGGAGCATGGACGGAGGGAATGTATTTAGGTGTTTACGACTTTGAAAACAATCCAGAAAAAGATGGAGTTGGAACTCAAATTGCAGAGCAGATGTCTATTTTAGGCAATATCATTAAGGGATTGGCAGATCCTAAAAATGATGGCATGGATATTGAATGGCTCATTGCTGATATGGGAAGTATCGAAAATACATTTAATGAATTTGAATCCGTTAATAATTATTACGAAGACCCAGATGCAGAAGAATTAGTTTTAACAACTGTTGAATATAACACGTTGAGCGAATTAATTAAAACGCTTAGAACCAAAATTACAAACGGATAAACTTAATTGATTTATGAAAAAGACATTAACACTTCTGGGATTATTCAGCTTTGCAATTTTATTTGCTCAAACGGCAACCAATCTAACAGAATTTAAAGAAAATATAGCCTCGCAAAAAGCAGAAGCTAAGACACAATTAAAGCCTTACCGCTTTGATGGTTCAAAGGTGACCTATTTTAACTTTAAGACTTATAAGCAGGTTAAAGAGGTTGAAATTTACCTTTTCAACAATACAGATTATCGTTTTTCATTCAATGGCAAATCATTGCCGAATGATATTACGATTGAAATATACGATAAGGACAAAACACAGGGTGATAGAATTTTGTTAAAAACAATAGACGGTTTGCAAGGCAAAAATGTACTGGTTGAGTCTTCTGAGCTAAACGACACGTATCGTGCAGCAAAGAACTCCAAAGGTAGATTAAAGCGCGTTTTTGTGGACTATATTATTACGCCAGTACCTGGTGCGGTTAACAAAAAGCCGACCATGAAAGAGAGAGGCGCAGTTGTCCTCGTGATGGGTTATAAGAACTAAAGATCAAATAATTAATAAATTTTGGAAACCCGAGGGAGAAATTCTTCGGGTTTTCTTTATTTTTGCACCGAATTGCGCATAATGTGCAATTCCAAAAGAAAGTAGAATCAAGCATGATAGCAGTAACATTACCAGATGGTAGTATTAAGGAATATGAGCAAGGTAGCTCTGCCTTAGATGTAGCCAAAAGCATTAGCGAAGGACTTGCAAGAAATGTATTAGCCGCTGAGGTGAATGGAGAAGTAATTGATGCCACACTTCCTTTGACGGAAGATGTGAATCTAAAATTGTTGACCTGGAATGATAAGGACGGTAAAACTACCATGTGGCACTCATCTGCCCACTTGATGGCTGAAGCTATCGAAGCGCTTTATCCTGGCACCAAATTGGCTATTGGGCCACCTATAGAAAACGGTTTTTATTATGACATTGATTTAGGCGGACATCATATTACTGATTCTGATTTGCCAACTATTGAGAAAAAAATGCTTGAATTAGCTCGTGAAAAAAACGGCTTTATAAGACAAGAAATCTCAAAAGCGGATGCTACAAAATATTTCACTGAGAAAGATGATGAGTATAAATTAGAATTAATTGATGGCTTGGATGATGGAACGATCACGTTTTATACACAGGGTAACTTTACTGATTTATGCCGTGGACCTCATATTCCACATACAGGTTTTATCAAAGCGATTAAATTAACTTCAATAGCTGGAGCATATTGGCGCGGTGATGAAAACCGTCAACAACTAACACGTATTTACGGAATTACATTCCCTAAAGCGAAAGAGTTGACGGAGTACTTGCACATGATAGAGGAAGCGAAAAAACGCGACCACCGTAAACTTGGAAAAGAAATGGGCTTGTTTACTTTTTCTCAAAAAGTAGGACAAGGATTACCCCTTTGGTTACCAAAAGGAGCGGCACTGAGAGAAAGATTAGAGAATTTCTTGAAAAAAGCGCAACGGAAAGCTGGATATGAAGGTGTAATTACACCGCATATTGGACACAAGGATCTTTACGTGACTTCTGGACATTATGAAAAATACGGTGAAGATTCGTTCAGACCAATCACGACACCGCATGAAGGTGAAGAGTTTTTATTGAAACCAATGAACTGTCCGCATCACTGCGAAATTTATAAGGCATCACCAAAATCTTATAAAGATTTACCGGTACGTTATGCCGAATTTGGAACGGTTTATAGATATGAACAAAGTGGTGAGTTGCATGGACTAACCAGAGTGAGAGGTTTTACACAAGACGATGCACATATTTTTTGCACACCCGACCAATTAATTGAAGAATTCAAATCGGTTATCGATATAGTTCATTATGTTTTTAGTGCTTTGGGCTTTGCAGATTTTTCAACCCAAATATCATTACGAGATCCGAATGATAAAGAAAAATATATTGGTAGTGATGAAAATTGGGAAAAAGCTGAAAACGCTATCAAACAAGCGGTAAAAGAAAAAGGGTTAAATGCTAAAATTGAATATGGTGAAGCTGCTTTTTATGGTCCGAAATTAGACTTTATGGTTAAGGATGTATTGGGACGTAATTGGCAACTTGGAACTATACAAGTAGATTATAATTTACC
>WTCE01000025.1 GCA_013138735.1 Crocinitomix sp. | reverse complement strand
AATAATCACCTGATTCGCAAACCAAATGTCTCAGATAAACAGGCGCAGCACCTGATTCGATTTCATCTGCTAATTCATTTTCATCTGCATCAAAAATGGTAATAACCCCATCAATACCTCCTTCAAGGCTGTTTAGAGTCAAATCAAAAACTCCAGCTCTAGGTACATTTACTTTAAAATAATCGTTATCTCCAGTACCATATATTGATCCATTGACTAACGCCATCAGATCTACCAAAGTAATCTCATCAGCTGTGGCAAATCCATTATTAGGTTCCGTTTCAAGTTGCGCGTAGGCTCCGTTAAATAGGGCCGTTAATAATCCAATCAGTGATATTGTCGTTTTCATTTCTACTCCATATTATTTCAGAACAAGGAAGAAAAAAGAAAGAATATTTACTAAAAAAAAGGGTGAGTGCTATTGATTATTGTATGGGGGAAGAAAAATTGGGTCTGAAATTTTTAGCGGCTTTAAAGGGAATTGAATTTTGCTCTAAACTCTGTTATAAATGAAGCGCTTATTGGGATTTCAATTTCAGGGAGTTTATCAATATAAAGCCGTGCTCCGTCAAACGAATGAACTTTGTTTAAATTAACAACATAAGATCGGTGGGTTTGACAAAAAAAAGGCAGATCAATTTTTTTAAGCACAACCCCCAAGGCAGAGCTTGAAAGATGACGTTTATTCCCCTCATTAAAAACATGGATTTCGCAGTTATTTCCAGCCGCTTTTAAATAGAGTATTTGGTCAGGATCAACCTTAATCTTTTTTGATCCAGTAGGCACGACAATGTATTTATCCAACATTGCTTTTTTAGATGTGGACAATGCCAATGAAATACAATTCCTTAAAGCGATATAACCAATTGGTTTTGGGAGATTTGAACTGGGACTCGTCTTTTTTGCTCTTGCAAAAGTATCCATGTCTTGCAAGTTGCTGAGGTAAATAAAAGGAATCCCTTTGTTGTTTAATACTTCACCAAGTTCAATTCCATCCTTGTCTCCATTTAATTCTATATCAACTAAGGCTGCAGAGGGCGACGATTTTTCAATGAGTACAATAGCATCTTGAAAATTATCGGCGATATCAATGTCTAAATATCCGAGTAAATTCAATTTTTCAATAAGATCCTCTACAACAAATAACTCATCCTCTACAATTAGTAATTTCATTATATTTGGGTTTAACCTATCCTAAAGCCCAAGATAATGAAAAATCTAAAGACGCTGGCCGTTTTGTTAATTGCATTGCTAACAAATTTTGCGCTAAGCGCCCAAACGTCATTAAACGATTTGATGGAGAAAGGAAGGTCAGAAATAGGCAATAAAGATTTCATTGCTGCTAAATCAACTTATAAAAATGCGCTAGAAATCGCAACACAGGATAATGATCTAATCACAAAATCAAAAATTCAAAATAACTTGGGTGTGGTTTTTTGGCATTTGGAACAATATAAGGTAAGCATTGATTTTTATGAAAAAGCAATATATACAAATGGTTTATTAGGCAATGACACGTTAATTGCTGAGTCCCATTATAACTTGGCACTTTCGTTGCGGAAATTGGGCAATAATGATTTGGCAATTAAAAACTTTCTAGAAGCATTGCGATTATTCGAAAAATTGAATGATGAAAAGGGTCAGGCCTATATTTATGACGTTTTGGGGAATATCTATTTGGATTTAGGCGATTTGGAAAAGGCTTTGTCTTATCATGAAACGTCTTTAAAAATTTATCAAAAAATAGACTATACAAAGGGGGTTTCAAGAAGTTGTCATAACCTAGCTCAAGTTTATTTGGCAAAAAAAGAGGTTCAAAAAGCGCAAGGTTACCTTGAAAATGAAAAGAAATTGAAACGAGAACTGGGATTGTCTACCGCCTCGAATAGCGCCCTTTATGGAGAATTGTATCGGATTAAACAAGTGCCAGATAGTGCAGCTTTTTATTTAAAACATTCATTGGAAGAACGTGTAGAAGAAAATAATTATTCCGCTATTGGACTGGCTTATTTTCATTTAGGAGACTTTTATTATAGCCAAAATGACTACGAAAGTACACGCATTTATTTGGATTTGGCTTATAGTAGTGCAGATAGTCTTGGTTTGAACCAGTTATTAATTGATGTCATAAATCTAAAAATTGGTATAAATAGAATTGACGGCAATTATCGTGCAAATGATCAATTGTATAGCCAATTGATAAGATTGAATGAGATAGTGTTAGGTGAAACAAATATTCGAGAAATAGCCCGTTTTGATGTGGAATATGAGTCCATGAAAAAAGACAAAGAACTATTGCTAAAAAGGAGCGAATTGGATTTTAAAATTGCTGAGGTTGGTTATTTGAATTATGAAAATAAATTATTAATTGTCATTGTTTCTATAGTTTCTTTGACCATTCTACTCATCATCTTATTTTATTTTAGCGTGCGTAAGAAAAAGGAAGAACTTGAAGAACAAAATCAGGTGCTAGGAAACAAGAATAGGGTGATTGATTATTTGAATAAAGAAATGAACCATAGAATGGTCAATTATTTTTCAATGTTTACTGGAATGCTTAAAATTGATCGAAAAAAAACAAATGAAATAAAAATGAAAGAACTTCTTACGGACTATGTTAATCGGCTGCATGCCATGTCGCAAATTCAGCATTATTTGCGTAAGGAAAATGATTCTGCGAGTAATATTGTGCTACTGGATTCATACGTCAGCAATTTGTTAGCGGAAATAGATGTCGTATTAAATCGTATTGGACCAAAAATCAAGATCAATGAAAGTTTGGAATCCGTTTCAACAAGTTACAATATTGCTTTGCGAATAGGGATCGCTGTCAATGAACTAACACATAATGCATACAAACATGCTTTTGATAATGTATCTAATCCTCAGATTAATGTATCACTTAAAAGTGGCGCTGGTGCGATTTTGTTAGAAGTGTCTGATAATGGTCTTGGAATGAGTTCTGAAGCAAAAAGAGAAAATGCTATGGGAATTGATTTGATTAAAACCTTGTTAAATTCTGTTCAAGGCGAAATAGAATATTCCGAAAACCAGGATAAAGGCGTGAAAATTGAAATTAGAATAAGAAATTAAAAGAGGAGAACCTGATCTAGATACTCCTCTTAGATTGTTTAATTATTCTAGAATAATAACAACGCTTGTCGTATCAATTAGTTGAAATGGATCGGTATATATTTCGTTTCCATTCAAAAATTCTAAGTAAAAACGATAGCTCCCTGGAGCCACTAGCATTTCAAACTCACCAAGATGCGAACTAATCTCTGAAGCGACAATTAAGGAATCGCTAAACGAAAGCAAATCGATAGGTTGATTTACTATTGTTTGGCCAATTTTATTGATGATTTCACCATTTAATTGAACGTACGGATCCTCATTTTCACCTTCACCTAGGCCTCTATGATTATTCGAGCCAGTGTTAATTAAGATTTCCGTTGTTTGTGTTGTTTCTGTCGGATTAATTTCAGCTTTATTACAGGATGTAATTCCAATAAAGATAAAGCAGTAAAACATAATATAATTGATATTTAAATAGAAAAGTTTCATTTTATTTTATTTTTAATTGTACATAATTCGAGCTACACAGGTCGTTTATACGCCTATGGCACGGACTTTTTTAGTGGAGTTTTTCATCTCCAAAGTGCAATGCGAGAAAAGCGAGAAAAACTTATTCAATACTTCAATTTCTTCTCATCTTATGAGTTATTGAAAAAGTCTAAGCCTCCCTTAACGTGAATTATTCCTTTGCCAGTCATAAGTTGAAAAAGGAACTATTTTCTCACTATTCGTAGTGAGGTCACACAAAGAGAGTCTACCTTATTTTTTATGAGGTTTTGCAACCCAAATGCGATCAAGTCTGGGTACAATTTGTCAAAAGGTGCGTGACTTTATTCATTATTTAAAATGAGTGATATGCCGCGCGATTTTATTCATTTAAGGTTCTCTATATAGTAAAGGAGGTTGGCAAATGAATAGTGTCACATTTTATTAAAAAAAAAAGATTGTTTTTTTTTAATAAATTTGAATCGAGTTTATGTTCTTAACCCAACAAAAGAAAATATTAGAAGTAATTCGGTTTTTTGAAATAGATCAACCCGAAAGTTATATCTATGCCTCTATTATCGGGAATATCAAAACTTCGGGCAGATTTTCCACGGATGATTATTACGATATTATTTGCAGGGTGATTGAGAAGTTTTATACAAAATTATATATTAAAGAAAAAGAAGCTAATAAAACATTGAAAGGTATTGACCGGTTTTTTATGTTTTTAAATATGGTTAAAAATGAAGCGAATGGTGTAAATGAAAAGTGGCAGCAAAAAGCCATAATCTATTTGGGTGACTTCCATTTATTAAATTATAATGTTGAGGAATTGGAGAATGTTTCTAGCGAAGAATATTTAAACCAGATAATTATTGCATCTCGCAACTATTTAACAAAGACTGAATTCGAAGTTGCCGAACTATTACAAAAAGGTAAAAAAAGTGTCGTTATCGCTGGGATATTGAATAGAGATCCTAGTTATATCCGTAATGTGATGGCGAAAGTCATGCGAAAAATAAGAGAGAACAATCCCTAAAATG
The DNA here is from genome assembly GCA_013138735.1 of Crocinitomix sp. GTDB lineage: Bacteria > Bacteroidota > Bacteroidia > Flavobacteriales_D > Crocinitomicaceae > Crocinitomix. The sequence goes on along the minus strand of WTCE01000025.1, from coordinate 6,568 downwards.
ACGAGACATGAATGATATATTCGAAAAATATGAGATAACTCTTGAGGATCTAGTGAATTATGTGGAAGATAATTTAGCAGAGGATAAGATTGCAAAGGTGGTATATGCAATCGAAAGTGAAAAAGAGATTCAAGAACTGTACAGTGGATTTTCACTAATGAAGGATGAAAATTCTGATAACTCATTAAGAGCCGAAATAGATGATCTTTGGAAAGATTTAAACCATAATGCAGAAGATGATGAGCCCCCAGAAGAAATGGAAAGTGAGGTAGTCTCTATTCCATGGCGTTTACCTAAATATTTTTATCATGTAGCAGCAGTTTTGTTTATTAGTCTTATTTCTGTTTGGGCGTTAAAATTTTTGACTGAAGAAACGCCGAAAGAATTGGCGCTAACCGTTTTGAAGAATAGTTATCCAAAACCAGAAGAAGTAAGGGGGAATAATTATAATGAAGGTTGGAAAACTGATTTTTTAAATGAAGAGTATGAAGCCGTCTATAGACTTTCAGCTATAGACACAACACAACAAGAGGAATTATTATTTTTTGCAGGACTCTCATTCTTATTGGCAGAAAATAATGCCCCTCTGTCGGCCATTAATTGTTTTAATCGGGTCATAAAAAATGACGCAATTTTCTATGATGATGAAGCAATATTTTATACTGCAATCGCCTATATTTTACTGGAAGAAAATAAAAAAGCTGTGGAATTATTAAAACAGTGTAAACTGCAGACTGAAAGAGAAAATATTGATCAGCTTTTGGATGCTTTAAAGCGATAAAATATCAGCACGCTAATGACTAAAATCATTAAAGTCGCGGAGAGATAAAATTTAGACCGTTTATAAAAAGGAACTTCTTTAAAAAATGCTTGATTAAGTGGTGAATCATCTCCATATATCACAAGTCCACTCCAAAAATAAGGTAGCCTATCCGCACCATTATGTGATGCCAAATAATTTAATTTGGCTTGACGTAAGGCTTCTGATTTTGACTTATTTTTATTTAACTCTTTGTAAAAATCAATCATGATTGATGCTGTTTTTTCATCAGAAACTTCCCAAAGTGTCGATATAACTGAATTGCTTCCCGTCTGTAAAAATACACGCATTAAACTCAAAACACCTTCTCCCTCTTTTAATTTTCCAATGCCAGTATTACATGCCGATAAAACGGTCATATCAGCATTGAAATTCATTACGGCCAAATCTGATGCCGTCAAGGAATAGAATGGTGTGTTACTTTCATTTGAACAAAAAAACAACCTAGATTGATCAGGGTTTTCATTGTCTGTTATAGCATGCAGTGCAAGATGCAGTATCGCGTAATTAGCCGATTTTGATTTAAATTCCTCGGGGGTACTTCTATAATACGCATCACCTTTAAATAGGGAAGCAATTTTTTCGATTTCAACACGGGTACTTGGTATTTCTCCATGATTTACATGTGATAATTCTTGATCAAGAGGATTTTTTGATAAAATGCCGCAATCAGAAGCTGCAAAACCACCAAATGTGATTCGTTTTTTTGAATTAGTATTATTTTTAGGAGAAACAAACTGGGAGTAATGGTACGAAATGGGGTAGTCTTCAATTAAATATCGAAAACTGTTTTGAGCTGTATACCCAAGATAATCGGCACTAATATAATTGATGTTTCTATGTGGGACTATCGTAATTTTATTTGTTTCGGGATTAGCAATTAATGCATCTTCAATAAGCAGTTTATACCAATCTTGGCATAGCTTCTCAAACCAGATATTATCCGTTTCAGTAATTTTGTTAATGATATTATCGATTAAAAAAAGGTCCATTACCCGAGTAATTTCAGCCTCAAAATTCAAAGGGATTATTTTTTGAAACAACCTTACTTTCCCGTTAATTGTAGACGTGTAATAGAGGTGCTTATCCCCTTGGAAGTAGTTTAATGTGAGTTGATTGTTTTTTTCCTGATTGTCTATTTTTGCACGCATATTAGCAATCGGCATAAGTGAAAAGTTGTGTTGTTTTTTAAGTGATGGATAATTTTTCTCCATGGTGGCATTAAACTGTGAATAGCGTTGCTTAGCCTTGCGCAGTTCCCCTAATGTTGTATCGTTATCAGCTGTAATGTTTTGTTTGGCTTCGAAAATTGTAGCCCTTATTAAATTGCGCTCGTTTTGATCTTCAACAGAAAGTACACTTTCGTATAGATTATCGGAATAAACTGCTTTTTTTAAAAGATTGCTCTTCGACATTTCAATTATCCAAAGCGCCTCCTGACTAAAATTTTGTTCGGGATAGTGTTTTTCTAGTCGAACAATTAAGGCGAGTGCTCCTTCATAGAGGTTGATGTTCTCATTCCCATAACCTTCATTAATGCCAACTTCAAATAAATACAGTTTTTTATTCAAGTGCATTGAAATTGATTTCTTGAAATACTGTAAGCTTCTGAACATTATTTCTTTTTCGCTGCAATCGAAATAATGGGCTAATTCCTTGGAATAATCTGATAAAAAGAGGGCTGTTTGTGTACCACATTCAATAGGTGCTGGGTTTAGAATTATTTGGTTTGATTTGATAAAACTATCTTTTGAAAAATCGTATCCAAATAGGTCAAGCGCTTTTTTTTGGCAATCAATGGCTTTTTCCCAATTTTCTTGAATCGCATAGCTATTTCTTAACCCAACTAGTAGTTTAAATTTGAATTTATGATCCTTCAAATTATTTTTATTAATAAGATTAAGCCCTGTTTTATACCACTTAACGGATAGGTCAATATTTCCAAGTAGATAATTGTTTTTACCTAGCTCATTATAAACGATCAATAAACTTGGGTTATAAATTAAAGTTTTATCAGCTTCAATTTGCCAATTGTCGCAAATGTAATCTAATACTAAATGGGCTTGCCCGTATTCACCAAACGTATTAAAAATACGTGCTTTCGTAGCAGCATAAGCCAACCACACCTGTGACTGAATTCCCGGAAATCCATCTCCGAAGTCAGCTTCGAGATGAGCAAGTGCTTTATTTATATAGAAAAGAGATGAATCTAAATTTTTTTCATATGCTGAAAAATATTTTGATTTTATCAGATACGGAATTGCGATAGGCCGGTAATGAGGAAGAAATTCATTATAAAATGTAAGTGTTTTATTTGCGTAGTGCAGGGCAATGGTGAAATTTTCAGTAGCGAGGGATGCTACTGAATAACTGCTGTAAATGTTCGATTTACTGAACTGCTCTTCCAAACTCAATTCTTTTGTTGCCTCAACCGAATCGATTAGTTCAACCGCTTTTTTAATGTAAAATAATTCGTTTTGCAGGTCGCCTCTTAAACTGAAGTTTGTAGCGATCGTATTATAAGTGTCAGCAATTTCAAGGCGCATATCACCAGAGCAGGCTTTATAAGATTCAATGAGTTCATAGGACATTTCAAGTTCCTTATTTAAATCACCTAGGTGAGCATATGACCAGGATAGATATGTTTTTAGCGATAATAAAACAACTGAAGTATCTGGAAATTCACCTAGTACATTTTGATACGTGTCTGTAAGTACAGCATGCGCCTCAGGTATCATTTCCATTTGTAAATAACATTTACCAACACCGGTATTGGCGATTATTTTTTGCTTCAAATGTGTTGCATATTCTGTCGTGCTAGAGGTTTTTTTGAAAAGTGTTAATGCTTCAGCGAATTGAGCTTTTTGAAATAGTTTTTCTGCTGTATTTAGATTTAATTGGGTCTCAATGTTGAGTTGATTAAAACCATTTAGAGATATAAATAAGGATAATAAAAAGCTCAGTGAACGAATTGGGTTCATTACTAAATAGTTTTAGGTTAAAATTGCTAAAAAGGTGTAATTTTTATCACTACCGACCGACAAAATAGTAAAATAAAAAGTAGAACTTTTGAAAGCTCCCCTTAATTGATAAAGGGAGCTTCCTAGATCTTTTGAGTTGCGTATACAAAATTGGAGGTTAAGTTAAGTTACATAACTATTTTATTGGCGAATGAGCTAAATGGCTATTTTATCTCCCTCAAAACCTCCTCCAACGCCTTCAAATCCTCAAAAAGAGGGTTCGATAACAGTCCCCCTCTTTCCGCAATGTTTCGAAAAAACCTTGAACCCAAAGCGTTTCAAGGTTTTTTTGTTTTGAAGGGAATATTTGTCACAATTCATCTGAAAGTCTTTCTGCATATGGATTGAAGAGGGGTTCAATAATTTAATACTAAAAACGGGAGGACGCTACCTTAACGAAAAGGAATTTCCTGTGGACATGGATAAGATTGAGTTTTGGAAGCAAGAGGCCCGAGCCTTTTTGAAATAGACAGAGGAGATTTGTTTGGAGCAGATTGATGGGTTTAAATATTTGGAAGTATAGTTTTCTATATTATCTTGCTCAACAATAAACAGACAATTTCTAAAAAAAAAATGGTGAGTGCCAGTAGAAATCCGATATATGGAAAAGACAAAGGTTGATGAGTATTTTTTTAGATCCGAATTCGAAGAAGAAGGTTTTGAGATCATGAAGTTGAGCACTTTTTTTCAACACAGATCATCTTCCGCTAGAAAAGAAGCACATATTATTCGTTTTTATGCCATTATATTTATCACTGGTGGAGAAGGTTCTCATCTAATCGATTTCGAGAACTATAAATGCAAAAAGGGGACAATGCTCTTTATAGGAAAGGATCAGCTTCATGCGTGGTCAAATTCGAAAGATCTAACAGGATATATTATACTTTTCAATGAATCGTTCTTGTACGATAATCAAATTAAGTTCAAGGATTTATCCTTTTCCTATCCGTATAATTCAAGTATCTACAAACCTGTTCTTCATCTTGAAAATGAAGAATATTATCAAGCATTTCAAGCCTTAGTCAATTATTTATTTCAAGAATATAATTTGCCTAAATTACCAACGAGAATGGAAATTCTTCAATGTTTGTTACGTGCCTTTTTGCTGAAAATTCAGTCGCACCCGCTTGAGGAGTTGAATAAGTATCCTGCAGATGCAAAGGAAATATTTATAAAATTTCAGCGCTTGTTAAATGAAAAAATAGCATTGACGCGCAATGCTAACGATTACTGCGATTTTTTATCCGTTACATATCGTAAGCTAAATAATGCCTGTAGGACATTAACCAATAAAACGGTGAAGCAGTTTATTGATGATTTTCTAATTTTAAAAGCTAAACGATCATTATTGGATAGTGGGAACAATGTTAATGAGACCGCATACTCATTGGGGTTTGATGAGGTGACAAATTTCACAAAGTACTTTAAAAAACATACAGGAATTTCCCCTAAAGCATTTTCCAAGATCGAAAAATAACTGCGTTCTGCAAAGATTAACCATTTTCATTAAGCATTGACCTTTTCTTAGGTGTAGCTTCTATCTAATTTTGTCCTATCTAATTTAGGATAAGCAAATGACAAGTATAGAAAAGGCAAAACAAGTAATAAGAGGGATTTCTACCGGAGATGCCTTATTTACAAGTCCGTTTGTCAGTGAAAGATGTCAGAGCCAGTCTTATATTAAAGAAAAAAAAGGACGAGAAAAATGTGGGATTGTATTCTTGCATTGTTTTGAGGATCATAATTACGCAATACTTCATTCCACATATGGACTAGATAATAAAGAGGAGAGAATAGATGTTTTTCAGTTTGAAAACGGCCAAATTATTTCTCATTCTCAAAAGTTAATAAGAACGTTTAAAGGGTTGCCTTGTGAATGTTTAGAGGATACGAATTCGACATACATAGAAAGCATTGAAATTAACAAGGCCGTTATTCGAACTTTCAGTAAAATAGTATTGATTAAGAGACAATTTGATGAACTCAAACTAATTCTTAACGCCGCCGTCAACATGCAATCAAAAAATGATGCTGACGAATTAGAAAAACAATGGATTGAGTTTTTATTCAAAACCGATCGAGTTTATAAAAGAATTTACCAAATATTTGGAGATAATAATATAGTTCTAGCAGTAAGTGAGGGACTAATTAAAGGAATTCCAACCAACTTTTTTGATCTATTCAAATTAAAGAATAGAAAAATTATTGCGCATTGGAATAGTAAATAAATGAACAAATAAAAAGAAAAAAAACATGTTAGTATTTAAAATTATTATGGCAGTAGCTTTCGTCTTCGTTGGAGGAGCAAAACTACTAAGAGCAAAACCTTTAAAGGATCAATTTGAAGAGTTTGGTTTGCACAAGCATCTTATTTTGCTTGTTGGAGGGCTTGAAGTTCTTGGTGGGGTAGGTATATTATTTCCAATGTTAACCGTTTATGCAGCAGCTGGATTACTCTTTTTGTTATTCGGAGCGGTTGCAAATCATGCCAAAGTTAAACATCCTGCAAAAGCATTTTTGCCTGCAATTGTATTGGGAATAGGTTTAATCGTATTAATCACTTTATCATTAATATAAGTTATGAAAATAGGTATTACGGCAGCTCCTAATACCCGCAAGTCATTAATCAAAAAAGCCGCAAAACCTTATTAGATAAAGTTTCACGGCAATGTATTATTCACTAAATTTAGTGTTAGACAACAATACACAAGTGAAAGTAATTAAATCA
>WTCE01000075.1 GCA_013138735.1 Crocinitomix sp. | reverse complement strand
CTGAAAGGCTAATTGCAAAATACGTAAAGGAGCAAGGAATTGAACAAGAGTATAAAAAGCTAAAAGAAAATCATCAATTGAAGCTATTTTAATGCCTCGCGGGCTTGCCCCGAGGATTATTTACTTCCTTATAAAAAACACGTTTATTCAACCATTTATCGAGTTCATAAAGGAGCGTTGCTTCTAATCCTTTATAAGCATGTCGGTCAACCACAGTATAACCAAGCGACAATACTTTATTGTTCTCTTTATCGAGAGGGTTAGCCCAGAGTTCGGCGTATTTAGTATTGCCAATCATTAATTGAACTGAAAACCAGTCAGCGTCATTGTCTGAATTAATTTTTGTCTCAATTTTATCCATTGAAAAACGCACATATTTTCTTTTGGCCTTTTTGACTGGCGCCTCAATAGGCTTTTCAACCACCTTAATTTTTTTCTCCTTCTTTTCTTGTTTGATAGGTTCCTCAATAACAGGCGGCGCTATTAAATTCTGAATCGCTGCTAAACAAAGTGCCCGATCACCCATCCAAAGCGGATAGGGTAGTGGGAATAATTTAATTTTGCCCCGCTCAATCATTTTGTAACGCTCTAGTGAATAATAATCCTCCATTTCACCTTCAAAACCAATCAAATCAATACCAATAAATTGATCATTCACTTGCGTTAATAAATCAATACTCACACCCGATACATTAAAATTTGTCCATGTTTTTAATCCTTTTTCCTTGAAAATTTCGGAAACTTCTAAACAAAATTCGTCGTGCGTAATCCGCCCTAAATCATCCTCTAAATTTTTATCATAAAAGCGAAAAAAATTGGCAATCGTACTGTCCGATTTTAAGCAGGATGGATCAAATGAATGGAAAATGTACTGTATATTTCTTGCGCGGGTAATGGAAACATTAAACACATCTTTTCGATTCAAATAAGTAAAACTACCGCCCGCGGCCTCATTGTCCAAACAAAATGATAAAAGCATGACATCACGTTCATTCCCTTGAAAAGTAAAGGCTGTACCAACAATTATTTTATGCGCTTTTATTTCATTTATTTTAAATGTCTCAAGCAATTCGTCAAATAAATAATCAACCTGTTTGCGAAAAGGAGACAAGATTCCAATAGTTGTTTTTAAAGCATTTGGCAAGTCCTCTTCTGCTGCAATAATAGACCGAACTTTAGTTAAAACTGCGGTTCCTTCTTCGGCATTGGCTCCTTTTAATCGTTGCCCTTTGGTTTTTATAAATTGCACATGCTCTGCAACCGAAATTGGGCGCTTGGTCAAAATATCTAAGCGGTCATGATAGAACTCCTGATTACTAAAAGCAATGATTGGGAATTGACTGCGAAAATGTTCGTTCAATTGCACACGGTCCTGCGGGTCAAGATGATCTTGTGCTAAATGTAAAATTGATCGATCGCGGTGTTGACACAAGTGTTTTAAATGATCCTTAACATCTGCTTTACTAGCCCGTTCAAATGCTTTTGAAATAAATGAAATATGTGTCAACTGTTTTGTGTCACCAACAATTACAACTTTTTTAGCACGTTGCATTAAGGGGATTATACTCGGGATATCGCATTGAGAAGCCTCATCAATAATTAATATATCAAATGCTTCTTTTTCCAAAGGTAAAACACGTGAAACGTCATTGGCGCGCACCAACCAAACCGGGAAAGCTTTTAAAACTGCCTCATAATTAATGTTTTTCGCGAGATTTTCTTTCCGTTCATGTTCGCGTGCGCGTAAAAAAGAGAGGTATTGGCGTAACTCTTTTCTATATTGGTTTAAACCTTCTTCCAGCATAAAAGAATTCACTAAATGCAAAGAAGAAATGGCCTTTTTTCGAATTTTATCTATCCGATTATAGTGTGCTTCCAGAGATTTCCACAAAGGAATAGTTGTTTTACCACGGTGGGTAAAAATTCGGTTCCGAAATGCTGTAGTACTTTGTTTGGCCAATCCTTTGTCAAGACTTGCCGTATAATCCCGCTCAAGTTTGAACCGCTGCATCAATTTCCCTTCCTTCGTCAAATGATCATCATGCATTTTTTGAAAGCGCGCAAAAGCGACCTCAATTTGGCTAAATTGTATATTTTTTTTCTTATACCGCCGCCCTAAAACAAAATCAAGATGATCCTTCATCCAAGCAAATTTCTCATCCTGACTTGGATTAACACAAAGGTTCTTTATGCCTAATTGGTCTTTGATTTTTTCTTCAATAACATCAAGTGCTTCTTTATTTTTTGAGGTGATTAAGATCGATTTTCCTTTGCTGACTTTCTCTGCGGCTAAATTGGCAATGGTAAACGATTTGCCTGTGCCTGGTGGTCCAGAAACTACGCTAATTATTTTTTCATTGCTGTTGACAATCGCGCTGTATTGGCTGTCGTTTAATTCTTCGCAAATAATGCCTTTTTTCTCATTCGATTGATTGGTTAAGCCGCCAAATAAAGCACTTAAGGGTGCCGAAATATTTGCTGATTTTTGAATCTTATCTAATTCGTCCAATGTTGTGAATGAATTATTTTCTTTTTCAACAATGGCCAAAACACCGGCGGGCACATATTGCTCACCTACTTCAAAATCCTTTTTAATTGCCGCTTTAATTTTTCTATCCGTCCAAAGAGTTGGAAAGAGAATCAATTCATCCGCATCTGCTTTTGGAGTGGCTTTTTGAATGACCTCCGCTAATTTAGATGCAAAATGAAAATCGATTTGTTCTGCGTGCTTAATTTTCTTGAATCCGCTACTGCCTACTATTTTTTGAGGGACATTGTTTTTCAAAAATTGCCGGGACGATTGGTCAATGTATAGATAATATTCACCCTCCTTCATCACAACTGTTGCATCAAAAGAAAATAGCGGGTAAATCCGCGTAGATTCGTATTTATTCAACGTCACAAATCGCGATATTCGGGCCAATGAATAGTACTTGAGCGTAACTTCGTTTGATTTAAGTTCAAGGGTTTTCACTATGGCTTCTCCCTTTACGTCCCCTAATGGTAAGCAAGGATGTTCATTATTCAATAACTCCTCTTTTTTAGAAATAAAATACCGTTTTAAGACACGAGACGAATACAAGTGCATCATTTTAGCTTGACTCAACTCTTGTTCGTAAATCTTTTTGTAAAAATCGAGTATGGAATGCATAAATGAGTGAGCTCTATTTCAATTTAATGGTTATTGATAATTCATCCATTCTCAAAAAGCAAGCATAGACAGGTGTGAAAATTAACAAATTTGTTTTGATTAATTTCATCTTAAACTGTAATTAATTACTCCATTTTCCGTTACTTTCGTATTCCATGATAAATTTAGGGTTGATTTATGTTCAGCTTTAAAGGTTTAGGGTTGAATTTCAAAACAAGAACAAGGTGTCGATAGAGGTAAAAAACGCATTCAAATATTACGGAGAACAAGCAGCATTAAATGATGTGTCGTTTAGCGTAAATTCCGGTGAAATTATTGGTTTTTTAGGACCGAATGGTGCTGGGAAATCTACAATGATGAAGATTTTAACCTGTTTTATTCCAAAGTCTTCGGGTTCGGTTAAAGTTTGCGGTTTAGATGTTGAAGAACATTCTATTGAAGTGCGAAAAAAAGTCGGTTATCTTCCCGAGCATAATCCTTTGTATTTGGATATGTATGTAAAAGAATACCTTTCTTTCGTTGCTGGAATTTACAAGCTAAAAAATAAAAAAGACCGCGTTAATGAAATGATTTCATTGGTTGGCTTAGAGGTTGAAAAGAATAAAAAGATAGGTGCACTTTCAAAAGGATACCGCCAAAGAGTTGGATTGGCACAAGCAATAATTCATGATCCAGAGGTATTGATTTTAGATGAGCCAACGAGTGGTTTAGACCCGAATCAATTGGTAGATATCCGTCAATTAATTTTAAATATTGGTAAAACAAAAACCGTCATGCTATCTACGCATATCATGCAAGAAGTAGAAGCGATTTGTGATCGAGTTATCATTATCAAAGAAGGAAAAATTGTAGCAGATGAGACCGCAGCAATTATGCAACAAAAGGATGTTGAACACCAAACTGTCTTAGTTGAATTAGACCAAGTCGCTTCACGTAATCAACTCCGTCAAATTGCAGGCATTAAAAGCGTTAAAAATGTAGAAGGCAACAAATGGCTTTTCTCAGGCGAAGGAGATATTCGTCCATCAATCGCGAAATACGCCCAACAAAATAATTTACTCATCCTTGCCATGTCTGTTGAACAAAAATCAATGGAAGAAGTGTTTAAGGAGTTGACGAAAGGGTAGTATTTAGACCGCTTTGCTATTAGTACTTAGATCGCTTTGCTGTTAGACCGCTTCGCTGTTAGATTAAAGAACAAAGACCTTGTGATTTATCAAATCATCAAATACAATTCAAACCGCATTGATCATTGTTCATTGCGCATTGGTAAAAAGATATTAGATCGCTTCGCTATTAGATTTTACATTAAAACATTCATCCCCCCGTCAAACCGCATTAAAACATTCAATCATTCAACCCCAAAGTCAAACCGCATTAAAACATTCAATCATTCAACCCCAAAGTCAAACCGCCCATTAAAACATTAAAAATCACTCAAAACTAACCTGTGCAAACGGGTCAAATTCATTCATTGGATTTAATTCTTGAACTGTTTGATCAGCAACTCGAATGGTGCGAGATGGAAACTGTTCCATAATTGATAAATCATGTGTAGCCATTAAAACCGAAGTTCCTTCTTTAGCAATAGCCAGTAAAACTCCCATTATTTCTTTAGACGTTTCTGGATCTAAATTTCCAGTTGGTTCATCTGCCAAAATAAAAGCTGGTTTATTGATCAGCGCCCGCGCAATAGATACACGCTGCTGTTCTCCGCCTGATAATTGATTGGGCATTTTATCTCCTTTATGATCCAAACCAACTAAGCTTAAAACTTCTTCGCCACGTGCTTTAATTTCTTTTTTGCCTTTCCATCCAGTGGCACGCATCACAAAAGATAAATTATCTAAAACCGTTCGATCTGATAATAATTGGAAATCTTGAAAAACAATGCCGAGTTGACGTCTTAAAAATGGAATTTCTTTCCGCTTTAAATCATGCAATTGGAATTCTGCAATTTTTCCTTGACCAGAAGCAAGGGGCAATTCTCCGTACAATGTTTTTAGTAAACTACTTTTTCCGGAACCTGTGCGTCCAATTAAGTATACAAATTCACCTTTTTTTAAATGCAGATTTACTCCTTTTAAAATCACTGCACCGCCTTGGTGAATTTCACCTTCCTTAATCCAAAATATGCTATTGTCTGCTTCCATTAATTCAATATTAGCTATTTTTTTTAAAAGCGAGTTCTGGCAACTTAAAATTATAGCAAAAAAAATCCCCAATTCTTATTACAAGAATTGGGGATTGAATATGTTTTTTTAAAGCTTTAGATCTTCTCAAAAGTAATGTCAGTCACCTCACCGTCATCAGTCATTTTCAATATTAAACTTGTTTTAGTAAGTTCAATGATATCGATCGCGTCAATTGAAGTTGATGCCAAATCGTCTTTTTGCTCTAAACGTTCACCATCATTTGTTACACGATAAACATCTGATTCTGTTTCTGTATCTCCGTCAAATGTGAAAGTTGTTGTCATATTACAGAATTCATCATCTTTTAATTTACAAGCGTCAAAATTCATGTTTACAGCGAATCCGAAAGCAAGATAATCAACAGTAACCCCATCTTCCGATACAGTAAAGGCAGTCGCTTTCCAATTGCCATCCAATGTCTTAACTGCTTTTTGGTTCTTGTCACAGGCAACAGCTATTAATAAAACTGCTGCAATCATCAATAATTTTTTCATAATCTAATTTTTTGTTACAATAGTGATACGTTTAATTCTCAAAAAGGTTTGCTCCGCAGAAGGTTTATCGAAATTTTGACAATCTATCCAGAATTAAATTAGGTGCGTTATTCAATAAGATTTGCTCGTCATACAATAATCTTAACAGAATTACGTTTATAACTTTAACTTCCCCCCTCACAAACCCTTACCTTACACCTTAAATTTACAAGTTTATTAAAGAACAATTAAAATTGTTCGGTAAAAATGACAAACAGGTTTTATGCTAAGAGCGAGTGTTATAATTTTATTATTCCTTAGTACCGCAGTCTTTTCTCAATCAACTGAGAAATACAAAGGAGACTATGCGCGATTTTATAAAGCTGAGGATCTTTATGAAAAAATGAAATACAGTGCTGCCGAAGAGGAGTTTAACCACTTTATGGCAGGTCAGCGTGATCACAATGATCCCATTTATGTGAAAGCAATGTATTATAGTGCATTAAGCGCTTTACATCTTTATCATGCTGATGCGGAAAGACGCTTGCTAAAATTCTTACGCGAATATCCTGAAAGCATCCATAGACAAAACGTTTATCTTGAATTAGGTAGATATTATTATCGCGGAAAGAAATTTATTGACGCCATAGAATGGTTGGAGCTAATTGATGTTTATGATTTAACCGCTGAGGAAAAAGAAGAATTCTATTTTAAATTAGGTTACTCGCATTTTCGAAGAAACAATTTGAAAAAAGCACGAGATGCATTTTACGAAATCATTAGTTCTGAAGGACAATATCAAGCGCCGGCCCTTTATTACTATTCACACATTGCATATACTGAAAAAAGCTACCAAACCGCTTTAGAAGGTTTCACAAAATTAAAGGACGACCCTAGTTTTAAGGATGTTGTGCCTTATTACATTGCTCAAATTTATTATTTGCAAGGTAAATATGAAATGCTTCTCGAATATGCACCCAATGTGGTAGATTCGACTAATCCAAGAAATGAGGCTGGCATGGCACATTTGGTTGGGGACGCATTTTATAAGATTGGTAAATATGATGAGGCTGTTCCTTTTTTAGAAGAATACAATAAAAAAAGTGCAACCACTCGTGATGAAGATTATCAATTAGGCTACGCATACTATAAAAGCGGCGATTATGAAAATGCCATTCCAATGTTTGGTAAGGTAGCTCAAGTGAGAGATGAATTGGGCCAAATTGCACTTTATCATATTGGCGAATGTTATTTAAAAAGAGAGGAATTTTTGTATGCGCGAAATGCGTTTGAGGCGGCATCCGTTCTTTCTTTTGACGCCGCGGTTGAGGAAGATGCGCTTTATAATTATGCAGTGTTATCCTATAAATTAGACTATAATCCCTTTGATGAAGCTGTGGAAGCTATGAACCTATTTTTGGAACGTTACCCCAATTCTCCGCGAAAGCAGGATATGTATCAATATTTGGTGAATGTATACACTACAATGGGTAATTATAAATCTGCAATGGAATCTATTGATCGAATAGAGGAGAAGGATTTTAAAATGAAAAACGCTTATCAAATAATGGCCTACAATCATGGGGTAGAATTGTTTGAAAACGGAGAAATGGATCAAGCGATTGATGCTTTTAAATTAGTGAAACGTTATCCTATCGATCCTAAATTAAATGCCATGAGTTTGTATTGGATTGCAGAGGCAAGTTATAAAAAAGCGGATTATCCGGCAGCAATTGCACAATATCGTGCCTTTTTAGATGAACCAGGTGGATATGGAGTAATTGAGCATAATGACGCTTATTATAATATGGCTTACGCTTATTTTAAGCAAAAAGATTATGCCAATGCCATTCAATATTTTAGGACTTTTACACAGGATGAAACTGAAACGCATAAAGAAAAAATAACAGATGCTTATTTAAGAATTGGGGATAGTTATTTTGTCCGTAAACCAGACGATAATCCTAAACCTGATGATGACAATGCGATTTTGTTTTATCAAAAAGCAATTGCAACAGGTGGTGGTCAAATCGATTATGCAAAGTTTCAAATTGGATTGTCCTACGGGTTTAAGCGGCAGTATACCAATAAGGCTTCAATCATGTTAGATATTGTAAACAATCACGCAAGATCACCATTGGCTGTTCCAGCTTTATATGAGGCTGGTGAATCTTACCGATTGATGTCAAATGCAGACGATCCTTCCCATAAAGACAAAGCAATAAAATATTACAGACAATTGATTCAAGATCATCCAAGGCATTTAAAAGTGGTAGATGCTATATTTCAAATTGGGATGTTGCACTTATTCGCTCAGGAATATAATTTGGCTGAAAAGCAATTTTTGCAAGTTGTGAATGAATATCCTGGATCTGAAAGATTTTCTGAATCACTAGATCGCTTAAGAGATGTTTATACGGCATTAAATAGAACGGAAGAATACTCAGATTTATTGGATCGAATTGGTCAAGGGATTGGTGAAGATGAAAAAGATGAATTAATGTATGACGGAGCTTTTCGCGCCTATGAAGATTCGTCTTTTACAGATGCCGCCGCATCATTTAAAAAGTATTTGAATAGGTTTGCTCGACCAAGACATGAGATAGACGCTTTATTCTTTATGGCTGATTCCTATAGAGAATTGGGTCAAATGGAGCTGAGTGCAAATGCGTTTAAACAATTATTAGAAAGACCAACCAACTTTTATACTGAAGAAGCGGCTGGAATCGCGTCCAAAGTTGAGTATGACGCAGAGAATTATCAAAAAGCGGCAGATTATTATTTGATTTTAGAAAATAGCGCCTCCTTTCCAGAAAATAAATTGAAAGCCGAGATTGGCTTAATGCGTTGTTACACTTTCTTAGAAGATTTAGGTGTAGCTGCCGATTATGCTAAAAAAGTATTGGCTGATCCTTTGGCATTGGATAATGTTAAAGTAGAAGCGCACTATGTAATTGGTAAAGCAGCCTTAGAAGCGAACAATTATGACAAGGCCATGAGTGAGTTTAAAACCGTGACCGAAGAAACTTCAAGTGTTTTAGGTGCAGAAGCGCAATATAGCATTGCATTGATCTATCATTTGCAAGAAAAGTTTAAAAAATCAGAAGATGAGGTAAGGGTGTTGATGAAAGAACGTGCGGGTTATAATTTCTGGGTGGCGAAAGCCCTGATCTTACAAGCTAAAAACTCAATAGGGTTAGATGATTATATCCAGGCCGAGTATACAATTAATAGTGTCTTGAATGGATATACCATTATGGATGATGGAATTTTGGATGAAGCGAATGTTGTGATGGAGGTCATCACGGCATACAAGAATCAAGAAAAGGACCTAGGTCCAGACGTTGATAACACAATTGAAATAGGAGATGGAAATGATTAGAATAGATTTTAAATACATTTTGTTGCTTCCACTATTTTTTGTGGGAGGAATCAGCTTTGCTGGAGTAGACTTAGAGCCGGAAGATTCAACGTTTGTGAATATTTCTATTGCTAAAAGACCGATATCTCCATCTTATCGAATTTCGGAAAAACCGTCAATCATTGATACGGTTATTCCAATTCCAAATATTTCGTACCCATTACTGTCGCGTAATATGCGAACTGAAATTTCGATTGATCAAATTGATCCTACAAAGATCAAAATTATTGAAAAATTAGAAAAATTATATCCCGGTTATCTCCGTCTAGGTTTAGGAAATTACATCAGTCCATTGGGTGAGTTTTACTATAACTCAATGCGAAACCGCCGAATGAGCTATGGCGTTCATCTCAATCATAATTCATCATTTGGAAATATTAAAGACTATGCGCCAAGCACTTTTGACAATACCACGGCGCGCGTGTTTGGGGAGTTTTTTACAAAACAATTCAAAATTGAAAGCGAAATCAATTATCTAAACAACGGTTATCATTTTTATGGCATTCGAGACACCACCGAAAACCAAAATTTAATTTCTAGAGACTCTTTGAGAAATCGTGTGCAAGGAATTGGCTATAATGTCCGTTTTTCAAACTTCGCACGGAAAGATAGTGCTACTTTATTATACACCGTTAAAACAGATTTTAACTATTTCCATGAATTCGATCCACACGAGCGAATTTTAAATGCCAAAAATTCGAACTTTGGAATAGGAACAGAAATGGCCTATCAATTAAGAAACAATATTTATGCAGCAGACCTTGATGTGCGCTTTAATAAATACAAGTTTGCAGGTGAAGGTTCAGATGTATTAATAGCTGATTGGCATAATGACAACAATACAATCATACATTTAAGACCATCCATTACGTCTTATGGTAAAAAATGGAAAGTATTAGTTGGAGTAGATTTGAATTTTGACTTTTTATCCGATCCAATATTTGTTGCAATACCGCATTTAGAGGGGAAATACAGCCTATTTAATGACATGTTCATTCCTTATGCTGGAATTGGTGGTGGATTAACACAAAACACCTTCCAATCATTGAATCGAACAAATGAATTTATTGTTTCAGAAATGGATTTAATGAACACAAAAGAATTAAAATTCTATGGCGGAATAAAAGGAACTTTGTCGAAAAAATTATCATTCAATTTGCAGGTTCATTCAACTACATTTACGAATATGGCCCTGTTTGTAAACGACACTGTTTGGAGTGATATGTACAAATTTGATGTGGTTTATGATAAAGTAACTGCGACGGGTGTAAACGCAAGTATAAGCTATCAAGCCGCAGAAAAATTAAAGGTAGATGCAATTGTTGCGTATAATAATTATACGACTCAAACAGAGACGCATGCATGGAACTTACCAGAGATTGATATCAAATTAAGAGGTTCTTATAATATGTTCGATAAAATTTATGTGAAGTCAGATTTAACCCTATTGGGCGGAAGAAAAAGTCCTGAAGGATTATTCTCAACTGACGTCAGTGATCAAGATTTTGATCTTGGATTTGTGGCAGATGCCAACCTTTCTTTCGAGTACCGTTATAATAAACGTGTTTCAATTTTTGCGGAATTCAATAACTTGGCCGCACAAAAATATTTCAAATGGAATAGGTATCGCACACAAGGCTTTCAATTTTTGGGTGGTGCAACTTTCTCATTCTAAAATTTAATTCAAATAATTACGTTTGGTATTATTGTTGTGTACTGTTTGGCAATTGATTTATAGATCTTAGACCGCTGCGCTGTTAGTATATAGATCGCTTTGCTATTAGATTAAAGAATAAAAACTTTTGGTTTGTTGAAGATTGCTCATTACAAGTCAAATAGCATTAAACCATTAAATCATTGAAACAACAAGTCAAAACGAATTGAAACATTGAGAATTGAAATTCTACTACCTTTACACTAGTGAATAAAATAACACTCATATTATTAATCCTGCTCGGCGGAAATTTTTCCTGGGCGCAGCAGTCAATCTTTATTCCTACCGATTCAATTAAAGGAAACTTTTCTCAATTTTCTGTAGATAATTTTGGTCGCGTTTACTTGTGCGAAAATGATATTATCAGTCAACATTTTAGTCAGAATGACACGGTTTATACAGCCTCACTAAAATCTTTTAGACCAACCTCAATCGAAAGTTCAAAATCATTTCGAACTATGGTGTTTGACCAAGATCGATCGGTATTGCATTTTTATGATAACACATTAACTGATATTCATGGCGAAATTGATTTAGTATCAATCGGTATTCAACAACCGCTTTTGGTTTGCGAATCATTTGCCGGTAATACTTTTTGGGTGCTTGATGGTGGATTAATGCGCCTGGTAAAATTGAACCGTGAATTGGAAGTCGTTTCACAAACCGAAAATCTTGTTTCACTTTTCGACAATGATGAGCCACCTAGCCAAATGATTGAGCACAATGATTATTTATATGTCTTAATTCCAGGCAAGGGAGTTGCAATATTTGACATTTTTGGAACTTTCATTAAAATATATCCCACGCAGGCCTTAAATATTGGAGTCTTAAATAATTATCTCCTCTTACAAAACATGTCCACTATCGAGGCTGTTTCAAACGACGCTTTTCTAATGGCTGACTTTACTTATGAAATTCCGAAGGGCGTCATCAAATTCGCTTTTTCAAATTCTAAAGTCTACTTCTTAAAGAAGCACGGTTTAGTGATTGGGAAGTTTAAATAGTTTTTAATTAGGCAAGAGGCATTGTGAATTTGCAGGACTACTATTTCCCTAATCAAAAAATCTTAACGCGTAATACAAAACACCTAACACTAAGTCCGAACAGCGATCAAGAGCCAGAACGTCAGTTCGAGTGATTTTAGATTTGGCATAGCCAAAATAAAAATCGTAACGTGAACAAGTGACTAATTACTACAATCCACAAGCAAATAATAAATGAAATCACCATACATGGCATTCGGGCGTGAAGATTAAAGGTGAATTACTTATATTTGCGGGATCATTATAATGAGGTAAAATCCACAGTTGAAATGAAAAGATTTTTTCGATTTTTTATAAGTAAACAATTTCTGATAAATATCGGGTTGATTATTTTAGTTTGGGTGGCTATAATTTTTGGCGAATTATGGTACTTAAAAAGCCACACAAGTTTTGGTGAACAAATCGAAGTTCCTACCTTTTATAAAATCCATATGGATGATTTGGATGAATTTGTCAGCGATAAAGGAATTAAATATACGATTCAAGATTCAGTTTATTTAGATGGTTGGCCAAAGGGAACAGTTTGTTGGCAATATCCGCTTCCAACCGATTCTTCTGGAATGCACATTAAATCTGGAAGAGAAATATTATTATCGGTCGTCCCTGTTAATCCACAAATGATTAAAATGCCAGATGTGGTAGACATGTCTAAACGAATGGCTGAGTCAAGTCTAGAAGCCATTGGCATTCGAACAAAAATAAGCTACGAACCAGCTGTCGAAGGCAAGGGATTCGTCTTGAAACAACAATACAAGGGCTATGATATTAAGCCAGGGACAGCAATTCCGAAAGGAACTCGTGTGGATTTAGTCGTAGCGCAAGGAAACAATGGTACAACATGCTCATTACCTAATTTAGTTGGGTTAACAATATCCGAAGCAAAGGAGCGTTTATCTAATTTAACGCTTTCGCTCTTTATCGATTGCAATGGATGTACTGAAGAAGAAGAGCCAAATACAATTATTGTTGAGCAAAGCCCTAATGGTGGGGAAGGTGTTAGTGTTTCAGCTGGAACTACGGTTACCGTTTGGGCGAATAAAGGCGAATAATTAAAGGATTTGAACAAATGAAAAACATTGCACTCGCGATAGCAATATTGGCATCAGGATTTATTTTTGCACAAGAAAAAATAAGTCCCTTGCAAATTAATCAAACAATTTACGAGCAACCTGTACAAACACGTGCAAGTGGTGTGACAACTATAGATAGTACTTTTATTTATGAGTTTTCCACGCTTCCGCTTTCAAACGTATGGGATGATTTCTCATCTGATAAATTTGAGCAGTTTGATGCAGAACCATTAGATGGCGGCGTAACTTCTGTTTTATATTACAGATTAATGGACCTAACCAATACAACTCCGCTTGATCCAACATTAATCTTTTGTGATTCTGCATACGCTTATCACGATACTGTTAAGATTGACGAAATAGGCGCTGTATTAGAAACAGTGCGCAATTACCCATTTACACCATTTGATATTTGGGTCAATAACTTATGTGAATATCCTGTTGAAGGTGTTTTGAATGAGGGTGTTTTTCAAGAATGTTATGCCTTAATTGATTCTATTATAGACGGCGTTTTAGATCTTGACCAAGACACGGTTTGGTATAATATGGATCCAACGGCTTATGTTCAAGATAGTGCTCGCGTTTTTACAAAAGTGGTGACAGATCCAAATACACTTTGGGAAGATAATTTTGCGTGTCATAATTATACTTACGCTACTAATCCATGGTCGTTAGGCGTTGCAACGTTTGATGGCTTAGATGAAAACGGTTATCCTTATGCAATTGGAGATGATGGAGCGCATGGCGTTGCCGATTATTTGACTTCAAGACCAATTGATCTTTCTACACCAGGTCCAGGCGAAATTGTCTATTTAACAATGATTTATCAAGCAGAAGGTTTTGGAAATATGCCAGAAGGATTTGATAGTTTGGTTCTAGAAATGTATAGTCCTGATCTGGATGGATGGTATCATGAATGGTCAGTGTCTGGAGATGATGTTGTCGCAGATTCATGGGACACCTTATATTTCCCCGTTCCTGTGGGTTATTATGAAGATGGATTCCAATTCAGGTTTAAAAATTACGCCTCACTTTCTGGTGCCTTGGATCATTGGCATATCGATTATCTAAAGTTAAGCGTTGAGCCATTCGTTTTTATCGAATCATTTAATGATGTTGCCATTCAATATCCGATCAATACAATTTTAAAAGATTATACCCGCGTTCCTTGGGATCATTATGTGGCAAACACAGCAGGGAGTGAACACATGTTAGAAGACATTGTTTTGCGCACGTTTAATAGTACAACAAGTGCAACAAACTTTACCAATGGTGAGTGGGAAGTACGCTACGGAGGGATTTTGCAAGGTGGGAGTCCTTTCAATATTCCTGTATCAGCCTCGCCAAGCACTAATTTTGATGTTGGGTTAACACCATTAACATTTGATGGCGCTGCGGATTTTTCATACGATCCTGGTTTAGGTGGTACGCAAGCAGCTTTTGATTTGAAGTTTGGCTTTACATCTGCTGCTGGACCAGATAAGAATGTTTATAAAGAGAACGATACCACTTATTTCACACAACGCTTCGACAACTACTATGCTTATGATGATGGTTCGGCAGAAGCTGCCTATGGCATTGAAGGCGAAGGATCTTTAATGGCTTATAAATTTGAAGCCTATGAAGCAGGTAGATTAAAAGGGATTTTAATGCAATTTCAACCGTCGGTTACAGATTTAAGTGGGGAAGTATTTTTATTGACTGTTTGGAGTGATGATCCTGCTGATCCAGGTAAGCCCGGTGAAATTATTTATCAAGATGATTATTTCGAATCACATACACCCGAATATTCTGGTTCGAAAGATGGCTTTAGATACTATGAATTTAAAAACTTCGAATATTTAAATGCGGAAGACACATCCTTAACAGTAAATGAGGTGTTTTACGTAGGTTGGCAAAACATCAGCTCATTAAGTTTAAATATTGGTTTGGATTGGAATATAGACAATGGCGATAAAGTTTTTAGAAACACATCAGGAGAATGGTTGCCATCTGCTTTTGCTATGTCTTTATTAATTCGTCCTGTTTTTTCAACTGGTTTAGATAATACATTAGCACTAGACGCTGACGGCGTTCAAGAAGAAATCACTATGTATCCAAATCCAACGTATGATGCCATTACCATCAGTGGATTATCAGGAGATTATGAATTACGCATTTTTGACATGAGTGGCCGAATGGTTACCTCTGTTCAAAATCAACATCAAGTAAGTGTAAGCGACTTGGAAAGTGGATTGTATTTGGTTGATGTCAGAGATTCTGCAGGAACACCAATCTATGCCTCCAAGCTAATTAAAAAGTAATGACCGAAAATACCGAAGAGGATGATCTTCAATTTGAAAGAGCCGAGCAAGAAGAGGATCTTTTTGAACATCATAATTTAATTGCAGATGTTGGACAAGACGCAATAAGAATCGACAAGTTTTTGATGAAGCGTTTACCAAACATTTCTCGAAACAGGTTGCAGACAATTGCCAAAGCCGGAACTTTATTCGTAAACGGAAAATCAGTTAAATCAAACTATAAAGTAAGACCTAAAGATGAAATTTCTGTGGTTTTACCTTATCCCGTTCGCGAAATCAAATTAATTCCAGAAGATATTCCTATCAAAATTATCTATGAAGATGATGAATTGATAATGGTCTATAAGCCCGCCAATATGGTCGTGCATCCGGGATATGGAAATTATTCAGGCACATTGCTAAATGGTCTCGTTTATCATTTCGATAATTTGCCCAAAAAAGAAGATTATTTTGGGCGCCCAGGATTGGTTCACCGTTTAGATAAACACACAACCGGAATTCTAGTTGTGGCGAAAACTGAAACGGCATTGACCCATTTAGCAAAACAATTTCATGACAGAACGAGTGAGCGTGTATATCACGCCTTAGTTTGGGGTGATTTAGCTGAAAATGAAGGAACAATTACCGGTCCAATTGGCCGTTCAAAGAAAAATCGTAAAGTTTTTCAAGTTTATGAAGAGGATGAAGAGTACGGAAAACATGCCGTAACTCACTATAAAGTGCTCGAAAGATTTGGATACGTAACATTAGTGGAGTGTAAATTAGAAACTGGAAGAACGCATCAAATTCGAGTTCATTTTAAGCACATTGGGCACCCCTTATTTCATGACCTAGAGTATGGTGGAGATCGCATCTTGAAAGGGACTACATTCACTAAGTATCAACAGTTTATAAACAACTGCTTTAAATTGATTCCAGGCCAAGCTTTGCATGCGAAAACATTGGGCGTTGAACACCCTGTTTCGGGTGAAAGAGTTTATTACGAATCTGAACTTCCTGAGGGTTTTTTGAAACTCTTAGAGAAATGGAGAGTATACAGTAAAAACGTTTGAGGATAAATAACGGTTTATTTCACAGCATTTTATTGTCGTAATTATGTCAATAAGTCAAATAAAATCTTTATTTTCGCCTCTTGTAGTATTAAGCTTATATCAGAAAAGTAAATTTATATGAGATCACTAAAGTCTGTAATTTTATTCGTTGTATTAATTGCCTTTGGAACGGTTGCCACTGCGCAAACCGACAGAGCTGCCACACGAAGTTACTCGGGTGAAGCGGTTAACCTTTGGAAAGCCGGCGCCTACTCAGAAGCTGCGGAAGCTTTTAAACTGGCTGCTGAAAAAATCAGGCCAAAGAATGACAAAGCAAGACAAAAGAAAGCCTATTTCACGTTCATGTCAGGTCGTTGTTACGATTTGTTAAGTGAGCACGCTGCTGCTGAGCAACAGTATGAGAAAGCTGTTTTATTGCGTTACCAAGAATGGGAACCACAGGTTTACATGAAGCTAGCTGAAATGGAAATGGCGCAGTGTAAGCACAATGAAGCAAAAGAAAATTATCAAAAATACTTGAAACTAGATCCATCAAGCGAATTAGCTAAAACGCGAATCGCTTCATGTGATTTTTATGCTGAAAGTACGGGTAACCCAACAAAGCACTTAGTGTCTAACGTTTCTAAATTAAACACAGGGTCGTTTGATTTTGCTACTGTAATGGGGACAAGAGGAAAAGAAATGTATTTCACTTCTTCTAGAGCTGGTTCTACAGGAGCAAATTCTGATCCAATTACGGGACAAAATTATATGGACCTTTGGATGTCAAAAATTGATAGAAACGGAAACTGGGGTCAACCAACTCCTATGGAAGCGCCAATCAATTCAATTGACAATGAAGGAACAATGTGTTTTGATGAAAGAGGAAAAACAATTTGGTTCACACGTTGTCCATCAGTTGACAAAATGAACTTAGGTTGTGAAATGTGGATGGCGAGCCAAAAAGGTAAAAAATGGGGAGAACCAAAAAGATTAGAGTTAAAAGATCATGATACAACAAATGTTGGTCACCCGGCGATTAGTCCTAATGGAAAAACATTAGTATTCTCGTCAAATATGGCTGGTGGATTTGGTGGAGTTGACCTTTGGTTGTCAACTTATGACAAACGTTCTGATTCTTGGAGTTTACCTGTTAACTTAGGTGAAGGTATTAATACAGCAGGAAATGATTTATTCCCAACATGGGGTCCTGACGGTAACTTATTCTACGCTTCTGACGGATTAGTTGGATTAGGAGGATTAGATATTTATATGGCAACACGTGTAGGTGAAGAGGATAAATGGGAAAACCCAGCAAACCTTGGTGCACCTATGAACTCTTGTCGTGATGATTACCATATCATCTATACTGAAAAAGGAAAAGTTGAAAGAGGCTATATCAGTTCAAACAGAAATGGATCAAAAGGGACAAACTCTCAAGATATTTGGGATTTCTATTTACCACCAATCTTGATTGACGTAATGATTATTGTGTCTGACCAAGAAGAGGGTTACCCAATTGAAGGAGCTAAAGTTAAATTGGTAGGGTCTGACGGTTCTAGTTATGATTTATTAACGGATGCTTCAGGTCAAATTAACTTAGGTGAAAAACCAGATGGTGAGCGTTTTGTTAATCCAGAAGCTACTTGGACATTAGAAGTTGATGGAATTGAAAAGTTATACTTAGGAACAAACGATAACTTCACTACTGAAGGTGTTGAGGTGAATACGCGAATCATTAGAGATTTAAAAGTCTTGAATATTGAGAAACCAATTCGATTGCCTGAGGTGCGTTACGCATTGGGTAGTTCGGTATTGTTAGTGGATACAACTAATATTGATCCTAACTTACAAATAAACTCAAAAGATTCATTGAACTATTTGTATGACCTATTAACAGAAAATCCAAACTTGATTGTCGAGTTAATCTCGCATACAGATTGTCGTGGTTCTGATGGTGCAAACATGAAATTATCTAAAGCGAGAGCACAATCTTGTGTAAACTATTTAGTACAAGAAAAAGGTATTCCAACTGAACGTTTGATCCCGAAAGGATTGGGTGAAACTACTCCAGCGGAAATTAGAGATATCAGCATGGCGGGAGACACAACGTATACTTCGCTTGAATGTAATATGATTACAAAGCTGAAAAAGACAGATCTCGAGAAATTTACATATTATCACCAATTGAACAGACGTACAGAATGTGCGATCTTAAGTTTCGATTATGTTCCAGCTGAAGCAACTGAGCCAGAAGACGGAGACGGTAATTAGATAAACATAATTTTTAAAGAAAAAGCACTGCATCACACTATTGTGATGAGTGCTTTTTTTATTTTTGCATAAAATCGTAAACAATGGCTGACGAAAGATATAAGTCTAGAGGTGTTTCAGCTTCGAAAGAAGATGTTCACAACGCAATTAAGAATGTTGACAAAGGTTTGTTTCCACAGGCTTTCTGTAAAATTGTACCCGATCATTTAACAGGAGATACCGATTATTGTGTTGTAATGCATGCAGATGGTGCTGGAACCAAGAGTTCTTTAGCATATATGTATTGGAAAGAAACGGGTGATGCATCCGTTTGGAAAGGAATAGCACAAGATGCTTTAATCATGAATATAGATGATTTACTGTGTGTTGGTGCAACAGAAAACATTCTTTTATCCTCAACAATTGGAAGAAATAAAAACAAAATTGACGGTACAGTATTGTCTGAAATCATTAACGGAACGGAAGAACTGTTGGCTGATTTAAGAAGTTACGGCGTTAATATTCACTCGACAGGTGGAGAAACTGCGGATGTTGGTGACTTGGTGCGAACAATAATTGTTGACTCTACAGTAATTGCTAGGATGAAACGTTCAGACGTGATTTCAAATCATACGATTCAAGACGGAGACGTGATTGTTGGATTGGCATCTTTTGGACAAGCCACTTATGAAACAGAATATAATGGCGGAATGGGAAGCAATGGTTTAACCAGCGCAAGACATGATGTTTTTGATAAATATTTAGCGGAAAAATACCCTGAAAGTTTTGATCCAGAAGTTCCGGCTGATTTAGTTTATAGTGGTAGCAAAAAATTGACTGACCCGATTGAAGGATCACCAATTAATGCGGGGAAATTGGTCTTGTCTCCAACGCGAACATATGCGCCAGTAATTAAGGCAATTTTAGATCAGCAACGCGACAATATTCATGGAATGGTCCATTGCAGCGGCGGAGCTCAAACAAAGGTCTTACACTTTGTGAAAGATGTACATGTGATTAAAGACAATATGTTTGATGCACCACCTTTATTCAAATTGATTCATGAAGAGTCTGGTACAGATTGGAAAGAAATGTACAAGGTTTTCAATATGGGACATAGAATGGAGATTTATTTGTCACCAGAACATGCCAATGAGATAATTGCAATTTCTGAATCATTTGGAATTGACGCTAAAATTGTTGGAAGAGTAGAAAAAAATGTTGGGAATAAATTAACCATCCAATCAGAATTTGGAGAGTTTATTTACGAATAGATTTACATCAATTGTTTTGTGTCATTGCTATTTAATAAATAACTTATGTTAGGATTTATAATTTTCGGTACAAGAGGAGTGAGATCCACCATGCAGGAAGGACAATTTTATTGCCCCCAATGTGATGGACAAACACGTTTTAAACAAAAAAAAGTAACGAAGTTCTTTACGCTCTATTTTATTCCATTAATTCCACTAGGTAGCAAAGGAAGCTATGTCGAATGCCAATCTTGTCGTAATACTTATGTTGATCGTATCCTAGAAACGCGACAAGAAATTGACATTACAGATCTTCCTGAATCCAAAAAACAAATTGAAAAACCAATAGCGCGAGTTTCCGCAGCACCGCGTAAAGAATTAACATTAGCAGAAAAATTAGAGGCTGAGGAAAAACACTTAGCCCAAGAAAGCCAAGAAATAGCTGCAAAAGTTGACATTCCTTCTGAAAAACAAAAGGTGATTAAAAAATTGCTGATCATGATGATTTTGGCCGACGGTAAAGTAGAGGACTCTGAAATACACATGTTCCACAAAGTTTATCGCAAAACAACTGGTGCAACTGTAGCAGATATTTATAAAGAAATTGAAATAGTTAGAAGTGAAAACAAACCTCCATATCAATATTTAAGGCAAGTATCAGCTTATTTAAATGATGAGGGAAAAACAGATATAATTAAAGCAAGCATGATGATTGCCGCCGCGGATGGAGATATAGATCCAACTGAAATTTCAATGGTGCAGAATTTTGGAAAGGCCTTGGAGTTAAAACCCGCTCAGGTAAAAGCCATTATTGATTTGGTTAAGTAGGGTTATTAGTGAATAGGCATTAAAGAGAAGGCAATGGGCGGTAGGCAGAAGGAAAAATGTGTGAGATGTAAAGTTTTATGTGGAGGGTGAATTTGAGGATGAAAATTTGCGAGTTATAAGTAGTGAAAGAATGAAGCATTATAATGAACCCATTTGTCTCAACAATTAAAGAAATACAAAAAGGAGTAAGCCACGCAAGCGATCCAAGTACTAACAGAAAGCGCAGCGAACGGTCTAAATACTAACAGTGACCCGCCTTAGGCGGAGAACGGTCTAAGTACTAAAAAAAATGAGTAACATATTACAAAAATTAGAATCCATTGCCGTTCGTTTTAACGAAGTGGGCCAGCAAATTGTCGATCCAGACATCATTGCGGATATGGATCGTTATGTCAGATTGACAAAAGAATATAAAGACCTTTCTTCAATCGTAGAGATGTATCTAAAATATAAGAATGTTGTCGATAATATTGCTACATCCAAAGAGATGATTGACACTGAGGACGATCCTGAAATGAAGGAGATGGCCAAAATGGAATTGGATGAATTACTGCCCCAACGAGCAGAAATGGAAGAGGAAATCAAAGTAATGTTGATTCCGAAAGATCCTGAAGATGACAAAAACGTTATTGTTGAATTGCGCGCTGGAACTGGCGGTGATGAGTCATGCATCTTTGTTGAGGATATTTTTAGAATGTACACCATGTTTTTTAAATCCATTGGTTGGAAAATGGAAGTGGTGAATTCCAATGAAGGAGGAACAAGCGGCTACCGTGAACTTTCTTTTGAAGTTGAAGGAGATGGTGTTTATGGAATGTTGAAGTTTGAATCTGGTGTTCACCGTGTACAACGAGTTCCAGAAACTGAATCACAAGGACGTGTGCATACCTCTGCAATTACGGTTGCAGTTATGCCAGAGGCTGAGGAAGTGGATATTCAGTTAAACATGGCTGATGTGAAAAAAGATACCTATCGTGCATCAGGTGCAGGTGGTCAGCACGTAAATAAAACGGAATCTGCCGTGCGTTTAACGCATATCCCTACTAATACGGTGGTGGAATGTCAAGATGGAAGATCTCAACACAAAAACTACGATAAGGCTTTAACGGTTCTTAGATCGCGTTTATACCAAGCAGAATTAGAGAAGAAAGAGAAAGAAAGATCTGAACACCGAAAGTCATTGGTTTCTACAGGTGATCGATCAGCAAAAATTAGAACTTATAATTATCCGCAAGGAAGAATTACGGATCACCGAATCAATAAAACAATGTACAATCTGTCAAGTTTTATGAATGGTGACATACAAGAAATAATTGATGCATTGAAGATTGCTGAAAATGCAGAGAAAATGAAAGAAGGAACCGCTATTTAACCCTAGTAATGACAAAAGAACAATTAGTTGAAAATATAAAGCGTAAAGGATCCTATTTATGTGTTGGTTTGGATGTGGATTTGGAAAAAATCCCAACCTTCCTCTTAGACTATGACGATCCTATTTTTGAGTTTAATAAACGCATTATAGATGCCACAAAAGATTTATGTGTGGCCTATAAACCCAATATCGCATTTTACGAATGTCACGGAAGTAAGGGCTGGGATGCCTTGAAAAAAACCATTGATTATATTCCAAAAGATATCTTTACGATTGCAGATGCAAAACGCGGAGATATTGGAAATACATCACATTATTACGCCAAAACATTTTTCGAATACATGGATTTTGATGCGGTAACTGTTGCACCTTATATGGGAGTAGACAGTGTAACGCCGTTTTTTGAATATCCTGAAAAATGGGTTATCCTATTAGCCTTAACGTCTAATAAAGGTGCTTTAGATTTTCAGTTCACAACTGATATGAATGGCGAAAAGTTATATGAAAAAGTAATTCGTAAATCTGCCGAATGGGGTGACTCCTCTAAATTAATGTATGTGGTTGGAGCTACTCGCAGCGAATCAATTGCAAATGTGCGTGCTTTGGTACCTGAGCATTTCTTCTTGGTGCCTGGTGTAGGTGCGCAAGGTGGATCTATGAAAGATGTGGCTGATTATGGTTGGAATGATAACTGTGGTTTGCTTGTCAATTCTTCTCGCGGAATTATTTATGCAGGCAATGATGAAGATTTTGGAGACAAAGCTAGGTTAGCTGCGCAAGATCTGCAACAAGAAATGTCAGCTATTTTGACTGAAAAGGGGTTTGTGAAATAGTCATTAGTCAAATGCTGCTGCGCGTCCCGATCTCTATCGTGAGTATCGCGTTGCAAAGTTTGAATATACGCACAAATTGCAATCATTAAAAAGCATTTTTAAAACCCAATAAATCCTGAAAAACTCAACATAGAAGAAGTAGTAGTATAAGACGAACTATAAGTAAACCAATCCTCTACCACATAATCATAAGAGTTAACACCGCTTTGTCTTAAGTGTAATTCCAATGCAAATCCATAATTGAGGGTCTTTCCAAAATAATCATATCGCAAACCTAATTGTTGCGAAAATCTAATTTTTTCATTTGGTCTAATAGTGATTTGCGAATCTCGTTTTCCGCCTAATCCATCAGGAATGCGTCGCGTAGAACTTTTAACTTCACGGTTCAAGTTTATCCAAGGTTGTAGTTCTATCGACCAAGAAAGCCGACTTTTCTCTGATGCCATCATTGTACGATTAATTCCAAAGTTCAAACCCAATTCGGGGCTAACGTGCCGAAAATAAAAATCTGCATCATCTCCAAATCCACCAAAATAAAAATGCTGCTTAACAAAGGATTGGTAGTAAGCGACCGCACCAGATAATTGCCATTTGTCGTTGATTTTATAATCCACACCAAGTCCATAACCTGATCGGAAATAATTAGTAGTCACGTGATTTTTATTATAAAAACCATTCGGAATACTAAATGGGGTTTGAGCAGTTAAAACTGCGCGAAATTCGAATTTATTGGGGCTACTTTCTTGTGCATATCCGCAAATTGAAAGAAATATCACTGCCTGTGTTATGAGAATCTGTTTTATAAATCTTTTAGTCATTATGAGAGAGAAATTTGGGAATACGAAAAGTAAACAGAAATTGTCTCTAAAACAAACTTAAATTCTTGTTTAAGATTCTTTGATATCTTTGTACTTGAAAAATTAAGTCAATTTACGCTCAATGGAAATAACCGATTTAGTTGGAAAATATGCCATAAAAGGCAACAATCAAGATAGTGAACAGACTCCTTATACAGGTGTGCTTGAATTAGCACTCAATTCCAATAATAAAATCAGTGCTTCGTGGACAATTGGCGAAAATCAAACACAAAAAGGTGTGGGGTTTTTTAAGGATGATATTTTGGTAGTGAATTTTAATTATCAGGGAGATGATGAACGAACCTTTAAAGGTGTCGTGGTCTATCGTTGTATCAATCGGAATATCATTAAAGGTTTTTGGTCGGAAAAATATGGCGATCAAAGTGTTTTGGGAGAAGAGAATGGAGTGAGAATTAATCCGTTTAGTGAGAATTAATGATGCGCACATTCAACTTCAATATATCATTTAGTATTGTTTTAATTGCCTTCTGCTGGGTTCAAGGCAGTTGGGCTCAAGATGACGCAAAACTAACATTAGAGGATTGGAATCTTAATGGATCAGTAAAGAGTATAGCTGAATATTCTTACGGTGCCCGAATAGAGGGAGACTCAATTTATGTTGATAGCAGTATGCATATTATGTTGCCGCCAGATTGCCATACCCTCGAATTTAATATGGAAGGATACATGATTGACTTTTTGGAGTATATGTATCGTCCAGATGGAAGTAGTGCTAAACA
Source organism: Crocinitomix sp. (assembly GCA_013138735.1). Taxonomy (GTDB): domain Bacteria; phylum Bacteroidota; class Bacteroidia; order Flavobacteriales_D; family Crocinitomicaceae; genus Crocinitomix. The sequence goes on along the minus strand of WTCE01000075.1, from coordinate 19,147 downwards.
CTATGCTTATGAATATTCCGATCAAAATACTTTGCTAAGTAAAGTGAACGTTAAAACGGGGGTCAATGCGGTTCCTTACGACTCGCTGGTGCTTAATAAGGGAGGATTACTCATGGAGCAATGGCGAGAATATAAGGATACGATCCGTTTAAATAAAAGAATCACCTACTTAAATGACAAAAGCTCCAAGCCAATTCTGGTTGAAAGCATATCAAACGGAATAGTATCTTATAGTACATCCTATGAATACGACAGTTTGTCTCGTATTGAGAATTGTATTAAACGGGCCTATGGGTCTGGACGCAACTATATGACTGAGATTGAATTATACGATTCACTTGAAAGAATGATAGAATTGAAAACCTATGGAAATGACGTGTTAGAGCAAATTGAAACATTTGAGTACAATGATTTAAGTCAAAAAGCGACCCACAGATTGGTCAAAATTCCGGAGTATGATGCACCAGAAGGGCCATCCTACAGGGACTTTTTTAAAACATTTCATTATGATGACAATAACAATCTCATTAGGATAGATTATTATGATAGAGATGGTAAAGTATCAAATCAATATGAATACGTTTTTGATAGCAATAATAGAATGCTTTATGAGAGATATTACGATCTATGGGAATACACGCGCGAATTAGATGAAGAGTTGTCATGGGAATATTCAATTGACGGATTGCTAAAAACACACATACATAGGTATAAATTTCTTTCGCCAACACTCCATGAAACTAAAGATATGTATACTTATGACGTACATGGAAATTGGTTAACTAAAACCGTGATAAGTTCAGATGGGCGAAACTCTTATATAATAATTCGTACCTATACTTATTATAATTAGCCTTTTAAGAATTTCGCCAAAATTAGATTCAAATTTTGCGTTGAGACATAAGTAGTATGTGTTTATTTGCTTAATTTCATGGGCAAAACATAAGAATTAAATCTTTTTGTAATGCTGATATGGAAATCTTTTTCGATCATATAATAACCTTACCCAAACCATTTCCAGATGTGAAAATTCACATTTCAACTGAAGAAGTAATTTTAAGGAAAACAAAAATCCCAACGAATCAAATAACAGGTTATGCTTACGGGAATGTCCAAATAAAAATGGGGCCAATAAAAGGGGGAGTGCTTTTCGCCTTGAAGATTTTTTACGGTAATGGTAAAAGCAAATACTTTGAATTGAATCGTAGTCAAATGGTGGGTCATGAAGAAGTTGTAGACGGAATTATTCAAGGTTTATGGCAAGTCAAAGGGCGCTATGTCATTAAGGGAATAATTACTGGAATTAAAAGTGGTCATGAAGTTGCGTTAAACAGAAAGAAATCGATTATTGTTTATCCAACAGGAATTGGTCATAAAAGTCTTGCTTTATGGAGTTCAAAAATCACGATAATTGAATGGGAGAATTTGAAAACTAAAGTTGCTAACGGAGCCATAGAAATTGGAGATAATCGAAAGAAGGGCTTTTCAATCTCTTATCCATTAAAAGACACCGAAAACATTCATAGTTTAATAGAGCTTTTTACATGGAAAGCGGACTATTTTAAGGATGTTGCTGATTTATCTAAGATTAAATAAGCCACATTTTCGTATATTGTTTATAAACCCAAAATTCAGCTATTGAACATTTTGCACAATCATATGAAATTAATTATTGTTTTAATAATCGTCATTGCTCCTTTTGGGGTAACATTCGCGCAAAATCAGTTTGCTAATCATTGGCATTTAGGTGAAGGTGTTCATGTTGATTTCTCATTGGGTGGACCTTTTGTGGATGATATTACATCAATGAATACGTTTGAATCAACTATTTCATACGCTAATGATGACGGCGAATTATTGTTTTATTCTAATGGAGGGCGGATTCTTTTGGCGGAATCCTCTGAAGGTAAAATTTGGAATAGAAATCACGAGGTAATGCCGAATGGTAACCTGTGTGATTCATGTGGCTGCCAGAGTACATGGAATGGTGGTGTAGTAATACCAGATTTTGACAATTCAGATCTTTACCATATTTATATGACCGATTGTTTGGAAAACCTCTACTCTTATCCAGAATTACATGCAGGATTAAGAAGAACAACAATAGATATGTCACTGGATGGGGGATTGGGTGATGTTGTAGAGATGGGAGTTCCAATTTATGGGGATTCATTGAGTCCAATGGGAGAAGGTATTGCTGCGACTAGGCATCAAAACGGAACTGATTACTGGATTATCACACATGCTAGTCATTTCCCAGTTTCAGATACCTTTTATGTATTCTTGCTAACCGACGCAGGGATTTCTGACCCTATAATTCAGGCCATTGGTGCTTCTGGCGAATATGGGATAGAAATTTCACCAGATGGTAAAAAATTAACTTTCGGAAATGTTTTATACAATTTTGATATTGGTACTGGATTAATTTCTAGCGCAGTAGATATTGATGTTTTCCCAACGGGTCAATCTTTTTCTCCAAATTCTGAATTACTTTATATTGGCGACTGTCAAGGTCTATATCAATTTGATTTGAATGCCTTAGATGTGTTGGCAAGTAGAACGACAATATATGAAAACGCAGATTCAACAAGTTGTCAATTTGGAGCTCTGCAAGTCGGTCCAAATTGCAAAATCTATGTTGTTATTCATGATAAACCCTATTTCGGAGTTATAAATAGCCCTAATGCACTTGGTTTGGACTGCGATTATATTAATAATCAGTTGGCATATAGTCCTGAATTAATATCGAACCTGGTCTACCCAAGTTATATCAATAGTCGTTTGAATTGCGAAACAATTTCTATTGAAGAAATTAAAGAAGACTGGAGCGTTTCTCTGGCGATCAGTGGAAATACGGCTGAAATACATATGCCAGAAACTAGGGCAAATAAAACGTATTTTATTTCAGACGCCTTTGGCAGAGCTGTGCTTAGCGGTGAGCTATCAGAAAATGGCAAAACAATCGTTGATATCTCTTTCCTTGCACAAGGCTTATATTACATTCATCTTGATTCGGCAACAAAGGGTAAAAAGATAATAAAAATGTAAATTTGAGCAGTGTTAATTGGAAACATTAAATTATCAATCAATTTTTCGCAATCCGCTGCGTATAAGTTGTCCCATCTTCCAAAGTATAAGTTAATACATAGATGCCAGAGGCAACTGATGTAGGAGTAGAAACTGTATTATGTTCTAATTCACATGGAATAATTCTTCCATTCAAATCAATTATTGCACACGAATAACTTCTTGCGGGTTGTCAATTTGGAATGCATTCACAAATGGATTTGGATAAATAAGAACCTCACTAATTGTTGACCTTTCATCAATACTAACTCCATAAATATCGTCATGAGAACATATTTCGGAGACATTTGCACCATGACCAGTTCTTACGAAATAGGATTTTTGCGTAATACCATGGGAAGGTAAGGGTTCATAGTTTAAATAAGTATCAGGGAAATCATTTAAAATTCCTGAATAAATATTCTCTAATCCACACAGTGTGTCTGGATCGTAGAAGTAGTTTTTTTGCAATAATACATTTTGTGCGAGATCAACATTATGCGGACCAGTTAAGTAGTAAGCATCATCTAGTTCTGCCATACCTGTAAAATATGCATTAACCGTATCAAGGCATAGTTTACCTCTTAGTACTTCTCCGTCTGGATCCAGCAACATAAAAATTCCGACTGTTTCGTGCCAAGCATACGTCGTATCATAAATTCCACATGCAGCTATATTTCCAGCCTCAGTCAAGTGAATGTCATAAAACTCTGCTATTCCACTCCCTCCTGGCCCTATAAAAACCCATTCACTAGCTCCAGAAGTATTAATCTTCCAAATTGTAGCGTGTTTAGAATAGCCAAAATATCCTGAAACACCTCCGCAAATGACTGTGTTTTCATCAAAGCGTTCCACACAACTAAGAATAATATCCTCTTCAATTCCAAAATATGTTTCAGTTGACCAAATGATATTTCCGAGCGTATCAATTCCACTTAAGAGTCCCGTTATAACCCCAATTCTATCTGAATAACCAGCCACTACATATTCATTTTCGCTCATTCTGCAAACACCTCTTAATCCAGATGCTTCTTCCAGCGAACCTGTATATTGCGTACCCCATGCTATGTCAAAGTCTTCACCAATCATCATGACATGCGCTTGCGGAAGGGCAAAACCAGAGAATCCTGTACCACAAATCATATAACCGCCGTTGTCTATTTCTACCATATCATCTGCCGCCATAACTTCGATAGGCGCGATTGAAGTATATCGCCATCCGCACTGATTCTATGCAGAATAGTCCCGTGATAATCTGACCAACCTGTAATGTGATAAGTGCCACAAACAATTATTTCATTGGCTGAGTTTTCTAAAACAGCTACACTTTCTTCCCTATGAAATCCTTCAAAGTCTGTAGTGTCACGCCCTATATAAATCGACCATAGTGTGTCGCCTGTGGTATCGAATTTAGCGACATAAATATCTAAGCCCTCTGAGTCGAAGCTATAAGTAGAGCCTGCAACAATAATACCGCCATCATGAGTTGTACAAACAGCTTTTCCTCTGTCAACGTGATCACCTCCGTATATATTGGTGAAGGTTTGTGCCTGAATTGTAAAAGGTGAAATGAATAACAGGAGAAGAGCGACTATTACTTTTGGGCTTTTCATTAGCTGAACGATTTATTGTTTTAACTAAGACGTGAAAAGTTCAATAAAAGTGATTTTATAACAATGAATTCTTTAAGCCTGAGATGAAAAAAGGGTTTAAAAATGTATTTGAGCAACAATTACTCAATCCCGTAGCGCTCATGATATTTACGAGATAATTGCATTTGATGATTATCCAACACAATAAAATTCCCTTTTACCATAGCAATTGTGACGTTATTGGTCATCATATCTAAGGCATTACCGTCTGAAATGAATAAAGTCGCATCTTTTCCGCTTTCAAGTGAACCAATGCGATCATCAATCCCTAAAATTTTTGCAACGTTTAAAGAAATGGACGCAACGGCCTCTTCCTCTGTCAGACCATATGCCCATGCTGTTCCTGCTAAAAACGGTAAGTTTCTAGCATTCATTACTTCCATATCTCCTGCAGCTTGGATGCAATAAGGCACGCCCGCTTTTTGCAACTTCGCAGCAGATTGGTAGTTGATATAAGTCAAATCCTCTTCAAACGTGGGCAATAAATGGGGACGACCGAGCATTACTGCAAATTTATTTTCGATTAATCGTGCTGCCACTAAATGCGCATCATATCCACCAACAATAACAGGGAATTCTAAGTCAAAACGACGGGAGAAATCAATGATATCATTAATCTCTGGCGCATAATCTGCATGAATAAATAAACGTTGCTTACCATTAAAAATCCCTCGCATAGCTTCTAATTTTAAGAATTTTTCAGATGGATCTTTACTTTGGGAGTAAGACAAGGCTTCTTCAAAAAAGGCATAGATAGCGTCTCGTGTTTTATTGTACTTTTCATTCGCCTTATTTGGTCCGGGTTGCGCCCACCATCCTGATTTACTAAACTTAATGGGCCAATTTAAATGAACACCATCATCTGCTTTATAAACGGCGTCTTCCCAATTCCAACCATCCAATGCCATGATTGATGAAGTACCAGAAATTAAACCGCCTCTTGGTGTCGATTGGGTAACCAATACACCATTTGTACGCACGGTGTACATTACTTTTGAATCTGTATTAAAAGCAATCAACGAACGTACATTAGGATTAATGCTACCTGTTTCATCAAAATCGCGTGTTGCACGCACGGCATCAATCTCAGTTAAGCCTAAGGTTAAATTTGCTGCAATAAACCCTGGATAAATGTGTTTTCCTTTTAGAGAGATTATGGTGTCCCATTCACTTTTATCCAATTGATACGTCAATGCGTTTTTGACAAAAAGAATTTTGCCTTCTTCTATTCCAATAACGGAGTTATGGACGTATTCACCATTGCCAACATGTGCGCTTCCGTTTTGAAAAAGGATCCGTTTATACATTTGCGTTTGCGGACTTGGTGTCTGACCAAAACTGCTAATGGCAATTATAAAAACAAGGAGTAAACTATATATTTGTTTCATTTGTTATCAATTAATGTTCACCAACTGTGTCACAGTGATAATGAGGATTCATTTTTTTAAACGGTTTTCGCGTTGATGCGCCTGCCTTCTTTTCTGCCAACATCAGTTGCATAATTCTATTGCGTTCAACTTGATCACGATCATGCAATAAAACACTTCGGTTCCAATCATATAAGAGCATGCCGTCAACAAATGTTTGTTCTACTCTAGCTTTAATAGAAAGTGGATTGTCTGACCAAATAACGATATCTGCATCTTTGCCTTCCTTAATGCTTCCCATCTGTTCATCTAAGTGCAATAAAATGGCTGGATTTAACGTCACCATCTTCCAGGCATCTTCTTCTGAAATTCCTCCATATTTTACAACCTTGGCAGCTTCATGATTCAATCTTCTACCCATTTCTGCATCATCTGAATTGATAGCAGTTACAATTCCCATTTTATGCAATATTGCTGCGTTATAAGGAATGGCTTCGTTCACTTCAAATTTATACGCCCACCAATCTGCAAAAGTTGAAGCTCCTGCTCCGTGCGCTTTCATTTGTTCAGCTACTTTATAGCCTTCTAGAATATGCGTAAAAGTGTTCAACGTAAAGCCCATTGAATCTGCCACGTGCATTAACATATTTATTTCGCTCTGAATGTAGGAGTGGCAGGTAACAAAACGTTCCGAATTGAGAATTTCTACCATAACATCCAATTCTAAATCGCGTCGTGGAGCATTTATTCCAAATCGTTTTTTCTCAGACAATTTATTATAAGCTTTCCATTCTGTTTCATATTGTTTGGCTTGAATAAAGGCATCATAAAAAACCTGTTCAACACCCATTCTTGTTTGAGGAAAACGTACAGTATTAAAATTCCCCCAATTGGATTGTTTTACATTTTCACCTAAGGCAAATTTAATGAAGCCCGGCGCGTCATCTATCAACATTTCTTCAGGACTAAACCCCCATTTTAATTTGATCATTGCAGATTGTCCTCCAATAGGATTGGCAGATCCGTGTAGCAATTGTGATGCCGTAACTCCGCCAGAAAGTTGGCGATAAACATTAATGTCGTTAGAACGAACTACATCAGCAATTGAAACTTCAGCCGAGTTATTTTGACCGCTTTCATTCACCCCTTTGCTTATTGAAATATGTGAGTGCTCGTCTATTATTCCGCAGGTAACATGTTTTCCCTCGGCATCAATTACTGTGGCATCATTTGGTATTTGAATAATTGATTTGTTCACGGCTTTTATCTTGCCATTTTGAATGAGCAAAGTTGCATTTTTTAAGATTCCACCGGCTTCATTGGTCCATATCGTTGCATTTTTTATGAAATAAGTTTCTTGGCTTGGCAAGCTATCAAATCCATAAGCCATATTAGGATACATCAAATTGCCAACGGCCGAAGTATCGACAACAAAAGATGTTTTTTTCTTTTTTGAATTATTGTGCTTTTCATTTCGAATGGCACTCCAATCAACCCAGTCACCATTTGGTAATTTGGCTTTTCCGTGAAACGCCCCCAATGCACTATTATAGGTTCCGTTTAATTGCACAACGCCATTCATATTCCCTCCCTTTTCGGCAAAAGACATGCTTATTTGCAAGTCGTTCATTACCATATTGGGGCTCAGCTTTACCGTATCTTGTTTGCTGATGCTCGTTACTGAATCCAACTTTGTTCGGTAGCTCAGTAAGGTGGCTTTTGGTTTCTCAACAGTTCCTTTCACTTCCCAACCATAAACAATCGAGTTGATATTCAAGTTGTATTTTCCACGAATGTCGGTTATGTTAATGTCTTTTACTTTAGTGCGTTCTCCTCTGATCCAATTTTCATAGATTTCACCATCCTCAAATAGATCACCTTTAACAATCAATAAGTTCGCAATTTTACCAGTTTCTAAAGTTCCCACTTGGTCGCCAACGTTTAAGAAAGCAGCTGGGTTTTCTGTTAAAGCACGCAATGCTTCTGCTTTAGGTAAGCCATGTTTTACAGTTTTACGAATATTTTTTATGAAGTCGGCTTTTTTCTTTAATCCGGACGTAGTAAAGCAAAAAGGCACTTGTTTTTGATGCAAGAAATAAGCGTTATACGGACGCATTTCCCAGTCTTTTAAATCTGCTAATGATACAAATCGAGAAAGATATGGATCCGTCACATCATAGGGAGCAGGGAAGTTAACCGGGATAATTAATTTAGTGCCGAGCGCTTTAATTTCATCAATTCGTTCGTAACTATCTCCGCCGCCTTTTACAATTAATTTGATATTAAATTCCTGCGCCAGTTTTACAGCTCTTAAGATTTCTAATTTATCAGAAACTTCAAAAATTTGAGGCAATTTAAGGTTTTCAATCCCTCTTTTTAAGGAAATATTGTCGGTATTGGCCGATTGCGTACTGTACCATTTGGCATCATAAAAGAACTGCCGAATTAAGGCAATTGCTCCCATTTGTGATGAAGGATAACTTTGTTTGGAAGATCCTTTTGAAAATGAATAATGATTGGCGGCTGTTGTTTTAATAATTTGCTCACGATTAGCATCCGTTCCGATTGTCGTCAACACAGCGGTTCCACGTAAAATTCCGTCTCGTTGATGTGTTGAAATGGTTCCAAATCCTTGTTTAATGTATTCAGCCTTTTCCTTAAATAAGGCCTCTTTTAATAAGGTATAAGCATCAACTTCCGGATGAATACTTTGGTTCCAATAATAAGGACCTTCTTTTAAAGTAGAAAGTTGTGGTCCCATGCCTTGTTTCTTTAAAGGACTTTTTTCAACACCTTCACTTGCGTGTATGTCTATGAAAGAAGGATACAATGTATAACCTTTTAGGTCTATTTTAATTGCATCTTTTGGAGCAATAACTGCTACGCCAACGTTAATAATGACCCCGTCTTTTATGATTAAAGTACCGCGTTCAATCGTTTCTGATGCGCTTACCACGATTCGCGCATTAATAAATGCAACCGTTTCTTTAGAGTTAATCACCCCGTTTTCAGGTTCTATATCCTGTGCATTGGCGTTTAATCCCAAAAGCAGTGTAAAAACCCCAAAAAGTATGTTTTTAATCATTGGTAATTCTATTTTATTTGAATAGTTGTTGAATTACAATTCAACTTTTAATCGGCTTATCTGATTAAAACTGTAAATTTGTTCAAAAATACGCAATTATGGATACTTTTAAGCAGATTCTAATAAGCTCGCATTCTGGATGGAGATGGATTGTCTTAATTCTTCTACTCGCTGCTGTGGTAAAGATGCATATGGGATGGAAAGGAAAGAAAACTTTTGTAGCGGGTGATCGTAAATTGGCATTGTTCGCTATGATGGCGTTTCATTTGCAATATTTATTCGGATGGATTCTTTATTTGATGAGTGATTATGTGCAGTTTTCTAGTGAAACAATGAGTACTTCAATACTTCGTTTTTTTACGTTAGAGCACAGTTTAATGATGACAATTGCTTTTATCTTAATCACTATGGGTTATTCAAAATCGAAGAAAAAGGATAATGACACAGCTAGATTCAAAGTAGTTGCGGTGTTTTATACCATTGCACTCGTCGTTGTTTTAGCTGGAATTCCATGGCCTTTTAGAGAAATGTTTGCGAATGTTGGAATAGGTTGGTTTTAATAAATAGAAATTAGGAGAAGGGGATATGTCTACAGGGTTTTCACATATAGATTCAAAGAAAGAGTTTGCAGTTTTAATTGGTGTAATTACCAGTAAGCAAACCGAGGAAATGGCAAATGAGTATCTTGAAGAATTGGCTTTTTTGGCTGAAACTTCTGGTGCTGAAACAAAGCGCAAGTTTTTACAGCGCGTTGATAAACCGAATCCAAAAACCTATGTTGGATCTGGAAAAATCAAAGAGATTAAGCAGTACGTTGATAATAATGCTATTGATATTGCCATCTTTGATGATGAATTATCTCCTTCACAATTACGGAATATTGAGAAAGAGTTAGAAATTAAAGTCTTAGATCGAAATAACCTCATTCTAGATATTTTTGCAAGTCGTGCACGCACGGCCCATGCGAAAACCCAGGTTGAATTAGCACAGTACCAATATTTATTACCTCGCCTAACGGGTATGTGGACTCACTTGGATAGAACCAAAGGGGGGATTGGAATGCGTGGACCAGGGGAAACGCAAATTGAAACGGATCGTCGAATCATTAAGGAGAAAATTTCCTTATTAAAGGAGAAGATGAAGAAAATTGACAAACAAATGTCCGTTCAACGTGGTAATAGAGGTCAATTGGTTCGTGCGGCATTAGTTGGTTATACGAATGTTGGTAAATCTACCATCATGAATTTGTTAAGCAAATCAGACGTTTTTGCGGAGAATAAACTTTTTGCAACATTGGATACGACAGTGCGTAAAGTAGTCATTGATAACTTGCCGTTTTTAATGTCTGATACGGTAGGGTTCATTCGCAAATTACCGCATCAATTAATAGAATCTTTCAAATCTACTTTGGATGAAGTGAGAGAAGCAGATATTTTAATTCATGTAGTTGACATTTCTCACGCCAATTTTGAAGAACAATATCAAGTCGTTAACGAAACCATTGCTGAGATTGATGGGGGCCAAAAAGACAAAACATCTATCGTAGTTTTTAATAAAGTAGATGCTTACAATCCAAGGCCAGAAGATATTGGATACCATCCTGATGGGAAAAAGTTTGCGCTAGCAGAATTAAAAAAATCATGGATGGCAAAACTGGGAACAGAAGATTGCATCTTTATTTCAGCGCAAGAAAATTTGAATATTGACGAGTTAAAGGCAAAACTATACAAAGAGGCCAAAGCAATTTTTCAGATCAGATATCCTTATCATAATTTCTTGTATTAGTATTTTTTAGGAAAAAGGTTCTACCTAAAACTATGAAAATTCATGCGGTAAATCTAGGACTCTCGATTGCAGCAATTAGCATTTTGTTTATTGATTTTTTCGTCATCAATGAATTTTATATTGAAAGAGGATATCTAGATGTATTTTCATTTTTATTAATTCTTAATATAGGTAGATTGGCGCTTAAGAATAAAATCGAATCGCGTGTATTTACATTATTTGTCAATTTAGGATTACTTGGATTTCTCTTTTACAATTTGCCGACCCTTGCAATCTTATGCTTTGGAATTGGATTTACAGGTAGAAGCTTTCCTTTAATTATGGGTTTGGCAATAATTGTTAACCTTGTCTTTATTGGTGTTTTAATGATAGAACTAATCAATTTAATTAAAACAAAAGCTAAGCTTAACGAGAGCTAAATAGGATTGAAATGGGAGATAGTTAGCGGTTTTCGAAAATCTGGTAGCCAATCATTTTGGCGAAAGGTGTTAATCCTTAATAGCAATTACTGCTTTTCGTCCTCTTTCTTTTCCTCTTGCTCAGCCTCAATTTGATTACTTCGAAATGCTGTAGGAACTAGATCCGGAATGATTTTAAGAACTATTGGCAGCAACAAAGCACCGCCAGGTAACATGAACAACGTCAAGGAAGGAATGGTTTTCGCTAAATCTTTAAGCTGAGTGCGAGCTTTTTCTTTTTCTTCTTTTGAAAGATCTCTTGTTGTAGATTTTCGAATAAGCGCCACCAGTTCTTTACTCTCTTTTAATTCAGCCGCTAACTTTTCTTTATTACGCCCTAAGATATTTTTCCAACGTTCTGTTGCGCCTTCCATTAATAACTCGGTGTCTTTTTTACCTTGTAAAAACGGAATAGTTTCGTAGTTGTTCATGACAAAGGCCTGAATAGCTATAAAGGATTTATCACGCTCATCAACACCCAATCCTAGTTTTAATGTGAGCGCCTTTAAGAACTCACGTTCAGAATCTACAACCAGTCGGTCGCTCCAAACAGTTAGCACTGCAATTTCCATTAAATAACGATTCAAAACCCAAGAACGTTCGTAATCAAAATCTACGGTTTCGAGTGACAGTTTTCCGTCCCAATACATGCCGGCCTCTTCACGTTCATCTCTATTTAGACTTGCAGAGGCCATAAATACTTCAAAAATTGCTTCTTCTTCTTCGGCTAGCTCTCCATCAGCATTGGCCGCCAAGGCAATTATTTTTATAACATCTAATTCTACTCTTCTTCTTTTTGCAATTAATTCAACCGCATTAACACCATTATGATAGTCATTGTAGAGTATCAAATCATGAAAAACAAGACTATTGTAAAGATAGGTCGTCCAAAGTTTATTCGAGAAACTTGTCTTAATATCTACCCGTTGTGCAATAATGGATTCTAATTTTTCGTAAACGGTTAAATCCTTAAAATTTAGCCAACCTTTTTTCGCCTTTTCAATATTCGTTTCTTCATAAAAGGCAACAAATTCTTCCAATGATTTTTCGAGTGATTTTATGTCGAATTTACCTTTATTCAGATGATCGGTAAGAATCAACCCTTCTAATAAAAGAATCTTAAAAGCCTCTTCGCTTGAAAGATCTGCCATTAAATCATTATTTAAAAAAAGTAAACTTGTAGGAAAACCATACATTATTCCAGTGGGCTGTAGAAAGCCATAGAACAACTCATCTGTAGAAAGCAAAGCTCCTGAGTATTTATTTAAACTCTCACTGTAATTATCCAAAAGTGAAAAATACTTTCGGATCCAGCCAGGTTTACTTGGATTCATCATACCAAATTATTTTGGCGCCTTAAATTTAAGCGTCCATTACTATCAAAAGTATGAAATTCTATTTGAACCGAATCATGTTAACGCGATTTTATACCGTTCACGTAAAATCTACCAAGAAATAGGTAAATTCAAACTTAATTTGCACCTATTACAAAAGTTTTGGCCTAATTTTGGAAGCTGATTTATTGAATGACAAAAAAAATAACATATACGCTTATTCTATTCATGATTACAGCAACTGCTATGGGACAAGCCAAATTGAAGAAAATAGCCGATTTACCTAAAGCGGTTTTCGAAACTTCGGGGCTAGCTTATTTTAAAAACAAATATTTGATTACCCACAACGACGGTGGGCATAAAAGCGAAATTTTCGTAATGAACCTGGAGGGAGAAGTCCTCAGAAAGATCAACGTCAAAGATACCAAAAATAGAGATTGGGAAGATTTAGCGCAAGATGATGAAGGGCGACTTTATATTGGTGATTTCGGGAATAATGGTAATTCTCGCGAAAAATGTCAGATCTATATCCTACCCTCAAATTTTTTGGATAAAAAAGAGGTCACACCAAAAAAAATCACATTTACATACGAAGATCAAAAGGCATTTCCACCAAAAAAAAGTGAATTAAATTACGATTGTGAAGCCTTTTTTTGGAAGGATGATAAATTGTATTTGCTCACTAAATGTAGAACTAAACCCTTTACTGGAGAATCAAGAGTTTATGAAATTCCGGCAACGCCTGGTAAATATAAAGCCAAATATATAGGAAGTATTTTTCTTTGTAATTCTGGCTGGCGTTTTTGCTCGGTAACCAGCGTTGATTATGATGCCAAATCAAACACTCTGGCCATACTGACCTATTCAAGGCTTTATGTGGTTTCTAATATTCAAGGCAATGACTTTTGGAATGGGAAAATTAAGTCCTATTCTTTACCAATTGTAAAACAACGTGAAGCAATTTGTTTTAAAAACAAGACGACACTATTTGTGACAGATGAGCAGAAGAGAGGATTGGGTGGAGGAAATTTGTATGAACTAAAATTAAAATAGGCAATGATGAAATATATTATAACGCTAATTTTTGTTTGCTTTTTTGGGGCAGGTATAAATGCACAAAAAATTGACAAAAAAATTCCAAATTGGTATAACGGAAATAAATTTGGAATGGGCACAGACAAAGCTTATGCTAAAATATTGGCAAATAAAAAGTCGCGTACGGTAATTGTAGCCGTAATAGATTCGGGTGTTGATATTGAACATGAAGATTTAAAAGGGCACATTTGGATTAATCAAGATGAAATAGCAAACAATGGAATTGATGATGATGGAAATGGCTATATAGATGATATCAATGGATGGAATTTTTTAGGGAATTCCGAAGGCGAGAATCTAAATGATGTTAGACTTGAAGTGGCTAGAATCTATGCTGAATTAGACGTAAAGTTTAAAGATAAATCCTATCCAGAATTAAGTGCCGAAGAAAAAAAGCAATATGCGCTTTACAAAGAAGTGAAAGAGGAAGTCGTAAAAAATAGAGACGAAGCCGAAAAAGGTATTGAAAGCTTAAAAGAAATGATCACTGTATTAGACGGATCGGATAAAAAGTTACGCAAACATTTTGGCGGAGACTATACAATTAAACAATTGAAAGGCGTTAAAAAAGATCCAAATGTAGGTGATGAAGCAACTCAAATGCTAGCTTTATATAAGTTTGGATATACCTACGCGGATATTGTTGCCGAGAATAAATACTATCAAGATAATTTAGATTTTAATTACAATCCAGACATTGATGCGCGGGCGGATATGATTGGTGATAATCCAACAGATTTTTCAGATCGGAATTATGGAAACAATGATGTTGAAGGTCCAGACGCAGGACATGGAACACATTGTGCTGGAATAATTGGCGCATTGCGTAATAACGGAATTGGGAATGACGGAGTTGCCGATAATGTTCAAATCATGTCATTAAGAGCTGTGCCTAATGGAGACGAATGGGATAAAGATGTGGCATTGGCAGTTAGATATGCCGTTGACAATGGCGCAAAAATTATTAATATGAGTTTTGGTAAATCTTATTCTCCTGATAAAAAGCAAGTTATGGAAGCTTTTAGATATGCCGAAGAAAATGAGGTTTTGGTGATTCATGCGGCAGGAAACGAGGGGATGGACAATGATGACTTAGGGCATAACTTTCCAACGCCTAAGTATGAAGGAATGTCCGATAAATTTAATAATTGGATTGAAGTAGGCGCCTCAACAAGACATAAAAAACCTAAGTTTTATAAAGAATTTTTATTCCGTCCGGGATTAGCGGCTGATTTTTCAAATTATGGTAACGAAATCGTGGATGTTTTTGCACCAGGTTATGATATTTACTCAACGGTGCCAGAAAATGAATATGACATCTATGACGGCACGTCAATGGCGGGGCCAATGGTTGCAGGGGTGGCGGCGTTAATGATGTCTTACTTTCCTGAAATCAGTATGATGCAGATAAAGGAAATTATTTTAATGACTGTTCAAAAACCGGGGAAAAGAACGACCCCTTTACCGAGTGATCATTCAAAAGAAGTAACCTTTGATGAGCTATGTGTAAGTGGAGGAATTGTGAATGTTTATAATGCTGTGGAACTAGCCGAAAGCTGGTAATTCAATTTGCAATTATCAATGGACAATTTACAATATTTGAATGATGCAATTTTCATAATACAAATCACAAAAGACTGTAGCGTCAGTTTGAGTGATTTATATTGAATTAAGCATAGCGAATTCTTTATAAATCGTATCGAGAACAAGCGACTAACAGCAAGCAAGGCGATCTAAAATCTAAAACATGCAATCAATAATATTCGACATGGACGGAGTCCTAATAGATTCAGAGCCCTTATGGAAAATAGCGGAAGTGGAAGCTTTTGCGAAAGTTGGACTTGATTTGACCTTTACTGATTGTGAAGAAACTGTGGGTTTGAGAATAGATGAAGTGGTGCAAATGTGGCACGATAAAGTCAAATGGACATCAAAAACTGTAAAAGAAGTGGAGACGGATATCGTTGACATTTTAATTCGGGAAATTTGGTTACAAGGGAAAGCTTTACCAGGCGTAGTTGAATCGTTGGAAAAGATTAAGGTGGCGGGTTATCAAATTGGTTTGGCCACTTCTTCCTATCAACGAATTATAGATGTGGTGGTAGAAAAATTAGGGATTGGTCAATTTTTTGAAGTCATGCACTCTGCCGAACATGAATTAAATGGGAAACCACACCCAGCGGTATTTTTGAATTGTGCCAAAAAATTAAATGTACACCCCAAAGATTGTTTGGTAATTGAGGATTCTTTTAATGGGGTCTTGGCGGCTAAATCTGCACGAATGAAAGTGATTGGAATCCCAGAAAAATCACATCAAATTGATCCTAGAATGGTTATTGCAGATAGGACTTTAGATTCATTGCTTGATTTTGATTTGAGTGATTGTTTGAAACTTTGGGAATAAGCTTAGGGGTAAACCGCTTCTGAAGTTTCATATAAGAAATCAAAACAGATGAAACGACTAGCCTATTTAATCTTTATCACCTATTTTCTTACTGCATTTATAGTTGGGTTTTTATAAAAAAGAAAAACCCGCTTCTAAAAACTTAGAAACGGGTTCACTAACTTAAGGCTTACTTATGTTCTTAAGGTAAAGCGTCTAATAAAGTAACTAAAGCGTCTTCAGTTATCGCTGTAAAATCATCAATATCTTGTACATGATTATCTGTTATTGTAGCGGGTTCAATATAATAATGTAATTCGTCTCCAACAATGCCAATTGCTACAAAGTGAACTTCTAACCCAATTGGAATTAAACCATAATGTTCCGTAAATCTTGTACCGGTCCAAACATCAAATTGTGCTAGAGCATTTGACTCACCGTCGTAAGAAATATAGACTTCTGTATTGGTCTCGTCGAAACCTTCAGGTAATTCGGCGAAAATATCAGTCTTAGGTCGCGGATCAGAATAGAATTTATCAATATTCGTCCATCCCCATTCTCCAGGTAAGATATCATATAACATTCCAATACCAACAGAATCTTCTCCGACTTCAAGTAGACTATCATCAGCTATTTCCCAAAGCAAATCTTCTTCATCAGAAATGTTTACAAATTTACGCATATTGGGATCGTATTCGTCCACTGGCGTCATTAGCGACATTGGTGATGTCAATACTAATTCAGTGCCATATTGAGAAATGCTCACGTAAAATTCACCTTGTGAAACCAAGGTCGCATGATTAGAACCAATTTTGCCCATTGTGGCTTTGTTCATCAGTATCATTTCCGATTTTTTGTCAATCTCAATTAATTCAACTTGAACATCTCCTGTTACTAAATCGCCAGAAGCATCAACTAAGGCGTCAGCTCCTAAATATAAGGATGTACCTTTTTCTCCATAAATAAATATTGGGGAATTAGCATCAACTGAAAAATATTGAGTCGCTTCTTCAATATTTTCGCTGTTAAAAGCAATTAATGCTGCAGCGTCTGGTGCTGGTGGCGGAACTACTTCAGGTTTCTTACATGCGAAACTTATGAGTACCAGGCCAGCAATTATATAATGTGTGTTTTTCATAATGTCTTTTTTATTAATACAGTTATAAAATACTTTGGTTGTCTAGCTTCTGTTTTTTTTATGGAAGGTTATCAATTAATTCTCCTAAGGCATCCTGAGTAACTGGTTCAAAGCCAGTAATTACCTCGACGTGTTCATTTCCAATTATGGCTGATTGGATGGCGTAATGAAGATTTTCGTCATCCATAGATACAGCTACAAAATGTACTTCTAGGCCAATCGGAAATGTTGGATATGAATGAGCGAATCTGCCATCTACCCAAAAACCAAAATGAGCTAAAGCGTTTTCATTATCAAATGAGACATAAATTTCTGTATTTCCGTCATCAAAACCTTCTGGCAATTCTGCATAAATCCCTGTTTTTGGTCTTGGATCAGTCGCATACTTATCCAAATTTGTCCAGCCCCACGATTCACCAGGAGGAATATAAAAACTAGTCATACCTTCTAACTCTCCATCCATAAATAAAATGCTGTCGCCTGAAATTTCCCAAAGAATATCTTCATTTTCGGATATGTTCACGAATTTTCGCATATCTGAATCGTCAAAGGGAATGTTTGTATAAATCAACAATGGTTCAGTATGGGTTAGTTCTTCTCCGTTTTGGGTAATGTCGACATAGAACTCTCCATCTGATATAAGTGTTGATCGATCTCCGTTTGCCAAAACACAGGCCGTTGATTTATTGAGTAGCACCATTTCCGATTTTTTATCAATTTCGATAAAGGATACATTTACATCTCCAGTTACAAGGTCTCCATTTGCATCTACTAAACTATTCGCTGGTAAGTAAATTCCAATTCCTTTAGCACTTACTAAGTAAAAGGGATATTCAGCGGATACAGTCCAATGTTGTTTTGCGTCCTCATTATTGTCCTCAAAAAAATTGTCTAATGCAATTTCGTTGAGAATCGCTTCTTCTGCTAATTTCTTCTTTTTACAAGAAAAACTAAGTAATATAATTCCGATTACCAAAAGGCAATATTTTAGATTTTTCATAAGTTTGTATTCATTTTTTTTCTTATTCGAATTCCAGATAATTAAGGTAAACCGTCTATTAAAGCAGCTAAGTCGTCGACTTCAATTTCTGCAAAATCAGTCATTACTGCTACGTGATTTTCTGTAATAGTTGCTGGAGTTATGTTGTAGTGTAATTGCCCACCCATGCTATAAATAGCAATAAAATGAACTGCTAACCCGATTGGGATTGTACCGTAACCTTCTGCAAATTGGCCATCTTCCCATTGATTAAGTTGAGAAAGGGTCGTCATTTCTCCGTCAAAGGCAACATAAACTTCTGCGGTTGATAAGTTTAAACCATCAGGCAGTTCAGCATAAATATTGGTTTTTGCACCGGGGTAATCTGTGAATTTATCGAGATTAACCCAGCCCCAATCATTGTCTTCTAAGAAAAATTGTGAACCCAATTCATCACCTTCTCCAACAATACTATCAAAAGCAATTTCCCAAAGGAGATCTTCTGTTCCTGAAGTGTTAACGAATTTGCGCATATCAGGATCAAAACCAAAAGTAAATGACTCTATTGTTAAGGGTTCTATTAAAGTTAAATCCTCTCCACCTTGCGACATTCTTATATAAAACTCACCATTAGAAGTTAAGGCAGCATTGCTGCCATCTGGTCTCATTCCAGTAGTGGCTTTATTCGCTTTCAGGTTTAATACCTCGAGGCTTGCCTCGTCAAATTTTACTATTTTGTGACTAGATGTCACAGAATAGTAAATATATCCATAAAAGTCATAATGTTTCGGTTCTTCTTTATCAT
>WTCE01000100.1 GCA_013138735.1 Crocinitomix sp. | reverse complement strand
ATGATAAAGAAGAACCGAAACATTATGACTTTTATGGATATATTTACTATTCTGTGACATCTAGTCACAAAATAGTAAAATTTGACGAGGCAAGCCTCGAGGTATTAAACCTGAAAGCGAATAAATACAATACTCCAAATCAAATTTTGACTAACAAAGGAGTTATAGCTACTAGTGGTAATTAATTTAGGTGTTGCGTTTATAATTCTACCGTCACATTCGGTTGTAATGATAAATGTTGCTTGTTCATTTGGACTTAAATTTATTTTGAGATTTGGATAAGCATTGTTAAATGTTCTATGATCTTGTTTTGATCGATCTTTTTCATTCACTAATTTTAATGAATTGTAGCTAGTGTCGAGTTTGTAAAAATTGTAATTCCAATTAAATAGATCATCATTAATAAACATTAACGACCTTGCCGTATCATCATTACTTATTTCCAATTTAATCCAAAAATTCCCTTCGAAAAACCCAAGATTTAAATCTTTAAAACTTTCGAATTTAACTTCTTGAAATTGGCTTACGTCATGCTTAACGTTTTTAGACACTTCGAATGAATAATCGACCTCTACCGATTTTTCATGGCTACAGGATAATAGAAATAAAGAGAAAAAACCTAAAAGAGCAAAAAAATGATTAGTGTATTTAATTTCTCTATGCATTTGTTTAACCTCTCTTATAAAGTCAAAAAAGTTCAAATCTATGTGCTAAATTTGCACTTTTCCAAAAAATTGATTTTGAGATACAAAAAAGGTCCGTTTATCGCGGACCTTTAATTTTCATTTATAATTAGTTTACAAAAACTTAAAGTTTTTTCCAGGATAATAAGCCATTGCTCCCAATTCCTCTTCAATGCGTAATAATTGATTGTACTTTGCAATTCTGTCTGAACGGGAAGCTGAGCCTGTTTTAATTTGCCCGGTATTTAATGCGACAGCCAAGTCAGCAATCGTACTATCAGCTGTTTCACCACTTCGGTGACTCATTACTGAAGTATAACTATTGCGTGTTGCCATGTTCACCGCATCAATCGTCTCAGATAAGGTTCCAATTTGGTTCACTTTAATTAAAATTGAGTTGGCAATACCGTTTTCAATTCCTTTTGCTAGTCTTTGTGTATTGGTAACGAATAGATCATCACCTACTATTTGTACTTTATCACCAACGGCCTCGGTTAACAATTTCCATCCGTCCCAATCATCCTCTGCCAAACCATCTTCAATAGAAATAATTGGATATTTAGCTGACCAATCTTTCCAAAAGTCAACCATTTCACTTGATGTACGAATATCTCCAGTTGAATCAAATACGTATTTGCCTTCTTTATAAAACTCAGATGAAGCTGCATCCAAAGCAATATGCACATCTTCACCTGGGCGAAAACCTGCTTTAGTTATTGCTTCAAGCACCACTTCAATGGCTTCTTCGTTTGAACCTAAATTCGGTGCAAAACCTCCTTCATCACCAACATTAGTACTATGTCCTTTTGCCTTTAGAACGGCTTTGAGTGTATGGAAAATTTCAGTTCCCATTTGCAAACCTTGACTAAATGTCTCGGCTCCAAACGGCATTACCATAAATTCTTGAATGTCAATTTTATTATCGGCATGTGAACCACCGTTTAAAATATTCATCATTGGAACGGGTAATGTATTTGATCCTATTCCACCAACGTAACGATACAAGGGCAGACCTGTTTCTTGTGCTGCAGCTTTTGCTATTGCCAAAGAAACACCCAATATGGCATTGGCTCCTAATTTGCTTTTATTTGCTGTACCATCTAAAGAACGCATATAGTTGTCTAAAGCCGCCTGATCCATTACATATTGTCCTTCTAATGCCTCATTCAGCACTGTGTTGACATTATTAACCGCTTTTTGAACTCCCTTGCCTAAATAATAACCTTCATCTCCATCTCGTAATTCAACCGCCTCATGAATACCTGTGGATGCACCTGAAGGTACCGCCGCTCTACCCAATATTCCGTTTGATGTGATTACATCCACTTCAACAGTTGGATTTCCTCTTGAATCTAAAATTTGTCTGGCACTTACTTTAGCTATATAACTCATTCCCTATTAGTGTTAAGTATTATGTGATAAGTGTAATGTTTTTTCAATGTGCAATGTGCAATGTGCAATTTTTACGTAAAAAGATTTATATTTCTTTGTTTAAATATTCTTTATTACGTATTAATTGTACTTAATTCATGTTTTCTATGAATTGATCAAATAAATATCTTGAATCGTGCGGTCCAGCTGAAGCTTCGGGGTGATATTGAACTGAAAAGACTTTTTTATCTTTCAATCGAATGCCTGCGACAGAATCATCATTTAAGTGAATGTGTGTTAATTCCACGTTACTTGAATTTTCAATCGAATCTTTTGATACAACAAATCCGTGATTTTGAGATGTTACTTCGCCTTTTCCTGTTATTAAATTCAAAATTGGATGATTAATTCCACGGTGGCCGTTATGCATCTTTTCGGTAGTTAACCCTTGACTTAAAGCCAATATTTGATGTCCTAAACAAATTCCAAAAATTGGTAAATCACTCTCCACCATTTCTTTTACATTGTCTATCACATTTGACATTGCTGAAGGATCTCCAGGGCCGTTTGATAACATAATCCCATCTGGGTTAAAGCTTTTCAAATCAGCTAAACTAGCGTTCACAGGAAAAACTTTTACTTGACATCCTCTATCAACTAGGCAACGCACAATATTCTTTTTCACTCCTAAATCTAATAATGCCACTTTCTTTGCCGCATTATCCTCACCTACTACATATGCTTCTCTTGTACTTACTTTGGAAGAAAGTTCAAGTCCTTCCATTGACGGCACATCTTTTAATCTTTCAGTTAATTCTGCTATATCCAGAATATCTGAAGAGATGATTGCGTTCATAGCTCCTTTATCTCGCACGTGACGAACCAAAGCTCTTGTGTCAATATCGGAAATACCGACTACTCCGTCGTCTTGCAAAAAGTTTTGTAAGGAATCGTTTGCAGAATCGCGGGAATACATGGATGAAAACTTTTTCGTAACTAAACCTGAGATTTTAACCGAATCTGATTCGATTTCATCCTCATGAACGCCATAATTACCTATGTGCGCCGTGGTCATAATTAAGATTTGTTTACAATAAGAGGGGTCAGTGAATACTTCTTGATACCCTGTCATGCCCGTATTAAAGGCTATTTCTCCGGTTGTTGTTCCGATTTTCCCGATTCCGCATCCGTGAAAAACTGTTCCATCTTCTAATAATAGTACTGCAGGTTGATGCTCCATTCTTTGTCTATTTTCTACAAGCATTTATTGCTTGATGTTTATCGGAAAGCAAATTTAAGATTAATAAAAGCACCAAACTAAGAATGTTTATAATTTGTTATTAACGTTAACAAAATTTGATGGAAATGTGGATGACATTTGTTGTTAAATTCAAAACTTAATATCCAAATCCAATCGAATACGATCTCCAGTTTCTTTTGAAAAACCTTGAGATTTTAATTGTTCAACTTTAAAATAATTCAACTTTAGTATGAAATTTTTACGAATAGCATAACCAGCAGTAAAACGAATTCCTTGAAAATTCGTTAAACGACCATCCGGAGACCCGCTACTTGAATAGTCCCAGCGAGCCCAATCATTTTGCGCAAAGTAGCTGATAGCAGAGTATGCTTCCATGTTGGCATAGGATAACTTAATCATCCAATCTTTACTGCTTTTCAATTCTCCAAATGCTAAAGAAGCGGAATATCCTTCAACCTCATTTTCCATTTCCTTAGGTATAAATTCGTTTTGGGAATAATCTTTAAAGTTCTTATAATAATCGATTGTCCACTTTAATTTTTCACTTTTCAGCAATTTACCATTCATACTTAAATTAAAAATGGCATAATTCATATTAAATGTTTCGAAACCATCTGGAATGTCATTGATTTTATTCAGATAATAAAAGGCTGGATTTATATTGAGTCGCTTATTAAAAAAAGAGGTTGTTATTTGTACGCCTTGTAAATAGCTATCCATATCAAAAGTCCCAGACCTAGATTTTAATATGAAATGACCGAGACCAAGTCCCACATTTGAAATGTATTTTGATTCAAAAGCGACTTTTTTTCTTAGAAAAATTCCTTCGGGGCAAACATGATCACTCCAAAATAATTCATTGTTTTTTTCAAAAGGGAAATCATTTTTACCCAAGATTAAGGTATTGCCATTTTTTTTAAGTTGAAAATAGAGCCTGTAAAATCCAACTGGTAAAATACCGTTGTCGCCAAAACCATCACCTAGTGTTAATTGCGGATCTTGCTGTTTATTAAGCAAGCCAGTACGTATATTTGCTCCAAATTCACTCCAAGAATTAATCTGAAATGCAAAACCTACTCTTAATCGATAGCGCAATCGACTTCGGTCTTCTCTGAAAGTACCATTCGATTTAAATGAATTCCAATCATGTTCAGCCCTAAACCGAAAATCACCCGAGAGCGTGATTCTATTCAAAATAGAGTCTTTCTTTGTCGGTTGATTTTGTGCGTGGCCAAACATCCAAACGGACAATAAAAAGCATAATAACGCAAGTCGCTTCATATCTGTCGATAATTCTACGGCTAAGGTACAATTAGACCTCCCAACGCACAATGATTTTAGTCATGTATATAGTGTTGATTAGTGCATCAGAGGCTAAATTTAAAGTCTCTCTATTCCGTGGCTATTTTGGGTGTGACCGTCTTCTTACCCGGCAATAAAATTAATAGCGCCATTATGATCACTACATTTTTCATAATATATTGACCTACAATTGTAAATCCAAAAGGAGCGTGAGAAAAGGAGACCTCAGGGAAGGCGAATAGTGGTATGAATGTGCAAAACATGTGACATAAAGCCACTTTTACAACGAAGTTCTGTTTAAATCTTGATATTAGTCCAATTCCAATTAATACTTCAAGAATGGCTAAGATAATCCGCCCAGCGTCTGCTGAAAGCATGTGAAATGTGATTAAATCGATTGTGTTTCCTGCTAATACTTCGGCTGGACTTAAACTTGGAAACAATTTAAGAGCACCAAACCACAGGTATATTAAACCAATTGAAATAGATAATAATCTTAATTTATTCATAATGATGGTGTGTTCAAAACTCCGAATGACAAATTAACAATGCATCTGGGATTTTAATTAATCGACTATTTACCCAAGTGTTTTTGGTAAACCTCCCATGCTTTATGGGCCACATCTCTCCCTAACTGAAGCCCTGCAACGTTATCTGCTTGAATGTGGTAACCTCCCATTACGCGAGATTGGCCTGCCATTTCTGCAGCCTCAGTAAACGTTGGGAATTTCAACACAATTGAATCGCCATAAAATTCAGGATCTGTTTCAGTTAATTCGCCTGCTAAGATGGTTGCTTCCGCCCCAAACTCCTCAGATCCAGTAAATAACCTTAACGCTTCGGCGCAACCTCCACTAATAGTGCTGTGCCCTGAAACATAACTCGGAAAAGGAGGACATAAGAAAATTGCAGGTGAATAAGGTCGCCAATCTTTTCCGTCAATCTCACCAAACCCTTGTCCTTCACCTTTCCAACCAGTAATTATTTTGCCTGTATAATACTCATGTACTAATTGGAATGGTCGTGCATAGTCATAGTGCATTTTTGCATCCCATGATGCTATGAAGCCATCCATAGCTGTCATTTCTACTAAGAAATACATTTTCACATCATCATCTAATGTATGCTTATCTCTTCTTGAAATGTGCTGTGCAAATTTCAGCCAATGTCCAGCTTGTTGAACAGATTGGGGGCCATCACGCATAAATTCTACTAGGCCTTTGTCATAATCTGTCATCCCATCTTGAATGCTAATTACTTCTACTAATTCTTGTGCTAATTGATCAGAACCAACCAATGGTGGAGGTCCTGGACGGAATTGTGCAGCAGAATCTAATGCCAACGGCTGAACCAATTGCCAATACGGCGTTAAACACCCCGGGGCGTATCTTCCACCTTTACCATCATCAAAATATTTTGGTTGCCAACGGTTAATGTCTGTATTATTATCTGCATTATTCACGGGTTGATAATTCGTATAGTCAAAATACTGAATCCCATCAGAACCTGCATGTGTTGCATATTGATTAGAGCCATCATTCATCCGAGTTTCTATAATTGCTTTCGCAACTGAATTCCCTACCCCCTCAGGAGTTGTCTGATCCATTGAATGGTTATTGATATCATAACCTAAATCCCCCATTATACTTGCAAAATAAACACTGTCCGAATAATAATATTCGCAGAGCGTGCCGTATGCCGCGTAACTGATTGCAATCTCTTTATTGGTAATTGTTTGCTCTGCCTCAGCAGCGCGTTCAATACCAGTTGCAATTAACGGAATAGCTGTTTCATCATAACGTGACCAAGCATCAAACATACTTGTACAAATCAACCCTAAATACCGGGAAGTTACAGTTGGACGCGGTTTGAAACGTTCTGTATCCATTGCCGTACCTTGTAGCGCCGCTGCTCCCCAAATATAGGCGACATTATTTTCTCCAGTAGCTTCAGCCTCTGTAATCAAACTATCTGTCCGAGTATTTTCAGAATCATCAGAATTTTCACTACCCGCACCGCATGCCGTTAAAAAGAGAAGTGTTAATAATGGAATGCAAAATTTGTTTATTTTCATTTTTGTAAAATTGGTTTATGCGGTCGAATCTACTTATATTCATGTTTTTTGAAGTAGCGGATTGACAAAACCAAGTTTTGAATTGATGAAAAGGGAATATAAATTTGTGAAAATATTAGGGGAATGATAAATTGTTTAGTTATTGATGATGATCCGTTAATTTGCGATTTGATCAAACACTTTTGCAGTAAATTAAGCTGGATTGGTTCTTGTTGGTCAGTTGAGGATGGTAATCAAGGCTTGCAAGCCATTAGCTCACAAAAATTCGACTTGATCTTTTTAGATTATAATTTACCCGATTTAAGTGGCAAAGAATTATTGAATCTAATTCCTAAAGAAATTTCGGTAATTATGGTTACTACTGAAGAAAATTTTGGAGCAGCCTCTTACGAGTATCAACAAATTGTAGATTTTTTAGTCAAGCCTATTTCATATGAACGTTTTTTGAAAGCTTTGCTAAAATTTCAACAACAAAATGCGGCACCACTAATTCATTCACTTACCGCGCAAGATGTGCCTAATAAATTAATGGTAAAAGACGGAAACACTTCTGTGATCATCACAATTGATTCCATTCAGTATATAAAGTCAGAGTCGAATTATGTGCTCTTCTTCTTGACAAATAAAAAGGTGATGAGTTTAATGAGTTTGAAACAGTTAGAGCAAGATTTGCCAAATAACTTCTTTCGCATCCATAAATCATACATTATTAATTTAAATTATTTGGACACGATTTCTACAGACGAAATTACCGTAGCGGGCATTCCAATTCCGATTGGACCTAAACATAAAGAGGGGCTACTTGCAAAACTCACAGAAATGGGCCTACGGTAAGCTATTCTACATAGTTTCGCATTTCTTGAATATAAAACTGGAATTTTTCTTGAATCAATATTGCCTTATCATCTAAGTTCTCTTGTGGCGCATTCAAATTTATCGTGTTTAAAAAATACTCAAAAGCATTAATCTCCAATCGACGTACAGATGTGATAATACGGTGTTTAACGGCATCAAATCTTTCTTGATCGCGATTCAAAATCGCCACTTTTAATGTTGTACTGTCTCGTTGCCATTCACTAATCAAAACAATTAAGGCCTTTTTTACGAGTGATTTGTTTTGATCATAATCATTCTCAAGGTTGACGAACTTTAGTTGTCCATGCTCCTTTTCTTGTAAATAATTGCTGAGTTCATTGTAAATCTCTTCTTTTTTAATTGGCTTCAATAACGATTTGACATTGCTTTTATTCAACGTAAGTATCTGCCCCGAGACTATTATGAGGCGGCCATTCGGCTTCATGTAGGGCTGCACAGCCTTTTCAATTTCAGCAACAGAAACCGCTTTTTCTTCAAAATTAACATCCGAAATGACAAAATCAAAAGGTGCTTCGCTCCCTTTTACCGCTTCGAGACTCGTTTTTGTAGTAAGCCTAAAGTGGCTAAAAATATAGGAATACCAATTGAGTAATTCAAGGTCATCTTCAACTACCAAAATATTCAAATCTTTATGATTAAATAGGTTTTCTGTGACTTCATGAAGATCGCTCTGTTCTTTTAATTTACAATCTAACTCAAGAACAAAGTCAAAGGTAGTACCTTCTCCCAATGTTGATTTTACATGAAGTTTGGCTTGATGCAAGTGAATCAATTCTTGAACTATTGTTAAGCCCAAACCAGATCCTGTTGTATAGTTGGAGCCAACACTTCGATTTAAAATTCTTAACAGGTCTTCCTCTGAAATCCCAGGCCCCGTATCATTTATAGCAAAGTGTACTTTATTCTGTTCAAAGCATATAACAAGGTTTATCAGACCACTTTGCGGTGTGAATTTAAGTGCGTTATTTAATAAATTATTAAGAATCTGATAAATTCGAACAGAATCAAATTTGAACAGATACGCTTTAAGCGAATCATCATAATGAAATTGAATGACAATATTCTTTCTATTCGCTTCATATAAGCTAGCGTTTACCAAGGCATTGCAAAACTCTTCCAAATCATTCCATTCAGGACTTAATTGGATTTGTCCCTTCTTAATTTTGCCATAATCCAATACATCAGTCACAAGTGAGTTCAATTGAATAGCACTAAACTTTAAGGAATCAATAAATGGTTTTTGTTGTTTATCTGCTTTGTTCTGTTCTAAAATTGCCGTTACACCCAAAATCGACTGCAGTGGATTCCGAATCTCGTGACTCATGTTTTCAAGAAATTCGTTTTTTTCTTTGAACGCCCTTTCGGCTTCATCTTTAGCTTTGGCTACCTCATTATGACTTTGGTAAATTTCTGCCGACATTTTTTCGAAACTTTTAGCTAATTCTCCAATTTCATCTTTACGATTCACATCCATTTTACTTGGTTCCATCTTGGTTGAAAACTGAGTCAATCTTTTCGTGATGTTAGACAAATCTTTAGATTGTCTTCTCATATAGATAAAGGCTATCAATAGAAAAATAATTGCAATAGCAATCGTTGCAACTACAACCCTATTTCTCCAATCATAAAACGAGGCAAATATAGCCTCCTTTTTCGCAGTTACTACCCCGAATAATTTATACTCTTGACGTGGATACTTAAGTTGAAAAAAATGGTTAACAGCTATTTCATCTGTCACACTTATTCCATTCTCATCAATTTCTTTGAGTGGAAATTCATATTCATTCATGTAGTAAGGTTCTTCACCATATTCAAACGTAAAAATCTCCTTTGGATCCGGGTGTATCAAATAATCGCCGTCTTGATTTAAAACGCGTAATTCATAGGTACTCGGCAATAGTTCTTTCAAAGCTTCAAACACACCATTAAGATCCACATTAATCACCAACATTATCTCGTTCAACCTAAGGCCTCTTATTTTTTTCCCAATTCGCAAAGTGGGTACACGTGGGAGCGCAATTTCTCCATATTCTTTATTTAAATCTATTTTCGATATATAGAGTGAATCAAATGGCAGGGCATTTATTTCCTTGAAATAATCTCTATTTCCTTTTAACTGCAGCTCTTCTTTTGGACATGTAATTATTTGATCCACTTTGGACTCAACCCGAATAATTTCTTTTCCGTCAGCAGCAGCCGAAATCAACCTAATTTGGAAATAATTAGGTTTCGTCTTCAAAAAGGATTGATATTCCTTTGTCAATAAATCCAGATAGACGGTATCTGATTGATTAAGATAAGAATCAAGTAAGGGGCTATATGATAGTTGGTTCAAGTCTCGCTCAAGTTGATCGAGATAGGTTCCAAATTTTAGTTGCACCATTTCTTCCGTATGTTTTAATCGCTTTTGCGTTAAATCCAAAATTTCGGTGGAACTATAAGAAAAGAATAGAATACTTGAAAGTACTAAACCTATTGCGAACAAAAAGAAATATACTAAAGCGTTCCTAGTAGCTAACGATATAAAACGTTTTTCCATTTGGCTATAATCTTTCGTCAATTTACGCACAAAATTCAATTCTAAAACTGCGCATTACTTTTAATAAAATAAAAACACAAGATATAAAATTTTGTTTTGTCTTACTGTTTTCGCAGATCATAAAAAATATTAATTGAAATAATTTTATCTTATAATTATTCGTTCTTTACGCATGAGATTTTCTACATTTAATCCATCTGTGATTTTTTATATGAAAAGAACGCATAAACCACACCTCGAACCTACCCTATGAAGTATTTAATTGCTCTTGTAGCGCTATTACTTTCTTTTTCAATAAACGCCCAATTCATTTTAAAAGGCACAGTTACTGATCAAAACAATGCCCCAATTCCCGGTGTAAAAGTTTATGTAGACAGCACTACGTATGGTGTTATCACTGACTATAATGGCGCTTACTTTTTAGAATTGAAGGCTTTAAAAAGTTATGCTATTCAATATAAAATGGTGGGGATGGAAGACACGACCGTTGTTGTTGCCTTGCAGGAAAAAATTACATCTCTCAACATTCAATTAACAGAAAAAGCAGTTGAGTTGGGTTCGGTTGAAGTGCTTACTAAAAAGATTAAAGTAGCAAATTCCATTGTTAAAAAAGTCCAAAAGAATAAGAAAAACATGGCATTACAGGTAGACAATTATGTTTGCCGTACTTATTTAAAAACGGGATTAGAGCGTGAACAACGCAAACCGGATTCTACTGCCGCAGGTCCTTCCAAAATGAGTTTAATTGAATCCCTGTCGATTACAACATTTATCGCACCGCGAACTTATCATGAAAAAATCCTTGCGCACCATGATTATTCAGACAAAGAACCTACACGAAGTTCATCCCCAATTGATTATTTCCAAGATGATATTATCACGCCAATTCAGTCCGTAGAGGTTGATCCTTATATTTTTTATGAAAAGGTCGAAGATGGAGATTTCAACTTGTATCAGAATATGATTAATCTTCCAAAAATATCTGAGCACCCCATCACCTCTCCACTTGGTGTGCAGGCTTTTACGAATTATAAATTTCAATTAACGAATATTCTTTTTGAGGATGAACAAAAGATTTATGAAATTGAAGTAACGCCACGTTTTAAGAGCGCAGCCTTGTTATCTGGACAGCTTTATATTATTAGTGATCTATGGGTAGTTAAATCCTTCAACTTATCTGTTAATTCGGATGCAATGGCCTTTTTCAAAGATTTTAATGTTATTCAAGATTACGAATTAATAGATACACTTTGGATGCCTGTGCGGCGAGAATTCACATATACCATAAAGGAAGATGAGGATTATATTCGTGCCAATACCCGCGTAAAGCATTTTGATTTTGAATTTAACCAGCCAATTACGAAAAAGGATTTTAAGAATGAAATTTCCAGTTATGCGGATGATGCGTTTATGAAGGACTCGGCTTTTTGGAACCAGAATCGCCCCATACAGTTAAAACAAAGTGAGCTGGATTTTATTCTTGAGCAAAATCGGATTGATTCTGTTTTGGCAAGTCAACATTATTTAGACAGTGTCGATTCAGAATATAATAAAGTGAAATTTTTTGATGTTGTTTTAAACGGTATGGGGTTTCGTAATCGGTTTAAAAAACAAGAAATCTTTATTGCTCCAATTTTGGGCAGTATTGAACTTTTTGGAATTGGCGGTTTTCGTTACAATTTCAAAGGGAGTTATGCCAAACAATTTGAAAACGCGCATAAAATTAAAATTGCTCCGTCGCTTAACTATGGCTTTCGCAATAATGATTTAAAGCCACAAGTTTCTGTTGATTATACTTTTCAACCTTTAAAATTTGGTAGTGTAGAATTTGAGATTGGAGACATTTACCAAAGGGTAACGAATCAAACCACGGCGGCGAATTTCATTTTAGGTGGTGGGAATATGGTTGAAAATACATTTATAAGTTTGGCGCATAGACGAGAACTGGTTAATGGATTATACGGTAGAATGAAGTTCTCTTATGCTGATATGCGCCCTTTAGGAGAAGTTGACTTAGGGCCAATCATTAACTATTTTAAATCATTAGACACATTGGATCTTCAATTGTTTCCTGAGCCACCTCCTTTTGAACCTTACCGAATCTCATTGATTGAATTCAAATTGCAATATCGATTCAAGCAGAAATACATTATTAAGAACAACGAGAAATTAATTATTGGAAGCGAATATCCCGAAATTGAGATGACGTTTAAACAGGGGATTCCAAATTTGTTTGGCAGCGATATCAGTTTTAATTCACTTGAGTTTAAAGTATCTGATGAAATAAATTTAGGGAATTATGGTGATTCAAAATGGAAGGTAATTGCGGGTTCCTTTTTATACAAGACGGACTTGCGCGTAATTGAGCACCGCTTCTTTAAAGAATCTGATCAAATCTTATTTTCTAATCCGCTAAACACACACCAAAGTCTAGACACCAATTACAATACGAGTGGCGCATATTTGCAAGCCTTTTATCTGCATCACTTTAATGGTTTTTTCCTTAATAAAATTCCATTAGTTCGTATGCTGAAATTTGAATCAATTGCCGGCGCGAGTATTATGCTCTTAGATGAATTTGATTATTCACATTCTGAATTTTTTGTTGGGATTGAGAAGAAGATTCGGATTCTAAATCAGTATTTTAAATACGGTTTTTATTATGTTGGGCGATTCAATGATGTGACCAATCCGCAATTGCGCTTTAAGATTGGGGTTGATTTTTTGAATACGTTTACGAATAAATGGAGCTGGTAGGTTCGGGCATTTCGAGAGCCTCAATGACCGAGCTTCAATGTTCGAAGTTCAATGACTGAAGCTCAACGACCGAACCTAATGACTGAAACTCATTGTACGAATCTCAATGACCGAGCTTCAATGTTCGAAGTTCAATGACTGAAGCTCAACGACCGAACCTAATGACTGAAACTCAATGTACGAATCTCAATTACTGACGCTCACTATACCAATCTCGAAGTCCGAATCAACATATTCTAAAATCACAGAATGGCCTGCTATCCATCCTATAGTGCCATCAGCCATCACTATTCTAAAACAAAATCAACGACCACAAAAATTAAGGCACAAAAAATCCCGCCAATAAATTGACGGGATTTTTTTATATTTTCCACTACTCGAACCCTGAGGCTCTCGAAGTGTGAAGTGTGATTTACTCTTCTTCTTTAGTCGCGTCAGCTGCAACAGCTTTAGCTTCTTCAGTTTTTCCACCACCTCTTCTAGATCTTCTAGTAGTTTTCTTAGTAGTTTCAGTTCCGTAAATTTCGTTGAAGTCAACTAATTCGATCATACACATCTCTGCATTATCACCTAAACGTTTTCCAGTTCTGATGATTCTTGTATAACCACCTGGACGATCTCCTACTTTTGGGGCAACTTCTCTGAACAATTCAGTTACAGCATACTTATTTCCAAGTACTTTAAAAGCTAATCTTCTACAGTGCGTAGAATCTGTTTTTGCTTTCGTAATTAAAGGTTCAATAACACTTCTTAAAGCTTTTGCTTTGGCAAGTGTAGTATTGATTCTTTTGTGTTCGATTAGTGAAGCTGACATGTTAGAAAGCATTGCTTTTCTGTGTGCCGTTTTTCTCCCTAAATGGTTGAATGATTTACCGTGTCTCATAATTTTTAGTTGTTAGATGTTAGATCGTTTGATTTTCACATCTTCATCTGGACCTATTTTAGTACCCAGACGTTGTTAATACTAACCTTAATAGTTGTTTTTACTTCCCTCACAAGGATTTTAGGAAGTGAAAGCGTCCTTCGAGTACCTCAGGGTGCTTTCAATGTTTTACTTTGCTCCCACAACTGAAGCGGGGCACAAAGATAATTATTTTTTTTGTAATTAAGAATCCCAATCAAAAAAATTGATCGGGATTCTTATTATTTTTTATTTATAATCCGAAGCTTCGAGGAAGCGAAGGATTACTCTTTGTCTAATTTGTATTTCGAAACATTCATTCCGAAAGCTAAACCTTTTGCTTCTACTAAGTCTTCTAACTCAGTTAAAGATTTCTTTCCGAAGTTTCTAAATTTCAACAAGTCATTTTTGTTATAAGAAACTAAATCACCTAATGTTTCAACATCAGCAGCTTTTAAGCAGTTCAATGCTCTAACTGAAAGATCAAGATCTACCAATTTCGATTTAAGCAATTGACGCATGTGCAATGAAGTCTCATCAAACTCTTCTGTTTCAGACTTAATTTCAGTATCCAAAGTAATTCTCTCATCCGAGAATAACATGAAGTGGTGAATTAAAATCTTAGCAGCTTCTTGTAAAGCATCTTTAGGAGTAATAGATCCATCAGATTTAATATCGAAAATTAATTTTTCGTAATCTGTTTTTTGCTCAACACGGTAATTTTCAACTGTGTATTTTACATTTTTGATCGGAGTAAAGATTGAATCTACAGAAATAGTTCCAAAAGATGCGTTAGCACTTTTGTTTTCTTCAGCAGGTAAATAACCTCTTCCTTTAACGATCTCAATTTCCATGTTAAATTTAACACTTTGCTCCATTTGGCAAATCACCATATTGGGATTTAACACTTGGAATGCAGTTGTAAACTTTCCAATGTCACCAGCTGTTAAAGTATCTTGTCCAGAAACTGATATCATTACTTTTTCAGAATCAGTACCTTCGATTTGTTGTTTGAAACGTACTTGTTTCAAGTTCAAAATAATCTCAGTTACGTCATCTACTACACCTTTGATTGTTGAAAATTCGTGATCAACACCTTCAATCTTAACGGATGCAATAGCGAAACCTTCTAATGAAGAAAGTAAAATTCTTCTTAGTGCGTTACCAATTGTTACACCATAACCTGGTTCCAAAGGTCTGAATTCGAACTGACCGTGAAAGTCATCCGATTCAATCATTATTACTTTATCCGGTTTCTGAAAATCTAGAATAGCCATGTTTTATCTTCTATTTTAATTGAATTGAGGTTGCGCGGTTAGCTTACTTGAAGATGCGGTAAGCGAACCCTTTGGCCCCAATACAATGTGTTTGTTTTTATTTTTTTAATTAGAGCCGAACCCTAATAAATCACTATTATTTAGAGTAAAGCTCAACGATCAATTGTTCCTTGATAGTTTCAGGAATCATTTCTCTAGTTGGTTTGTTTACAAAACGTCCCTGCATTGCAGATGGATTCCAATCTAACCAATCGAAACTATTTGCATTAGCAGCAACTGATGAACTAATTGCCTCTAAAGATTTAGATTTCTCTCTTACAGCAACAACATCACCTTCTTTTAAAGTAAAAGATGGAATATTAACGATTTCACCGTTAACAGTAATGTGTCTGTGCCCAACTAATTGTCTAGCACCACTTCTTGTTGGAGAGATCCCCAAACGGTGTACAGTGTTATCTAATCTTGACTCACAAAGGATTAACAAGTTTTCACCTGTAATACCTTTCATTCGAGATGCTTTCTTGAATAGGTTAGAGAATTGCTTTTCCAAAATACCATAAGTATATTTTGCTTTTTGCTTTTCCATCAACTGAACAGAATATTCAGATTGTTTACCTCTTCTTTTGTTCGGCCCGTGTTGTCCTGGTCCGTAATTTTTTCTTTCCAATGCTTTATCAGCTCCAAAAATTGGGTCTCTAAACCTTCTTGCAATTTTTGATTTTGGTCCTGTGTATCTTGCCATTTCTTTTTGTTTTAGATCTGTGACTATAGGGTTGTACTTTCGATAGAAAGTTGCCTTGTGCCAATGGTCTTATCCTTGTTTATACTCTTCTTCTTTTTGGTGGTCTACAACCGTTGTGCGGCATAGGTGTAACATCAATGATTTCAGTTACTTCCACATTACTATTGTGAATTGCTCTAATTGCAGATTCTCTTCCTGAACCAGGTCCTTTCACATATACCTTAACTTTTCTTAAGCCAAGATCATGTGCTTCTCTTGCACAATCTTCTGCTGCAACTTGCGCTGCATAAGGAGTATTCTTTTTAGAACCTCTAAATCCCATTTTCCCAGCAGATGACCAAGAAATAACTTGTCCTGCATTGTTTGTCAATGAGATGATGATGTTGTTAAAAGAAGCTTGTATGTGCGCTTGGCCTACTGCTTCAACTTTAACACTTTTCTTTTTTGCTTTACCTGTTTTTGCCATATTATTTAGCTTTTGACTTTGTTGTCTTGACGGTTTTCAAAAATGGTCCCTTTGGTTGACTCTTTAAAAAGTCTCAGGTCACCCCTGCCATTGGTCATTTATCCAACCAGACTTACAGTCTGATCAATTATTTAGTTGCTTTCTTTTTGTTTGCAACAGTTTTTCTTCGCCCTTTACGAGTTCTAGAGTTGTTTTTAGTACGTTGCCCTCTTAATGGAAGACCAGATCTATGTCTGATTCCCCTGTTACAACCAATGTCCATCAAACGCTTAATATTCAATTGAACTTCAGAACGTAGTGCACCTTCGACTTTAATCTCAGTTACAGCTGCACGGATTTTCCCCGTTTGCTCATCAGTCCAATCTTGAACTTTAATGTTTCCGTCCACAGCGCAATCTTCTAAGACTTTTGCAGCAGTACTATTACCTATTCCGTAGATATAGGTTAAACTGATTATACCTCTTTTGTTCTTAGGTATATCTATTCCAGCGATTCTAGCCATAATTCTTTACAGTTTAGAGTTTGGAGCAAGAGTATTGAGGTGATTTGTTTCACACTCGGAACTCAAGACTCAAACTCTTATTATCCTTGTCTTTGTTTAAATTTCGGGTTTTTTTTGTTTATTACATAAACCTTCCCGTGTCTCTTAACGATCTTACAATCTACTGATCGTTTTTTTACAGATGCTCTTACTTTCATTTTTCAATTTATTTATATCTGTATGTAATGCGCCCTTTTGATAAATCATAAGGCGACATTTCTAACTTAACTTTATCTCCAGGTAAGATTTTGATGTAGTGCATTCTCATCTTTCCTGAAATGTGAGCTGTAATGGTATGTCCATTTTCTAACTCAACTCTAAACATTGCATTTGACAATGCTTCTTTTATTGTTCCGTCTTGCTCTATCGAAGCTTGTTTAGCCATAATTATATAACGTTTCCAATTGGTTTCTCTCCTCTTCTTCCACGTATGCTTCCGCCTTCCATTAAACCGTCGTAATGTCTGTTTAATAAATACGTTTCAATTTGTTGCAGTGTATCTAGTACAACACCTACCATAATTAGCATAGACGTTCCTCCCATAAACATTGCAAATCCATCTCCCACACCGAATAACATTGCAAAGGCAGGAATAATAGCAATAGCTGCTAACATTAATGAACCTGGGAATGTAATTCTAGAAAGAATATTATCTAAGAAGTCTGCAGTTTCTGATCCTGGTTTAACACCGGGAACAAATCCACCGTTTCTTTTCAAATCATCTGCAATTTGCTTAGGATTAATCGTGATTGCCGTATAGAAGTACGTAAATATGATAATCATTAAAGCAAACACGAAGTTGTACCAAAAGCTTTTAAAGTCAGCCAACGCTCCTAAAAAGGAATCTTGACCTAGCATTGAAGGAACTGTCATAATTGCTTGCGCAAATATAATTGGCATTACACCCGAAGCATTCACCTTTAACGGGATATAACTTCTTGATGATTGCTCCATTCCTTGACCACCTTGACCGATTACTTTTTTAGCATAGTTAATAGGTACACGTCGCACACCTTGCACAATGAGCACCGTAATCATTATGATTGCGAAGAAGACCAGCATTTCCACGATAAACATGAAGATTGATCCTGACCCTTCCATTCTCATAGTGAACTCAGACAATACTGAACCTGGGAAACGTGCTAAGATACCAACCGTAATCAATAATGAAATACCATTACCAATTCCTTTGTCAGTGATTCTTTCACCTAACCACATAGCGAACATTGTACCTGCAATTAACAATGCAATTGAAGTTACCCACCACATGATACTTGGATCTACAGCTCCACCTCTACTAATAACATACATGTTAAGGTAGGAAGGTGCTTGGAATGCACAAATGGCAATTGTCAAAAAACGGGTATACCCATTAATTTTTCTTCTACCACTTTCGCCTTCTTTCTGCATTTTTTGAACAACAGGAACAGCCATTCCTAATAACTGCATAATAATTGATGCAGAGATATAAGGCATAATTCCTAGTGCCATAATAGATGCTTGCGAGAACGCTCCACCAGCAAATAGATCTAGTAAACCAACTAGGCCTGCAGCACCATCTGCGCTACCTGCCACTGCTAAAGCTTTTTGATCCACCCCTGGAAGTACAATGAATGAACCTATTCGATAGATTAAGATTAGCCCTAGAGCTATTCCTATCCTATTTCGAAGTTCTTCAACCTTCCAAATGTTTTTTATGTTTTGTATAAATTTTTTCATTAGAGGTGTTAATAAGGATTAAACAGTTTCTACACTTCCACCAGCAGCTTCAATAGCAGCTTTTGCTGATCCAGAAAAGCCATTTGCTGTTACTTTAAGTGATGCTTTTAATTCTCCTCTTCCTAATACTTTAATCAAATCGTTTTTAGACGCTAATCCGTTATCACGAATAATGTCTAAAGTAACCTCAGAGATATTCAATTTGTCTACAAGAGTTTGTAGCGTATCTAAGTTGATTCCTTTATACTCAACACGATTAATGTTGGTGAAACCAAATTTAGGTACACGTCTTTGAAGTGGCATTTGTCCCCCTTCAAAACCAACCTTACGGCTATATCCTGAACGTGACTTTTGACCGTTGTGTCCTCTTGTTGCAGTACCACCTTTACCAGAACCTTGACCTCTACCGATTCGCTTAACGCTTTTCGTTGATCCGTCTGCTGGTGTAATATTATTTAAATTCATTTTGCTAATGATTATAAAATTCTTACTCAATAATTTCTAACATGTGAGAAACCTTGCTTACCATACCCATAACTTGAGGAGTAGCTTCTTTCTCAATGATTTGGTTTAGTTTTCTAAACCCTAATGCTTCAATCGTTCTTTTTTGATCTTTAGGACGATTAATCGCGCTTTTTACTTGCTTAATTTTAATAGTAGCCATAATTGCAATTTATTAACCGTTAAAAACTTTATCCAACGAAACACCTCTATCGTGAGCAACTTGAACTGCATCTCTCATATGAACTAATGCATCAATTGTTGCTTTTACAACATTGTGAGGGTTTGAAGATCCTTGTGATTTTGCCAAGATATCTGTAATACCTGCGCTTTCAAGAACCGCACGCATTGCACCACCTGCAATAACACCTGTACCATGAGAAGCTGGTCTTAAGAATACACGAGCTCCTGAATATTTTCCTTTTTGGATATGAGGAACTGTACCATTAATAATTGGCACACGAATCAAGTTTTTCTTTGCATCATCTACACCTTTAGAAATTGCTTCCACAACTTCTTTAGCTTTTCCAAGCCCGTGTCCAACAACACCTTCTTCGTTACCAACTACAACCACAGCTGAGAAAGTAAAAGTACGTCCACCTTTAGTAACTTTCGTTACACGGTTTAACGCTACTAACTTATCTTTTAATTCTAGATCAGTAGATCTAACTATCTTTGCTTTCATCTTATTAAAATTTTAGTCCACCTTCTCTAGCGCCGTCAGCTAATGACTTCACTCTTCCGTGATATTGGTAACCATTTCTATCAAATACAACTGTTGATACACCAGCTTTCACAGCTTTTGCAGCAACATCTTTACCAACAATGGCAGCAACTTCGGATTTTGATTTCCCTTCTACTGTTTTGTTTTTGTATGAAGATGCTGAAGCCAAAGTGATTCCTTGGTTATCATCAATCACTTGCGCATAGATTTGCTTGTTTGATCTAAACACGCTCAATCTAGGTTGTTCTGAAGTTCCGAAAACATTTTTTCGGATTCTTCTTTTTATTTTTGCTCTTTTCGCAACTTTATCTAAAGCCATAATATCAATTATTTCGCAGCTGATTTACCAGCTTTTCTTCTAATAAACTCATCAGAGTATCTAATTCCTTTTCCTTTATAAGGCTCTGGCTTTCTCAAAGATCTAATCTTCGCAGCCGCTTGACCTAACAATTGCTTGTCGTGAGACTCTAATGTTACAACTGGTGCTTTACCTTTAGCGGTTTCAGCAGTCAATTTAATATCGGTAGGTAATTCGATAACTACTGGGTGAGAATAACCAATAACCATTTCTAGTTTTTGACCATTTGCCACCGCTCTATAACCAACACCATGGAATTCTAATTTCTTAGACCATCCTTTTGAAACACCATCAATCATGTTCGCTACAAGTGCGCGGTATAAACCGTGCTTTGCTCTTGTATCTTTATGATCAGATGAACGCTCAAAAGTTAGCGTATTTCCATCTTGTTTAATTGTAACACTCGGGTCTACATCTTGTGTCAACTCCCCCTTTGATCCTTTTACAGTGATTGAGTTTGCTTCAATTTTGATTTCAACTCCTTCTGTAACAGTAACCGGTGCATTTCCAATTCTAGACATAACTTAAATTTCTTTACTTTTTTAATAAACGTAACAAAGGACTTCTCCGCCAATGTTCTCTTTTCTTGCTTCTTTGTCAGAGATAACTCCTTTAGAAGTAGAAAGAATCGCGATTCCTAAACCATTCAATACACGTGGCAATTCATTTGCACCAACATATCTTCTCAAACCTGGAGAACTAATTCTTTCGATTTTCTTAATTGCTGGAGAACTGTTCACGTATTTCAAAGCGATTTTGATGATTCCTTGTTTACCATCATCTTCGAATTTGTGACTAAGGATGTATCCTTTATCTTCTAAAATCTTAGTGATTTCTTTTTTAATTCCTGAAGAAGGAATTTCGACAACCTTGTGTCTTGCTGCTTGCGCATTTCTAACTCTCGTTAAAAAATCTGCTATTGGATCTGTATACATTATTTATGTGTTTAGACTTGAGACCATACTTAGTGCACAATCTTAGTTTCTAATTAATATTCTTTTTTTACCAGCTTGCTTTTCTGACTCCTGGTATTTTACCAGACAAAGCCATCTCTCTAAATGTTACCCTAGAAATACCGAATTGTCTCATATAACCTCTTGGACGTCCAGTCAAACCGCATCTGTTGTGTACTCTAATTTGCATAGAGTTCTTAGGTAATTTTTGTAATGCCATCATAGCATCCCAATCACCTTCATTTGCAGCTTTTCTTAGTTCAGCTCTTTTATCAGCATATTTAGCAGCCATTTTGATTTTCTTGCGCTGCTTCGCTTTCATTGATTCTTTAGCCATCTTCTTAGTTTTTTACGAATGGGAAACCAAACTCTTTCAATAACGCTTTTCCTTCTTCATCAGAAGACGTGCTTGTTACGAAAGTGATATCCATACCGAATATTTTGTTCACTTTATCAATATCAATTTCAGGGAAAATGATGTGTTCTTTGATACCCATGTTGAAATTACCTGTACCATCAAAGCCACTTGCTTTCACTCCTCTAAAATCTCTTGTTCTTGGTAAAGCAATATTGATAAGACGATCTAAAAATTCATACATTTTATCACCTCTTAACGTCACCTTAACTCCTACAGGCATCCCTTTTCTCAATTTGAAATTTGAGATATCCTTTTTTGAGTTTCTAGATATTGCTCTTTGTCCTGCAATCAATGACATATCATTCATTGCTGACTCGATCAATTTTTTATCCGAAATTGCATCACCAACTCCCTGGCTCAATACAATCTTTTCGAGTTTTGGTACTCTCATTTTCGATTTAAAACCAAACTGTTCTTTCAAACTGTTTGCAATCTCGTTAGAGTACTTGTCTCTTAGTCTTGGTGTATAGCTCATTATTTAACTACCT
The DNA here is from genome assembly GCA_013138735.1 of Crocinitomix sp. Classification (GTDB taxonomy): domain Bacteria; phylum Bacteroidota; class Bacteroidia; order Flavobacteriales_D; family Crocinitomicaceae; genus Crocinitomix. Next base: position 129,856 of record WTCE01000100.1, on the reverse strand, counting down.
CCCCATTCTTTTTTAAAAATCTCACTAATTTTCCATTTTCGTCGGCTTTTCTTCCAATTTTGGAAGCAACACCATCCACAACAAGCATTACGTTGGAAATATGAATTCCAGCTTCTGCTTCTTCGATTCCCCCTTGTGGGTTTGCTGCGCTAGGCTTAACATGTTTTTTAATCATGTTTGCACCTTCAACAATCACACGACTCTTCTTTCTATCGACTAGAAGAATTTTCCCCTCTACTCCTTTAGACGTGCCGCTAATGACCTTTACAATGTCATCTTTTTTGACGTGTAGTTTCTTTTGCATTTTCTTTAATTTTTAAAGTACTTCTGGTGCTAATGAAACAACTTTCATATACTGCTTATCTCTTAACTCACGAGCGACAGGTCCAAAAATACGTGTACCTCTCATCTCACCAGCTTCGTTTAGCAATACCACCGCATTGTCATCAAATCTAACATACGAACCGTCCGCACGTCTGATTTCTTTCTTTACTCTGACGATAACTGCCTTAGCAACTTGTCCTTTTTTAACGCCACCCGACGGGATTGCGCTTTTCACAGTTACAACAATTTTGTCTCCAACTGAAGCGTATCTACGTTTGGTGCCTCCTAAAACTCGGATACACAAAACTTCTTTTGCTCCACTGTTGTCAGCTACTGATAATCTACTTTCTGCCTGAATCATTGTGTCCTATTTAGCTCTTTCAATAATTTCTACTAATCTCCAACACTTATTTTTACTAAGTGGTCGTGTCTCCATGATACGAATTGTATCACCTTCGTTACACTCATTTTTTTCGTCGTGGGCGACAAATTTAGTAGTTTTTTTTACGAACTTACCATATTTCTCGTGTTTTACTTTACGCTCAACAGAAACTACAACAGATTTCTCCATTTTACTGCTGGTTACCACGCCAATACGTTCTTTTCTTAAATTTCTTTTTTCTTCCATTCTAGAAAGTCTTTATTAAATAAAAAGCATTAAGCGCTAAGCTCTCTACTTTTTAATTCAGTTTTTAAACGAGCAAGCGTTTTGCGCCCCTCTCTAATTTGAATTGGATTCTCCAATTGCGAAACGGCGTGCGAAAGTAACAATTTTTCGTGTTGTTCTGTCGCATCTACTAATTTCTCTTTAAGATCTTCCAAAGACAGTTCTCTTATTTCCGTAGCTTTCATCTAATTATATTATTTGTTTATGACCCAGATGAATAATTATACGTAGTCTTTTCTTACTACGAACTTGCATTTCAACGGAAGTTTTTGAGCTGCTAAACGCATTGCTTCGCGTGCAGTTTCTAACTCAACTCCTTCTGCTTCAAACAAGATTCTTCCTGGTCGAACCACTGCTACCCAGTGACTAGGTGCACCTTTACCTTTACCCATACGTACCTCTGCTGGCTTAGCAGTAATTGGTTTGTCTGGGAAAATGCGAATCCAGACTTTACCTTCTCTCTTCATATATCGAGTAACGGCGATACGTGAAGCTTCGATTTGTCTAGATGTAAGCCATCCTGGCTCAAGCGACTTTAATCCAAAAGATCCGAATGCAATCTGGCTTCCTCTTTGAGCAAGGCCAGTATTTCTTCCCTTTTGAGCTTTTCTAAATTTTGTTCTTTTCGGTTGTAACATTTTATAATGCTTTAACTAATTATTTTCTTCTACTCTGAAACTTAGGACTTCTCTTTCCTCCTTTTTTCTGTTGTAATCCAACATTAGGAGAAAGATCCCTCTTACCATAAATTTCACCTTTACAAATCCACACTTTGATTCCGATACGACCGTAAGTTGTGTGAGCCTCAGCTAACGCATAATCGATATCTGCTCTGAAAGTATGCAATGGTGTTCTACCATCCTTGTACATCTCGTTTCTTGCCATCTCAGCGCCATTTAAACGACCACTGATTTTAACTTTGATTCCTTCAGCACCCATTCTCATAGTTGACTGAATTGACATTTTAATTGCACGACGGAAAGAGATTCTTCCTTCAATTTGTCTTGCAATACTGTCAGCAACCAATTTCGCATCCAACTCAGGTCTTTTGATTTCAAAAATATTAATTTGAACCTCTTTACCTGTAATCTTCTTCAACTCTTCTTTTAGTTTGTCAACTTCTTGACCTCCTTTTCCGATAATTACTCCCGGACGAGCTGTGTTGATAGTTACTGTAACCAATTTAATTGTACGCTCAATAATAATTTTAGAGATACTCGCTTTTGCTAAACGCGCATTTAAGTATTCTCTAATTTTATGATCTTCAACAATTTTAGCAGAATAGTCATTTCCACCAAACCAGTTTGATTCCCATCCTTGGATGAATCCCAATCTATTTCCTATTGGATTAGTCTTTTGTCCCATTCTTATTTGTTTTTACACTATCAACAACGATAGTAGTGTGATTTGATCTTTTTCTAATTCTGTGCGCACGTCCTTGAGGTGCAGGTTGAATTCTTTTCAACATTCCAGCAACATCAACTCTTACTTCAGAAACAACTAATGTTTCATCTTCTAAGCTTTTGTCTTCGTTTTTTTGTTCCCAGTTCGCAATAGCTGAACGTAACAATGTTTCTAAACGACCTGATGCTTCTTTTGAATTGTGTGATAAAATATTCAACGCTTTATTCACTTCAACTCCTCTTACGAGGTCAGCTACTAAACGCATTTTACGTGCAGTAATTGGACAGTTATTCAACTTAGCGACAGCAATTTTTGACTTTGCTTCTTTAAGTTTTTCTGCTTTTAATCTTTTTCTAGCTCCCATTATATCCTATGTTAGACTATTATTTTTTCTTCTTTTTGTCCGCATGACCTCTAAAGGTTCTAGTCGGGGCAAATTCACCTAATTTATGACCAACCATATTTTCAGTTACATAAACAGGAATAAATTTGTTTCCGTTGTGAACTGCAATAGTTAATCCTACAAAGTCAGGCGTAATTGTTGAAGGTCTTGACCAAGTTTTAATCACAGCTTTCTTTTGTGACTCTTGTGCTTCTTCTACTCTTTGCATTAACTTGTAATGAACAAAAGGTGGTTTCTTTAATGATCTACTCATGCCTTAATTATTTCTTACGCTTTTCAATTATATACTTCGAAGAGTACTTTTTCTTAGATCTAGTCTTGTATCCCTTAGCCGGCATACCGTTTCTTGATCTTGGGTGTCCTCCAGATGATTTCCCTTCACCACCACCCATTGGGTGATCGACAGGATTCATAACTACACCTCTTACTCTAGGTCTTCTACCTTTCCATCTCGAACGTCCAGCTTTACCAGATCTAGTCAACATATGTTCTGCATTTGATACAGCTCCAATAGTTGCTAAACAAGTTGTAAGGATCATTCTAGTTTCTCCTGAAGGCAATTTAACTGTCGCGTATTTTCCTTCACGTGCTTGAAGCTGAGCATAACATCCAGCACCTCTTGCGATTGCTGCACCTCTACCTGGCTTTAATTCAATATTGTGAATTACTGTACCCAATGGAATATCGCTCAAGTATAATGTGTTACCAATTTCTGGCTCTACATCTTTTCCTGATTTGATTACCGCTCCAACAGTCAATCCTTCTGGATGAATGATATAACGTTTTTCTCCATCAGCATAAAACAATAATGCAATTCTTGCAGTTCTATTTGGATCATATTCGACAGACTTTACCGTAGCAGGAATGCCAAATTTTTCTCTTTTAAAATCTACAATTCTATATTTCTTTTTGTGACCACCACCTAAATATCTCATGGTCATCTTTCCAGTGTCATTTCTTCCGCCGGATCTATTTTTCGTTGCCAATAATGATTTTTCTGGCGTAGACTTAGTGATTTCGCTAAAGTCATTAGCGATTTTATGTCTTTGGCCCGGTGTAATCGGCTTTAATTTTCTAACTCCCATTTTCTTAAATGTCTTTGTACAAGTCAATATTCTCTCCTGCTGCTACTGAAACTACCGCCTTTTTCCAGATCGGTTTAGTTTGTTCAGCAACACCTCTTGAAGTATATTTTCTCTTAGGTTTACCTCCACCATAAGTCATGGTACGAACGTTTTCTACTGTGACACCATAAATTTTCTCAATAGCGTCTTTAATTTCCAATTTGTTTGCTCTTCTGTCAACTACGAAAGTATATCTGTTGTTTAGTTCACTATCCAACGTTGCTTTCTCTGTTAGCAAAGGCTTTTTTATCATACTGTTCATCTCTTCTGCTATTAATTTAGTATGGTTTCAATTTTTGCAACAGCACCTTCAACAATCACTACTTTATTGGCATTCAATATTTCGTATGTGTTAAGGCTATCTGCTGTAACAACATTTGCACCTTGAATATTACGAGCTGATAGGTATGCGTTTTTATTGTCTTCCGGCAATACAAACAATACTTTCTCATATGCAATGTTCATGTCAGCCATGATGTTCATGAAATTTTTAGTTTTCACATCACCAAGGTCCATGTTGTTTACAACGATAATGTTGTTTTCTTGTGCTTTATAAGTCAAGGCAGACTTTCTAGCCAAGCGCTTCAATTTCACATTTAATTTGAAATCGTAACTTCTTGGTCTCGGTCCGAATACACGACCACCACCTCTAAAAACTGGTGATTTAATGCTTCCTGCACGTGCAGTACCTGTTCCTTTTTGCTTTTTGATCTTACGCGTTGATCCTGCGATATCAGCTCTTTCTTTTGATTTGTGCGTTCCTTGTCTTTGTGCAGCTAAATAGTGCTTTACGTCCAAGTAAATTGCATGATCATTTGGCTCGATACCATAGATAGAATCTGCAAGCGTAACCTTTGCGGCAGTTTCCTTACCTTTTGTGTCTACAACTTTAATATCCATCTTATTTCTCAATTAATACGTAAGAACCTTTAGCACCAGGAACGGATCCTTTTACTATAATCAAATTCTTATCAGTTAATACTTTTAATATTTGCAAGTTTGGCTGAGTTACGCGAACGTTACCCATTTGACCTGCCATTCTCATTCCTTTGAATACTCTCGCAGGATAAGAAGCTGCACCAATTGATCCTGGCGCTCTTAATCTGTTATGTTGACCGTGAGTTGCTTGTCCAACACCGGCGAACCCGTGTCGTTTTACAACCCCTTGAAAACCTTTACCTTTTGATGTACCAACTACATCAACAAAAGTGTTTTCTTCAAAAATGTCAACACCGACAACATCTCCTAAGTTCAAATCTTCAAAACCATCAAACTCAGCCAATTTTGACTTTGGCGTAGTTTTAGCTTTTTTGAAATGTCCTTGAAGACCGGCTGATGTATTCTTCTCACGTTTTTCTCCAAACGCTAGTTGAACAGCATTATAGCCGTCTTTTTTTTCGGTTTTCACTTGCGTTACAACACAAGGACCAGCTTCTAACACTGTGCATGGCGTTGCCTTGCCCTCGGCACTGTAGATGCTAGTCATTCCGATTTTCTTTCCAATAATCCCTGGCATACTTAATTTATTACTTGTTAAACTTTAATTTCAACGTTAACTCCACTTGGCAATTCTAATTTCATCAAAGCGTCAACTGTTTTAGATGATGAACTATAAATGTCGATCAATCTTTTATAAGCTGACAATTGAAATTGTTCTCTTGCCTTTTTATTTACGTGTGGTGATTTTAACACCGTGTAAATTCTTTTATGTGTCGGTAAAGGAATTGGTCCGCTTACTACAGCGCCAGTTGCTTTAACCGCCTTTACAATCTTTTCAGCTGACTTGTCAACTAAGTTGTGATCGTAAGATTTTAATTTTATTCTAATTTTTTGGCTCATTTTTCTGGCTCTTTATTATGCTTCAACTTTACCTTTAACTTTCTTAATTACTCCTTCAGCAATATTCTTTGGAGTCGTTGCGTAATGCGAAAACTCCATTGTTGATGTTGCTCTACCTGAAGACAAAGTTCTCAATGTAGTTACATATCCAAACATTTCTGAAAGTGGAACATCAGCTTTGATGATTTTCGCTCCTGATCGATCGTCCATTCCGTTGATCTGACCTCTACGCTTATTTAAATCTCCAACAATATCACCCATGTTCGCTTCAGGTGTTACCACCTCAATTTTCATGATTGGCTCTAATAACTCAGGAGATGCATTTTTCAATCCATTTCTATAAGCCATCTTCGCACAAATCTCGAAAGACAATGCATCTGAATCTACATCATGGTATGAACCATCTAATAATTCAACTTTAAGCGTATCAATCGGGAATCCAGCTAAAACACCGTTTTTCATTGAATCTTTGAATCCTTTTTCAATTGAAGGGATAAATTCTCTAGGAATGTTACCACCTTTAATTTTGTTTATGAATTCAAGACCATCTTTCTCAGCGTCGTCTTGTGGAGAAATGATAATGCTAATGTCAGCAAATTTACCACGACCACCTGATTGTTTCTTATAAACTTCTCTGTGATCAACAGTTGCATTAATTTTCTCTTTGTAAGCTACTTGAGGAGCACCTTCATTAACCTCAACACCGAATTCTCTTTTCAAACGATCAACTAACACCTCTAGGTGAAGCTCTCCCATTCCTGAGATTACAGTTTGACCAGAATCTTCGTTTGTTGTAATTTTAAATGTAGGATCTTCTTCAGATAACTTATTTAATCCCATCCCTAATTTATCAACATCTGCTTGAGTCTTAGGCTCAATAGCAATACCAATAACTGGATCTGGGAAATCCATAGATTCCAAAACAATTTGATGTGCAGGATCACATAATGTATCACCTGTACGGATATCTTTAAATCCAACACCAGCTCCAATATCACCAGCTTCAATCATATCGATTGCTTGCTGTTTGTTAGAGTGCATTTGGAAGATACGTGAAATACGTTCCTTCTTGTCAGTTCTTGTATTGTGAATATATGATCCAGAATCAATTTTACCAGAATACATTCTGAAGAAACAAAGTCTTCCAACAAATGGATCCGTAGCAATTTTAAATGCTAATGCAGCCGTAGGCTCATCAATACTTGGTTCTCTTGAAGTTTCCTTGTCAGTTTTAGGATCAATTCCTGTAACAGCTCCTTTATCATAAGGAGAAGGTAAGAATGCCATAACTGCATCCAACATAGTTTGAACACCTTTATTTTTAAAGGCAGAACCACACATGATTGGTTGAATAGCCATGCTTATTGTCGATTTACGAATCGCAGCAAACATTTCTTCTTTTGTAATTGAATCAGAATCTTCAAAGAATTTCTCCATTAAAGCTTCATCAGATTCAGCTACTGCTTCAATTAATTTATCTCTCCACTCTTGTGCTTCTTCCAAAAGGTCTTCAGGGATTTCTACTTCTTTATAAGTACTCCCCATGTTTTCCTCATCCCAGATAATTCCTTTCATAGTGATCAAATCAACTACTCCTTTGAATTCATCTTCAGCTCCGATAGGAATCTGCAATGGTAAAGGGTTACCACCTAAACGCTCGCGCACTTCAGTAACACACTTCATAAAGTCAGCTCCAGCACGGTCCATTTTGTTTACAAAACAAATTCTTGGAACACCATACTTATCCGCTTGTCTCCAAACAGTTTCAGACTGAGGCTCAACACCTGAAGCAGCACAAATTAATGCAACAGCTCCATCCAATACACGCAATGAACGTTCTACCTCTACAGTAAAATCAACGTGACCAGGTGTGTCAATAATATTAATTCTATAATCTCTAGTAGCATCAACCGGTTCACCTTGAATAGTTGGGTACTGCCAGAAACAGGTTGTAGCAGCAGAAGTAATTGTAATACCTCTTTCTTGCTCTTGTTCCATCCAATCCATTGTTGCAGCACCATCATGTACTTCACCAATTTTATGACTTACTCCTGTATAGTAAAGGATACGCTCAGTCGTTGTTGTTTTACCAGCATCAACATGGGCCATAATCCCAATATTTCTAGTGTATGCTAAATCTCTCTTCTTAGCCATGATTAAAACCTGTTAAAATGTGAGAATGCTTTATTTGCCTCTGCCATTCTGTGCATATCTTCCTTTTTCTTGTAAGCTGCACCTTCTTCTTTAGCGGCTGCCATAACTTCAAAAGCTAACTTTTGAGCCATAGTCTTTTCGTTTCTCTTTCTTGAAAAACCAATTAACCATTTCATAGCCAAAGATTGTTTTCTGTTATCACGAACAGGAGTTGGGATTTGGAACGTAGCTCCACCAACTCTTCTTGATCTCACTTCTACATTAGGAGTGATATTTGTTAATGCTTTTTTCCAAACGTCAACGGGGTTTTCTTCTTCATTTTTTTCAGCTATGATATCCATAGCATCATAAAAAATCTTGAAAGAAACTGATTTCTTCCCGTGAATCATTAGGTTATTAACGAACTTAGTTACTAAAATGTCCTTAAACTTAGGATCAGGTAGTATAACGTGTTTTTTTGCTTGTCTTCTTCTCATGATTCACTTATTTCTTAGGACGTTTAGCACCGTATTTTGATCTTCTTTGTAGTCTTCCTTCAACACCAGCAGTATCTAAAGCTCCACGTACAATGTGGTAACGAACTCCTGGTAAATCTTTGACTCTTCCACCTCTTACTAACACAATCGAGTGTTCTTGTAAGTTATGGCCTTCTCCTCCGATATAGGCATTCACCTCTTTACCGTTGGTAAGTCTTACTCTTGCTACTTTTCTCATAGCTGAGTTTGGTTTCTTAGGCGTAGTTGTGTAAACTCTTACACAAACTCCTCTTCGCTGCGGGCAAGAATCAAGTGCTGCTGACTTGCTTGTCTTTACCTGAGCTACTCTACCTTTTCTAATTAATTGTTGTATAGTTGGCATAGTACCTTGTTGTTGTTTTTATCTATTTATTTCACAATATAATGCGCCCAAATTCGTCAAAATTCGGAGTGCAAAGGTATTAAGTTTTTTTTATTAAACAACTTTTGTTAAAGTATTTTTGACATTTTTCACAAAATGATGTTGAAAATCTATTCGACCCAATTTCACCCCGTATTTAACTCGTTGATTTTCAGCCTTTTTTTAATTTCGGAAAAATATCCTTTTCAGAGTTTAAACCGTGCTTATATAATCTCTATTTTTGTTCTATGGATTATTTAGAATCATTAAACCCGGAGCAAAAAGCAGCCGTTTTGAGTACCGAGGGTGCAACTATGGTTATTGCGGGAGCAGGATCGGGCAAAACAAGAGTTTTAACTTACCGAATTGCGCATATGATAAAGAACGGGGTTGATCCGTTCAATATTTTGGCTTTAACATTTACGAATAAGGCTGCTAAGGAAATGAAAGAAAGAATTGCGCAGATCATTGGTGGTTCTGAAGCAAAGAATATATCCATGGGTACATTTCACTCCGTATTTGCTCGAATTTTACGTCATCATTCCGACAAATTGGGCTATCCATCCAATTTCACGATTTATGATACGCAAGATTCGCGCAGCCTAATAAGGGCAATTGTAAGGGAATTACGTTTAGATGATAAAACTTATAAGGCTAACTTAATACTGAGCCGAATATCTTCTGCAAAGAACAATTTAATATCTGCGGCAGCATACGAAGCCAATTCGGATGTGGTTGCGGAAGACAGAATGAGTGGAAAACCGCGTTTGTTTGAAATTTATCGGGCTTACGAAAAGCGTTGTTTTATGGCAGGTGCTATGGATTTTGATGACTTATTATATAAGACGAATGTATTATTAAGAGACCATGCGGATGTTTTGCATTACTACCAGCATAAATTCAAATATGTTTTAGTGGATGAGTACCAGGATACGAATTACTCGCAGTATTTAATTGTAAAAAAATTGGCAGCTGCCTATACTAATATATGTGTTGTTGGAGATGATGCTCAAAGTATATACTCTTTCCGTGGAGCGAATATCGAAAACATCCTCAATTTTAAAAATGATTATAAAGACCACAAGGTTTTTAAGCTTGAACAAAACTATAGAAGTACTAAAACAATTGTAAACGCGGCGAATAGTGTTATCGCTAAAAATAAAGATCAAATTCAAAAAACAGTTTGGACCGACAATTCGGACGGAAACAAAATAAAGGTATTGCGTTCGTTAACGGATAATGAAGAAGGGAAGTCGATCAGTCATATGATTTTTGAAACCAAGAATCATGAAGGTGCTTCAAATTCTGACTTTGCTATTCTTTATAGAACGAATGCACAATCGCGTTCATTTGAGGAATCATTGCGGAAACTTAATTTGCCGTATAAGATTTACGGAGGACAGTCCTTCTATCAGCGCAAAGAGATTAAAGATTTGCTGGCCTATTTTAGATTAACAGCCAACAATTCGGATGAAGAAGCCTTAAAACGGGTAATTAATTATCCGAAAAGAGGGATTGGGAAAACTACGATTGAAAAAATCATAATTACTGCCTCGCAACATGATGTTAGCTTATGGGAAGTTATTTCTCACCCACAAAAATATCCTGCAGGAATACCAACTGGAGCAATGACAAAGCTTAATGCCTTTGTAACATCCATAAATAGTTATGCTGTTCAACTCGAAAAAGTAGATGCTTATTCCTTAGCCGAGAATATAGCAAAAAGCTCAGGGATTTTAAAAGATTTGTATGACGATAAATCACCCGAAGGTGTTTCTCGTCATGAAAACATTCAGGCCTTGCTTTCAGGAATTAAGGAGTTTACGCAAACGATTAGCGAAGGTGAAACGGCTTATTTGAGCGATTTCATGGTTGACGTTGCCTTACTTACAGATGCTGATCAAGACAAAGAAGAAGATAAGGACAAAATTACGTTAATGACGATTCACGCCTCGAAAGGACTTGAATTCCCCTACGTATATATTGTAGGCTTAGAAGAAAACCTATTCCCTTCACAGCTAGCATTAAACTCAAGATCCGAATTAGAAGAAGAGCGCCGCTTATTTTACGTGGCTTTGACAAGAGCTGAAAAAATGGCTACTTTATCATACGCCTCTAGCCGTTTTAGATGGGGTAATATTGTTACAAGTGAACCAAGTCGCTTTATTGATGAAATTGATCCCGATCATTTAGAGATGATTAATCAACCGCGCTCGAATAGCATGGGTGGTGGTCGTTCAATGAACCAAGTTAATATGGAGCGAAAACTGGGCAACAAAGAACCCTTATTCTCAAACCGCAGAAAGTTGACTCCTGTAAACGAAGCTAAACCTAAAAAACCGGCCAAAGGAACTATTGCCCAGGAACTAGATTTAAAGGTAGGATACAATGTTGTTCACGAAAGGTTTGGAAAGGGCAAAGTAGTAGGACTGGAAGGAACACCTCCCACAAAGGCCACCGTATTTTTTCCGAAAGCGGGCAATAAGCAATTGTTGTTGAAGTTTGCCAAGTTAGAAGTTGTAGATTGATGGTTTGATGGTTTGACGGAGGAGTTGATGATCTGATTATTTGATATTTTTGATGGCGATTTGGCGGTTTGACCGAGGGGTTGATGATCTGATTATTTGATTCTTTTGATGATTTGATGGCGATTTAACGTGGGTGTTTCAATTTTCAATGTGCAATTTTCAATACGATTTGACGGGAGTTTTCAATGATTTAATGTTGGAATACTTTAATGGCGAGATGACCGGGGCGTTTCAATGTACAATGATCAATGTTCAATGTTCAATACGATTTGACGGGGGCTTTAATGCTTTAATGGCGATATGACGTGGGCGTTTCAATTTTCAATGTGCAATTTTCAATACGATTTGACGGGAGTTTTCAATGATTTAATGCTTGAATGCTTTAATGGCGAGATGACGTGGGCGTTTCAATTTTCAATACGATTTGACGGGAGTTTTGATGCTTTAATGCTAAATCTAATAGCGAAGCGGTCTAATATCTTTTTATCAATTGACAGCGTAATGACTTTGTTTTAGATGTTAGGCTGAATAAGGAAATCTAAATAAGATCTGATTCGAAATGATTGCGAATATTAAGAAATCATTTCGAACCAAACCTAAAGTGTCTTAGCAGCTTTAAAAATTACACACATCCATTAAGGCTACAAGCGCACTCTTATTTACAAAGTTAATCCAACTTCTGTGCAAGAAAGCCATGTCGCACTTAAAGGACCAACTGTACTCGATCCACATCCTACAACACATCCACTAACGAATGTACCCGCAACTCCCAACATTCCTGGAGCAGGTGTAACTCTGATAGAACTCCATTCAGTAGCTGGACTGATTGGTAAAGCAAATGTAGCGACCGTTCCTGGTGCAATAGTTATTGCTCCTGAAGAAGATGACACTTGTGGAGAACAACCGGGATTCGCCGCAAATGCTCTAACAACTACTGGTTGACTTGTAGTATTTCGAACAGTCAACTTATCTGTTTGTGCATAACCAAATGTCATACAAAACATTAGTGTAAATAATAAAAGGCACTTTTTCATAATAATATGTATTAAATTTTTCCTACTCTCTTCAGGTTTTTCGGAGACGACCAGCAATTACTCATAATTGTTAGTACTAATTTCCGTATAGAAAAACATAACTACCCATCCATGGGGAAAACGGGTCTTTTGAGATGGAGAAACCTACTGATTTTGAGGAAAGATCATTCTTTAGAACAATTTAAACCAAAATTCTAATGATAACTTTAGTACCGGCGGGTTGGCCTTTTGGATCTTTAAGATCTAAAATTTCGAATGGGACGAAGGTTGTTTCTTGATTTAAATTCGCTAACCTTTCTTGCGCTACTTGTAGTGCTGTAGATTTATGATAAGCCGCCTGCTGTGCTTTGATTTCATTTGCTTTTTTACGCCCTATGCCGTTGTCAGCAATTGCACATTCTAATACATTATCTCCTATCCATTTAAAAGAAACTCGAATTTCACCTTTGCGATCAACTCCTTTTAAACCATGAACAATTGCGTTTTCAACAAAGGGCTGAATCATCAAGGGCGGTAAAATTTCCTCAGCGGTATCCATATCCTCTGCAAATTCAAAATCCAAATCAATATTCGCATTTGCTGTTAGACGTTCTAATTGCACATAATTTTGCAAGGTTTCAACTTCATCATCAATGGAAATAAATTTCTCACGTGAGTTTTCTAAAACTTGGCGCATGAGTTTTGAAAATTTTGACAATGCATAACGGGCTTTATCAGAATCATTCAAAATAATTAGGTTGTGAATTGAGTTCAACACGTTAAAAATGAAATGTGGATTCATTTGTAAGCGCAAGGCTTTTTGCTCCAACTCTAACAAGTTTTTTTCTAGCTTTAATTTTTCATTGAGTGCCTTACTCTTTCGCCTTTGCCTTGCTAAAATGAGCAAAACAATAACGATTAGCAAAATTATTCCCAAACTATAATAAGCGAACTTGAACCAAAATTTCTCCCAATAAGGCTGATCAATTGAGAAAGCAATTTGAATTGGTTCTTGCTCCCAATTTTCATCAATAGCGGTTTGAACATTGAAGAGGTATTCGCCAGGTAATAAATTTGGATAGGTTGCTACGTTAATTGTTGTGCTTGGTGTCCAGTCTGAATCAATGCCATCTAACTTCCATCTGTACCTTATATTCTTGGCATATGAATAATGTATCGCGTTAAACTGAAAGCTGATGTGATTTTGATCGTAAGGCAGGATTAATTCTGAGGTGATTTTACCATCTTGAAAAGCATTTGCATAATTGGTATTTTCAATTGATTCAAATACGATTTGGAAATCATTCAATTTAAGTACTGGTGGTTTTCTTTGCGATTGATTGGGATCACGACCTTTATAAACGTACAGACCATCTACAGTTCCGAACCATAAATTACCATCTTGATCAACATTTCCAGCGTTAATATTGGTTTCTACTCCCTCAAACCCTTCTTCGTAACCAAAATGTTCAAAACTTGCAAGGCGCATATTGGAATCTAAATCTAATCGATCTAGGCCTTTTTCAGTTCCTATCCATAACTGGCTATTGTGATAGATTAATTGATAAATATTGTTTGACTGGAAACCAGAATTTGTGCCTGAATTCATCCACTCTTTGTTTTGAATTGAATCTTGAATCATTTCTAGGCGCATGATCCCATTATCCTTTGATCCAATCCAAACGGTATTATTATGGACAACAATATTTCGAAAACTTTTGTTTGCTTCGTTAAATAATGTGATTTGACCGTTTTGTATAAAACCGTATTTACCGTTATCATTTGCAAACCACAATCGCCCGTTTATATAATGCAAAGCTGTAATATGGTTTGGCACTTCTCCATACTCAGTTTCTATTCGCTTAAATGAATTGACAGGGTTTGCTCCGCTCCCTCTTTTGACATAATAAATCCCACCGTCGCTTGTTCCTATATATACTTTACTCGTTACAGGATCTTCTGTAAAACACTTTACCCAATTCCCTTTTAATCCGCTTGAGTTGTAAAATGAATAAATGGTATCCTTGGCGTCATAAGGATTATATACTCCCACACCTTTTCCTTCTGTACCAAACCAAACGTATCCTTTCGAATCTTCATAAATGCTTTTGACTTTTTCAGAATAAAAACCAGACTCTTCATCAAACAACACTTTTGACGTATCATTAATTCGCATAACGCCCATGCCCTCTGTTCCCAACCATAGGTTTTCACGCGAATCATTTAATACAGAGAATACATAATCTCCGTTTAAGCCAGAAGCACTATTGTATTTAATGAAAGGACTGTTTTGAAATACTGAAACCCCTCCTCCACTTGTTCCAATCCAAATATTGTCCCAATAATCGGCAACTATGGTTTTAATATGGTTCCCTGATAAACCATTGCTGGTTCTGAAATTTCGTAGAACACCATCTTTTGCATTGTAGACATAAACACCATTATTCATAGTTCCAATCCACAATTCATTTTCTCCGGAAACAAAAAGACTCAAAATAATTTTATCATCTAGCTCCTCGAATTGCTCTTTGCGGTAGATACTCGATTTATTGTAAAAATTCAAGCCTCCTTCATAGGTCCCTATTACCCATTCATCTTTAAATTCAACGGCGCATTCAACATGTGGTGCACTTAAACCTTTTGCTTTGGATAATTTACCGAAAACATCATCAAAACTTAATAAACCGACATCTGTGCAAAGCCAAAGATCATCTTGATTGGTTAGAAAAAAATTATGAATATTGGTTCCTAAAATTGTAGGATTGTCTGTCACAATTTCCAATTCATTATTTGAGAGCTGATAAACACCATTATTAGAAGCGAAAAGATATTCTCCTTTATAAAAGATTATGTCTCGAATAATAACCGAATTACTATTTAGTCGGTAATTGGTTTGAAATTCGCCATTTAAATTCAATTGCGTCACTCCTCCTTTTTGCCCTACCCAAATGCTACCATCTAACTCCTTAGTTTTATAAATTCGATTCGAAATGAGAGAATCGTTCTTTGTATAATAGGTGTAATTCTCACCATCATAACGACATAACCCTCCGCCTTGCGTACCGATCCAAGCATATTGATCTGAATCAAACATGATACAAAAAGCCTGTGATTGTGGCAAACCTTTTTGAATCGATAAATAATCAAAATTATAGGCTTGACCGAACGCAGCTCCGCCAAGAATAGCTATAATGCTAAAAACAAGACTGAACAAACCGATTTTACGAGTAAATTGTCGCATAAATGCTAAGGCAAAGCGTATAATAAAAGTCGTTTTATTATTGAAATAAATTTAATTAGTTTAGCTATTCCATTCGGAATTAAATAACAACCAAATGATGCTTTGAGTACTTCACACAGAAGAACATCAAACTTGTATAAAGATAAGATTTGAAACGAATAAAAAAAATAGGAAAATGGTTTTTACGCTTTATAAAGCGGTATAAATACATATTGTCTGCATTAACGCTAACCGTCTTTTTTATCTGGTTTTTTTGTCTGCCCAAAACACTATTTGACGACCCAACTAGCACTGTGCTTTTAGATAAAGAAGGTAATTTATTAGCTGCCTCAATAGCCGCAGATGGGCAATGGCGCTTTCCATACAATCCAACAGTACCTGAAAAATTTGAAAAAGCAATTATTCAATTTGAAGACCGCAGCTTCCAATCACATTGGGGTGTAAGTATAAAAGGATTGGCTAGAGCGGTATACCAAAACATGTCATCTGGAGAAAAAGTAAGCGGCGGAAGCACCATTACCATGCAATTAATGCGCATGAGTAGAAAAGGGCAATCGCGGACAATTTGGCAAAAAGTAGTAGAGATTTTTATGGCCACACGAGCAGAGTGGCGTTATGATAAGAGTGAAATATTAGCTTTATACGCTTCAAACGCGCCAATGGGCGGAAACGTTGTTGGCTTAGACGCAGCAGCTTGGCGCTATTTTGCAAGACCTGCCGATCAATTATCGTGGGCAGAAACGGCGACTTTGGCTGTGCTACCCAATGCACCTTCATTGATGCATCCCGGTAAAAATAGAGATTTACTAATTGCAAAGCGAAACCGCTTATTGGATCGCCTTTATGAGGTGGACGAAATAGATTCAACCACATGGGTTTTATCAAAATTGGAAGAGCTTCCAGAAAAACCGCATCCCATTCCAAGAATTGCGCCTCACTTATTAACACGCGTTATAAAAGATGGGTTAAAAGGCCAAGTTGTTCAAACCTCTATAGACATTTCCATTCAGGAGCGCACGAATAGTATTGTCCAATTTCACCATGAAAAACTGCGCGAAAATGAAATACACAATGCTGCTGTGCTCGTAATGGAAGTTGAAACTGGAAAAGTGATTGCCTATACAGGAAATGTGCCGAATGTTGAGGCTGAACATAGCAGTGACGTGGATATAATTATGGCGCCTAGAAGTACAGGCAGCATTATAAAGCCTTTCCTTTACGCATCAATGCTAGAAAACGGCAGTGTAACTCCTGAAATGGTAGTGCAAGACATTCCAACTATAATGTCTGGCTATTCGCCCAAAAACTACAATTTAAAATACGACGGTATTGTTAAAATTGATGACGCTTTATCCCGTTCATTAAATGTGCCAATGGTACGCTTACTCACAAAGTTTGGCGTTGAAAAATTTCATTACTCGCTACAAAAATTAGGTTTTACAACCATTAAAAACACCCCACAGCATTATGGTCTTTCATTAATATTGGGTGGTGCCGAAACGAACTTATGGGATTTGGTATCTGCTTATGGCTTGATGGCAAGAAGTCTTAATCGTTATCCGAACTACGGAACCGGTGTAAACAAACGCACCAGCTATTTATTAGCCGAGGAGGAGTACATAGAAGAGCGGCCCGTATTTAGTGCAGCCACAAGTTGGTTCACTTTCCAAGCCATGCGAGAAGTACAACGCCCTGAAGATGATATTAATTGGGAACTATTTGAAACTTCGCAACAAATAGCTTGGAAAACAGGTACAAGTTTTGGTTTTAGAGACGCATGGGCTGTCGGAACCAATTCTAAATATGTAGTTGGCGTTTGGGTGGGAAATGCTGACGGAGAAGGTCGACCAGGTTTGATTGGACGCGAAACTGCTGCCCCTATTCTTTTTGATGTTTTTTCTGCACTCCCTCAATCAGATTGGTTTTACCAACCGTTTGATGACATGCAATTGGTTGAAATCTGCAGCAAATCAGGCTATCGCGCTAGTGATGCATGCGAACAGACGCAAGAAAAGTATATTCCAAAAAAGGCATTAAACACCCCCCCTTGTCACTATCATCAATTCCTATTTTTGGATAGTTCAAGTACTTACCAGGTTAACTCCTCTTGCTATAATATGGCTTTAGCTAAAAAAGAATCCTGGTTTACCTTACCAGCTGTTGCAGAATACTTTTATAAAAACCATGATCCCAATTATAGAAAACCACCTGCTTATATGGAAGGATGTGTGAACACAGTTGGTCAAAAGGAATTGGCGGTGATCTACCCAAAATCTAACAGTCAAATTTTTATTCCGCTGAACTTTGAAGAGGTGAATGAGGCCATCTTTTTTGAGGCGACGCATATTAATGAAAAAATCAACCTTTATTGGCATTTAGATGATTCATTTATAGGAACGACTAAAGGGATTCATCAGATGAAATATATGCCAGCCACCGGGAAACACCGTTTAACGATTATAGACGAAAAAGGAAATAGTGAAATGGTACTTTTTGAAGTAACTGTTAGTGGTGACGGCTAATGAATCAAATGGCAAAATTGAGAGAAAAGCGCATGGTATTGGCTAAAGGATTATTCTTTTTCATAGTAAGCAAATAAGAAAAATCGGCCCCAAACTTTCCATTAAAATACCCTAAACCTGTTGCTAAATATTGCCTTGCACCTTTACTTTTATGCTCATAAAAATAGCCCGTACGCAGCACGTACATTCCTTTATATTGATACTCAAATCCACCACCAATATTAATTTCATTTAACTCTTCTTTGAGTCTACTATTTTTTTCAACGGTAACAACTCCAGTATTGCTAATAATTACATTTCCAGGCGCATCATAAAAAGACTGAACTATACCAACAAGCGCGCCCACATTATTATCCAATCCGGAAACAATATTCCCACCCCAATCACGCGCAGGTAATGTTGGCACTAATAATTTATTGACATCTAAGGCAGCCGTAATGCTATGTTTTTTGTTGATGTTGACGATAAAGCTAGATCCTATTTTTAGATTTGCGGGAATAAAATCGCGGGCGGATTCAACCGTGTATGCCATTTTATTACCAAAGTTAGAGATGTTGACTCCAAATGACCATTGTGCAGGCCATGTCCCTAATGAAAGATCTTTATTAAAGTATGAATAGGAAATGTCACTCGCCATTGCTAGACCTGGTTTCGTTTGAACAGAACCTGCATTTATTCCACCTGTTAAATTTGAGTAGATATATTTTAAGTTAACTCCGATTGCACTTCGTTTTGATAATCTAAGCGCATACGCCCCAACAAATTCATACTCGTTAGGATTAAATTCACGAATTAAATTTCCTTGAAAACCTGTAAAGGTGATTAACCCTAACGAAAAATAGGTCATTGATGCTCCAACCGTATGCCGATTTCCCAATTTAGTATATCCGCTGGCATGTGTATAATGAACATCCTTTATAAGATTGCGTAACCAAGGTGAATAGGAAACCCCAATTTCCGTTCTCTTTTCAGAAAAGGCCAATTTTGACGTATTCCAATGGATTGAATAGGCATCTGGATCAGTTGCTGCTCCAACATCTCCCATTCCGCTTGATCTAGCATCTGGTGAAATGAGCACGAATGGAACGGCTGTTGTGATTGTATTTAATTGCGTTGTAAACGCAGTTCCTCCGGAACTAATTTGAGCGGACGAGTTGAATACAACGGAACTACTTAAAAGGAATAATAGACTAAATTTCATAATGGTTGAGTTACGTTATGGTAAACTCAAAACACTTGTAATTATTGCATTAAACTAGAGGAAGTTACTTTAGATTTTATAAATCAAAACGGTTGCAAAGGCCTGAATCCCTAACCCTTCGCCAATGAATCCCATTTTCTCACCACGCGTGGCTTTGATTGAAATTTGATCAACTGTTGCGTCAACAATTTCGGCTATAATTTTTTGCATAGCTAGAATGTGCGGATTCACTTTTGGATTCTCCAATAAAACGGTACAATCCATATTTCCTAATGCATATCCCTTTTCTTGAATTAAGGAAAAGGTATCTTTTAAAAGCAATTTACTATCCGCATCTTTATATCGCGGGTCAGTATCAGGAAAATGAAAACCTATGTCTCGTAAATTTGCTGCACCTAATAAAGCATCACAAATGGCATGTAATAATACGTCAGCATCTGAATGTCCAAGCGCTCCGAATGGAGACGCGATATGTACACCGCCAATGATTAATTTGCGGCCTTCAGTTAATTGATGAATATCAACCCCTGAACCGATTCTAAAAATAGGCAATGAATTACTCGGCACTCGCAATTTTGTTGTTACCGAATTTGAATTTAAGTGAAAAACGAACCGTGTTAGCTAATGGATTGGTTCTTTTTAGCGCAGCTAAATAAGATACATCAATACCAAATACACTGTAGTAAATTCCTGCACCAAACGTGAAGTATTTACGATCACCTTTTGCTCTGTGTTCATAGAAGTATCCACCGCGAATCGCTAATACGTCGCTATACCAATATTCTAAACCACCACCAATGTTAATTTCATTAAGCTCTTCTTTGAATCTACTTCCTTTTTCAATAATTGCTGTTCCGTCTTCTGCCACAACAACATTTCCTGGTGCATCATAAAAAGATTGAATCATACCACCTGTTGTACCAACATCATTGTCTTTCCCAGAAAGAATAACGCCATCTCCATTTCTAACGGGCAAAGTAGGCACCAATAATTTATTAAAATCAACTGTTGTGGTTAAAGAGTTATAATCATCAAACTTAACGTTCAAAGCAGTACCTAAACGAAGATTCGTAGGTAAGAAATCACGATCAGCTTCAACTGTATAAGCCATTTTATTTCCAATATTTGAAATACTAGTCCCGAAAGACAATGTTGCATCTCTTCCACCTAAATCAATATCTTCATTAAAGTAAGAGTAAGATAAATCAACCGCACCAGCTAAACCAGGTTTAGTAGCTGTAGTTCCGGCATTGATCCCTCCAGTTAAATTTGAATAAACAAATTTACCATTGAAACCAATTGCACTTCTATCAGATAATTTAAACGCATATCCACCTAATAATTCAAATTCATTCGGACTAAACTCACGAATTAAATTCCCTTGATCATCTGTAAAGGTGATATTACCTAAAGAGAAATAACGCATTGAACCTCCAAAAGTGTGATTTTTACCAACCTTAGTATATCCACTTAAATAAGATAAATGAATATCATCAACCAATTGTTTTAACCATGGAGAATAAGATACTCCAAATTCAGATTTTTCTTTTGAAAAAGCCAATTTAGACGTATTCCAATGAAAAGAATTTGGCCCTGGAGATGTCGCAGCACCAGCGTCTCCCATAGCACTTGCTCTAGAGTCGGGCGCTATTATTAAAAATGGAACTGCAGTTGTAATAGTATTCAACTGAATTGTAAATTCCGTTTCATCTTTCGATACAGTTTGCGAAAATCCGGAAATTGTAAAGAATACTGTTGCGATATAAGCAATACTTTTTTTCATTTATCTAAGCTGTTTTTTAAAGTCAATTCTTTGTTTCATCATTACTTTTGCGCTTTTATTGCCTAAAAGTAATGTAGACAAAACTCGCTTTAACTCTAAACTTGATTCAAATATACGTATTAATCAAAAGTTTATTGTAAGAGTGCAAAAATTTATGTTCAATTTAATATAATCCTCACTTGTTTAGAGAATGACAAGTTTTTCAATTTTCTCTGCTTTATTGCCTTGTTCGGTTTCAATTGAAAGCCTGTAAACATAAACGCCACGCCCAATTTTATCTCCATAATCATCTCTTCCATCCCAATTAATCCCGTCACTTCGGAAGCCTGCTGTATGCACCGTTTCAATAATTGTTTTCACCAGTTTCCCTGAAACTGTAAACACTTCTATCTTCACATCTAATGAGTTACATACTTGATTGTGCTCAAAATAAAAGTCGGTATTTGTGGTGAAAGGATTTGGATAATTCAACAAATGTGAGATCCCAATCTCTTCTTCCTGCACGACAATGAAGTCTAAAACAGCTTCGGAAGAATTATTATTCACGTCCCATACTTTGAAAACTATTTGATGTGGACCTTCTTCCAAATCAGAAAGTCGATACGATACCTTACCACTTTGATAAGTGTCCAAATCTGCTTCATAAAAATTATTCAACACGATTGGCGCGGCCGTATTCCCATCAATAATTAATGTGATGTTATGCCCAATTCCATTTCCTGTGGTATTAATTCCATTTTCATCATTAATGCTGGCTAAGAATAGCGGCTTGGTATCCGTCAATCCACCACTTACAAAATTTTCGTCATTCATAAACAGTTCAATCTCTGGGCCAATGTCATCTGAAATTCCATCTGGATTTACACCGCCCACAACTATGGATGAATCGAAACCATAATATTGCGCATCATTGGTATTACCGTAATAACTAATTTTTCCTTTACCGAATGTATAGTCAATATCTTTTGGCACTACGAATGAAAATGTAAAGATTCCATCTTTGACCGTTGACTTACCTTTATAGATAATATTATTTTGAGTATCAAACGGCTTAACGGGTGATGTAATATCCTGCCCAAGCGTATAGCGTGTTTTGCGTTTATCAAATACTGTAGGATAAACTAGTCCATTATAACCACTCAATAAAGTTCCAGCATCATTTTCAACATGACCTGTTACCGTAATTTTAGAAAGTGCTTTTAAGGTATCGGTCACCATTGAAACATCCACCCCATTAATTTCATCCGTCATAATTCGTGGGCCGGCTTTACCTAGTTTTAATGCAGGATCTCCTAGTAAAGTGAAATTCCGCATATTATTACTACCTAGTGTTAAATTTTTTGTGCGACGAATGATTTCTCCTAAACCTAATGGCTCCCCATCTTCTTCACTGAATAATTCCGTATATAAATTTTGCACTAAAATAGTGTTCACGGTAATGTACACCAAGCGAGTTGTTGTCAGCAATCCAACAGCACCGCCATAAGGTGTCGTTAAAGTAGTTTCACCAGCAGACACTCGCCCAGGATCATCAAAACGGCTAAACTCACAGGTTGCTGAGATAAAGATTGGCATATTGTTAATGTTAGACCAATTTTGAATCATTGGAATAGATACAACACGTTCTAGCGAAAGTCCTGTTTCTCCTCCATGCCCAACATAATTAAAGACTAAAGCGCCTTTATTCATGTTTTGATTTATGGCTTCTTCAACATCAGGATATCTTTGCCCACCAGAAGTAACTGTTTGTTTATAGGCATCTAAATATATCTTTACCACATTAATTTCTGGATGATATTTAAACGTTGTATCGCTCAATGACTCGCAATCTGAAACAAACTGACCGTTATTTTCGTCATCTGCCATTAGCACAATTCTATTTCGCCAATCTCCAAATGTAGAAGCATAGCCATCTGAATCGCATTGGATACCTGAAGTATTGCTATATAATGTTGATCCATAATTCATATAATGTTGAATTTTATCAACCACTTGTTCGGCCTTCTCTAGATCCGACACTGGAATTCTTCCAATACCAATATCCAACATATCTGTTGCCGACATAGATTCAAGATCATCTAACAAACCAAAGAAATCATCAGCTGTGAATGAAGAAATATAATCTACAGGACCAGACTCTGGACTATTATAGGTTGGTAAGAGGTAGTTATTATTAGCAATTCGGTTAAGTGGGTCATAAGTACCATCTCCGAAAAGACAAAGATATTTTAAGGTATTATCGGGATCAACTGCTACGCGATCGTAAAACATTTTCGCAAACCATCTTACTGCCACAGGATCTGAAACCCCACTGCTAAATTCATTATAAATTGTTTGAATATCAACTACATGAACAGACAAGCCATTTGCTCGGTGTAAATTCGCTAATCTGTCTGCCTGTGAACGCAATGATTCATGCGAAACAATTACATAATCTGCCTGAGGTAAACCATGTAAGTTTTGATTAGCTATTTTACCTAAATAATTGCCCGTGATAATTACACTTTTAGTTTGCGCAACATTGAATGCAACAAATGACCGTAAAGTATCTGCATCCATAATATACGTATAGTTAGAACCACTTAAATTTCCATTTACTTTTTTAGCGTTTATCCCATCCGTAATTTCCCAAACGTTCGTACTTGCATTTGAACCTGCCATGTTATATCGCTTTACAACTCCAGAACCTACATTACGTAAATCTCGAATCAATAATTGATTAACACCCATTTGTAATTTTTTAATGTAATTAAACTCCATATAATCGAGCCAAGCTTCGGCTGAGGCGGATGTTCTATAAAAAGTTAAATCAACATTAATATTTTCGGTTCCAGAATTAAAATCAACTGAATTTCCTTCATTCGTTGCCACGGTATAACTTCCAGAAACATTTCCTGCCGCTATATTGTCCACTTCTGCGCCATTCACGTTCACAATTAAACCCGAACTCCCCGATTTACTTTTACAGACAAACTTCGTCTCTAAAAAAATGGGCTCCGAAAGAACTCTATTTTCTGCGTTAATTGAAAAGCTGCTCGTTAAGCTTGAGCCCTCAAAGTGTTCGCCATACCATCCGTCTCCAGATTTTAATAGGTTTACATTGTTATTTTCATGCAAGGCGTATGAGTTATAAGAAGTCACTTCATCATTCACCGGGTCTGCCGAATTATTAACTGTTCCAATCCTTTTAGGGATGTCTGCGTTATCAATATGAATAAAATAATAGTTCAAAGAATCAATCTTATTTTTTCTTGGATAGAAATCAGATGAATTAATGATTAGTTTTTCAGGACCTTTTGCATAAAACAAGGCATAGTCCTCTGTATCAAACGATCCATCTCCATCACCAACAACTTCAATTGAATTTTTCAGCAAATCATCAGGACGAGCTGCCCAGTTCGTATGGGGCAATTCAGCAATTTGATTTCCATAAACATTAATTGCATTTGGATTCAATGAACCAACTGCAACTCCCATGTCAGCCAAATCACTATAATCAATCTTATGGACACCATCAGATGAGACACCAATTTTATACCAATCACCAGAAGCAAGGACAGAAACAGATGCAAAATCAAAATCTCTATTCTGACTCTCAAAATTTGGAGCACCACTAACAGAAATCTCTATCTCCTTTAACATTTCTATTTTCCCGTTTCGATTAACGATTGGATTATAAACTAAGGTAATAAAATTCTCTTGGCGCGATTCTCCAAAAGTTACACTCAAGTCCGCTTCAGACGGTAATACATTTTTATCGTAAAATGAAGGGAGCTCAACCGTTTCATATTTAACATTTTCAATATTATATGTGAACTCATAATTACCACGAACTTTTATTTGTTTCGTAATTGTTGAGATTACTTCACCATTTACCTCATTATAGTCACAGGGGATGCAACGGTTTTCATGAGCGACCCATTGGGTTTCAAAGGTAAAGTTGAATGTTTGCGACCAGCCAAAACTGGAACAAAAGAGCGTAATAAAGAGAATTATATTTTTCATTTTGAGAGTTGCAAGCGTTATATTTCTAAAATGTGATGCCAATTTTGTTTTAAAAACGAACTAAATTAATTATTATTGCAAATCTTGCGAAAGATTTCGATATATGTAACCTTTATTTGCATGAAGTCGTATCGTAAGTCTGAGTTGAAGTGATTATGGATCACAAAAGCCATATTTGACATGAAAAAAATTATAATTGGGTTTCTTTTAATATGCGTTAACGCTACGTCGTTTTCGCAGGATCCCGAATTTACACAATTTTATGCTAACCCGATTTATTTAAATCCGGCTATGGCAGGGACACATGGATGTCCTAGATTAAATCTAAACTACCGTAACCAGTGGCCGTCTATTTCCGGAGCATTTGTTACCAATAGTGTTTCTTACGATCAATTTGTGAATGTTTTGCAAGGTGGAGTAGCATTAATGGTAACCAATGACATGGCTGGGAAGAACACGTTAAACTGGACTACTGTTAATTTGGCTTATTCTTACCACTTACAAGTTTCTCGTAAATTCACTATGCTTTTTGGAGCACAGGCTGGATGGAATCAGAAATTTTTAAATTGGAGTAAATTGACATTTGGTGATCAAATTGATCCTAGAAGAGGTTTTATTTATCAAACGGGAGATTTACCACGTGGTAATTTCTGGGGAGATGGTGGCAATTGGGGAACCAAAGGGTTTTTTGATCTTTCTGCTGGATTTGTCGGATATTCAGAAAACTTCTATTTCGGATTTGCAGCTAAGCATTTAAATACTCCAGAAGAAAGTTTAATTCTGAACCCTGATGGGCAAAGTAATTTACCAATGCGTTTTACGGGACATATTGGAGCAAACATTGAATTTGGAAAAGGATCGCAGTACTCAAATGTTACTTCTATCTCGCCAAACGTTATCTATACCTATCAAGATGGGTTCATGCAATTAAATGTAGGTACTTATATTAAATATGGAGCATTTACTGCTGGAGCATGGTGGAGAGCAAGAGACGCATTTATTTTATCAATTGGAATTGACGCCGGGTCATTTAGATTTGGATACAGTTATGATATAACAATATCGCCATTAACTAACGCCTCTGGGGGTTCTCACGAACTGTCATTAGGCTTCAATTTTAGTTGTAAAGACAAACCAAAACGCTTTAGAACAATATCATGTCCGTCTTTCTAAAAAAAGATTGTAACCATTGTTTTGGGTTTTGTTATAGCATAAAGGATTAAAAAAATGAATACACGAATTAAATCATATAACATGAAGGTGAATAAACTTTTAATAGTTCTGTTGGCTTGCGCTGCTGCACTATCTTGTGCTCGTGAAAGATCGAATACAACAGGCTGGGAGTACAATAATCCGGCAAATGGTGGATTCCAAAAGGTGCCTTATTTTGATCAAGAAACTGGTCCAGGTTTAATTTTGGTTGAAGGTGGAACGTTTACAATGGGTAGAACTGAACAGGATGTAACTTACGAATGGAATAATATTCCAAGACGTGTAACTGTTTCTTCTTTCTATATTGACCAATTTGAGGTAACTAACTTTAACTGGTTAGAGTATTTATATTGGATTAAGCGTACTTATGAAGAATATCCAATGATTCATAAAAATGCATTACCGGATACGCTTTGTTGGAGATCTCCAATGGCTTATAACGAACCTTACGTAGAATATTACTTGCGTCACCCGTCTTACCAAAACTACCCTGTAGTTGGTGTTAGTTGGGCACAAGCAAATGATTTTTGTAAGTGGAGAACTGATCGTGTAAATGAGTTTATCCTAATTCGTGAGGGTGTACTAACGTTAAATCCAGACCAATCTGGTGAGCCGTTTACAACAGATGCTTATTTAGCTAATCAATATCACCCGCAAGAGGAACAATATTTGAGAGATTTAGATCCTAAGCAAGGTTGGAGTGGAAAACGTAAAGATCTAGGACAACGTATTGTAAGAATGGAAGATGGTATTCTTTTACCACGCTACCGCTTACCGACTGAAGCCGAATGGGAATTTGCATATTACGGTTTAATTGGAAGTATGACAAACCCTGAAGATCCAGGAGTTGTTGAAAACAGAAGAACTTATCCTTGGACAGGTCACTGGGTACGTCAAGATGACAAAGAATTTCAAGGAGATATCCGTGCGAACTTTGTAAGAGGACGTGGAGATTATATGGGTGCTGCTGGTGCATTAAATGATGCTGCTGATATTACTGCTCCTGTTGATTCATATTGGCCAAATGATTATGGTCTTTACCATATGGCTGGAAATGTTTCGGAATGGGTAATGGATGTTTATAGACCTTTATCGCATGAGGATTTTGATGAGTTCCGTCCGTTTAGAGGAAATGTATTCAAAACAAAAGTATTAGGTAATGATGGTGTGATTGATGAGAAAACAACTCAGATCATTTATGATCCGCACGGAATTAAAGAGTACTTACACGAGTTTGAAAGTAAGAGATATCAAAGAATTTCTGCTCAAGAGCATATTCCAGACAACACAGATTCAACATCTATTATGTTCGGTGGTATGTCGTCAAACGTTAAATCAAGAAATGACATTGATTACTATAACAACCCACCTGAACAAGTTTATTTGTCTAGAAACAAAGAAAAGGATTCAATGGAATTACTTTTATTGGATGAATTAAACAGAGTTATTGATCAAGCAATTACAATGTCTGATAATGAATTCTATATGGAAGCTTCTGAAACTATTCAAACAAACATTTTTGATGGTTTATTTGACGGAGTTGATCCACGATTTATCCGATCTGATGGAATTGGAAATGAATATCCTTTAGAAATTATTCCAATCTTAAGACAAGGTATTTCTGAATACATTGTAAACACACCTGGTCGATTGAAATGGAGAACAGTAGTTGCGGAAGAAAACATTGACCGTAGAAACTATAGAAACTCTGATTATAGAGATGAACTAGATGGTGACTTCGAATCTTCAACCAAATTTGGAGATGATCAAAGAAGATTAGAAATTAACAATGGCGTTAGAGATCAGTCTTTAGTAATGTATCAAAACGATCATGAAGAGTATAACTTAACTGGTGGTGGTATTAAACCAAACGACAGAACAAGTTGGCCAACAACATTAATCTCTGACAATGCACGTGTGTATAAAGGAGGTTCTTGGAGAGATAGAGCTTACTGGATTGTAGGATCGAACAGACGATTTTTAGATGAAGAATTATCATCAGCTACAATTGGTTTCAGATGTGCTATGGATCGAATGGGAAGCCCAAGAGGCTTAGGTCGATACAGATAGACAACAAAACATTAGCTAAAAAGCCTAGACATTTATTGTCTGGGCTTTTTTTTTGAACCAATGTGAAAGTTACCTGTACAGGCTAAAAAAAATTAAAACTTTCACATGAAATCAATTCTTATACTTATCACTTGTTTATTCAGTATTCACTCTTTTGCAACGGAAGAATTTACAGTGAAATCAAAAATCAAGAGTGTTGTTGTTTATCAACAAGGCGCTCAAATTCAAAGACAAGGAAATTATACTGTCAAAAAAGGGATAACAGAAATAAAAATAAGTGGCGTAAGCGCACAAATTGATGCGAATACATTACAAATAAAAGCAACGGGTAATGTTGTTATTCTAGACTCGAAACACGCTATTATTTATCCTGAACCAATCAAACAAAACCCGGTATCGAATGAAATACCGCCGAAAATTAAAAAGGAGATCTACTATTTACAAGATTCGCTCTTTGACCTATCCTACCAGCAAACTGCAGTTCAAAATAAGATGGATGTACTGCTCAGTCAAAAACGTATTATTGAAAACAATGGAACGATCAAAGGGGAAGGAAAAGTCAACGACTCAATTCCACTTTTGAAAGACGCCTTAAAGTTTTATCATGAGGAAATGAATCGTATTAACGCGAACCTACTCCAACTAAATCGTGAAAAGACACTACTTGCTAAACAGCAAAATCGAATGAATTTTAGACTAGGTGAGTTAAACAACTACAACCGCAATAACCAATTGGTTGGCCCACAAAATCCAGAACCCATTCACGAAATCATAGTTACAGTATCAGCAAGTGAAGGTGCAAGTGGACGGTTAGAGGTTACATACCTTGTACAAAACGCAGGTTGGATTCCACTGTACGATTTACGCAGCAGCAACAGTGCTAAAACTATAGAGTTAACCTATAAAGCTCAAGTCTATCAAAACACAGGTATTGACTGGAAAAATACTCGCTTAAATTTATCAACCAATAACCCTTACGCCAATAAAACAAAACCAATCTTAAACCCATGGTTTTTGGACTATTACACAGCAAACTACGAAGGATACAATAGAGACGCCAAAAAATCAATTAGAGCAACAGAAGCAACAAGTCCAGGGTCTTTGTACAACGGAAGTGATGAATATGCTGAAGAAGATAAAGACATGTCGGGTATGGCCTTAACTGCAGATCAATTTGTGACAACTGTAGAACAATTAGTCTCAGTTGAATATGCTATAGACCTCCCCTACACTATCAAATCTGATAATCAAAAAAACATGGTTTTGGTTAAAACGTCTTCTTTAAGTACAGACTACCTCTACTATACCGTCCCTAAATTGGATCCAAGCGTTTATTTAATTGCTCAGATTACTGATCTTGACAAACTAAATTTGATTCCGGGAAAAGCCACCATTTTTCATGATGGATCATACTTAGGAGCCACTTACATCAATCCAAACACAATGAAAGACACAATGGATTTAAGTTTGGGGAAAACCACTAATATTACCGTAAAAAGACAATTGATAAAGAATGCAACCAAGGAAAAAATTATTGGAGATAAAATTGTAAAGACATTCGCTTATCAAATAGAAGTACGAAACCTTGCGCGAACATCAATTGAACTAATTGTAGAAGATCAAGTGCCCGTATCTCGAAACCCTGAAATTGAAATCGAAATTGAATCGATCAGCCGTGGGAAATTAGATGAAATAAATGGTTTTGTAACATGGAAAGATAAAATTAAACCAGGTGCATTAAATAAGTATGAGCTCATTTATACGGTGAAGTATGAGAAAACAAAGCCAATTAACTTGGCGGGGCTTTAGTGTTATGTGTTATGTTCAAATAAAAAATTTTAACACATAACACTTAAAACAATACACTACTCCACAATAGGCTGCTTTTTAATCTTTTCAAAATAGTTAAAATCTGGAGTTTGCTCAATAGCTTCCATAACCTGCGCCATAATCTCTTCTACAGTCTTTGAATAGTCTATTTCTAAAGGCGGTTTCACGGTCATTTTTAGTTCAGTCCGCTTTTTTTTGTTCTTCAAACCCTTTTTATCAAATGCTCTTCTGAATCCATCAATCACAACGGGTACAACAACGGGTTTATGCTTTTTTATAAGCATTGCTGTTCCTTTTCTTCCAGGAGAGTATGGTTTTGTTGTGCCTTGAGGGAAAGTAATTACCCAGCCATCATTTAATGCTTTGTCAATATTATCGGTCTCAGATCGATCTACTGTTCGCCTGACATTTTCACCATTTGCTCGCCAAGTTCTATTTACCGTTACAGCACCTGATAAGGCCAACATTTTTGGTAAAAACCCAGACTTCATAGTTTCCTCGGCCGCCACATAATAAATATTGTGTTTTTTACATTTTAGATACCCCGGATAATTAATCCGATTTGGGCGACCTGTAATTGCAGCATGGATAACATGAAAGAAAAATGAGACGTCAGCAAAATAAGTTTGATGGTTTGATACGATCAAAACATTTTTATCAGGCAGGTATTGAAACAACTCGGCA
This sequence comes from Crocinitomix sp., assembly GCA_013138735.1. Lineage (GTDB taxonomy): Bacteria > Bacteroidota > Bacteroidia > Flavobacteriales_D > Crocinitomicaceae > Crocinitomix. The sequence continues at coordinate 98,976 of WTCE01000100.1, read as the reverse complement.
CCTTCAATTTTAGGGGTATGAACCCAATTAAAACGACCATAAGCAATTGTCCCAAATAACCGAATGATAATTTTCTTGACAAAAACTAATTGTCCAAATACGTTTCTTTTAAATAGCGGCATTTTTTCAGTTCTACTAGGCGAAGGTAATCATTGCGTTGAATAATATTTATAACCTGTGCTTGATTATTTTAAACTTTGCTAGTAGCCTTACAATATTTGCGCTAAGTAAGACTGATTTTATCCTCTATTTTTCGTAAATTAGAAGAATAGAAATATGACCATGAAGAAAATACTTATAACAGCTGTAGTTTGTTTGGCGACAATTACTGTTACAGCACAAGAAGAGTCGGAGTCCGCAATTAATACAAGCACAACTTTTGAGCAGTGCAAATCTTTTGTAAAGACTCCCCCATTACGTGAAATGATGGAATATCTTGAACCAGTTGATGATTATGCATTATCATTAGAAGCTGCTGCAAAGCCAATCAATCCAATGCGCCATGCTGACTTAAGCGAAGTGAGTACTGTAATGGAACCAGATGGTGCCTTACAAGACTTTCACGGAACTAACACTGAGGGCGGTTTCAGAGTAGCTCAAAATTTTGATGGACAATATGGTGCTTTTCCACCGGATCCCTCAGGAGCTGTTGGTCCAGACTATTATGTTCAGGCAGTAAACAGTACTTACAGAATTTGGACGAAGGATGCTGATCCAGAAACACCACCCTATTCACTTAACACTTTATGGGACAGAGCTGGTTCAGGTGATCCAATCGTTATGTACGATCGTTTTGCAGAACGTTGGTTTATTAGCCAATTTTATGGATCTCCAGGAGGAGCTGAAACAGGACTTTTAATTGCTGTTTCTGAAACTTCTGATCCATTAGGAGCTTATTATGCTTATGAATATGACTATACCTTATTTCCTGATTATCCGAAATTTTCGGTTTGGTCGAGTGCATATTTCATGAGTGCGAATAGTGCTTCAGCTGACTGTTCAGCTTTTGAACGTGAAAAAATGTTGGTTGGTGATCCAACTGCGGGTGTAATTAAAATGTCATTCCCTCCAGTCTATCAATTATTCAACAGTATTGCCCCTGCCTATGCTGAAGGACCTGAGGAGCCAGACATGGACGAACCTTGTTACTTTTTTGCAGTACAAGATAACGGATATCCTGGCGTTGCAACCGATCATATCTTAGTTTTAAAAGCAGAAATTGATTGGGACAGTCCAGGAAGTTCTTCTGTAACAGAGCATCAAGAAATAAATACAGGATCGTTTAATGCTAATTTATCAGGTGGTTGGACAGAAAATATTACTCAAAAAGACACTGATCAACGTTTAGACGGTATTCCAGGTATTTTTATGTACAGAGCACAATACAGACGATTTGATGGCTATAATACGCTTGTTTTATGTCATAACGTAAGTGTAGGAACTTACCGAGTTGGACAACGTTGGTATGAGTTGAGAGATAATGATGACGGAAACTGGGCAATCCACCAACAAGGAACTTATTCACCAGATGTAAACGCTAGTCGTTGGTTAGGAAACTTATCAATGGATGCGCAAGGTAATATTGCAATGGCGTATTGTTATACTGGATCAGAAGATTATCCTGGAATTAGATATACAGGTAGATTTTGGGATGATCCTTTAAATGAAATGACGGTTCCAGAATTAATTGCAGTTGAAGGAGAAGGCGCTCAAACATCAGCAGGACGTTTTGGCGATTACTCACAAATGTCTATGGATCCTACAGATGACATGACGTTTTGGTTTACTGGAGAATATTTAGGAGTTGGCGGATCACGTAAAACAAGAATTTTCTCTTTCTCATCATGGCACATTTCTGGAACAGATGAAAATTATAAAGCAGTTCCAATTTTCAATGCTTATCAGCCAAATGCAAATGAGTTAAAATTAACTTGGAAAGATTTAGCGCAAGAGGCGATAACTGTCAATGTTGTTGATATTTCTGGAAGACATTTACTTCAAACTCCACTGAACTCAGGTTCAACTGAACAAATCATTCAAATTCCTGGAGCAGCAAGTGGCATCTTTATTGTAACACTTGTCGGTGAGACGACTAATTTGAGTCAGAAAATTTATATCGGAAAGTAAATGAAGAACATTTTTATTTTAGCAAGTATGCTATTTATAGTTGCGAGTTGTGGAACAGGTAAGACTGCAAGTACAACAGGAACAACTACTGGTACAACTACTGTGGAAACAGACGAAAACGATCAAACAGAAGACGAGACAAGTGATCCAACTAACAGTCAAAACGGTGATGCTTTGATGACAAGAGGTGTCATTCGAGACAAAGCTGCAGATGGTTGTGGTTTTATTATTCAAATGATGGTAGATGCTGAAACAGAAACAACGACTTTCTATGAGCCTTTAAAATTGCCAGTAGAATACCAAGAAGATGGTAAGCTTATTCAAATTGAATATCGACTTTCAAGAAGACCTTCAAATTGCACATTAGCAATACCAATTATTATTGATAAAATTCTTACGGATTAATAAAAGTTTAAAAAAATGAAAAGCCCTCTTAGTTCTACTGAGAAGGCTTTTTTTATAACCTAAAACCTTTGGAAGAACTCAAGGATACATTTGGACGAACGCATGACTACTTGCGAATTTCACTGCTTGAGCGGTGTAATTTGCGCTGTACTTATTGCATGCCTGAAGAAGGTGTCCAACTGCGTGATAAGTCTGAGTTTATGACGCAAGAAGAACTGCTTCATATAACAAAGCTGTTTGTTTCCATGGGTATAAAAAAAATTCGATTAACCGGCGGGGAGCCATTAATAAAAAAGAATTTCAGTTCAATTATACAGGAATTATCCGCGCTTCCAGTCGAATTAACATTGACGACTAATGCCGTTCTATTGGATCGATTTATCACAGACTTAAAAGCTGCAAACGTTCAAAAATTGAATATCAGTTTAGACTCATTAAATGAAGCGCGCTTTAATGCCATTTCAAGACGGAAAGATTTTAAGAAAATAATGGCCAATATAAACTTGGCGGTGAAAGAAGGATTTGATGTAAAGTTAAACGTGGTTTTAATGAAGGGGGTAAATGATGCTGAAATCATAGATTTCATTCAACTCTCAAAAAACCAAAAGATAAACATTCGCTTTATTGAATTCATGCCTTTTAACGGGAATGAATGGGATTGGTCAACTACAGTTTCTTATCAATCAATTATGGCTCAGGTAAACCAACATTTTGGTGAAGAAAACCTAGTAACAGAAACTGCCAAGCCAAATAGCACTTCTAAAAACTTTAGAATCAAAGGGTATCAAGGCGACTTTGGAATCATTAGCACAATTACTAATCCTTTTTGTGATACCTGCAACAGGATTCGCTTAACTGCTGATGGACGAATAAAAAACTGTTTATTTTCAGCCACAGAAACAGATTTGCTATCAGCACTGCGTAAAGGCGAAGAAATAGCACCTTTGATTCGACAAAATATTCTAAAAAAGCAAGAGAAAAGAGCTGGGATAGATTCTTTTGAAAGTGAAGCAGGAAAGGAAATATTTAGTCAAAACAGATCAATGACAACAATAGGTGGCTAATCTTCGCAATTTTTAACGCGCTCTATTTCTTTCAGGATCAATGCTACTTGTTCTTCCGTTAAATAATTTACCTCTAATTTTTCTGACCAATTGCTTTTAAGAGAAATGACATGAAAATCATTATTTTTACCGAAATCTTCAATTTCTTGAAAATTCTTAGGAGCCTTTTTAATTACGCCAAGAATGACATCACATTTCTTATTGCTCAAAAGTGTCAGCATATTTAAGGAATCGTCTGCGTTATTATTCTGACTTGCTATTCCAATTTTTAGATGATCTATCTCGACAATTGAAGCAATATTTTCGCTTAAGCCGAGTTCTCCAACATTTATGATTGTCTTTTCATTTAGACCAATAAGAATTTGGCTAATAGTTCGAATAATGGAAGATTTATGTTCTCCATTTTCGGTTTGGATAATGACTATTGCTTTTTTCAAAATTCGTGGTTACGGTGTAAATCCATTTCACCTCGCACTAGTCCTTATCACACATTAAGAAATGGTTTGACAAAGTAGACTTAATAAATCTTATAAAAAACAGTATAAAAACGGTGAAATTCGGGTTAAAACCCAGTGTTAAGACCTATAAGTTTAACTGTTTGGGGTTGCGTTAGGTCAAAGTTATAACTGAGAGTTATTGGTTAAAACATTTATACTAGTCCTAGGCGGATAGCATATTTGATTAATCCAGCAGTGTTCTTAACTTGGAGTTTGCTTAAAATATTTTGTCTGTGTGAATCAATTGTTCGCTTACTTAATTCAAACTTTTTCGCAATCTCTTCGTTCGTCAACTCATTAGCAATCATCCTTAAAACTTCCAATTCTCTTCGGGTCAATGAAATTTTTCTTTTGTCAATTCTACTCGAACTTCTTTTTTCAGTTGACAAATCTCCTGCATATGGTTCCATTAATTTTAGGGCAACTTCGTTGCTATAATATTTCCCACCATCCAAAACCGTTTTGATCGCTTCAGCTAGAACTTCGGAACCAGTATTTTTAAGCAAATAACCTTTTGCTCCAGCTTTAATCATACTTCGAATCTCATAGTCATCACTATGCATTGAAAGTGCAATAATTTTAGCATCCGAATTTTCTCTCATTATTTGAGCTGTAGCCTTAATTCCATCCATTTCTGGCATATTAATATCCATCAAAATGATGTCATAAGTGAAAATTTTAGCTCTTTCGACCGCCTCTTTACCATTCATCACCTCATCAATACGGTCAATGAAATTTGCATTTTCACCCCCATTCAAGGTATACCTAATTCCAGTTCGAACCAGTTTATGATCGTCTGCAATTAAAATTTTAATTTTATTCATCTTTTTCTTTTTTGGGAAATTCTACCCAGAGTTCTGTTCCTTTTCCGGGTTCACTTTTTAATTTATATTCGCCGTTATAAGCTAATACTTTTGTTCTTACATTACTTATTCCTCTATTGTCTCCAACATTTTCTAATTTGACCAAATCAAAACCTTGGCCGTTTTCAGACAATGTTATTTCCACCTTATCATCATGCTCAATAAGGTGAATATTCAACTTATTAGCTGTTGAATGTTTAATCATGTTATTTATAAATTCTTGTATGATTCTATATATAACAATCTCCAATTCAGAAAATAATCTAGGGAAATTTTCTGTACTAACAAAATCTATTTCAATTTTATCTGCGCTTTCTAATTTACCAACTAGTGTTTCAACCGCTTGTTCTAAACCTCCTTTGACCAATACATTTGGCATTAAATCAAAGCAAATTTCGCGCAAATGCGTAATTGAATTTTCTAAAATCTCATTACATAGTTCCAATAAGTTGTAATACTCTTTATCCGCTACTTCAAATCTACTAAAGTTCGAGAGCATCAACTGCGCCATAGACAATTCCTGTCCAAGCGAATCATGCAAATCATCCGCCACCCTCCTTTGCTCAGCTCCTTGCGTTGATATGATCGTTTTCAAAATCAACTTTTCATTCTCTTTTTGTGCTGTTATGTCTTTAACACTTATCAAGTAGCCTTTAAATTCTCCGTTGCGGTCAAATATCTTTGAGCACGTGAACAATCCAAAAACAACTTTTTTACTTTTCGTTATCAACTCTGACTCAACAACGAAATTCTTATTCTTCCCTTTAAGGTTTCTTTTTACTTTCTTAAAAAGTGAAGATTTGGGGTCAGCTAGTAAATTCAAAAATGAATTCTTCAACAACTCCTCCTCATTATAACCTAATAAGCTCAATACAGATTGATTAATATCAATCAAATAACCATTTTCGTCAGCAATCATTACCAAATCGGTAACCGCATTAAAGATACTACTAAAGTATTCTTTAGACACGTTTGTTGAACGCAACTCTTCTCCAAGCATATTAATGCCTGAAATTATCATATCTATGTCATCAAAATTTCCAGAAATTTCGCCCTTAACGTGGTAGTCTCCTGCAGAGTAGGATAGTAAAAGGTCACTTATTTCGTCAATTTGCGATTTCTCCATAGAAAATCTTCTTTTAACGAGTAGGGTTTCACAAAGAAACAAAATAATCTCGTTTTAGCGCGTTGTTTGGGGGAATTATTCCCGTTTTTAATTATCCATTGTAGTGGAAGTACAAAATTTCCTTAAAGAACAAATTTAATTCTATCTGAAAGAAAAAAGCTTCACCCATAAAGATACGCAATTTTATTTCCCTCAAAAGAATATTTTAATGGGTCTAGCTGAGAAAAAATTTTAAAGTTAAATTTTCAGTGATTTTTCAGAATCGCAATGTACCTGTCTTTAGACGAATTTACAATAGATTATTCAAATTTTCTTAGCCAGATAATCGCTTCTTCCTCATGTGAAAAGACTTTAGCAGGCATTTTTGACTTATTGAATGATATTTTCATGAAAAAGTTGGCCATGTGAGTAGTGAAAGGAGATTTGACGACAATAGCGCCAGCCTTAACTCCCTTAATCCCCTCCTCTGAAGACAGATAACTTCGAGCTTCTCTATCCATACCTTTAAGATCTTTCACTGTCACGAGCATCAAAACAGACTTTGAATTAGTTAGCCTTAATCGATCAGAAACAAGACTTTTAGCGACTTCTAGAGTGATCGGACCACTAATGTAAGTACCGAAAAAGATCCCCTTTTCGTACTTAAAATTATAAAACTCCGACTCAAAAGAAAAATCCTCCATGAACTAATTTTGAACTAAATTACAAAAAAAAAGAGTGAAAACGTTTTCTTGAATATCCTTTTTTTAGAAAAACCGTATACAAATTCAGACTAAACACCTAAGTCTTTAATACTAGGTGTTTTTACGCATCATCAATAATAGTAAGTCTTTAATCGGTTGTATATATATGCAATTACAAAGAATTTTACAGAGAATTACAAACTAACTAAAACCAATTATCAAATGAGTCAAAAATCAACAATAGAAACGGTCGATCAAATTATCAACCATGCCAAAGATCGAGGGATTATTCATTTAGCAACCGAGGACTCCAAATTAGAAAATAATATCATTACCGTAAACCAGCAAAAACTAGTGAATTTTGGGTCATGCAGTTATTTAGGCTTAGAATTTAACGAATCACTAAGAAATGGCGCAAAAGATGCTATAGACGCCTATGGAACTCAATTCTCATCATCTAGAGCTTATATGTCTCCCGCTTTCTATGTAGAACTAGAGGACAAATTAAGTCAAATATTTGGAAGTCCTACTATTGTAACAGCTACTACAACTTTAGGACACCAAGCTGCCCTACCTGTATTAATCAATCAAAATGACGCAGTTATTTTAGATCATCAAGTGCATAGCTCTGTTCAAACAGCTGCAAATCAATTAAAAGCTAAAAAAATCCATGTTGAATTAGTGAGACATAACAGAATGGACCTTTTAGAAAAAAGAATCCTAGAGTTAAAAGGGCAATACGACAAAATATGGTACATGGCCGACGGAATTTATTCCATGTTCGGTGATACGGTGCCGATTGATGAAGTATACAGATTACTCGATAAGTATCCAGAATTCAATTTTTACGTTGATGATGCACACGCCATGAGCTGTTTTGGTGAAAACGGAAGAGGCTTTGTTCTTAACGGACGAAAGATTCATGATAGAATGATCGTTGCCACTTCATTTGCTAAAGCATTTGCTACCGGTGGAGGCGCACTAATATTCCCAAATAAAGAAGTCGCCCAACGAGTTAGAAACTGCGGTGGATCGTTAATCACATCAGGACCAATGCAACCGAGTGCGCTTGGAGCCGCAATTGCTTCAGCAAACATCCATCTATCTGATCAAATTACAGAACTTCAAGAAGATTTACAGGAAAATATTCGTTATACCAATCTTGCGTTAAAGCGCCATGGATTGCCAAACCTATCTGAAGAGACATCACCAATCTTCTTTATAGCAGTGGGCTTGCCCAAAATTGGTTATAATCTCATTGAAAAAATGATGAAAGACGGTCACTACCTTAATTTAGGAATCTTTCCAGCGGTGCCAATAAAAAATACAGGGGTTAGATTTACGATTACTAGGCTTCACACATTTGAACAAATTGAACAAATGGTTGAATCTATGGCTAAACATTTTCCACTAGTTATTGAAGAAGCTGATTATTCGATAGAACAAATCTATAAAGCGTTCAGAATTGAACAAAAATTCACAAAACCAGTTACAGAAAAGAAGCTTGACTCGCTAAACTTAACGATATTCAAGTCAATCGCAGAAATTAACCATACAGAATGGAACAATTTATTGGGAGCTCGAGGAGCTTTTGACGCTGAATATCTACAGATATTAGAAAACTCATTTAAAAGCAATAAGGAAAAACAAGATAACTGGGAATTTGATTACATAGTCGTCAGGGATAATTCTGGCGAAATAGTCCTAGCCACATTCACAACGCTGGCAATATTAAAAGATGACATGTTAATGCCTAATTATATCTCCACAGAAGTTGAAAGAAGGAGGGTAGCAGATCCATTTTATCTCACTTCTAAGACACTTACTGTTGGTTCACCTATGACCGAGGGGGATCATTTATATTTGAATAAGAAAAATGATGATTGGAAAAAAGCAATTATCATGCTCATGAACAAACTTGAAGAATTGCAAAACAGGTATGATGCCAGTAATATTATAATCAGAGATTTAAATTCGGACGATCGAGAAATGGATGGATTAATGATGGATAACAGCTTTTTCAAAATTGGCATGCCTGATTCGGCGTTTGTAGAAGAAGGGAATTGGGCTGGAGAAGAAGAATTCTATAACTCTTTATCAACTCGATCTAAAAGACATTTTAGAGAAAACATTAGACGATTTGAAGACGATTTCAACATTTCAATTGTAAATACACCGACCGAATTAGAAATTTTTAATTATTATCAACTATATTTGAATGTAAAACAAAACAGCCTCGACCTCAACACTTTCGAACTTCCATTTAAATTTTTCAAACAAATGGTGACCTCGGAAAACTGGGAATTCATAGTTCTATCGTTGAAGAATTCAGATAAGAACGAACCTGTTGGCGTTGTTTTTGCATACAAAACTGAAAATCTTTACAACGGGTTAATTGTAGGAATTGATTACGATAAAAATTACGAGTACAATGTTTACAGACAAGCAATGTATCAGGTAATAAAACGTGGGAAAGAACTTAAAAATGGCATTGTACCGTTAGGATTCTCAGCAATTATTGAGAAGAAAAAATTCGGTGCTAAAATAAAAGGTTCTTGCGCATATGTTCAGGCCAAGGATAATTATAATATGGAAGCACTTAATACAATTTCAACTCAAAAAGATAAAAAGCTTATAAATTATGGTACTAACGATAGAGGAGTTTTGCCTGTTTAATGTCAGATCGAAAATTAAACTAATGCAAAAAGATGGGCAATTTCTTACAAGAAGAATTTGTGAGCGGAAGTTTCTAGTCTCTCTTTACGAGATTTATGGTTTTTATGTAGAAACTATTTATGACTTCAGTGAGATGAAAACCGTTAAAATTGACCCCATATTCAGCGATCAAATATTGGATTTATATCCTGCTAAGCAGGATTTACATCTATTAAATTAGAAAAAACATCAAAAATTTAAATCAAAAAAGTCAAGCATATTAATGCTTGACTTTTTTTGATTTAATGGGGGATGATTTTGACTGATGATTTGATTCTATGCTCGTCGGTCGTTCTAAGCTGAGCCTTTACTAACACCTTATTTCTTTTTTACTTTGAATTCTGTTCTTCGATTTAACTGATGTGCATCATCCTCACATTCAACACCGTTTATACAATCGTTCAATGGAACTGTTTCACCATAACCTTTCCAGGTTAAACGATCAGCTGAGATTCCTTGACTAATTAGATATTCAACTGCAGCTTTTGCTCTTTTATCGGACAAAACAAGATTATAACTATCCGTTCCTCTTGCATCAGTATGAGATCCCATTTCAATATGAATACTAGGGTTGTCTTTAAGGATCCTAACTAGTTTGTTTAACTCAATTGCGGCATCTTCACGAATACTCCATTCATCAAAGTCGTAGTATATATTCTCTAAAACTATTGGCTTGTCAATAATAATTTCTTCTACTTCAAAATTCGCATAAAAGTCTTGTGAATACTTCAAATCAACAGTTGAAATTTCATCTGTTCTAGCAAAACATCCAATTTTTGTGCAATACAAATTATAAGTTTCTTCTGTATCAAGCTTGTAACTGAATTTACCATCAGCATCACTAACCATACTTATTACCTTGTTATCGCTAGCTCTAGTTATTTCAATACGTACTCCTTCAACTGGTGTTTCTGTACCAATCATATGTGCAAAGCCGTATAAATTAAATGTGGGCTTATGCTTTTCGAATTTGTACAATTCATCCTCATTTGTGCGTGTAGAAGAAACAAACCCAGTAACATTATCCATACTTAAGATAAAGCCAAAATCATCTTTATTTGTATTTAATGGATAATTCAAATTTTCGGGCTTCATCCATCTATCATTGTAATTGTAAGTGATAAATACATCTAACCCTCCCATTGAATTATGCGCATTTGAAGAAAAGTACAAGGTTCCATCCGTATGGATATACGGGAACATTTCATTACCAGGTGTATTTAACTCCTCACCAAGATTAACTGGTTCTCCCCAAACGCCATCCGTCAAAGTAGATTTATATAAATCTGTACTTCCATATCCTCCCGGTTTGTCAGAAACAAAATAAATCGTATTTCCATCACGAGATAAAGTGGGGTGTCCACAGGAATAGTCATCACTATTGAATGGTAGTTCTTCAAGATTTGTCCATTTGTCTTCAACTAAAGTTGCTTTGAAAATTTTTAAATTATTCTCATCTTCTTGACTTTCTAGCATTTTTTTCTTGTAATAGTTACTGCGCGTAAAATATACAGTGCTTCCATCAGTAGAGAAAGTTGCTGGACCTTCATGAAAACGACCGTTAATATCCCCGTTTAATAATTCAGGTGATAGCCAGTTTCCGTTCTGATCTTTTTCGATATAATAAAGATCTAGGTAAGAATTCCCTGTCCATGGATTTTGCTTGTTCCCTTTAAAAACTTCCTTTTCAGCAGAAAACACTAATCCTTCTCTGTACTCTGTTGGACTAAAGGCTCCAGTAAAATCACCAGATGGGATTTCCGAAATCTCATATAAAGTAGTATCACTAAACCTTTCGTTAATTGAATAACAAGAAGCTACCAACATTCCCGCCACAACATCATTTGGATGATCTTTCAAGAACTCGTTGAACTGGACAATAGCCTCATCATAGTCCCCTTGAGTCATTAGAACTCGTCCATAATTCAAATGAACCGTCACACTTCCTTTATTACTCTTTAAGAGTTCTTCATATAAAGGCTTTGCAGCGTTTATTTTATTTGAGAAGAAATATGCATTTGCCAAATACTCAACATATCTAGGATCTCTATCGTTTTTTAAACCCTTTTCGTAACTCTCGATAGCCTCTGCATAGCGCAAATAATCGTAATGCGTATCTCCTTTTTTAAAATGATAATTTGCACCACAAGAAGATAAAACAAGGATTGTGGCAATATAGAATAGTAAGCCGTAAGTTAATTTCATTGTAAAATTTTATTGAATTAAAAATATCTGGGTGTTTTGATAGCAGTGTTTTCTTTTCCGAAATCATATCCAATCATAATCTCGTGTGAACCACTTGAGTAATTCCTGAGTTTTGAAACTGTAATATCATATCCGTAACCAATTCTAAAACTGTTACTAGCTTGGTATTCAATCATGGCTACAAGAGCATCACCTGTTCTAAAAGATAGGCCTGCGCAAATCATGTCTTTGAACATTACACTGAAGTTGATGTCAGCTTGAAAAGGAGCACTAGGAATGTATTTAAACAACACTGATGGTTTTAATTTAATATTTTCTGAAGCTGAAAAAACGTAACCACCCGTTAACATATAGTGACGTCTCAAATAAGAGCTTTTATCAATATTCATTGAAAACCCAAGTCCTTTTTCATGCCCCATTAATGTAGGAATTGAAAATCCTGCATACCATTTATCTTTTACGAAATAATAAATACCAAATCCAAACCTTGGAACAGTGACGCCTTTAATATCACCTGGCGAATAAATTGGATCGTCTAAATCCCAGTAAGTTAATTCTGAAACTGAAGCGCGAAAAGTAGAAAGGCCAGCTCTTATCCCAAAGGCTAATTTACCCTGCCCAAGTTTTATGTTGTAAGAATAATTTGCCCCAAAATCAGTTTGTTTTTGAACACCAATTTGGTCATGAGAAAAAGTAAAGCCAATTCCCATTTTATTATTTGCTAAAGGACCGTCAACAGAAGCGGTAAATGTAGATGGGGCTCCATCAAATCTCACCCATTGCTTTCTAAAAAGCATTGTCGTGGAGAAGTTCTCTTGACTTCCTGCATAAGCAGGATTAATGTATAGCCCGTTAAACATGTACTGACTTACCATTGCTTCTTGCTGCGCGAATAAATTGGCCGAAGTCAGCAATACTAGCATTAAAATTATATTTAATTTTTTCATAATAATCTTTTTAAACTCTTACTTTCTTCTTTCTACCTCTTTCTTCTAAGATCAACATAACCTGTCATGGGGTCCAATCCGTCGATTGTTAAAATCACATAATAGGTTCCATCTGGAAGTTCTTTTCCTGCATTGTTATTTCCGTACCATTCGTTCGCATAATCTGATTGCGAATAAACTATATTTCCCCAACGGCTATAAATTACAATCTCATTATTCGGAAATATATCTAGTCCGTTAATTACAAAGAAGTCGTTATAACCATCACCATTAGGAGTAAATCCAGTTGGCATTTCCAGCGTAAGTGGCTGAATCAAATCTATACTTCCTGTTACGGTACAACCATTAAGATCTGTAACAAGAACCGAATAAAGCCCCGCAGTTAAGTCTTCGATATCCTCAGAAGTTGAACCATCTGACCATAGGTAAAGATAATCTGGTGCTCCACCATAAACCGTTAAATCTATCCATCCGTCCTCGCCCATAAACGTGGTGATATTGTATCCAAATTCATCCTCAGGACTATATAAATCAAGATAAAGCGAGTCTGGTTCAATTAATGAATATGTTGAACTAATTTCACAACCATTGCTGTCAGTAACTGTAAGCGTATAATCGCCTGCGGTAACATTTGTCAAAGTAGCAGTAGTATCTCCTGTTGACCAATTATATATAATCGGAGCAACTGCACCTATCATTCTTACTTCAATGATACCTGTTGTGTCTCCAAAACATAGTGGGTCTATGATATTGGCATTGATCGCCAACGGATTCGTAAAGCCTACACTATCTGAATATATCAACTCACACCCATTCGCATCAACTATAATTACCGTATACATTGCGGAAGGAATGCTATCTAAATCTTGCGTTGTATCCGCATTTGACCATGTGTAGTCATATGGGATCACTCCTCCATAAACTGTCAGGTCTAAAACCCCATCTTCACTCAAACAAGTGGCATCAATAGTTGTTGAACTCGCATAAAGGGAATCTGGTTCAGTAATTTCTACCGACAAATCATACACACAGTCGTTGGCGTCAGTTAATGTTAAATCATAAGTGCCAGCGATTAACGTATCTATATTTGGCAATGTTTCGCCTGTAGTCCATAAGTATGAGTACGGCGTTGTCCCTCCCATTGCCACAATATCGATTAACCCATCATCAAAACCATAACATGATACATTAATATGTGTTTCAATAATTGAAATTGTATCAGGCTGACCTATCGTATAAGATGCAGTTGCGATACAGCCGTTATCATCCGTTATAGTCACATCATAAGTTCCTGGACCAAGATCAATTAAATCCTCAGTAATTTCTCCTGAACTCCAAGAGAAATCAAAAGGTGCTGTACCATCAGCTACTGTTAAGTCAATTGCTCCATCAGCGTAACTATTACATGTCACGTCCTCTCCTGTAGTTGAAGCAACTGGTGTAGAATGTATCGTAATATCGAAACTGCAAATTGTGATATTACCATTAACATCTGTTATTTCGTACTCTTCTGTTGTTGTTCCTACGGTGAAAGTAGCTCCAGGTCCTAAACCACTCGTTTGTACTATGGATGCTATTCCACAGTTGTCTGTCGCCATTGGCATTTCGTAATTTACAACAGCAAAACATGTAGCAGTATCTGTAGGGCAGTAAATCATTGTAGGAAGTTCATTGTCAGTAACTACAATGTTCTGTGTACAAATAGCAATGTTACCATTATCGTCTGTAACCGTCCATGTTACTACTGTAGTACCAATAGGATAAACTAGAGGGGCATCATTCGTTACCGTTGCTACACCACAATTATCATCTGTAGTCGGTGTTCCTAGCGCCACATCTCCCGCTTCACAAACTCCTGGATCACTATCTACAGCGACATCAGCTGGACATATTATTATCGGATCTTCAATATCAGTAATAACAACATCCTGTGTACAATTTGCTGTATTACCATTCTCATCTGTCACTGTCCATGTTACTGTTGTTGTTCCAACAGGGAATGTAGCCGGCGCATCATTTGTAACAGATGCAACGCCACAATTGTCTGCTGTAGTTGGTGCACCAAGTACTACTGTACCGGCTTCACAAACGCCAGGGTCATTATCTGCTGCAATATCAGCTGGACATATTATTGTTGGGTTTTCATTATCAACAACTGTTACGTCAAAACTACAGCTTGCTGTGTTGCCAGCACTATCTGTAACCGTATATGTAACAGTAGTTATTCCCACAGGAAAAGATGCGCCGCTTGCCAAACCGGCTGTTAATACAGTATTTGTACCTAGCGGACAATTATCACTACCTATTGGAGTTGAATATGTAACAATTGCACCACAAACACCTGGGTCATTGTTTAAGCTTACATCTCCAGGGCAAGTTATTGTCGGGAGTGTTTCATCAACTATTGTGGTTAACAAAACAGAAGTACTTCCTGTACAACTACTATCATCAGTAACTGTAACTAGGTATGTTCCTTCAATTAATCCAAAAATATCTTCTGATGTTGAAGTAAATAGGTCAGGTCCTGTCCAACTATATGTGTATGGACTAACTCCACCTGTAACAGTGAGACTAATACTACCGTCTGATCCACCAAGACAACCTACTTCGCTCTGAATTTCTCCAGACACAATTAGTTCAACAGGAAGGGTGATTTCAAATTCAGTAGATAGACAACCTTTTGTATCTCTAACAACAATATGGTATACAGTACCAATTGGTAAGTTTATAGTCATTGTTCCAGGCGCATTAAAAGTAAGTCCATTATCACTAGAAACTTCATAAGGACCTCCATCACCTCCGGAAACGGTTATTGTTACAGGAATATCTGTTACTAACTCAGCTATGCATGGATCAAAAGTTACAGCATCTATAACAACTGCAGGATCGATCGTTAAACTAAAGGGAGGAGCAAATGTTGAGCAACCATTATCATCAACAGCAACAACGGAGTATGTTGCTCCTATAAGAAGGTCAACGCTTAACACACCCAACCCTTCATAAGTTACACCATTATCAAATGAAAAATTATATAATGTTTCGGATCCTCCTGTAATACTATCCACTGTTACGGTAGTAAATAAGTCTCCGGGAACGGGGCATTCAGTAGTTATAGTATGTATAATAACAGAATCCGGTTGATTGATATATACTTCGTGAGGAGCTGTCAGCGTACATCCGTTTGCATCTGCTACTAAGAAGCTATAAAGTCCTGATTCTAATCCTGTAATATCTTCTGTTGCTGCCGTAAAAAGAGCTGGTCCTGTCCATGCATAAATATATGGTAGAGTCCCACCTACTACATCAGCATCAATTGAACCATCAGAAAAACCATTACAGCTCGCATTAATTTTAGTAGACGTGGCTACAAGCTGTGCGGGTTGTGTAATCCCTACTGAACTTTCAGTAACGCAGCCATTTGCATCTGTAACTATAATAGAATATGTACCTGGTTCAAGATTTACCAAATCTTCAGACTCGCCAATTATTTGGCCACCTGTACTCCATGAAAATATGTAAGGATAAACACCTCCTGTTACTACTAAATCTATAGTCCCATCTCCCGCACCAAAACAACTGACTGCACCTGGTGTTAAACCAATACTCAAAGGAGTAGGTTCTGTAATTGTAATGTTATCAAAAACCGTACAATTAGAAGAATCGGTTACCGTTACGGAATAAAACCCAGCTGCTAAATCTGTCGCGGTTGCTGTGGTTTGTCCATCACTCCATAGAATCGTATAAGGAGCAGTTCCATGAGCGGTATATACTGTTGCTGAGCCATTACTATCTCCTGCACACAACACATTGATACCGACAATTCCAATATTGAAATTATTACATGGTGGTTCTGTGATTAGAACGCTATCAGAAATAGTACACAGATTTGCATCTGTAATATCAACGTAATAAGTACCTGCAAACAGACTGATTATTGGCGCAGTTATTTCGCCACCTGGTGACCAGATAAAGGCATATCCAGGTGTTCCACCTGACGGATTTGCAGTAGCTGTACCCGTATTCTCGCCAATAACAGGAACATTTGTCCAAGTCATAGCGTTTGTAATTTGAGAAGGCTCTGATATTGAAACAGTTTCTAAACGAACACAGCCATTAAAATCAGTAGCTGTAACAGTGAAACTTGCAGAAGAGAGTCCTGTTGCAATAGAACCCAGCGTTACCGGATCTGTATTCCAACTATAAGTATAAGGCGCGAATCCACTACTAGCTGTGGCTGTTGCAGTTCCATCATCACCTCCAAAACAAGACACATTCGTGAAAATTGCAGAAACACTAAAACTACTGCATTGTGGTTCGTTTACAACTACACTTTCTGTAATTGTACAACCATTAGCATCAGTAATTGTTACAGTTGCAATCCCATAACTTAAGCCCGTTGCTGTAGGTGTCACATCTCCATTACTCCATAAATAAGAATATGAAGGTGTTCCTCCAAAAACAACCGCAGTTGCCGTTCCATCACTTCCGCCATCAATAGTAACGTCTGTACTACTAAGGGTTAAACCAAGAGCTGCTGGAGCAGAAATAAAAATAGCCTCCGTGTGAATACAACCAACATCATCTGTTACATCAATCCAATATGCTCCTTCAGTTGCAAGTATTGAGTTTGTAGATTCACCCGTATTCCATAAAAACGTGTATGGAGCTATTCCGCTAGATACATTTGCTGTTAAAGCCCCTATTGAATTATTACACAACAATGTTGGTGTAGTAAAGGCAACATCCATTGTGTCAGAAAACGTAATCGTAATCATACCTGATGCTTCAGAACATCCCCCACCAGCGCCAACCGAGGTCAACGTAAGCGTCACTGAACCTGAAGTGATTTCACCAGCAGATGGTGTATAAGAAGCAAATAATGTAGTATTGTCAGGGAAGAAGGATCCTGCCCCTCCAGTCCAAACACCACCACTTGCATCAGAAACAGCACCATCTAAATAAATTATAGGATCATTAGCGCAAACCACTTGAGGTGGACCAGCATCTACTGCAGGAGGAGTTCCTACCGTTACTGGAACCGTTATATATTTTGAAGGACAAGTTGCACTGTTTAAGCCATCACTTATTTCTACTGTAAAATTTTCTTCTGAGGTAGCATTATAAGCAGCCCCTACACCTACACTAACGGCAGCACTATTGAACCATTCAAAAGAATAATCGGTATCTCCACCTATACCTGTAACAACCATAGGAACACCTGTTCCGCCACTACAAAATGAAGCCGGATTAGGTGTAACTGATCCATCCAATTCCGCAAATGCATACAATCTTACTGTAGCGCATTCATAGACATATCCACAAATTGAGGCAATTGGTGTTCCGCATATCTCATAATCAATAAAAGCTGGAGCTCCCAAACCAGGAGCAAATCCAGGTGTAGCGCAATCAGTACAGCTTAAAAAGCTGTTATAATCTCCCGGAGCTCCAGGAAAAACTGAATTAATAGTGATACTTTCTAATCCTTGTATCTCTAATGGAAGTGTACATCCAATACGTGTTGAGTCATCATCTGGAAAAATTGGTTCAGGAATTGAAGTTATTCGATATGAATTTTCATTGTTACCAGGCTTACAAAATGTTAAGTGATGTGGCCCAATGCCTTCAAGGCAAATTGCATCACCAACAGGAGTTTCAGGACCACAATCAATTTGATAGAACATAGAACCAGGAGGTATTGCACCTGAAGCAATTTCAAAATTAATCATGGCTGCATTCGCATCTAGAATTATCTCAAAAGAAGTACATCTATCTGGCGAAGTTGTTCCACAACAATTATCTGATCTACTATGCGAGGGCGAAACCCAAACACTATCCGGCGACCCAGTTAAATCAACTGGGAAATACGGCACATCCTCTCCGCAAGTTGGAGCCTGAGCTGCGACTATATTAGTGGTACTTAAAAATAAAAGAGCGAGTACTAGTGCGTAAAATTTATACATAGAAGAAAACATTTATTATATGAAGCCTACTTAGACTCCACAATACAAAATTGTTCAGGATAGACGGGTTAATCAATGTCCCACATCAAGCTATAAGATGATATTGCTCAAGTCTCATGATGATATCCATCAAAAAAACTCATAACTTCTTAATTATCATTACTAAATGGTTTCCTCGCAATAGAGAACTTCTTACCATAAAAGCAGCATCTCCTCTATAATTATGGTCTTTTCAGTAAATTGACAATAATCATAATGTAGTAGAATAGGTTAAACCCTTCAATCAAACCCACTATAAACAAGGCTTTTAAAACATCTTTTTTTATAATAGGTCTATTTTATCGGGATTCTAATTTTTTAAGATATTCATGCAAAATATGTATATTTAAGTTTGACTACAATTAATGCGACAGAATCTAATTATTGTTCCATGAAAAAAATATTAATCATTGAAGATAATGTCTTTCTAAGAGAAAACACAGCCGAATTATTGCAATTAGCAGAATACGAAGTGCTAATCGCTAAAAACGGAAAAGTGGGGATTGAAATGGCGAGAACAGAAAATCCAGATTTAATCATTTGTGATATTATGATGCCAAATCTTGATGGATATGGAGTGTTGAGTATTTTAAATAAAAATCCAAAAACAGCATGTATTCCTTTTGTTTTTTTGACTGCTAAAAGCGAGAAAAGTGACTTTAGGAAAGGCATGAACCTTGGAGCGGATGATTATATTGTCAAGCCTTTTGCCGAATCTGATTTATTTGAAGTTATAGAAACGCGACTTAAAAGAAGAGTCGTATTAAATAAAGGTCTTGATAAAGTTGAGAAGCATTCAAATTCATTGCTTCAAGAAGCAAAGAGGCTTAGCGAATTGGAAAATCTACCAAAAGATCGAAAAGAAAAGGCGTTTGAAATAAAGGAGGAAATATATAGAGAAGATGATCATGCTAACTACCTTTATTTTGTCATGTCTGGAGAGGTGAAATGTGTAAAAACTGATTCGCATGGAAAACATTTCATTACACAAATTTATTCGAAAGGTGATTATTTTGGATATATGTCTATTTTAGAAGGAGATGATTGCAAAAGCACGGCTATTGCAATGAAAGATACACGTGTGGCAATTATTCCAAAGCATGATTTTTTATTATTAATACAAAAGAATCAAGAAGTTGCTGCAAAGTTTATAAAAATGCTTTCAGGAAATGTCGCGGAAAGGGAAAACAGACTACTTCAATTGGCTTATTCACCAGTCGGAGAGCGAGTGGCCTCGACAATTCTTAGTCTGATCAATAATGATCCCGAAACAAATAGTGAAACACCTTGTATTAATATTTCTCGTGAGGATTTAGCTAATATTGTTGGAACTGCCAAAGAATCCTTGATTCGTGCATTGTCAGAATTAAAAAAGGCAGGAATTATTGACATAAAAGGTTATGACATTTGCGTTTTAAACCTTGAACGATTGAAAGCAAATGCCAACGGTTTTTTAATGCTTTGAAAACCGCCCAAAGGTCACGTTTTCTTTGTAGCAAGAGCCAGAATAAGAAACCATATATTTAATTTCATTTAGAGAGGCGTTTTGTGTAGAAGCCTATACTGGATTAATTTCGTTGATCTAAGATAGGGCTTCACTTTGAAGCATAGAAGCTAATAACTTCTTGCAGAAATTATTTTGGCTTTGTTTTGTTTTCAATTCGATCTTGGATTGCTCCCTGTGGTCGCGATCCCTGAAAAGGGTTTCACTTTGAAGCATAGAAGCCAATATTTTCTTGCAGAAATTATTTTGGCTTTTTTTTGTTTTCAATTCGAAGTGAACTTCGATTGAATCCATAAAAAAAGCCAAGTGCTTTGCACTTGGCTTCCTTTTCGTGGGCAATGAGGGATTCGAACCCCCGACCCTCTGGGTGTAAACCAGATGCTCTGAACCAACTGAGCTAATTGCCCGATAACATTAAATTTGGATGCCTCTGCATCCACAATGCGGGTGCAAATATAAGTAGCATTTATTTCAAAACAATGCTTTTTTGCAAAAAAAATTAAATTATTTTTTCCATCAAATAGAAACTGCCACAAACAAGAATCAGATCCTTGGTTTGAGCGTCTGATTTGCATTTGTTTAGAGCCTCGAATGGACTGTTAAACAGCTCATAAGTTAAATCCGAATCTTTCAATTCTGATTTAAAATCAGCAATGCTTACTGCCCTTTTGGAAGCAAACGTTGTAAAGTAATAGCTGTGCTTATTCGAAAAATGAGCTAAGATCGTTTGCCATTCTTTGTCGTTAGATGCTCCGTACACGATTCTTAAGTGTTCAAAATCTAATGTCTGCACTTCTCGCAATAAACCTTCAATGCCCTCCTGATTATGTGCCGCATCAAGAATAACTCTGGGCTGATCAGATATTTGTTGCATTCGTCCTTTAAAATTGGAACGTCCAATCACATTTTTAAGGCTTTCTAAAGTTGTTTTCTCATTAAGCAACCATTTTTCACGTAACAGCTCTGCTCCTGCAACTGCAGTATGGATATTCCGTTGCTGAAAGCTCCCTAATAAATCAGTTGCATACGTAGGAATAGTTACCGTATGCGCAAATACTATTGGACTTGATTTTGTGTACGCTACATGCTTAAAAACAGGATAGAGGGCCGGATCACAATCTCCAATCACAACAGGAACGTGTTCTTTTATTATTCCCGCTTTCTCCGCAGCAATTTTTTCTAGGGTATCTCCCAAAAAGGAAACATGGTCCATAGCAATATTGGTAATGATCGATAATTCGGGCTTTATAACGTTAGTAGAATCCAACCTCCCACCCAAACCAGTTTCAATGATACAGATGTCGCAATTCTTATGAGAGAAGGCAGCAAAAGCCAAAGCAGTGGTGATTTCAAAAAACGAGGCGTCTAACTTTTCTATAATCGTTTTATTTTGATTAAAATAGGCCTCCACAAAATCAGTTTCAATCAATTCACCATTGATTTTAATACGTTCGCGAAAATCTGTAATATGCGGACTCGTAAATAAGCCTACTTGATAACCGTGCGCTTGAAAAATGGTTGATAAAATATGTGAAACCGAACCTTTTCCATTCGTTCCCGCAACATGTATTGTTTTGAGTTCTCGAAATGGATTCCCAGTTTTCTCCAATAAATTATGAATCCCGTCTAAGCCTGGTTTATAGGCCGAACCGCCTTGTCTCTGGTAATTTGGAATTTGTTGAAATAACCAATCGACTATTTCTTGATACCTCATTATGATTTAATAAACTCAAATCTTTTATACCCCACTTTTTCAGAAGCTACACCTGGCTTTTTATTATATTTCATTGTCTTAGCAGCTTTCTCTGCTAATCGAATTAAATATTGATTTCCAGTTGTTGATTTAGATTCGTTGAAGCGTGTTTTGATCACATTTCCGTTTGCGTCAACCCAAATATCTAGCGCTACGATACCTTCTTCTTGTGCATTCGCGTTAAAAGAGGGGCGTGTTGTAACTTTACGCTCTGAATTAGAAGCGCCATCACCTGCCGTATTCCCGTCTCCGTTACCGCCTACTCCATCTCCATTACCAAAAGCAGTTCCGTTTCCATCACCATCTCCGGCGCCACCTCCTGGGAAACCGAAAGTTTCATCTGGTTGCGGCTCACTTTCTGCTGTATTTTCGTTTTGCGAATTTCCATTACCACTAGGAACATAAGTCGATTCCTCTTCTTGCTGCGCTACATCTTGCGTCGCCTCTTGAACTTGATCATTTGGATTAGGATCTCCAGCTGTTTCACTATTATCATTACCACCAGCAGCTTCTGAACCTTGTTCAATTTCTACCTCTGGTAATTCCATCTCAATAACGTCTGGCTCAATTGGTGGATCAGGCTCTTCTAAGCTTACCAAAAGAAAAAACAGTACCATTAACATCATAAAGATCAAAGACGCAAATAGTGCCTTACGGTGATCCTCTTGTTTAAAATAGTCTATTACCTTCATTCCGCTCCCCTTTCGTTAATTATTCTTGAATACCAAAATTGGTTTCCATTCTTTTGATTTTGCCAAAGCAATTATTTTAAATACATATTGATAATCGGCATCTTGATCACCTGATATTTTAATTTTATCATTCCCAGCTAAATCTTCATTCATTTTTTGAATGATCATAGGCTCTATCTCTTCATAATTATAAAGTACATCTGGTGCCTCTTGGAACATGTACCTATTATCCGGTGTAATTCCAATATGCACCTCAGGTTGATCTGGTCCTTGTGCCTTAATATCCGAATTTGGTAAATTCACATCTATCCCTGGCGAAGTCATTGTACTCATGATGATGAAAAAGATCAGCATTAAGAATACAAGATCCGTCATAGAGGACATTCCCCCTTCAGCTTTTACTCTATTTCTTCTTCCTAAATTCATCTTTCTAATTTACGGTACAACTATTTACCCGGTTCGTTCAATAAATCTAAAAATTCGATTGAAGCGCCTTCCATTGTGTGGATTACTTTGTCCACTTTCGCTACCAAATAATTATATGCGCTATAAGCTATAATACCCACAACTAAACCAGCTACCGTAGTCACCATGGCTTCCATAATCCCTCCTGATATTGTTGAAATTTCTAATGTTTTTTCAAACTTCAATGCATGGAATGTTTTTACCATCCCCAATGTTGTACCCAAGAAACCAATCATTGGAGCAACACCTGCGGCAGTAGCTAAGAAACTCAACCTTTTTTCTAATTGATAAATTTCTAGTTTACCTACATTTTCAATTGAGCTAACGATATCACGCATAGGTTTACCAATTCGTGAAATCCCTTTTTCAACCATTCTGGCTGCTGGATTGTTTGTTTGCGAACATAAATCACGTGCAGCATCAACCTTACCATCCATCAAATAACTTTTTACTTGAACCATGAAATCTCTTTCATCTTTCAAAGATTTATTGATAGACAATAGTCGTTCAACGAAAATATAAATCGTCATTACGGATAAGATCGCTAATGGAATCATGGCCCATCCACCATCCATCACTAATTCCCATACAGGAATATCCTTTGTCCCTTCAGTGATTCCGCCAGCTACTTGCGTGCTGTCAGAAACGGCTAAATTCGTTGTTTGAAGTAATAAAGCTAATGCGCTCATATGCTCTTTCTTTTTATAATTATATTAACGAGTGATCTCATCTTTTGTTACACCGCAAACATGAAGTAGTAAGTTGCCGCTCCGGCAAAATAACCAACAATTGCGTAAAGCGATATCTTTTTAATGTACCAACCAAAGCTAATTTTCTCTAATCCCATTACTGCAACACCCGCTGCAGAACCAATAATCAATGCACTTCCTCCCGTTCCAGCACAATATGCTAAGAACTGCCAGAACATACCATTGGCAGCAAAATCACCCGTAGAATCTATAGGGTACATACCTTGTGCTGCCGCAACTAGTGGAACGTTATCCACAATGGCTGACAATAATCCAATTGAAACATTAATTGAATAGATGTTCTGATCAAAAGTATTATCCAAGAAATGTGCCACTTGTGCCAAGTGCCCAACTTCTTGCAATGCTGCTACGGCCATTAATATTCCTAAAAAGAACAATACACTGGCTGTATCAATTTTTTGAAGTACCGAAACAACTGTTAACCCTTTTTTACTAGCGCTGTCTTTTCTAGATATTAGTAACTCAGTAATTAACCACAATATACCTAAACTCAGCATCATTCCAGTAAATGGAGGTAAATGCGTAACTGTTTTGAATACCGGAACAAATAGCAATCCACAAAGTCCTAAGGCAAAGACGAATGATTTCTCCCATTTTTCAGGGGTAGCATTGTCATGTCCGAGAGACATAACTTTATCAGGTCGCTTAACCGTTCCTTTCACAAAGAAAGAGGCCAAAGTAAGTGGCACCAACATAGCAACCAATGACGGTATAATCAGATTTACAATAATCACCCCTGTATCAGGAATTTGACCATTATTCCATAACATTGTTGTGGTAACATCTCCAATTGGAGACCATGCACCACCTGCATTTGCAGCAATAATTATAAAACCGCCAAAGAGCCATTTCACCTTTTTATCGTCAATCAATTTCCTTATTACGGAGATCATAACTATGGAGGTGGTTAAATTGTCGAGTGCGGCGGACATAAAGAACGTGAGCACACAAATGACCCAGAGTAGCTTGACTTTATTGGTGGTAGTAATCCTGTCTGTTATGACGGAAAATCCATCATAGGCGTCAATTAATTCCACAATTGTCATTGCACCGAGTAGGAAGAATAGAATTCCGGCAATGTCGTATAAATGATGTGTTAAGCCGTGTTTTACAAAGTGCTGCACGTATTCCTTAGTTTCTTCTACTGGAATTCGTTCTCTTCCTTCATACGCTTCTGGGTGTTTAAACACTTCTTCTCTGTATTCCTCCTCTTCATGCTCCAAATAATCAACAAAGGTCTCATTCCTTTCCCGGAGCTCTTTATCCTTCATTAACTGATTGACTGATTGCTCTGTATCTACCTTCAAATGCTCAGATGGCCAGATGGCATACAATCCCCAACAAACCATCCCAATGACCAAGGCAGAAGCTGCTTTATCTACTTTGATATTATGTTCTAAGGCAATCGCTATATATCCAACAATGAATATGATTACCATTAAGTACTCTATTCCCATAACTTAGACTAATTTGTTTAATGCAATTTCAAATGCAGTTTTCGCAATATTTACTTTACTTGGGTTAGCTTTATTAGCAGCTATTAGCGCCACTTTAATTGTATTTGAAGTGTCTTCAAATATGTTTTTATCGGTTAATACATCTAAATCACTGCTCATTAAATAAGCAAAGACTCTTGCCATTCCACAATTGGAAATAAAATCTGGAATTAAAGAAATCTTTTCATCTGTATAATCTGCAATTGGTCCAAAGAAAATTTCTTTATCCGCAAATGGAACATTCGCTCCAGCAGAAATAACATTGACACCACCTTGAATCATTCGCTCAACTTGGTCTTGCGTAATCATTCGTGAACCTGCACAAGGAATAAAAACATCTGCAGGAACATCCCAAATTTTTGCATTCACCTCATCATACGAAAGCATGTTTGGCGCATTCAATTGATTTCCGTTTTTATTTAAGAATAGTTCTCTAATCTCTTCTAATGAAAATCCGTCTTCATTAATTAATCCTCCAACACGATCAATGATACCAACAATTTTGGCGCCATGTTGTGCTAAATAATAAGCTCCAGCTGAACCAACATTTCCCCAACCTTGAACAATTACTTTTTTTCCGGCTAAAGATTCATTCCACAAATTATAGTAATGAAAAATTGACTCACTAACGCCATATCCAGTAATCATATCAGCGATAACGTATTTACGTTTCACACTTGGTGAGAATTTTTCATCCTCGATTACTTTTAAAACGCCTTGGCGTAATTGACCAATTCGGTTAATTTTTTGAGCTTCGCGCGGTTGAAAATGTCCGTTAAACACACCTTCTTGCGGATGCCAAACGCCACAATCTTCAGTAATTGGAATTACTTCATGAATTTCGTCAACATTTAAATCTCCACCAGTTCCGTAGTAGTGCTTTAACAAAGGAGTTACCGCTGCATACCAACGTCTTAGAACACCTTCTTTTCGAGCATCTAATGGATCAAAATTAATTCCTGATTTGGCGCCACCAATTTGTGGTCCAGCAACAGTAAATTTAACTTCCATGGTTTTAGCCAAAGACTCCACTTCACGCTTATCTAAACCTTTCCTCATTCTGGTTCCACCGCCAGCGGCACCACCTCTTAACGAATTAATTACAACCCAGCCTTCTGCTTCGGTTTCAGCGTCCTTCCATTCGAAGACAATTTCTGGTCGCTTATTCTCAAACTTCTCTAATAATTCAATCATGAAAAAGATTTTTTTAAAAACGCAAAATTAAGAAAGATTTTCACTTTGGGTTTTGATTAAAGGAAAGATTTAGTAGAGTTATAAACGTTCTAAGGGTAAGTTACAAAGCCACCTATTGAATCATGTGTAGCGCCCGTCACCGATTTAAAGGTGTTTGTCTCACCAAGAACGTTTAACAATCCAAGGAAAGCAAAAATTAATGCTTCTTTAAATTCTACAATTTGATTGGTAGGTTTTATGATTTGAGCTTTTGACTTGTTTATCAGTTCTTCCATGAAAAACCCATTATATGCGCCGCCTCCCGTTACTAGTACCGTTTTAATTTTATTTGCATTTAGGACTTGCGCAATCTGCTTTGTTTCATGTTGAATAATTGTATGCATAACATCCGCCAAGTCATAATCGTCATTCATATATTGCTGCAGGATGGGATCAAATTGTTTATTCAACCATTCCACAGCCAAAGATTTTGGAGCTTCCAATTTATAATAGGCCAATTGGTCCAATTGACTTAAAAGTGCTTCAATGCAATCTCCTGATTGTGCTAAATCACCATTTTCATCAAATTCTTTTTGATAAAAGTTGCGCATGATTTTATTCAAAGGCAAATTACATGGTGCAATATCAAATGCAAGACGTTGTTTCTTTTGCTGATAACTAACATTTGCAATGCCTCCTAAATTTAGGCAAGCGTCATATTCTGAAAAAAGAAAAGCATCTCCTACTGGAACTAATGGCGCTCCTTGCCCACCCAACTGAACATCTTTAATCCTAAAATTATTGATAACTGGTTTATTTGCGAGTTTCGCAATTTGTGCGCCGTCACCAATTTGCACGGTTATCCCTTTACTGGGCTCATGAAATACCGTATGCCCATGGGATGCAACAAGGTGAACCTCATCCTTTATTCCTTGCTCATCCATGAAAATCGAAGTTTCGCTTCCTAAAAATGTTCCATAATCAGTCTCCAATTTCTTAAAGTCTTCCTCTTTCGTAAAAAACGCTTGATTTAAACGGTTTCGCCAACCAGTTGAATAACTAATGCCTTTTGTCGCTTTGATCACAAATGTCCATTGCTTGTTTTTAATCTCAAATTCTGCAAAGCACAAGTCCAACCCATCTAGAGAAGTACCTGACATTAAGCCAATAACCCCCACCTTTTTCAAACTTTTAAAAGACACCATTGTATTGCTAAATTATTGCTAAATTTGTACCGAGTTTCAACTTGATTTTTTAGACCAAGATTGAATTGTTGAACAAGATAAATAATTATTTCAAAGTTAAGGTTAATGGATTTTAGTTATACGGAAGAACAATTAGCGGTTAGAGATGCTGCTAGAGATTTCGCACAAAACGTGCTTAAACCAGGAGTAATTGATAGAGATATTCATGCCACATTTCCGGTAGAAGAAGCTAAGCAATTAGGTGAATTAGGATTTCTAGGAATGATGGTTGACCCTAAATATGATGGTGGTGGAATGGATTCTGTCTCATACGTATTAGCAATGGAAGAAATTTCAAAGGTTGATGCATCTATGGCAGTTTGTATGTCTGTTTGCAACTCACTTGTATGTTGGGGCTTAGAAACTTTTGGAAGCGAAGAACAAAAAATGAAATATTTAGCCCCGATTGCTCGAGGTGAAAAAATTGGTGCATTTTGTCTTTCTGAACCTGAAGCGGGATCAGATGCTACGTCTCAACAGACAATGGCAATTGACAATGGCGATCATTATATCTTAAACGGAACGAAAAACTGGATTACTAACGGTAGTTCGGCATCTATTTATATCGTAATTGCACAAACGGATAGAGAAAAAGGACATAGAGGAATTAACGCGGTCATAGTTGAACGCGGAATGGATGGATTCATAGTTGGAAAGAAAGAGGATAAAATGGGGATTAGAGGTTCTGATACGCATACCTTAATTTTCAATGATGTAAAAATCCCTAAAGAGAATAGAATTGGGGAAGAAGGATTCGGATTTAAGTTTGCCATGAAAACATTAGGAGGCGGCCGTATAGGAATTGCTTCTCAAGCTATGGGAATTGCTTCTGGCGCATTAGAATTAGCAATTGCTTATTCGAAAGAACGTAAAACTTTTGGGAAAGAAATTTATAAGCATCAAGCTATTGCTTTTAAATTGGCCGATATGGCAACACAAGTGCATGCTGCCCGATTGATGTGCTTAAATGCTGCATCTTTAAAAGATCAAGGCGAAGATTATACAGACGAGGCTGCAATGGCGAAATTATATTCTTCTGAAATTGCGCAATTTGTGACTACCGAGGCAGTTCAAATTCACGGTGGTTACGGATACGTTCGTGAATATGAAGTTGAAAGAATGATGCGTGACGCAAAAATTACACAGATTTATGAAGGAACTTCTGAAATTCAAAAAATCATTATTTCAAGAGGAATTTTAAAAGACTAGGTGACATTGTCACTTTTACTAATAATATTTAAAGAGACTTTCCGCCTTAGGCCGAAGTCTCTTTTTTTTTTCAATTAAAAAAACTTACAGGAAAAAGATCACCTGTTATATAAAGGTAAAGTTAAGCCCAAAACCGCCAATGATATGTGCGCCCAAGCGACGAGAGGGTGGTGATCCGATTCCAAATTTATATCGAAAGCCTAAAATCCCACTTTTGCTCCAAATCGTTGCATAACCGTCTATAAAAAATTGCGCCCCGAATCTCAGCGGATATGCTGCATTATCAGCGGCAAACTGATCCTCTGAAATAAAGCTATCGAATGCTTGTGACGTTCCTGCTAAAGGATCTCCATTTGGGACGATAGTTTGATTAACGCTAGGGTAAAAAGTGTGATTAAAAAAATGGATCGCATTTAAATTGACCCTAAACAGAGAACTCCCTTTACGTTGACCATAATTTGTATTAATTTCCCAATAGGCATGTTTAGAAGAAATACGGCTAAACCCAAATGAAACGAAGGAATTATTTGGATATTTTGAGTAATAATTTGAGCCCAATGTTGATCCTCCACCCCCTATATTCAGCCCAATGGATTTTAATTTTGCAGATGGAATTGATGTCTTGTAAACATGAGTAGCTGTAGCTGCAATACT
Organism: Crocinitomix sp.; assembly: GCA_013138735.1. Classification (GTDB taxonomy): domain Bacteria; phylum Bacteroidota; class Bacteroidia; order Flavobacteriales_D; family Crocinitomicaceae; genus Crocinitomix. The sequence goes on along the minus strand of WTCE01000100.1, from coordinate 69,385 downwards.
TTGTAAAATCTCAATAGGTTTTGTCTTACTCTTCAAAAAAATCGTCGCATCTAGATTCGCACCCCAACCCAAATCTATGCTAACCAAAAGCTTTCGAGGAATGAAAAAAGATGCTCCACCGAAAGTGATTCCACTCGTAGTGAAAAGCGCACCTCCACCCCAAAAATTCAAACGTGGAATACTGTCCACCGATTGTCTCTTGATAGTAAGTTGGATTGAGCTAATACTGCTATAAGTATCACTTTCTGGCAACAACTCTACTACGGTAGTTTGCGCATGAGCGCCAAATGAATTTACAAAAAAACAAAAAAGAAGTAATAAAGAACGTTTGTTGATTCGGTTTAAATTCATCAGTTTATGCATTAACGATATCGCTATAAAACTTAAAGATAAGAGATTAATTCTTCGAGCTGAATTCCTCTTGAACCTTTTAGAAGCACAAACGTGTTCGTCAAATCTTCTAATTTTCCATTCGTCACTAATGCGTTCCAATTAATAAATTTGGGTAAACTAGTTTTAGTTTTCTCCATCTCCTCGCCTACCAACAATCCTTTAAGATTATGCTGCTCAACGAAATTAATAATTTTTTGGTGTTCAACAAGGGAGATTCCTCCAAGCTCTAACATGTCTCCTAAAATCACTAACTTATTTTCGACTTCCATTGCTACAAAACTTTCTAAGGCAGCCATCATACTGGTGGCGTTAGCGTTATAACAATCCACAATCAGCGTATTTCGCTTCGTTTTTGTGACTTGCGACCGATTATTGGAAGGTGTATAATTTTCAATTGCTGCGCAAATGTCATCCGCATCAACTTTAAAGTAGGCACCAATGGCAATTGCCGATAAAAAATTAGTAAAGTTATATTTCCCCACCAATTGCGTATTCAATGGTTTTGATTGATAACCACCAGTCAACCATGAAAATTGTACGAATGGATTTTGACTCACTAACTCCCCTTGATAATCACCATGATGTTCGCCATAGCTGCAAATTGAAATTCCAACAGGAAGTTTCCCGATCAAAATATCATCCTCGACATTAATGAATAAGGTTCCATTTTTAGCAGAAATGAAATCATACATTTCTGTTTTTGTTTTAATCACACCTTGCAAAGATCCAAAACCTTCGATATGTGCGGCGCCAACATTGGTAATTATGCCATGAGTCGGCTCTGCAATTTCCACCAATTCTTTAATATCGCCTGGTTTATTGGCGCCCATTTCAATAATCGCCAATTCGTGCGTTTCATCTAAATTGAGTAAGGTAAAAGGAACACCTAAATGGTTGTTCAAATTGCCTTGCGTCATGAGTATTTTATACTGTTTAGAAAGTACAGCGCCAACCAACTCTTTTGTAGTGGTTTTACCATTGCTTCCGGTGATGCCCAAAACAGGAATATTAAATTGCCTTCGGTGATGCTTAGCCAAATCTTGCAAAGTTAGCAATACACTATCCACTTTAATTATTCGATCATCAATTCCATCTGTCTCCTCATCAACAATTGCCAAAACGCAACCTTCTTGCAAGGCTTTAGCCGCAAATTTATTCCCATTAAAATTATCACCTTTCAAAGCAAAAAAGAGAGCACCCTTTTTTAAGTTACGAGTATCTGTTGTAATTCCCGTTCCTGCTCTAAAATGTTGATATAACGTTTCAATGGTCATTCTTAATCATTTAAAATTGCTGCAATCCCAGGTAATTGTTTCCCTTCTAAGTACTCCAACATTGCTCCGCCTCCAGTTGAGACGTGACTCACACTTTTGCCTAAATCAAACTTGTTCACCGCTGCAACGCTATCGCCTCCACCTACTAAAGAAAACGCTCCATTCTTGGTTGCTTCAGCTACTGCTAATGCTATTTCTTTTGTGCCGTTTTGAAATTTACTCATTTCAAAAACGCCCATTGGTCCATTCCACAAAATAAGTTTAGAAGCTAAAATTTCGGCTTTAAAAGCTTCCACAGCCTTGTTTCCAATATCTAACCCCATCCAACCGTCAGGTATCGCTTTTGTATCACAAATTTGTGTATTTGCTTCGCCCGAAAATTCATCTGCCGCGACGGTGTCAATTGGAATGAGCAACGTTACATTTTTAGCCTTGGCTTGCGCAATAATTTCATTGGCCGTTTCAATATAGTCATCCTCAATCAATGAATTGCCGACATGACCGCCCATTGCTTTTGCAAAGGTATAGGCCATTCCTCCGCCAATAATTAAACTGTCTACTTTATCTAATAGTTTAGTTATGATCGTAATCTTAGAAGAGACCTTGGCTCCTCCAACAATTGCAGTGAGTGGCTTTTGGGTTGAGTTTAAAACTTTATCAACACTTTCAATTTCTTTTTCAATTAAATAGCCAAACATTTTATGCTCTGGAAAAAATTGCGCGATCACCGTAGTTGATGCATGTGCACGGTGTGCTGTTCCGAAAGCGTCATTAATATAAACGTCTCCATGCTTTGAAAGCAATTCAGCAAAATCAACTCCACCTTTTTTTTCACGTTGGTGAAACCTTAAATTTTCCAATAAAAGAACTTCACCCGGTTGCAATGCTGCCGACTTTTCAAAGGCACGCGCACCAATGCAATCTGATGCGAAAGAAATGGATTGTCCCAATTCTTTTTCTACAGTACTTATTATATTTTTCAAAGAAAAACTTGGTTCAGGTACATTTTTAGGGCGGCCTAAATGCGACATCAAAACCACAGAACCTCCGTCACTCAACACTTTTTTTATTGTTGGAATGGCAGCTTTAATTCTTGTAGCATCCGTAACTTCTAATGTCTCTTTATTCAACGGCACATTAAAGTCAACACGAATAAGTGCCCTTTTACCATTAAAATTATAAGTAGCGATTGTTTTCATATCTTTTAATTAGAAGACAAATATAAGTCGAAAATTAAAGTCTTAATAACTGAAACTACTCTTTTAATTAACAAAAAAGAGGAAGCCTTTAAAAGACCTCCTCTTATCATTACTGATATCAACTAATTTTTAGTTCAGCGATACTTTTCTATTAAATACTTGATTGTTGATAAATAGAGAAAGAAGATAAATTCCTTCTGAGTCAACATTTGTAACAGTTAATTTTTCAGCATAGTCTCCTTGATTTTGATAACCAAAATCATAATACTGAATTAATTTACCTGAAAGATCTTGGATATTCAAAACCACTTTAGATTCTTTTAATAAAGAATAATTCAAATTCAATTCACGCGTTTGGCTGTTATAGAAGATATTATAAGCCGCATCTAATTCATTCTCTTCAATTCCAACTCCAAACAAAGGGATGCTTTCATTTCCAAGAAAAATCTCATCCCCGGAAGAGGATCCGTTGTCATTTGAAATGTTCACCGTATAATAGGCCGTTAACTCTCCGGCGTCAGCAGCTGGAGCAGTCCAATCAAAGGTCCAACTTAAAACTCCGTCGGAAGCAGAATGTCTTACATAATCAATTCCTCCACCTGTCGCCACACCCGAATTATCTCCAGATGTAAATGATCCCTGAAAGTTATCGTCTCCATCCAAAATGGTCATTTCAAAACCGTTTTTTGTTCCAGAAATTGTAGATACGGTTATTGGATAAGTACTACCAGGTATATAACCGGGTCCGCCACCTACAGTAAAAAACACAACACCATCTCCAGACATTGTCGATCCACTGTGACAGTCTGTACAATTGCCTTCACCAGGCGCACCAGTTTTACCTGTTGGAGGATCTGAAGTGAAATTCACCGCTTCTATGCCGTCATTATGATAAGTTGAGATATGATCTCCTTCGTAAAAAAAGGAAAATCCAACAATACCGATTATTGGGAGTATAAAAAATAAGTTTTTCTTCATGGTAGTAATTTTTGATTCATGACCAATATAGAACAAAAAACACATTCATTATATGCTCTAGGAGGAATAGTACATTAAAAAAGGAGGAATAGACAAGTCTTTTATTCGCTACTCTAATTATTCAATTTTCCTTGCTGAATCCAACAATCAAATTTCTGGATTAAACTGTCTGCTAATTTATCTCCGCCAAGAGGCATTGGAGTGACACTAGCTTCGTGCTGTAATACTTTCAAAAGTACGTCTGAATTATCTGAAATATTATCAAATCCTTCTAAAACATAACCTGCTGCCGCATCTCCACTGCTATGACAGCCAGATGTATTACATGAAGTATTAAATATTGGAATCAATAAATCGTCATTAAAATAAATGGTATCGGCGCAGGGACCCGCTATAACTGGTTCAACTGATTTATCTTTTAAACAAGCCGTTAACGTCAATACTACACCAGCAAAAATTAATATCTGTCGCATCATAATTTAAATCTTCTGTTAATTGAGAATCCAAATCTCCATTGTCCGTCTAACCAATTTGAAGTGGTTCCCGGTATAAAAAGATTTTCGTTTAATGCTCTTGAATTTGAAAAACCAAGGACGAATGAGTGGCCTCCTGTTAAAATCTCAATTCCAACGCTTAAAGGATCTTGAAAATTAGCTGCAATGGCATCTGGTCTATTGAATACATGATTGTATTCCACCAACATTCCTATTGTTTTTGTAAATCGTGTTCTTGCAGAAACTCCAGCAAATATAAGTCCGTTTGCATCTTGATACTCCACAAAATTCCTGTGATTATACCCTACATTGGTCTGAAGCACAAAACGATCAGAAAATTTACGCGACACCAAAAGTTGGTTAGTAAAAGTAAAACGATTCAAAAATTTAGGATATGATGCAATAGAAGAAGGATCCGAAATTGCCGCTTTATATGGCAAAATTAGTGAACTAACAAAAACTAAGTTCACAGGCATTCTTTTTTCTTTTTGTTGCAATATTTTATATTTCGCAAAGCCGTCAAGCACGCCAGTAATTAACCCAACTCCTTTGTTACGGCCAATTCCAATATCTAAATCATCTAATACGCCATACTCAAAAGCTATTCTTACATCAGCCAAATTATCAAAACCTCCGAAGTTCTGTAATCCACCAGCAGCACCAGCAGCATCCCCAAATTTATGAGACACTATAAACTCTAATGAGCGTTTAGGCAGCAACTCGACAGAGTGATTGGAAAGTACCCGCGTTCCAGAAAAAGATTCTAGCACTGCGCCGTCTTGTGCGTAAGCCCCACTGCCTATGGCAGCCAAAGCAGCAAATAATCCAATAATTCGTTTCATTAATTGTTTGTTTAGTTCAAAATTGCTCAATCCTGAGCATTGGTTAATGTATTCTTAATTTCCACTGCCCACTTTTATATAATAAAGCAAATCTAACATTTGTTTTTTGCTCATTTTTTCAAAGCTATACTTGGGCATATATTGTTTTCTACCACTAAAGGCATAGGTACCATAACGTGTAATGTGCGGAATAGCAAGATTATTATATTTATCTTTTTTGCGATACAAAAATCCTAAGGTTAATTTATCATTACTCATTGCGAAATTTGTAATACCAGCTTCCTTGTCATGGCAATGTAAACATCCTTTATTAAAAATATATTCGCCATTGTCGGCATTCGGTTCATACCCTTCAATCACTGGAATATCCGAATTACCAAAATGGGCATGATTAACCTGTGTATATTTTTCTTTCAATAATTTTAAAGCTGCCTTTTTATCCTTAGAAAGCAGTTTCGAGAATTTCATTAATTCAGTTCCGTCAAATTTAAGATCGCTAATTTTCAATTCAATTGATTTATAATAATGTAAGACTGCACGCACTTCCCAATGCTCCATTGCACGTCCTTGCGAACATTGTGTGGCGCATAATTGAATGGCATTATAAAGGGTATCTCTTGTAGGTAAAACTAAATCTCCGTATTTTTTCAAATAATCATCATTGTACCAATGCTCTTTATTGTACATGCCATAAAAAGTAGATGCCGGTAAATAAGGAACGTCATTTTTCATTCCATATGCCAATACTGCTTCTGGTGATTCATCCGCTGGATTAGCAGATTCTAATTGTAGATTATGACAATCTGTACAAACGAAATATTTAGAGATCCTTTTGTTTGACTCGTCCAATAAATTACCGAATTTCACTATCTCTTCTCCCATTCGGGCAGAATCCGCATCCATCTTTTCGATATAATGATTCGGTTTTTCCGCGCCAATCTGCACAAGTGCCTCTGACACTGTTTTAGGCATTGCATTTGGGGTACTTTGTGTATATTTACTGACGTGATTGTCTGAGCTATTGAAGGCAACAACAATGCTGACGATCAAAAAAATTAACGTAAATTGCAAGATGGTTTTGAACATATCAGAATAAAATTATTGTTGGAATTTACTAAAAATTATTTGATTTACTGATGCCGGGTTTTTTATCTACCCCTATTGAATATCTTAAAGGAGTTGGTCCAAAAAGAGGTGCAGTCTTGCGTGAAGAGGCTGGCATTAAGACTTTTGGCGACTTATTATTTCTCTTTCCATTTAGATATATCGACCGTTCAGAGTTTCATTTAATTTCTCAAATACCTGAAATTGCAGGAGCTGTTCAGTTAAAAGGAAAAATTATTGGGGGAAAAGAAATTGGCGCAGGTCGCGGCAAAAGATTTGAAGCCAAGTTTAGAGATGCCTCTGGAACCATTGATTTAGTTTGGTTTAAAGGAATTAATTGGATTAAACCAAAACTGATTATTGGTACGGAGTTAATTGTGTGGGGCAAAGCCAAACAGTTCGGTTCAAAATATAATATTTCCCACCCCGAAATTGAATTCATTTTTGCTGACCGACCACTTCAAAAAGGACTACAGCCAGTTTACCATAGCGGTGAAAAATTACAAAAAGCTGGATTTAATACGCGCGGAATTGAACGTCTATTAAAAGAATTATTGCCAGCTATTAGAAACCAAATCACCGAAGATTTACCAGATTGGATCCGAAATGATTTAGGCTTAATCAGCAAAGAGACGGCCATCTATGACATTCACCAACCACCTTCGTATGACGCCGCGAAAAAAGCCCAGTTTAGACTTAAATTTCAGGAGTTATTTTATTTGCAGTTGGAACTTTTAGTGCGAAAACAAATTACACAACGCAAAATAAAAGGTTTCCGATTTGAGGAGATTGGCGATCCATTTACCACTTTTTTCGACGAATACATTCCCTTTGAATTGACAGGGGCACAAAAACGTGTTATTAAAGAAATTAGGAAAGATCTTAGTTCAGGAATACATATGAATCGTTTATTGCAAGGGGATGTTGGAAGTGGAAAAACGCTTGTAGCATTAATGGTAATGCTTATTGCGGTTGGAAACGGTTACCAGGCTTGTATAATGGCACCAACAGCAATATTGGCCAATCAACATTTTATTTCCCTTTCAGAAATGCTCTCAAAAATGGATGTTAAAGTTGAATTATTGGTTGGAGCAACAAAAAAAGCCAAACGAAAAGTTTTACATGATGCTTTAGAACATGGTGAGATTGACATTTTAGTTGGCACACATGCTTTGCTCGAACCAGTTGTTCGCTATAAAAATTTAGGATTAGCAATTATTGATGAACAGCACCGTTTTGGTGTTGCGCAGCGCTCTAAACTGTGGAAGAAAAACTTATTACCACCTCATCAATTGGTAATGACAGCTACACCAATCCCAAGAACGTTGGCACTTACCTTTTATGGTGACTTAGATGTATCAGTCATTGATGAATTACCGCCAGGAAGAAAGGAAATACAAACTTCTCACCGTTTTGAATCGGCACGATTAAGAGTGTTTCAATTCATGGAGGATGAAATAAAAAAAGGGCGCCAAGTTTATATTGTTTATCCCTTAATTGAGGAATCTGAAAAACTAGATTATCAAAATTTAATGTCGGGCTATGAATCAATTACGCGGCGTTTTCCTTTACCCAAATACAAAGTCAGCATTGTTCATGGCAGAATGAAGCCGGACGATAAGGAACATGAAATGCAGCAATTTGCGAGTGGAAAAACGCAAATAATGGTCGCCACAACGGTAATCGAAGTTGGGGTTAATGTGCCCAACGCCAGTGTTATGATTATTGAAAGCGCAGAAAAATTTGGCCTTTCACAATTGCATCAGTTACGTGGCCGCGTAGGTCGTGGCGCAGAACAGTCTTTTTGTATTTTAATGAGTAGTTATAAATTGGGAGAAAATGCCAAGAAAAGATTGGAAACCATGTGCGAAACCAATGACGGTTTTAAAATCTCTGAAGTCGATTTAAAATTAAGAGGGCCTGGCGATATCATGGGTACGCAGCAAAGTGGCTTGTTAAATCTTAAAATTGCTGATCTAGCAACAGACACTCAAATTGTACAATTAGCAAGAGAAAAAGCGCAAGAGCTTTTGGATAAAGACATCAAATTTGAACTAAAAGAACATGAATATTTGGCGAAAAAATTGCGCTCGCTTATTCAATCAAAACCAAATTGGAGTCGCATAAGCTAATTCGGCCATAAGTAATCGTGTAAATTTGATTTTTTGTATCTTTAAAAAAATGTTTAAAATGAAATACCTATTGATCCTCATTCTGTTTTTCACAACCTTATTTGGCAGCGCCCAAGTCAGTGGAAAAATTGCGCTAGATGGGCGGAAAGTAATCCAAGAAATTTCTTTTTCTATGGAAATGAACGCTACTGGAATTTTGGTTTTTGATATTGCTGTAGATGTGAAAGGAAATGTTACTTCTTGTATGCATAACAAGATAGAATCTACGATAAGAAGTACGATTTACGCTTATCGCGCAAAGAATTTGATTTTAACTCAACTAAAATTTGAAAAGGGCAATGGATATCCAACCTTTCACCAAGGAAGAGTAACTATTTCTGCTCGATTGGCAGATTAAGACGGGATTTCTAAGGAATTGGGTTTCCAATATGAACGAGACATAACTACTTCATTCATTTAAATAAGAGCAACCTTTGTACTGAAACATTCATCTTAATCAAAAAATATTGAAATGAAACGCATAGTACTCTTACTTTTAATCCTCTCTAATTTCACGTTTGCTCAAATAGAGAAAAAGGCCCTCTTTATAGGCAATAGTTATACTAACTCCTATGATTTAACAGGGATGGTTGTTGAATTAGCAGCTGCAGATGGCAATACTCTAATTAAAGATCAGAACGCACCTGGTGGATTCATTTTTGAAATGCATTCTGTAAATGCAACCACACTTTCTAAAATAAGTGCTAATGATTGGGATTTTGTGGTCCTTCAAGAACAAAGCCAATTGCCTTCTTTTCCTTGGGAACAAGTTCATGAAGAGTGCTTTCCTTTTGCCGAAATCTTAGTTGATTCAATTCGTAGTGCAAACCCTTGTGCTGTTCCAATATTCTTTAATACTTGGGGAAGACGAGATGGTGACCCCATGTGGGATTCGATTAATACATTTACAAAAATGAATCAACGCCTTTATATAGCCTATGATTATATGGCCGACACGCATAGTGGAAGATTGGCACCTATTGGAATTGGATTCCAACATATTGACACCTATTTAGCACCACTTGTTCCATTTGAAGATTTGTATGTTGGTGATGGCAGTCATCCGTCCATGTACGGTGTATATCTTTCTGCTTGTTATTTTTACGAGCTTATTTTTGACACTTCGGTAGACGGTAATTCCTATGTTCCGGATGGAATGACAGTAGAAGAAACAGATTTTTTGCAAGGTGTTGCGCATCATGTCTTACATGAAGTCGATTCTTTAACGATAGATTATACTGTACCAATTGCCAGCTTTATGGTTTCATTTGATGGGCCAATTGCTACATTCATCAATACAAGCGAACACGGCTTTGAATATTTTTGGGAATTTGGAGATGGTGAAACTTCGACTGAAGAACATCCTGTTCACGAATACCCTGACGATAGCGAGTATATAGCAACACTTACCGTAACAAGTTGTGGACAAGAAGATATTAGCGTTGGCGGAGTTGATGACACAGGTATTGAAGCCCTTAAATTGTCAAAACTGAACATATACCCTAACCCTTCTACAGGAGATGTAACAATTGATTTTGAAGGTGACAAAGAAACGATTGAAATTTATACAATAGATGGTCAGTTATACTTAAAAACTATAATTGATGACCTAACGACTTTAACATTACCCGCAGGGATTTACTTGGTAAAGGCAAATAATGAAACAAGGCGGGTAATCATTCTTTAAGAATTTTGCAAAAAAAAAGTCCAAACGCACATTTCGAAAACCTCAATGTGCGTTTGGACTTTTCAGTTCATTAGGCAGAATCTATAGTTTCGACAAATCTTCTTCAAAATAAATTTTGATCTCAGCGGTATCTTTTAAAAAGTCAACCTTTCCTACTTCTGCTCGAATTATTGACATACCAGTTCTTTCTTCTAAATCAGCTACTAGCTCAGTATAACGTGCTGGTTTAATATTCTCAATTTTTTCGTAAATAATAGTCTTGTCATCTTCATTACTTTGAAGCAACCAATTCTCCATTAAATAAACAATGAGCCATACAATCCCATTTATGAAGACCATTTCAATGACACTCAAATTACCCGAAAGGGCATTTACTACAGATAATCCGATTACCAAAAAAAGATAGGTCATTTCACGAATTCGCATGGGGTTTGTTCGATAGCGAATAATCCCAAAAATGGCAAATAAACCAAGTCCCATTCCTACTCCCATTTCAAATTTTTTCAAAGCAAAGCAGATGAAAAAAGAGATGATTGAGATCATGAAAAACGTAAACAAATAATTTTTTCGCGGCGTTTTTTTATAATAGACGTATCTAACAATTGCAGTAAGAAAGAACAAATTGAAAGCAAACTTGAACAACAACTTCCAAAAGTCGTTATCCATTAATTTCATTCCTAAAAACTCAATTTCATCTGGTGTTGGTGATTCCATATTATATTAATTTATCTATTAAAAGTATTTTTTCTTTAAAATTATTGTACTTCAGTTCCGGATATAATGCAACCGTACCAACACAATATTTACTCATTCCGTTTGGTCGGATTCCGTTCTTTTTCATTATACTATAAAAAAGACTTGAACGATCTACATTTTCTTGTTTCAACTCAGCAATAACAACATGTTCGTAGTTAATTTTAGTACCGTCCCAATCAAAAGACAAATCCAAATCTAAGGTTAAACGTTCCTTTTCTTTGTTGTTTACAAGTGTGATACGATTAAAATTATTCCAAAGTTTCGCATCCAAATGAATTGGTTCACCAATCACTTCTGCAATATAATTGTTTGATTTATTTTTTAATTCCAATTCAAAATCTGGAACTTTAATTCTGCTCTTAGCCGTTCTTCCTTTATACTTATTCTTAATTTCTAAAAAGAACAAATTCGATTCAACATAGCTTCGCATTCTAACTTTGAATCGATTGCCTTTGCCGTTGTGATGGTCCGCAAAAAACTGAAACTCTGGTGTATCGAAATAAAGTGTTTTATAAGAGGATATTAAATTGTCTTTAATATTTAAAACCCGATATTCATCCTTTAAAATATCTAAAAAACCATTGAGTGCCTCACGCTTAAAGACAAATTTCGTATCCGTCCGATTCATTAACTTCACCCCATCCATCTCTTGCAATGTGATAGGATCAAAATCATTCAATAAGCTAATATCTTGTGGCAAAGGTTTTGTCATTGGCTGCAAAAATAAGTTATTTTTTAATGTTAAGCTTACATTAAATATAGATTCATAGGACTACCTCTTAAACAAAAGGTTTAACGCTTAAGAATAAATAAGTCAGACATATTCTACAGAATGTGTACATTTATTCTTCCTTGATCCATCAAAACGGTTATAAAACGCGACTAAATGGCTTATGGCTAAACCCTATTTATGCAAAAAAAAATTACGATAGCTTATCAAGAATTCACATATGATTCTATCAAAGACATGGATTTAAAAGCGCTAATTGATGAAACGATTCAATTTGCAGACAATGCCTATGCGCCTTATTCTAAATTTCATGTGGGTGCAGGATTAAGATTAGAAACGGGCGAAATTATTAAAGGCGCCAATATGGAAAACGCTTCTTATCCTGTTTCGATATGTGCCGAACGTAATTTATTATCACATACGGTTTCAAATTATCCGAACCAAAAAATTACAATGTTGGTTGTTTATGTAGACAAAGATTTAAAAGTGCCTGTGCCACCCTGCGGACTTTGCAGGCAAACATTAGTTGAAGTGGAAATTAGACAAGAACAACCAATTCAATTAATAATGGTTGCTAAAAACGGAACAATAATCAGCTTAAATTCATGCAAAGATTTGCTTCCGTGGGCTTTTGACGGTAGTTTTTTAGACTAATCTTCGTCTTCATCTGGATTTTTATCTGGTAAAGGATCATCAGAATGCTGGAAAGATTTGGCTAAATAACTTAATGGCATTTTTACGTTAAAAAACAAACCTTTAATCCGGCTCTTCCATTTTTGTCCCTTTCTCGAAAACACAAGTTGATCGCATGAGCCAACCAAAGCTTGTCTTACCACTGTCAAACCCAAATCTCCCGTGATACGGTATTCATCATCTACCGAAATCACGACAAATCCATTATTACAATCCTCTCCCGTTCCGCTTGCATAAATAACTTCTAAAAATGAGACATAGAGCTTTGCAAAAATTGTGGCTTTCCCTACATCTTTCTCTCTATTATATAAAAACACCATCTTTAGTAACACATCCAAATTGACTGGGTTTTCATTTAAAACTGCCAAACCTAACTCCTCCGTTTTCGCAAATGAATCATTCTTTTTATAAGCTTCTACAAAAAGTCTTTGTTGGTCTGTGGCCCCATAAGGATAGTAGTTTTCTTGAAAGACATTGCCGTAATATAAATAGTTGAATGCAACATTACTTAAGGTTGTGTCTTGCTTTTGAAAACGTTTGACCAATGAAGGGTAATAATAAATTGAACTAGAATCGCTAATCTCGATTTTAATCGCGTCAAAATCAACGTTCGATATTTTCTGTCCAAATAAGGACGGAGCTAAAACACTTAGAATAAGCAATAAAAGTAAGCGGTTCATAGGGGCTGATTTCTCCATATATAATACAATTATCTAAAACGTTACAGTCTAATAATTATTTAAATTTACTTCTATTTTTCTTTACGCCGCGATCAAAACTCGACTGGACTAATTGTCATTGTGATGTAAAGAAAAAAGGACGATCTATTTAGGGATCAAATTCATCCGATAAAAAGTTCCGATTAATTATGAAACTGAGTTCGCTTATTCCAAACGCTCACAGTTGATTTCAATTGTCTTAGATAAGGCATTGGTTTGATAGACTATTTATACTTCGAGAAACAATAACGACGTATAAGGCAAATGAAATCAATCCTCCGGAACGTCTTGTAAACGGCAATCTTTAGGCAGAAAAAACCTCAAATCAACCCTTTAGCACACTGTTTTCCCTATCAGAATCTCACCATTTTCAAGACTTCTGTGGAAATTTGGAATAAGCGAACTCAGGTTGCAAATAAAAATTTATATTTGTCTTTCATTAAAGCTAAAACGGGCAATATGGCATCAAAGACTGCTACTACTAAAAAAGCGACAAAATCTACCCGAAAAACTGGTGGAACAAAATTCTCGAAAGAGACTTATGTAAAATGGTACAAAGACATGCTATTGATACGTAAATTCGAAGAGAAAATTTCTCAGTTATATATTCAACAAAAATTCGGTGGATTTTTGCATGTCTATATTGGACAAGAGGCTATTGCGGTAGGAACTGCCTCAGCGGCAATTGAAGGAGATAAACACATTACTGCATATCGTGATCATGGTCATCCTATGGCTTTGGGCACAGACCCACGCATTTTAGCAGCCGAGCTATACGGAAAAAGCACTGGTTGTTCAAAAGGTAAAGGTGGTTCTATGCACTTTTTTGATACTGATAAAGGTTTTTACGGTGGACATGGTATTGTTGGAGCACAAATTCCAATGGGAGCAGGATTAGCTTTTGCTGAAAAATATAGAGGAACAAATAATGTTGCTTTCTGTTCATTTGGTGATGGCGCTGCGCGACAAGGTGCATTGCATGAAACTTTCAATATGGCCATGGTATGGAAATTACCATGCATTTTTATTATTGAAAATAATAACTACGCCATGGGAACATCTGTTGAACGCACAACGAATGTTACTGACATGTCTAAAATGGGCTTGTCGTATGAAATGCCTTCGTTTATTGTAGATGGTATGCGACCTGAAAGTGTACATGAAGCGATTGAAGAAGCAGCTGCTCGCGCAAGACGAGGAGACGGACCCACTTTATTGGATATTCGTACTTATCGTTATAAAGGACATTCAATGTCTGATCCACAAAAATATAGAACAAAGGATGAGGTTGCTGAATGGCAATCGAAAGATCCAATTGAACATATTTTAAGTGAGATTAAAACGAACAAATTTTTAACTGCAAAGGAAATTGCAGAGATTGATGCTTGGGTAAAAAATGAAGTTGCCGAATCGATTAAGTTCGCTGAGGATTCTCCATTACCAACAGCAGATGAACTATACAAAGATGTTTATAATCAAGCTGACTATCCTTACATCAAAGAATATTTAGCATAAATTTGGTCTGTTTTAGGTGATCATTCATCTGAAATAAATTAATAAAACACAAACGAAATTATAAAATGGCCGAAATCGTAAGAATGCCGAAATTATCAGATACAATGACCGAAGGGGTTGTTGCTGAATGGCATAAAAAAATAGGTGATACTGTTGAAGAAGGTGAATTAATCGCTGAGATTGAAACGGACAAAGCTACCATGGAATTTGAATCTTTCTATGATGGTGTTTTACTGTATATAGGGGTTGAAAAAGGTGCTGCTGCTCCAATAAACGATATTTTAGCCATTATTGGCGAAAAAGGTGATGACGTTGACGCAATAATTGCAGCAGACACAAGTACTAATGCTGCTCCAGCTGAGGAAGAAAAGGCGGCAACGCCAGCTACTAAAACTGAATCAGCACCAACTCCAGCTGCGGCTCCCGTAGCTGCAAGTACACCAGTTGCTGCAACGCCAGCAGCCAATTCAAACGTTAGAATTTTTGCTTCTCCCCTCGCCCGAAAAATGGCAGATGAGAAAGGAATTAACTTAGCGACTGTTCATGGTACTGGTGAAAACAACCGAATTGTAAAAGCTGATATTGAAAATTATACCCCAATAGCAGCAAGCGCTAATAGCTATGCAGCAGCTATTGGAACAGAATCATATACAGATGTGCCTCTTTCTCAAATGAGAAAAGCAATTGCACGTACATTAACAGCTTCTAAATTTTCTGCTCCACATTTCTATTTAAAAATGGAAGTGGATATGGACAATGCAATTGTTGCTAGAAAAGCAATTAATGCGGATGAAGGTGTTAAAATCTCATTCAATGACATGATTGTTAAAGCATCTGCGGCGGCTTTAAGAAAGAATCCGAAAGTAAATGCTGACTGGATTGGTGACGCGATTCGTTATAATGATCATATTCATATTGGTGTAGCGGTTGCAGTTGATGAAGGTTTATTAGTGCCGGTGGTTAAATTCACGGACACGAAAGGCTTTGAGCAAATTGGTCACGAAATTAAAGACTTGGCTGCAAGAGCACGTGATAAAAAACTACAACCTGAGGAAATGCAAGGCGGAACTTTCGCTATTTCAAACCTTGGAATGTTCGGTATTGAAGATTTTACTTCAATTATTAATCCTCCCAATGGTTGTATTCTATCTGTTGGTCAAATTAAAGCAACTCCAGTTGTTAAAAACGGAGAAATTGTTCCTGGAAACATCATGAAATTAAGCTTGTCATGCGACCATAGAGTTGTAGATGGGGCAGTTGGATCTGCGTTCTTAAAAGATTTAAAAGCATTTTTAGAGAATCCTGTTAAGATGATTGTGTAAAACAGTTTTAAAAAAATATTATTTAAAAGTCCTGACGCGCATTTTGAGAACCTCAATGTGCATCAGGACTTTTTTGTTTTAATTCAATTCTTTTACAATTTACGTAAGGATATTTAGCAGTAAACGACATTCATTCTTATACCTAGAATACTGTTTAAAATATGGATTACGATTACGACGTAGCGGAAAAGCAATTAAGCATCAACCTTGAATTGCCAAAAAATCGCGGCGGAGTTAATTATGAAGGAACCACAATTGGTGAATTCTGCAGCCATAAAGAGCTTGGAGATGGTAAGATATTCTCTTTGTCTAATGGAGACAACATCTTCCTTAAATTCATAAATAAAGCGGAAGGTTTTACGGTTATGCTTAATAATCGTCATGTAATTCAATCGGCCGGGCATCCAATAAAATTATTGAAAAGAACTTTGATGCCCTTAAAAATTGGCCTTCTCATTTTTGCTTTACAGTTGCTTTACGTACTTTTTGATTTATGGCGAAAGGGAGAATTTAGTACGCTTAACTTTAGCGTAAAGACAATTGTCTATATCGCTTATTTCGCCTTAATTATTCTACTCTTATTCATTGGTATTCAACTTTCGAAAAAAGGAAAGTGGAAAGGAGTCGTGCTAGGATTTGCCATACTCCTTTTCAACTTAGTTTTTTCTCTTGGCTTGGGTCTGTATTATAATACAGGCTTCAACTTGTTTGTGTGGAGCTTTTTAACCGCGCATGCTTTCGTGTTGATTTTGCTTTTTACGCATTCAGCAATCGTCAGCTATGTTAGATCTTATGCTCGGTCTTTAAAGGCATAACCGCGTCTAATTATTCCCCTTGTTCAATAGCTTTAATTTCGAATGCTGAATCTCGATCAACGAATGACGAAGTGAATTTTCACTTCTTTATTCAACATTCGTTAATCTTAATTCGACATTACCTTTTGTTGACAGCTTCAATTTCGATCCGTCAGCCAACTGATTCGATCTTTTGAAAAGTCTTCAAAAGTGTAACCACGCATTATTATTCTATAATTTGAATCTCAGTTCGCCGATTTAATGCACGCCCATTTTCAGAATCGTTCTCAGCAATTGGTTTTGCTTCACCATAACCCTTCGCTACAATTCTATCCGCTTTAATTCCCTTACTAATAAGGTATTGTTTCACAGCTTTTGCGCGAGCATCTGACAAAGAAAGATTCGAAGTTTCAGATCCTTCACTATCGGTATGTCCCCCAACTTCTATCTTAAGTTCTGGCTTTAATTTTAAATAATTCACCAATTCATCTAGCTCATCAAAAGAGGCCTTTTTTATGATTGATTTATTGGTTTCAAAATGTAAATTACTCAGCGTAAAGGAAGATGCCTCTTCATACTGAATAATAATATTGATGTTATTGTAGACTTCATTTGGTCCAAGTGTCGGAATTTCAATAGCCGAATAATCCTTCGACATCCCCACACTTTTTAAGCGGATGTTATACCACCCGGCTGGTAGATCAACTATAAACTTACCTGCACCGTCTGAAACACCTGAGATTGTGACATTATTTTTGGTATCGAAAAATTGAATTTGTGCACCTGAAATTGGAGCATCACTAAAATTGGTAACTAGTACACTAGCACTAGCGAGATCTTGTGCACGGCAAACTACAGCTGCAAGTGCTAAAAGGAGTATTAAAAATTTCTGCTTCATCTGAATAACGTTTTTATATGTTTGTTATTCTTAAATGTCAATGGAACGAAAAAGTAACTAAAAAAAATCCCGCTGTGCATTTCGAGAGCCTCAATGTACAACGGGATTAAGTATCGATCAATTTATTCAGTAGCAATCGCGGCACTTTCAGTTGGGAATTTACGGTCGATTTTTTTAAATAAACCTTGCAATACTTTCCCAGGTCCTACTTCCGTTACAGAAGCACAACCATCAGCAATCATTTGTTGCATAGTTTGCGTCCATCTAACTGGAGCAGTTAATTGCGCCATTAAATTTGCCTTTATTTCAGCAGGATCCAAAACAGCTGCTGCTGTCACATTTTGGTAAACGGGACAAATTGGTGTATTAAATTCTGTTGCAGCGATTGCAGCAGCTAACTCTTCACGAGCTGGCTCCATTAACGGGGAGTGAAAAGCTCCACCAACTGGTAACTTTAATGCACGACGCGCTCCTGCTTCGGTTAAAACCTCACAGGCAGTGTCGATCGCAGCTACGGCTCCAGAAATCACCAATTGCCCAGGACAATTATAATTTGCAGCTACCACTACGCCATCAATATCTGCACAAACTTTTTCAACAATTGCATCATCCAATCCTAAAATTGCAGCCATAGTCGAAGGCTCTGCCTCACATGCTTTTTGCATTGCTAAAGCTCTTTGTGAAACTAATTTCAAACCGTCTTCAAAATTTAACACGCCATTTGCTACTAAAGCAGAAAGTTCGCCTAAAGAATGACCCGCAACCATTTCTGGTTTAAAATCATCTCCTAAAACTTTTGCTAAAATAACTGAGTGCAAAAAGATAGCTGGTTGCGTCACTTTTGTTTGCTTTAACTCCTCATCTGTTCCTTCAAACATGATGTCTGTAATTCTAAAACCCAAAATCTCATTGGCTTTTTCAAACATATCCTTTGCCAAAGCAGAATTATCGTAAAGATCTTTACCCATCCCTACAAATTGAGCGCCTTGCCCTGGAAATACATAAGCTTTCATATTTTATTCCTTTAATGTTTGGGACAAATATAGCCTTTTTGGTTTTGGTTAATCAATATCTGACCTGTTTGGTTTAATGGATTTGATTAAATTTGATCTTTAATTTAGCAATACTCTAGTCTCTATATGAATTCAGTAATCCAAGCTAAAACAACATCAAAAAGTTTAGTGACACTGATTTTCAGTTGTCTATTAATGGTAGCTTGTAATTCAGGAGATGTCGATACGTCAACCAGCTTTCCTGACGATCTATTTGCTAATATTCCAAAAAGAGATTCAGTTCCGAATAATTATTATTTAAAGGGAGACACTTTAAACATCTTTGATTTAATTGACACTTCATTTATTTATTTCACGAATGATGATTGTCACAAATCTATTCATGATGACTGCATTAAAAAGTCAGCTATAAAGTATGTTTATGACTGCTATCACTGGACAACGAAACTTGCGGAAGGCATCCCATTCGCCATTAAAAACGGAAGGTTATTTTATGAACGTGACAGTCTGATTTTTCATCAAATTATTGATCAAATAAGTTTGCCTGTTGACACTGGACAAAGCGTAACGTTGAATAACGTAGAGATGGTTTTCGACTTAGAAGAATGTCGAGATGAAGGTTTTTTACGATTTTCGAGAGTTAGTTATATCAGTGATTCGTCTTTAGCCTTTTTTGAAAATTCCTATGTTGAAATAGACAGTGCACTTATCATAGGTAAACTATATTCTGGATATTTAGATTATCAATCGGGTGATAAATGGGATTATGGCCGTTTTATATTTATTCGAAACGAATAGATGGTCCGTAAATCCTAATCGCTACACGGGTTAAAAAAGGTTAAAGTATCAAAACCTTCATTTTATGATCTTACATTTGTCTTATGAGAACCAGAACTATTCCTGTTTTGATTACTGCCATGACACTTGCGTTAATCGGCATTGTCTTTATTCAATACAAGTGGATAGAACAGTCTTTAGTTGAAAAAAAGAAGCTGGTTGATCATAAAGTGCATCAATTAGTTGCCAATGTGGAGCAAGGTATGTCTGATTTTAATTCGCTTGCATATTTAGCCACCACACCTGAATTGAATGCCATATTTCAAGAACGCATTCTGGAACTTGATCATAATAAATATGATACAATCCCAGAGGATGATTCATTGCGAATTACTTATTACCATGATTTTGAAGGCGGTGATACGATTGACAAAAACACACAGGTTGAAATTCGAATAGTGAAAGGCGATAGTTTGACTTTCACGAATGAAATAGCGTTTTTCGGTGACCAAGACAGCATCCTGCAAATTTTTGAAAATGATGAAAATCACTCATTACAAGTGCAATTGCATGACATAAATGATGTTTTTGAACGGATACTATTCGAAGTTAACACTGACGTAGATGACATTCGTTTAGACAGTATCGCGTTTAAGGATGAACTGTATTCAGAAACAGCAGCACTTGGATTAGTGAATCCAAACGATTGGGGTATTTATGATAAACTAGCAGAAAGTTTTGCAATCCAACCAATTGACAATAATGAATGGGACTATCAAATCCCATTATTTGAGGATGACATTTTGAATCCAGACCGATATATGCTATACATAAATATGTCGGCGAATAATGAATCGGTTTGGCAACAAATATATGTCATGATTTTATTGTCACTCCTATTTATTGCCATTATCGTCTTCGTTTTTATTTATTCTATTCGATTAGTGATCAAGCATAAAAAAATTAGTACGATTAAATCTGATTTCATAAATAATATGACCCACGAATTTAAAACTCCGCTGGCCTCAATATCCTTGGCGGCAGATTCTATCATTCATCCCGAAGTAAGAGAAAATACAGAAAAAGTACAAGCATTTATTGAAATTATAAAAGCAGAAAAAGATAAACTCGTTCGCCATATAGAAACCATTTTAGAAGTAGCATCCTTAAAGAAAAATGATATTGATATTGAACTGAGTCGCATGGATGTGAACGAAGGAATTAATGAAGCGATTGAGAAATTATCCTTATTGATTGATGATCGCAACTGTGCAGTCGATCTGAAGTTGGGTCAAAACCTATTTATCAATGCCAATGCTTATCATTTAGAGAATGTTTTTTCCAACATTATAGAAAACAGCATTAAATATTCGCCCGAGCAACCTAAAATTGAGATTGAATCAGTTATAACTAGCAATAAAGTCCGCATAAAAATAAAAGATGCCGGAATAGGCATGTCCAAGGATCAAGTAAGCAAAGCTTTTGATAATTTTTATCGCGCACAAAAAGGAAACATTCACAATACAAAAGGATTTGGCTTGGGGCTGAGTTTTGTAAAATACATGGTGTTTAAAATGAAAGGCACTATTCGAATTGAAAGTGAATTGAATGTTGGTACAACTGTAATCATAGAATTTCCGTTATGTCATTAAAAAGAATTTTATTGGTTGAGGATGAGGAGAATTTTGGTTCTTTACTACAGAACTATCTTGAATTGTCGAATTATGAATGTACTTGGTGCAAAACAGGAACAGAGGCCTATTCTGTATTTGCGCAAAACGAATTTGACTTGTGCATCTTAGATGTTATGTTGCCTCATATGGATGGTTTTACCTTAGCCAAGAAAATTAAAGCCAAGTCTAAAACAATGCCGCTCTTCTTTTTAACCGCTAAAAACGCCAAGGTAGACCTGAAAGAAGGATACGCGATTGGTGCTGACGATTACCTCACCAAACCTTTTGATACAGAAATTTTATTACTTAAAATTTCTGCCATTTTCAATCGTAATAACCCAGTAAAAGAAGAAGAACCGGACGAATATAATTTTGGCATATTTCGATTCCAACCCAAAGATAGAATGCTTTCAACTGCCGAAAACGAAGTAAAACTTTCGCCCAAAGAAAACAGTTTACTGGCTTTATTGTGTAAATATGAAAACACCATTATGCCTAGAAAAGAGGCTTTGCTAAAAATTTGGGAAGAAGAAAACTACTTTACAAAAAGAAGCATGGACGTTTACATTACCAAATTACGCAAATATTTAAAGCCCGATCCATTGGTAACAATTGACACTTTTCATCAAACCGGATTTCAGCTTCGTGTAAAATCTTAGTTCGATTATTCCAAATCTTGAACTAAATTCAAAGCAATTGCGTGTTAAGCTATTTTTTTTAGTATAAAGCTAAATAAAATGGTTTTTCATATTTTTGGCGTCTGATTTTTTACTATATTTATCCCTGTAAACGATCGACGGTTGATTAGGAATTAATCTGGGTTGATAATATTAAACTAAACAAACTTATCAAATATGAATGAAGAACAATTAATCCCCTTGGTTATAGTCGCAGTTGTAGTGCTTCTATTACTAATCAAATCCGTCATTATTGTACCGGAAAAGAAAATTTACGTGATCCAACGTCTTGGAAAATTCAAACGAATGGCAAGTCCAGGTTTCGGTATGATCATTCCATTTATCGATCAAAAAGCAGGTAACATTAATATGCGTGTACAACAATTGGACGTTGATGTTGAAACAAAAACAAGAGATGATGTATTCGTTCACTTGCGTGTATCGGTACAATTCCAAGTAATGCCTGACAAAATTTTTGATGCACATTATGCATTAGATAATCACCGTCACCAAATTGCGTCTTATATTTTTGATGATGTACGTGCTGAGGTTCCAAAAATGGAGTTAGATGATGTATTTGCTAAGAAAGAAGACATTGCAAAAGCTGTGCGTCAAAACTTAGCTGATTCAATGGATGACTACGGTTATTCAATTGTAAAAGCACTTATTACTGATATTGATCCTGATTCGAACGTAAAAGATTCAATGAACCGAATTAACGCTGCGAAGCGTGACAAAGAGGCAACAATGGAAAACGCCGAAGCGGATAAAATTGTAGTTGTAAAAGCAGCTGAAGCAGACGCAGAATCAAAACGCCTTTCGGGTGAAGGTATTGCGGCACAACGTTTAGAAATTGTACGTGGTTTTAAAGAATCTGTTGAAGATTTCCAAAAATCACTAAAAAATATTACGCATGAAGAAGTAATGCAGTTTGTATTATTAACGCAGTATTTTGATACGTTAAACAATATTGGACAGAATGGAAAAAACACTTCCATATTGATCCCTCATTCACCGAGTGCAATGCAAGACTTCCAACAACAAATTATCAATGGAACTTTAGTTGGTAAGAAATTGGAAGAAGCTAGTGACGGTGACGACGACTAGTATAACAATTAAAATGTTGGCATGATTAAAACGGCTCTATTACTTGTTTTAACCATCATTGCAGTCTATTTTGGATTGACATATGCCAGCGAACTCTTTGATATTCCCCGTTCACAAATTTTTGCTTGGACGGGGATTATTTTAGGTGTATATTTAATCGAACGTTTTTTGAAATACTTAATTCAAATGCCGTTCAAACTGTATTTTGAAGAACTGCGCCGAAATGTTTTGGCAAAAGGGGTGCAAGACACAGGGTTAACACTATCTTATATAAGCTTTTGGTTAGCCATTGGATTTACACCAATTAATGGATTGGTAAATGGTGTAAGTACTAAATTGACTTTTTCCAATCCCCTATTTTTAAAAATTGCCTTAGTCTTATTTTTGGCAACATTATTATTTTCAATTTTATGGTGGATTTCTTTCAAACTAAAACGATAGGGTTATTCCTTTGCTTGTTTACAGGAATGTTTGCCTATGGCCAAAATCCACAGGTGAATCCGTCTGGGATTCGAATCATGTTTTATAATGTTGAAAATTTATTCCACCCGACTAATGATTCCATTAAAAATGATGATGAATTTACAGCTGACGGCATGCGCCATTGGACACCTTATCGGTATCAAGAAAAAATAAACAAGATTTGTAAGACTGCTTTGGCTTTAGGAGAATGGGAACCTCCAGCAGTTATTGGTTTATGTGAGGTTGAAAATATTCAATGTTTACAAGATTTAGTGTACAACTCCCCCTTAAAGAAATTCGGCTATAAAATTGCCTTTCACGATTGTGATGACAAACGTGGAATTGATGTGGCACTTTTATACCGCCCAGAATATTTTGAACTACTCTCATTTGAATCCATCAAACTAAATTTCCCAGAAGAAGGCAGTCGTCCAACACGCGACATTTCTTATACGAAAGGCATTGTTGGAAAAGATACCTTGCACTTATTCGTGAATCACTGGCCTAGCCGTTATGGCGGTCAATTGGCAACTGTGCCCAAACGCAACTATGCAGCAACTGTTTTACGTGCCAAATTCGATTCCATTACAGCAGTTGTTCCTACTGCTAATATTATTGCCATGGGCGATTATAATGATCACCCAGATGACGAAAGCATGCTCGATATTCTAAAGGCCAAAAAATCAATTGCTGAAATGGAGCAAGGCGATTTATTAAACATGATTTGGCAATACGAATTCAAAAAAGGTACGCACAAATACGATCATGAATGGGGAATTTTAGATCAGTTTGTGGTGAGCACAGGAATGATAGATTCTACAAGTGCCTTATACTCCAAACAAGAATTGGCGCAAATATTTGATGCCGACTTTTTATTAGAACCCGAAAAAGATGGCGTTGGAAAAATCACGAATAGAACCTATATTGGTTTTAGATTCCATGGCGGTTGGTCAGATCACTTGCCAATTTACATGGATGTTTTGTATAAGCGATAATGTTGTTTAAAATCCATTTCGTTTTTATTATCTTAATCTTTTTTACGAGTGCATGTAATAAACATCCAGACGCTGACTATGGACCTATAGTTCAAGGTGAAATCAAAGAAATTAAGGATGCACACCCAATCTTTGAAGATACATTGCGCGCATCTTCCCGATTCGCAGCTCATAAACGTAAAAAACCAGTTGATTTTGATGCTTTCCAAGCGCTTCTGGAAATTACAAACAAGGAACGCAAGACTTATTATAAAGGTCGGAATGATTATACGACGATTGTTATTTCAAATCCAGATTCCATTCAAACATATACTTATGTCACGAACCTATTTCCTGCTGCAGAAATCGAACGCCTGATATTTGAAGGCGTTTATCCATTGGCTAATAATTATAAAATTTATA
Organism: Crocinitomix sp.; assembly: GCA_013138735.1. Taxonomy (GTDB): domain Bacteria; phylum Bacteroidota; class Bacteroidia; order Flavobacteriales_D; family Crocinitomicaceae; genus Crocinitomix. The sequence continues at coordinate 44,710 of WTCE01000100.1, read as the reverse complement.
TGCGCATTGGGGCCAATTTAAGAATTAAATTCAAGAAAAAAAACGGTGCGAATGCAGCATTAAACAGGCTCAATGAATATCGATCAGAAGATCGAAGAGCAATTACTCACATATTTAAACCTGGCGGCATGGCCTTCGTTTTAGAAGATGAATTGTGCTTGTATTCCATCAATAGATGTGGCGGAGATCAGAATATAGCCGCTATCGATTCAATTATTTTCAGAAACGTATTTTACAGTGAGAATTTCGAAAGATTACATACGGATTGCGGCATGCAACCTTTTAAAAAATTGATTGATTAGCATGAAGTCGAAACACCTAATTTCCTTCGTCTTTTTGATTCTATTAACCGGATGTTATCTAAACAGTACTTCCAACCAATCATATAAAACAGCTGACATTCTTGGAGAATACGAAATAGATTCAACTACAAACCCCTGCTTTACAGTTTACGACTCCAGCTTAAACTCAACTATCCACTATAATCCAATGAGCTATACCACAAGAATTTACCTAAAAAAAAAAACAATGAATTACGATATCAAAACATAACTAAAAATGACAATAACATTTGGATACGAGATATGGATGGGAATGAAATAATATATACAAGAAGCGGGACTTGGCGGGTAAAAAAAGACACGCTAATATTAAATTTTCAATTAGATAACAAAGTAGAACAATACCTTATGCGACCCGATTCACTTATTTCGGTTAATGCGACAAAGAAAACCATATGGGTGAAAGATCTTTAGTAAATTAGGTATTTGCATTTATAAAAAGAAACACATTGAAACATTATCTAATATTTTCCTTTTATCTTTTAGGACTCATTTCTTGCTCTAGTGAGTATGAGCAAGAAGATGAAATGTATGAATGTTTGGAAACAGAATATTCTGAGGCTGGTATAGATTTAAATAACTGTTTAGATAGTTTGGCTTATTATTTAATACAAGATTCTTTACTCACATCAAGCACAGGTGAAGCTTTCGAAGAATTTTTAACCGACCTTTCTCAACCCAATTACACCTTAAAGATTAAAAAAAATACGGAAGATTATTTTCATTATGTTTTCATTGCAATCCGTCCACCAAGTATGTGTCGGAACAAATTTAAGCTTGATTCTAACATTTCTTCAGGTACAACGCTTGATGAGTTATTTTATTATGAATCTATCTCATGGAGACTCTGGGTTGATCAGTCCAACCATTTTCAAACAATTAATGAAATTTTATCAGCTGCAGATTTAAAGCATCCTATTTACCAACAATATGTTCTTAGGGAATTTGCAAATGAATTTATATTTTGGAATCTTACTTCATGCTCAGGTCCTGCTTTATTATATATGTGCGACTATGACACTCGGGAGGGACCTCCAGATTCAATCCAATTTTCTGACAGCATAAAAATTTTCATGGACACAGATTATCATATTACGATTGACGGTGAACAAGTGAGCTTAGAAAATGTTTCAGAACATATATCGGCTGAACTTGCTCATCACATTTCAGCCATGGAATTGCCCGTGGATACTTTGGCCTTGAATGAACCAAACGAAGGGCAGTTGCTCATAAAAATTAATTCATCAGAAAACACCGCCTATAATTCAAAATGCAATCTATTTGAAGAAATAAGAAAAGCCTACTTAATAAAACATGATTGGCTTGCCTTGAAATATTACAATAAGCCTTTCGATAGCCTTTCCCGAAATCAAGAATATTGGATTCACACTATTTTACCTGTTCATGTTTTCCCCAAATAAATGTCATCCAAACTAAAATATTTCATCATACCATATATCGCTATTGGGCTAACAATGTCAGTACTTTTTGGCGTCCGTTATATATGTATTGAACCTTTAGGCCTCCCAACTTATTATGGTAACCCTTTTGTTTTTAAAGAAACTTCTTTGGGTACTTCTTTGGCATATCGCGTTGATATTTGGCCATTTCTATTGAATATAATCCTCCATTGTTTGGTACTCATTCTTATTCATTACAGCATCCAAAAATTAATAAAACTCATGAGAGACAGTATTGTCGTAAAAACACTCTACGGAATAATTGTCGGTGTTTTTGTAGGTCTTTCGACCATAGCTCTAGCTGCCGAATTCGTCATAAACAGCAATGAATATTATTGGCAAATGGAAGGCATGGACGAAAAAGCAGAAATCTGGGGAACGGAATTCGAAGGGGAATGGTTTTCCTATTTTAGATAGGAAAATTTTCGATCAACCTACCGCTTCACAAATCGCTCATGCACTACTCCATTTTCAGTAGTCACACCAATCAAATAAACACCACTTGTCAAACCTGAAATGTCTACCGTTTTTTGAAAAGCAATACCTTTGATTTGTTCCTGTAAAACTAATTTCCCTGCAGCATCATAAACAGTATATCCTTTCAAAGCAAAAGTTGATTCGAATTGAATAAAACTATTAGCTGGATTCGGATAAAACTGGATATAATCCAATTGAGCCTCTTGTTCAATAACCTCAGATAAAGAGCAATAATCTGTCATCCCAAATTGACTCAAAGTCACACGTTCAAATTCAATTGGTAACTCAACTGGGCTATCACTTTCAAAAAAAGATGGTAAGGATACGATTGTAGTGGCTTCATCAAAAGACACTTCCTCTGTAAAAAAAGAACAATTAGACGAAAGCGGAAAACCTGATTTACCAAAATAAACCATAGTCTTGGAAGAACTTGCCTCATAAAAAGTGCCTGCAAATATTAATTCATCCGTACCAGCAAGTGCGATATCGCTAATATTTATGGAGCCGCTCACATTTGAAAAAGTATAGTCACCCAATAAGTCCCCATCAAAATCAACTATAGCCAGCACACTCTTTTGTCCATCAGTATACGAAACACCTGCAATGACAATTTGGTCAGCCACAATTTCCAGCTCCATTGGAACATCCATACCATTCCCTGCAAACACAGACCATTCAGCATTGAATTCGCCATCATTCGTCAGTTTTGTTAAAAATAATCGCCCGTCATGATGTCCCGCTAGATAAATATTTTCGCCGTCATCCGCTAGCTCTCTGCCATAAGTGGCATTCTCAGAAAAATCATAAATCCTGGTAATAATTTGCTCACCAGTACCAGGATTAACCTTTGTCAAATGCGCTTTATAGCCATCACCTTGATTGATTGATCCCGTAAAATAAAGTTCGCCCGTGGATCTCGCTAAAATGCCTCTACCCGAACCTGCGCCATGATAATTTTTGGACCAGATTAAGTTCCCATCACTTCCTAAGCGAATCAAAGCAGCTCCTCCACAGGTTAACGATCCTATATTAATTGAAATAATAACACCTCCGTCAGAATAAGCTTCCATGTGACTTCCAATAGCAGTGTTCCAAAGCATTTCACCAGGTTCAGCAAAACTTTTTTCCCAAATCACTGTTCAGTCACCATTAAATTTAATCGCAATTGTACTCGTTACATTTCCTGGGTCGGGCGTGTTGTATTTAATACTGGAACCCATTACCACAAATGCGCCATCTGTCGTTTCAACAACAGATTTAAGCGTAGTAGAATTCCCTTCTTCTTGATGGATGAATGTATGCCACAACAAATCGCCTGCAGCGTTTAATTTAAAAAATAAAGCTCCTTTTTTTCCCGGCGCAATATCATAATCTTGTCCAACGGTAATGAATCCTCCGTCTGACGTTTGAACTACAGCACTCCCTTTTGTTTGATCAAAAACATCATATCTCTTTTCAATGACCTGAGCATTGCTGGAAAGGAGATATCCAAAAACAAAAAGTAGACTAAAAATAATTTTCATATCGCTCAATTTTAACGCTTTGCAGCAATAAAGATAATAATGTTATACATTTTCATCTAAGACAATTGAAAATTTAAAAGGTTGTCTAAAAAAAAACGTCCAGACAATAAATGTCTGGACGTTTTTCAAATTCGTTTATTCCCGATTAAATGTCCCCAGGACCGCCAACCGTTTTGTATTCTTTTTTCTTTGGCTTCAATTTTTCAACAAAAATCACATAGAAATGTTCTTTTTCCTCATTGATAATTTCCTCAGAGATTCCATTAGTAACACCTGGAGCTTTTCCGTCTTTATTATAAAGCTTCATATCCATCAATTCATAAGATCCATCTTCGAATTGTAAGAATACAGAAACTATTTTTCCGTTTTCAACCCTTGCCTTACCAGACAAACAAGTCGACTCTCCATCTTGTACAAAACTGATGTAGACTTTTCTATGCATGTCATCTGAAACTGAATATGCTCCTCGTTTTTCGAATGCTGCTCTCCACTCCTCTAAACATCCCGTTTGAGCATATACCCCCGAGACAAAAAACGTAATTATTAAAAGTAAAAATGTTCTTTTCATATATTCTAAATTGGTAATCATATCAATCAATCTCCCAAATATAAGAGAAGTTTCACAAAAGAATGGAAATTGATCTATACTATTTTTGTTACATTTGGTGAAACATCAATTTTAATGAGTACTAAACAAATAGCAGACCATTTTTTAGAAGCCCAGGAAATATTATCTCAATTCATTGAAAATCAGGACAATTTCGAAAAAATAAAAACCGCTGGGGATCAAATGATTCGATCTATCAAGGCGGGTGGAAAGGTCATTTCATGTGGCAACGGTGGATCTATGAGTGACGCTATGCATTTTGCTGAAGAAATGACGGGTCGTTTTCGAGAAAATCGTGGTCCATTAGCAGCAATTGCCATTTCAGATGCCTCGCATATTTCTTGTATTTCTAACGATTATGGCTATGAATATATTTTCTCGCGCTTTGTAGAAAGTATTGGTGGGAGCAATGATGTTTTGCTTGCAATTTCTACAAGTGGTAATTCACAGAATGTAATTAATGCAATTGAAAAAGCTCAAGAAAAGGGCATGTTCGTAGTTGCGCTTACAGGTAAAGATGGTGGTAAAATTGCTGGTTTAGCAGATTTAGAATTACGTGCACCAATGAGCAAGTGGGCGGATCGGGTTCAAGAAATTCATATCAAAATCATCCATTCATTGATTCACTATATCGAGAGTAATATATAGTGCTTGGACGGAAATACAGCAAAATCAATTCCGGGCACTAATAAAGTAGACAAGCACTTTATTTCTTCTTTCGCTTTACAGCGGCTCTATGCTTCATTAATAGGAAATTGATTAATGCCCCTAATATTGCCGAACCAAGTATTATAAAAATAATTCGTATCTCAAAATTCATATTCAAAAACTCCACAACTACAGGATTCCAATTTTGAGCTGTAAAAGTGATCAGCAAGATTCCTAGCAAAGATATCACGACGATTCGTGCTTTTTGCTTCATGGTCATCTTAGGTTCTCCGTCAAGGACATCTTTCTCTTTTGGTGGAAGTTGATTTTCTGGTTGATTGGACATGGTATAAGTCAATTTTTAATGAAAATAGCTAATTTTTTTGGATTTCGATCTTAAGGAAGATTACAATAAAAAAAGGGGCAATTAAGCCCCTTTAGATTTAAACGCGATTTAATGTGTCCTACCTAAGGATAATCAATTTTACATCCACAGATGGAGGTGTAATTGGTTCAGTCAAATCTGAATCTGTCCAAGTTATTGTGGCTTCTTCTAATGTATATGAAATTCCAATTGAAGTTGAATAAGTATCTGCTTGATAAAATGTCATTGGAATTTGCTCCCATGTACTACCGTCAGAAATACTAATGAAAGCAACTACGCCTCCATTATCAATCACACTGTTAGTGATGGCCGACCAAGATATAGTAGACTGCCATTGAATACCACCAACTAAGGTCCAAGAAGCATCTGTAACGGTACTTGAAAATACTTCGTCCGAAGCTGCATAAGTACAATCTTCCGCATCTTCTGTTGCAACTGGCGAATAATTCTCGGCTGTTATATCCATACAACCCCATATTTTCTTCTTGCAAGAAGAGAACATCACCAAGCAAATTGGTACAATTAATAATAATCTCATTTGTTTCATAGTTCTGATTTTTAGCCAAATATAATTATTCTCGGTAGAAGGAGAACTGAGAAGAATCATACATTTGTATTTGAGTATGTATGTTGATCTTTGAATTTTGGTAATGATCCAACTATTCTTTTTTGCGTATTTATGAAAAGTTTCTACCCTAAAACTTAATTCATTATATATGAACTGTCAACACAAACTTCAAGGATCGAAACGTTTTAAGAAGAGACAGCATAAGGAAAAAGAAACGATACGCACAACTTGCCCTACTTCTCTTTTTCCATACCCAAGCTTATCAACCTCAACATAACCAATATTCGACTTGGTACTTGGGTGTAATTGACCAAAATAACTGATCTATTTTTCGTTAGCGCGATTTTTTTCTGATTCGATACCAGAATCTCTTTTATTCCAGCTCTCTCCATTTCCTCCAGAAAGATCAAAACTGAACATTACCATCAAGGTTCTTGTGTCCCATTTATCAGTTCTTATTGAACGAATAGTACTCAATGTATAACTCATCTGCTCTTTATTAGTATTAAAAATATCGTCAACTATTACCCCTAACGTAGCACGCTCATTGAATAATGGAATTAGTAGTTCCCAACTACTTACAAATACGGATTTATAATTGTAATAACCACTAATTGAAGGAGCTGAATAATTAAAATAAAGCTCCATTGATATTCCCGCAGGCAAACTAAACATATTCACCATGGTTGCATTCCCCAAAGCACCTTGAAAAGATTGAGCAGTTTCATTTTCTTCATCAATTAATGTTTGCTGATAACCGACATATACGGATGCTCGGACATCCCACCATTTTGTCAATGAAAAAGGAATGGATGAATTGAATCCGATACTATTACGACTTGCATTATTAACAGGCAAATATGAAGTTATTTCGGTAGCTGTATCGAATACAGGTAAAGTGGTGATTATATGCTCATATCTTTTAAAATAGAGAGAGGAATAAATTTTGTTTTTAAATACGTCAGTCAATCCGATTTTATAAATATCAACAGGTAAAATATCAGGATTACCAGTAGAGGTAATATTCGGACTAGAAATACTGACAAAAGGGTTATAACGATTGAAACTTGGGCGACTAATACTTTTAGAAAGTGTAAGGTAACCTGTATGTTTTTTGTTAAACAAGCGAATAAAGGTCAATTTAGGAAATAAGGATAAATAAGTTTGATTGAGATTGCCGGAAAAATAGTTAGTTGTATACTCCGCTCTTACGCCTGCAACAATAGAAAATGAATCCAATTTTATTTTATAAGAACTGTAGGCTGCATAAATATCCTGCTTAAAATCAAATAAAAAACTTTGACGCAAAGTGTCTTCAGAAAGAGCGTTTACACTAGAAAAATCCTTTTTGGGGTTACTCGACGAATATTTGAGTCCACCAGTAAGACGATTTCCATTTCTAAAATATTTTGTCAGATTTGATTTAATTGAAAAAATACCTGTCGCAATAGTATAATCCTGACTAATATATCCAGAAGAATTATAAACATCAGCACCTGAGTAATTCACTTCTTGTAAACTCGGAAAAAGCTGATCAACAATACTATAATCTGCAACTAATTCAATCTTACTATTTAATGTATCAATAGTTGTTTTATAATATGCATTGAATGAATTTTCTGTATAGTAGAACTCGCGTTCAACATCTATTATTGCCAAAGAATCCGCGATTGAAGAAGTCTCTATATTGCTTTCTGTATGGCTTTTTATATTCTCTTCATTATCTTTTCGGTTGCTATACATGACTCCTAAGGTAGACCCAGGATTGATTTGGTAATCTAACGAGGCCGAAAGACTTTGTTCAACACGCTGATTAGAAAAGGATGATGAGGCCGTTCTCCTCAAGAAATAATCCTCTTCTTGGACAAAAAACTCTGATTGTTCAGTATTAAAATTCGGGTTATTCGCAAAATAAACCTGGGAGAAAAGTCTAAATTTATTTTTAGTTAAAAAAAGGTTTAATCCTGCAACGGCCCCAGGTTTTGTTTTTTGAGTGTAGGTTCCAAAACCACTAATAGAATATCCATTCTGTGTATTTATAGTATTAATAACAATAACACCACCTGTTTCTCCATCATATCCAACCCCTGGTTTATCAATAATTTCAATGGAATTTACATTTTCGGACATGAGCCCACTTAAAAAGGATTCCAACTGCTTTCCAGAAAGGTTGAGTTCTTTCCCATCCATGATCACTTTTACAGAATTGCTTCCTAAAATTTGAACACCTCCACTAGTACTAACATTTGGAGCAAATTTTAAAATATCCAAAGCACTTCTCCCATTTGCTAGTGGCGTCCCACTCACATTGAGTATCACACCTTCGTCACTGTAAATGATAACATCTCTTTTGCCAATAACTTCTACTCGATCTAGGTATGTGTTATTTAGAATACATTTGACATCTTCAAGAACAAGCTTCTCCAAATCTAAACTCACCACAAATTGAACGGGGTCAAATTGGACATTAGTAATTTCAATATAATAGCGCCCAAATTCAACTTTTTCAAATTGAAAAGAACCAAGAGTATCAGAGAAAACTCCTCTGACCAATGAAGAGTCTGAAAATTTCATAAGTCGAATAGAGGAAAATGGAATAGGAGAATTATCTACTGTAACAATTCTCCCCTTAATCATTCCTTTTTCCATTTCACCCTGCCCAAATGTCATTAGAGAAAGGGGCAAAATCAGTATGATTACCAAAAAATACTTCATATTTTTAGAGCACAATTATTTACTATAAATTTCATAAATTGGTTCTGGAGCATTTGGACAGGCCGGATCTGCGAACATCCAATTTTCATCACCATAAGCTTGAACAATATTGCTCCAACAAACTCCACCATCAACACCTTTGCATGTGTAAAATTTTGAGCAAGAGCTACATGTACTGTCTTCAGTAAAATCATTTTGTGAAAGATTTCCAAAATTCTTTGCCCTATCAGAATTCCAGATATCCATAATTGATTGGTCTAAAACATTTCCAATTAGAAATTCTTTATGCCAATATAATTCTTCACAAATTGTTACTTGTCCATCATTCAAAACACACATACTTCTTGTTCCCGCAGGGCAAGACGCTCTAGATTCAAACTTGGCTTTTTTAACACTATAATCATTTATATAGTCATCTTCGTGTGCTCCATCAGAATATCCAATAAAATAATTTAATTTTTTCGATTTATTCATTTCTTCAACAAACTCTCCCATTTTTTTAGATTGTTCTAATGAAATTCTAAACGCTTTAAACTCTTTCTCTGATTTCGCAGTTGAGGGTCCTGCTTCATTCACTAAAACCTCTTTTAACATAGGGATATTGTTCAATTCTAAGAACATTTTCTCCAAATTTTCAATTGAATAATTCGTCCGTGTAACCACAGTATTAACCTGAAGTTCAATTCCCTTTTCTCCAACCATTTTAAGCGACGCAAGCATTTTCACCATGTAATCCTCAACCTTCACTCCCCAAAGTCTATTGATTGTCTCTGAATCAAGAGAATCCATTGAAACCTGAAGGTGTCTAATTCCTACTTCATATAAGCGATCAATTCTTTCTTTTGCTAGGGGTAGCTTAGTTGACAAATAAGGATAATAGCCATTATCCAAAAGATGTTTAACGAGCACGTCCCAATGCTTATAAAGAAAAATTTCTGTACCAGCGATATCGACCTTTCTAACACCAATCGCCTTTGCTTCATCAATCAACTCAATAAAGCGTTCAATTGGAATCTTACAATTTTGCTTAACCCTTCTGTCCACATAACAATATTCGCAATCTGTGGCACAAATTGTATTTACCAAAATATTAAGATCCAAAGGTCCATTAAAAAGACGTTGCGTTTTATAATCTAATGTCTCAATACTGGCAAAAACCTCGGGGTCATAATCACGAAACTCATATTCGGCCTTATATTCAACGAGGACATTTTTAGGGAACTCAGAAAGATAACCCTGCATATCGAAACCACTACGTCCTTTATTTTCTATTAACTTTGCTACTATTTCTTCAACTTGATCTCGAGATGCCTTCAAATATTCTGTAGCCCCCGAAATGCTTTCTTCATATGTTTTTCTTCCGTCAAAAAAAGTTAAAACTATAGCGAACACTGGATGAATCATAGAAATGATTGCATCTTCAGCAAATTCAGAAGGAATTTTAAAATACCCTCCACTTTCAGTAAAAAGAACCCTATGCTTATCTTCTCGCATTATATAATACGGATTTAAAATATATTTTCTATCTATCATATCTCTTAAGGTTGTACAAACATCTCTACTTTTTCTGTTTCTGACTTATCTTTCTGCCCCGCAAGGCATCCTTGTTTACATCCATCTTTACAACCTCTTCTGCAAGGTTCTCCAATTGCACCTGCTTTCAACCCAGCTAATTCTTCTGTGGTCAAAATTTTGCTCAACTCTAAATTCATTAACGTTTTCATATCTTTTTTTTTATAATTAAAACTACACTTACGTACTTCAATTGCAGATAATTAGCTACGCTTTAAATCATACAATCAATAAACTCTACTTCTTATTTTTCATGTATCTGGATGATTAATTCGGAATTGGATCTAACCCAACTAAGAATCCGACTCCTTCTTATATTCTCTATTTGGAACCAGTCTCTGCTCTTAAATTTATCTCTTGGCTTACCATGTTTCATAACATGTCGGCACACAATTGTGACCTTTTCTTTTTAAAATGTTACATATTAACATCTGTTAAGACTACCATTTCATTCAAGTCAAATATTGTTTTCATAAGTTTTGGTATTTATGATTTAACTGAACTCATATGTCACTGCATCCAGCTTTGTTACTCTTTTTTTTCTAACCGAGCTATTTTCCTCCCGACTTTACTTTTACCAAGCCCTCTATTCGGTCCATCATCTACTTTCTTGCGCTTGACAATTTTTATTTTTGAAACATCAATATTAGTTTTCATATGATTATTTTCAATTAGTCTTTTAATCAGGTGTATCATCAAGCACGTTAGTAGGCATCAGAATAGGTATTATTCATATCGAAACCTTCCACCACTAACTCTGCTACTAGGCTACACCCCTGTTTACAACCTGCTTCACATCCGCCTGCACATGGATCCAAAATTCCACCTTTCATTTTTACTAATTCTTTAACGGAACAAATTTTAACACCTTCTACTCCTAATTATGTTTTCATTTGTTTCTTTTTCAAAAAGTTGGAAGCTGTTTTAGGGCCTCCAACCATCCATTTATTAATAAAATCTGTTAGCCTTCTCTCTCTTCAACGGCGTCTTCAGCATACTTTTTCCCCGGTTTACAAGCATGTTTGCACCCTGGCTCACATCCACCTCCGCAAGCATCTAAACGCCCACCTTTTAGTTTTCCTAATTCCTCATTGGAGAGAATTCTAGATTCTCCTAAATTTAATTTCGTCTTCATCTCGTAAAATTTTTAGTTATTAAAATAGATTATTGAGTTCTACTCAAGGTGTTTTCAAGATCGATTAAACTGATGTTTGACAATTACAATTACCCTGACCACAATATCTAATAAAGCTGGAAGCGTTAGTATCGCTTCCAACTGTAATTGCAAAATTTCTTAACCCAATCCTCTCTCAACCTCTTCCTTTGCATATTTTTCTCCTGGTTTACAAGCATGTTTGCAACCTGGCTCACATCCTCCGCCACAAGCGTCTAGACGTCCACCTTTCATTTTCCCCAATTCATCATCAGAGAGAATTCTTGATTCTTCTAAGTTTAATTTAGTTTTCATTATTGAAAATTTTTAAGTTTTGTTTTGTACCCAAAAAAACGTTTGGGTTTCGTTTTAATGTTGTATTTGCAAATACGTTGTTAACACTTTCAAATTTATCCATTTATCTCCCTACGAATCAATACGTACAAACACCTATAAAAAATATTTCACCCCAGTTAAAAGGCTTAAAAAGTATGGCGACAAACAATTGTTTATCAGGTGATTATATATTTATTGATTTTAAAAGCTGACAATAATCAGTTTAGCATTCAAGATGAGGCCCAATATTTTGAATAAACACCTTTAAACCCTTTAAAACCGCGCTAAGTAGAAACTGACTTTTATCAGTTTTCGCTTTTTAGCTACATTCCTCATTTTCAATTGTTTATATTTAATCTAAATAAACCTAAACACAATTTTTTGATTAAAAAACAATCGTTAAATAGACGTGTAATTAATCTTTTTTCATATATTTATGCAAAGTTTCAACCCCAAAACTTAATTCATTTTATATGCTTATTAAAACATACGGCTTTGCTGTATATGGGATTGAAGCGATTCAAATTACAATAGAAACCAATGTAGGAAAAGGCATTAATTTCTTTTTGGTTGGACTGCCAGACAGTGCTGTCAAAGAAAGTCACCAGCGCATTAAAGCTGCGTTTACGAATACCCTTTTGAAATTCCCGCGTAAAGAAGTCACAATAAATATGGCCCCAGCGGACATTCGTAAAGAAGGTTCGGCTTATGACCTATCTATTGCCGTAGGAATATTGGCTGCAAGTGAGCAAATTGATTCGGAGAATATTGCCAACTATGTCATTATGGGAGAACTTTCACTCGACGGTGGTTTGCGCCCAATAAAAGGAGCGCTTTCAATGGCTATTAAAGCAAAAGAATTGGGGTTTAAAGGCTTTATATTGCCCGAACAAAACGCACAAGAGGTTTCAATTGTTGAAGGCTTAGAAATTTACGGCATCAAGAAAATAACAGAAGTTGTTGATTTTTTTAATGGCGAAATAGAACTAACACCCGTTCAATTCATTCCAGAAGAACATGAAGAAGTATACGGTGAATTTGCCATAGATTTTTCGGATGTGAAAGGACAAGAAAACGTAAAACGCGCTTTAGAAATTGCTGCATGCGGTGGACATAACATCTTGTTAATTGGCCCCCCAGGTTCTGGTAAAACCATGTTGGCCAAACGGCTGCCGTCTATTTTGCCTCCGCTCACAACTGCCGAAGCAATGGAAACTACAAAGATTCATTCTGTTGCAGGATTAGTTGGTGCGAATAAAGGTTTATTGACAAAAAGGCCCTTTCGATCTCCGCACCATACTGTTTCGGATGTTGCACTAGTAGGCGGAGGATCAAATCCGAAACCGGGTGAAATTTCATTGGCGCATAACGGTATTTTGTTTTTAGATGAGCTACCAGAATATAAACGCCAAGTTTTAGAAGTCATGCGGCAACCCCTAGAGGATCGTGTAGTCTCCATTTCTCGTGCAAAAATGTCTGTAGATTATCCTGCAGGTTTTATGCTAGTTGCGTCAATGAATCCCTCCCCGTCTGGCAATTTTTACGACCCCAATGATCCTAATTCAGATCCGGAATATATTGTGAAGCGTTATATGAATAAAATATCAGGCCCTTTGATGGATCGGATTGACTTGCATATTGAAGTTCCGGCGGTTCCCTTCGAAAAATTGTCCACTAAGGAAAAGGGGGAGTCAAGTGAAATTATTCGCAAGCGTGTGGTACAAACACGAAAAATGCAAGAAGAAAGGTTCACAGCTATTCCTAATTTGCATTATAACGCACAGTTGGAGCCGAAATTGATTGAAAAATTTTGCGCCATTGATGACGTTGGTCAAGAGTTATTAAAAAAGGCCATGGAGAAAATGGGTTTGTCTGCACGCTCTTATGCTCGAATTTTAAAAGTGGCGCGCACTATTGCAGATATGGAAGCTTCAATTCCAATTTTACCACAACATTTGGCGGAGGCGATACAGTTTAGGAGTTTGGATCGGGGGATGGCGGGGTGAGGTTTTGATGATTTGATTGACTGATGATTTCATGGGTTGATTGGTTGATGGTTTGATGATTTGATTGACTGACGATTTGATGGTTTGATGGTTTGATGGTTTGATGGTTTAGTGGGGTGATTGGCTGATGGTTTGATTGTATAGTGGGGTGATGAGTTGAAGGGTTCATGATTTGATTGACTGATAGTTTGATGATTTGATTGACTGATGATTTGATGGGGTGATGGGGTGATTGGGTGCCGGGGTGCTGGGGTGATGAGTTGATGGTTGCTTGGATAAATACTCCTTCCCATTAAAAACTAAAAATGTAAAAGGTGGAGTGGAATCAATATATGCTATGGCCTATTTTTCATCAATAAAGTGGTTAATGCAACATTATTCTGCAACTGACAAATACATCAATTCACATACTCTAAAATAGTGATATTTTCGCTTTTTTATAACACGTATTAATACCTGACTATAAGCAAATAGATGTGTAATTCGCCTACATAATAGTTCAGCCATGTAAACTTTAATTATTCAATTTAGAAGAATAGGTAGCGGAATGACCGTAACTCAGAAACTGACTAATAATGCCTATACAAGCTTCAAAGTTAGGCTATAGAGCGGGTATGAATTTTGATGAAAACGGATGAATTCAACCTGCCCCCTCCGTTCATTTCTTAACAGAAACGCCTTAGAACGACACTTTTAAAACTACCTTATTGACTATCACTTGTTGATTACTCTATTTAGGCGCGTAATTTGCATAGGTCTTTTTCGTATATTTACGTGTAAACCAATTTTTATGGAAAGAAGATCAATACTTGTGCCGCATGACTTTACTGCGGTCGCGGATAACGCGGTATCTTATGCAATAACCTTAGCCACTTCGATTCACGCGAATGTAGACATTTTGCATATTGTTAAAGACAAGAAAGACAAGGCGAAAGCGACCACAAAATTGGAGAAAATCTTAGCAGACATTAAAGATAAACCTGAAGCTGTTCAAGTTAATTTTCATATTAAATCAGGTTCAATTTATACAGACATTGCTAGCAAAGCCGACGAATTACATTCGACAATGATAATCATGGGAACACATGGTGCTAAAGGAATGCAGAAGTTATTTGGTAGTTTTGCAATCAAGGTAATTACTAGTACGCATGTACCATTTTTAATTGTTCAAGAACAGTTTTCTGGAATTGACATGAGTAAGATTGTCGTTCCAATTGACGAGTCGCAAGAAAGTTTACAAATTGAACAGGTTGCCACAGGATTAGGAGATATATTAAAGTCAGAAATTCATGTCGTTTCTGAGAAGAAAATTGACAGTAATTTAAAATTGAAGACTGCTGTTCATAGTGGTTTGTTCACAAAGCAGCTCAAGGCAAAACGTGTTGCTTACCAAACAAAAGTATTAGAGAAAAAGAAAGGTTATGCAAATGACATTGTGAATTACACAACTGAAATTGGAGCAAACCTAATTGCGTTTGCATATCATTCAGACAGGTTGTTACCACAATTTGACACCTTTGCACAGAGTTTAATTACGAACAGCGCAGGTGTGCCTGTGTTAGTCTTAAATTCCAAAGAAGCAGGAAACTACTTTTTCTAGAAAAGCCGAAAAACTTTGTATAAAAAACCAGTAGTACATTGAGGCTCTCGAAATGCACTACTGCCTTTTTTAATTTGCTTAGGACTGAAAGAAATTTTTCATTTTATCAAAAAACCCTTCTTCTTTCCCACCAGGACTCGGCTGAAAATTTTCCGATTTTCTTAATTTCTCCAAGGCACCTTTTTCATCTGAAGACAATTTCTTCGGCGTCCATACATTTAAATGCACTAATAAGTCGCCACTTCCATATCCTTGGACACTTGGCAAACCTTTACCGCGTAGACGCAACATTTTACCGCTTTGTGTACCTGGTTCAATTTTTATTTTAGCTTTCCCTTCGATTAAAGGAATTTCTATTGACGCACCTAAAACTGCATCAATAAAACTGATATACGCTTCGTAATGTAAATTATTTCCTTCACGTTGTAAATGGTCGTGCTTCAACTCTTCAATTACGACTAGCAAATCACCAGGAACACCATTGAATGGACCAGCATTTCCTTTGCCGCCAACTTTCAATTGCATGCCCTCTTCTACTCCTGCAGGAATATTAATTTCTACAACTTCTTCTTTTCTTCTTAAACCTTGCCCATCTACACCAGATGGTTTTTTATCTATAATCTTCCCCGTCCCGTGACAAGTAGGACAAGTAGATTGTGTTTGCATGGCACCAAGCATGGTTTGCGTAACACGCATCACACGTCCTTGACCATTACATGATTTACAGGTATTATAAGTAACGCCATCAGCGTTTACCAATTTATTGACCTTAATTTTTTTAGTAACCCCTAAGGCAACCTCTTTAAGATTCAACTTGATCTTGATTCTTAAATCCGATCCACGTGCAACACGTGATCCTCCGCCACCTCTTCGGCCACCGCCGCCACCACCGAATGAGCTACCAAAAATATCTCCAAATTGATCGAAGATATCTTCCATATTCATTCCGCCAAAACCACCGCCTTGACCGCCTTGTGAAGCACCACTAACACCCTGATGTCCAAAACGATCATAACGCGCACGTTTATCCGTATTACTTAATACTTCATATGCCTCTGCGGCTTCCTTAAATTTCTCTTCCGCCGAATCATCATCAGGATTTTTGTCTGGATGGAATTTTAAGGCAATTTTTCGATAGGCCTTTTTGATTGTCTTTTCATCAGCGCTACGCTCAACACCAAGGACATCATAATAATCTCGTTTCTCACTCATGCTTTAAATTTGTATTCCGTTTACTGTCCTACGACAACTTTAGCGTAACGAAGTGCTCTTCCTCGCAGGTTATATCCGCGCTCAATTACATCTACAATTTTACCCTTATCCTTAGAATTTTCCACAGGGATATTTGTAATTGCTTCATGCTTATCTGCATCAAACACATCTCCTTTGCAATCCATTGGTTCTAATCCTTTATTTTTTAAAGCCATGAAATACTTATGGTAAATCAACTTAAAACCTTCGCGCAAATTTTCTATGTCTTCTACTTTTTCATTATTGGCAATAGCACGCTCAAAATCGTCTAAGGTCCCCAATAGATCAGCCATTAACGTACCATTTGCAGTACTAATTATATCTGCTTTTTCCTTAATTGTTCTTTTTCGGAAATTATCAAAATCAGAATAAAGGCGCACATATTTATTGTTTAATTCAGCATATCGCTCTTCCAAAGTGGGTTCCTTAACAACTTTCTCCTCTGCTACCTTTTCGTTCTCGCCAGTTTCAGTTGTAGCGTCAACAGTTTCCTTTGCTTCCTGTTCTTGCCCAGTTACTTCTTCGTTTTCTTTCTCAGACATTTTTATTCATTTTTAAATAGCACACGCAAAAAGGCTGCCAGTACATAGTTTCCGTCAATCTGTCACTTTTTTGCATCATAGTACATGAATTATAATGGCAAATTGACAATTGCTGACGGATGCTGTCATATTTAGTGCGGCAAAATTAGTTAAAGTAATAGGTAAATTGAGGGAATAGTGTAAGAAAAAGCGATCTACTTTCTGGTAAGATGTGCTTTATCTGCCAAGCCAGTAGTTTTGGCATAAGATGTCAAAGCGTAAACGAACAGGGCGATAATCAAAAAGAGCGATACTCTTCCCAAGACATCTCCATACCTGACGAAGAAAGTAATTTCTGTATTCCGATTTAATATTTCTTGCAGGGCACCTCTTTCGTCCCAGCCCAATTCGGAAATAATATCCCCTTTTTGATCGATAAAACAGGAAATTCCTGTATTCGCAGATCGCGCAACTGAGCGACGATTTTCAATGGCACGGATTTGTGAAAACATTCTATGCTGACGATATCCAGGCGTATCACCCCACCAGCCGTCATTCGTTACCACACATAAGATGTCAGCCCCATGCCCTGTGAAATAAGACACATAATCACCATAAACGGATTCATAACAAATAAGTGGTGCAAATGAAAGGTCGCCGAGAGTCATGTTTATTGCTTCCTCTCCTAAACCAATCATTCCTGATGTTCCGCCTAGTTCTATAGAATATTCTTTTAAAGAAGGAAACCATGACAAAAATGGAACTTTTTCTGCTCCTAGCACTGGTTTCGCTTTATGGTAAATTTGTGTTGGTCGATTTGGATCAATCAAAAATGCGGCGTTGTAATTTTCTACATAAGCATTAATCGATTCAATATAATTAGACGCTAAGGAGTTTTCTTCCTGAAAATACTTTCTCGAATCTGCACCGATTAGCATGTTGACATTATGATGCGCACGCAACCATTCTTTTATGAGAATCATATTTGGTTCCTGCTCCAAATAATCCTCATTTACAGTTCTTGATATTGCTGTTTCTGGACAGACGACTAAATCGGTATTTTCATCCACCTTTTCTTCTGCTAAATCAAATATTATGTCTAATTGATCTGGCAAAGGCATTGTGAATTTCTCAGAATATGGATCCAAATTAGGTTGTATAATTACCATGTTTACAGGATCAACTTCTTCTTCATATGACGTGTAAATAAGTACTGAACTTAATACCGGTACTAAAATCACCAAACCGATAAAAAGAAAAACTGGCGCTTGAATCCTTAGCGCTTCTTTCCTGATTTTTACATTTCGAATGATAAAATATACGCCAATATTGACCATTAACACCCACAATGTTCCACCTGTAACACCTGAATATTCGTACCATTGAATTAGCCATGGATATTCTCCAAAAATATGACCAAAACTTAGCCAAGGCCACGATAATTCCCAAAAATAATGACAATATTCAAAACCAATCCATAAGACTACAAGCGCTAAAAGCCCCTTGTTCTCACCCAACTGACGCGCTATGAATCCAAAGAAAAAGAAAGGCAAGGTCATGAGCAATGAATTGCAAAAAACGGCCATATACATGCCACCTTCAGACGCATTATAAATCCACCATGTGGTGATTAGATTAAAAATCACAAAATAGAGGTAATTATATCCGAAGCGTTTAAAAAAACGTGCTCCTTTTTTCTTATTCAATTCTAGATTAATCAGAATTAATGGAACAAAGGCCACAAATGCTAAAGGAAACAAACCTCCAGTATGCGGAAAACTAATCCCCATCAATGTTCCACCAACGAGGGCTAACAGTAATAAATACAAAGGCTTGATGTCCATGAAAACAAAGTTATAATTATTTGCAAATTTAAAGCGTATTCATTCATTAGAATAGTTTTCATATATTTGTTTGACACCCGAAAACTGATAGACCAAAGTAAATTTGTATGCCTAGAAACAAACGTTTACATTTCAAAGATATTCATGCTTTAAAAGCGTTGGTCTTTATACCCATTTATTTATTCTGCATCCTCTCATTAATTAGCCCGACAAATGGGGGCGCTTTATTTGAAGTTACGACTATTGTCGGGAAAATATCGCAAAGTAGTTTTGACTTTTTATTTTTTCTAACGGCCTTTTTAGTCACCTCACACGGTTTGCGCGAATATAAATATACGGATGGATTCTCACTCAAAAACTTTTATTTGAGGCGCATATTACGTTTGTCTGTTGTATTGACACTTGCGTTAATTTTTGCTTTTGCATTACATCCTTGGTTAATTCGGATCTTAGATTTGCAACCAATGGTAACCCCGAGTATGGAACCGTATTTTTTATTAATCCCTAATTACCTTTCCAACTTTGCAGGTCCTCAAATGATTTATTTCACGCTGATTTGTACGGTTTTTATGTTTCTTCAATTCTATATTTTTTGGGGAATTATATTACGGTTTTTTCACAATCACCTCAATTTAATCGCTTTGATCCTTGTAGGTGTTGGCCTTGTGAGTCGGATCTTACATCAAGTTAACAGTTCTGATTACTTAATGGACACCTTGGCTTTTGGAATCCCTATTGGCATTGGTGTATTAACTGCGGTTGCTATTCGAAACGATAGCGCTATTGTGGTGAAGTTGAAAGAGGTTTCAAAAAACGCTAACTCCTTTATTTATATTGTGGGTTGTCTTTTATTTTTAGGCGGATATATTTTGGCTGCAAATTCATATCTAACGGCGGTTATTCCATTGTTTACCGGACTATTTTTCGGGTATGTTATCATTGAACAAACATTTGGCAAGAATTCATTCGTGCAATTTAAGACGAAGAAAATATTAACCTATTTGGGTAAAATCAGCTACGGAATGCTAGTCTACCAAGCCATTATAAGTGTAATGATGACTATTGCGATAGAGTCTTTAGACCAAAAATTGGATTCATTTTACATGATCGGGATTGTTATTGTTGCAGGCTTTATTGGTACGGTGGTAGTGGCAGATATTAGCTTTAAATTGCTAGAAAAACCGCTATTAAGGATTCGGCGAGAGTTTAAAAAGGTTTAAGCCTTAATTCGCGTATTCAATTCATCCAATTCCATTTCAGATTCCTCCCAAATAGTCATTGCTTTATCCAATTCAGCTTCAGTATTTTTGAAAGCTTCTGTAGCCGCATTGAATTGATCCGTTTGATCGTAAGGAGTTTCTTCTAGTGTAGTAGTTTTCTCTTTCAACTCCACCTCTAAATCAGAAATTTTGCGCTCGTATTTTTTGATTTTTTTCTCTAACTTTTTCAAGAGATTTTGATCTTCCCAAGATAATTGATTCGCCACTTCTACCTTCTTAGGTTTTTCGGCAGATTTAGAATTTTTGGTTGAGGCCATTTCAGCTTCCTCATAATTGATGCGCTCTAAGAATTCGTTGACACCAAAATAATGCGTTTTGATCTTGCCTTCTTTGATTTCCCAAATTTTATTACTCAAACCATCTAAGAACTCTCTATCATGTGAAACCAATAATAAGGTTCCTTCATAATTTTTAAGGGCTTCCTTTAGGATATCCTTACTTTGAATATCTAGGTGATTGGTAGGCTCATCCATTATCAAGAAATTAAATTCTTGAAATAATAATTTACAAATTGCCAAGCGCGTTCGCTCTCCACCAGATAAAACTTTAACTCTTTTTTCAGATTCTTCTCCACCAAACAAAAATGCTCCTAAAATAGCACGAATATCTTTTCTCTTCTCACCTTTAGCGATATCATCAATGGTTTTAAAAACCGTTTTTTCACCGTCTAGCTTTTCAGCTGAGTCTTGAGCAAAATAACCCACCGTTACATTATGTCCACGTTCAATTTGCCCGTCATAAGACATTTCTTCCGTAACACATTTAATCAAGGTAGATTTCCCAACACCATTTGGCCCCAAAAGAGCGACTTTTTCTCCACGAGCCAATACAACTTCTAATCCATCAAAAATAGTTTTAGTTCCAAACGTTTTTTTAAGGCCATTCATGTCCAACACCCTTTTACCTGATGCTTGTTGCATTGTGAACTTTAGGTTAAAAGCTTTACGCGCAATGGTATCTACTTCTATTCGCTCAACTTTATCCAATTTCTTGATTAAACTTTGCGCAAAAGAGGCTTTATTCGCTTTTGCTCGGTATTTATTAATCAGCTCTTCAGTTCGTTTTATTTCACGATCTTGGTTCTTTTTAGCTGCTAAAGCACGCTCCATTTCTTCGGCATGCAATACTAAATAACGCGAATAATTACACTTATAATCATACAAGCGTTGATTTGCAATTTCAATCGTTCTATTGGTTACATTATCCAAAAATCTTTTATCGTGAGAAATTAGAACTAATCCACCTTTAAAATTCTTTAAATAATTCTCTAGCCATTGAATTGAAAC
Source organism: Crocinitomix sp. (assembly GCA_013138735.1). Lineage (GTDB taxonomy): Bacteria > Bacteroidota > Bacteroidia > Flavobacteriales_D > Crocinitomicaceae > Crocinitomix. Next base: position 23,137 of record WTCE01000100.1, on the reverse strand, counting down.
AATATCTAAGTGATTGGTAGGCTCATCAATTAACAATACCTCAGGATTATTTACCAAGAGTTTCGCTAATTCAACACGCATTTGCCAACCACCACTAAAACTTCCAATTTGGTTATCAAATTCCTCTTGCTTAAAACCAAGTCCTTTTAAAACAATCTCAATTCGCTCTGCAAAAGCATGCGCATCTAAAACCGTTAGGCGATCATTAATTACTGTTACTTCATTAATTAATCCTAAATAAGATTCCGATTCATAATCGGTCCGTGTGGTTAATTCGTTATTCACGAAATCCAAACGCGCATTCATCTCAGTAATTTCAGTATTGGATTTTTCGATATATTCTCGAACAGAAATATCTTTTTTAATCTCGATATCCTGAGTTAAATAACCGATCGAAATTCCTTTTTCAATCACTACAGTACCTTCACTTGGTACAATTTCTTTCGAAATCAGTCCCAATAAGGTTGATTTTCCAACTCCATTTTTACCCGTTAAACCGATTTTATCACCACGGTCAATGAATAAAGAAATGTCTTTATATAAGAACCCTTGGGGTAAATGATATGATAATCCTCCGAACCTAACCATGTGAAATTTAAATCTTAAAAGATGCAAAGGTACAAGATTAACCCGAATTATGTATGCGACTTGCCGATCTTCTAGTCGATCTCATAATCCGGGCTTCATCTGGTGTTCGTTTTATACGGTTTTTCAACGTTGTATTACTACTATGTTGGAATTAACGAACAGTAAAGATTAATGGATTCGCATTTTTTTGCGTTCCTGAAGGATCCACATATTTCACAGTGATGGTCACTTTTTTACCACCACACGCTTGAGTTAACAATTGTTTAGCTTTATCGTCTAGTGCTCCGTTACCATTAATTCTACCGTCTCCTACTAATCCCTCTACAGAAACGAAGCCACTAATCACATTAAAATTTACGCCCGTTAACGGAATTCCTTCACCATAGCGCAATGAAATTCGTGTTTGAGCTCGTACGCTACTACAACCTGGACGTTGACCTCCAGCAATTCCTCCCAAAAATATTTCGGGTTTGGGCAATTGTTTCACTTCAAATGTATTTGAAGCAACGGTCACCACAGAGCCATCTTCCTTTTGACCTCGAACTGTAAGTGTGGCAGTACGAATACCAGCCCCAACTTTGACAATCCATTTCCCATTCGTTCCTCTAGAAACACTGCAACCACTGCTTGCACTAATGCTCACTTTATCTGCTGGGAAACCTGAAGCGGCAGCTTCAATTTCATTATTATATCCACGATAAAGTAAACGCATATTGGGTTGAGAGATAGCGCCCATAGGTGCACCAACTGTATAATCAAATTCCCAAGGTTTCCATACTGTATTACCCCGCTCTTTAATTCCAATGGCTCCTTTCACTTTATGAAATCCTACTTCTGCTCCATCTAAATTCAATCCGCCTTGGGTTTCTGTCCAACGCTCCGGAAGGGTATCGTCATCCATACCCCATCTAATTTTATTTACGGAGGTAGAATCGTATGCTGCAATCATTACTTTTAGCGATAATGAATCACCTTGATTGATATAACCCGAATTGGCAAATGCCATAGGTTCGATTTTATTAATCACGAAAATTGGCGCTATAACTTTACTTAATAAGTATTCACAGGCAATTGATTCGGCATTTTTCACATCTACTTTTAAAGAAGTAAACATGGCAGCTGCAGCTACAATTGGCGCATGATTAAACGTAGCAGATACCCATGGCACCTCCTTTTCTTCGCCTGAATCATATAAAGTTTCAGGTACGGTTAGCGAATGATAGAAGTGAGCAATCCTACTTGAATCTTCAGGATGCACTGAACGCAAGGCTTCTGATAAACCTGCTGCAGAAGTTGGTGGTGTAAAACTATACTTCTTCTCGTCTTTTGTGTATGCGGCCATAATTATTGCCACTCTATCGCGATATGCATGAATGCGATTTGTTAATTCGTTTCCGCGCTCAATTGGCTCCATGGGATTAGAACCAATAAATAATTGCGTAGGAATATCATAATTATCTTTAACCTCAATGTCGAAAAGCGGTTTTAGCTTCGTAACAAAACCATCTTCATCCGTTCCATCATTCGCTACCCAAGAATTCCCTTCGGCTTCTTCGATCATGTCGCTGCACTCTGTTAGCAAATAACTGACAAGGGTTCTAGTCTCCAATTCTAATGTGTCTGCTTTACCGTTCCACATATTGAATTCTGTTAAATCTTCCTTTTGGGCTTCAAGGGTTGCCCTTTTCTGATCAAACATTCGATAATCCTCTCCTACTTTATTGTTTACAATCTCTGCACTAGCGTCTAGCTTGTCGTTGATTGTCACGAATGCATTAACAACTTCCTTGGTCACGTTTAATGCGAGCAAGGCGGTTAAAACGAGATACATCATCCCGATCATTCTTTGTCTTGGTGTTTCTTTTCCTCCGGCCATAGTTTTTGATTTTAAATTCCCTTTGAGGGGGGAATGGTTTAATCAAGAAATGCAGGGGAATGAAAAAAGTAACGGATTAAAACAAAAATAAACGGAACTTCTCCATTGACTTATGCTCAATTAGCTATTGAAAGTGAACTAGAAGTTCCACAATTCCTGTTCAAAATCAAGGATTTTCTCTTTAATCATTTCGGATTCTAGCTGGGCATTTATTGCCGAAATATAACTCTCTATTTGTCGATTACAACTATTCGATTCTTTAAGAAGATAACTCTGAAAATTCCGATTTCTAAACAGCTCTTGTAAATTTTCATTTTGACTGTTATTCTGCGAATTACCTGGGCTATAAATTTTAAAGATTGTTGCACATTCTGGCAAATACAACCAAAACAACTCTCTGACCCCTGTAATACGACCATTAATATCAATTTCATTTACAAGAGGTGCAATGCCCATAATTCTACGATCCAAAATACTGCGTTCTTGATCGAAATACCATTCTTCCTTTATTCTATATTGAACAATGTCCTCAGAGTTAAAGTAAATCGAATCGTTTTTTATAGGACATTTTCGCTCAAAGGATCCATATTGACTTAAACTATCCATTGAAAGGTTTGGTGAGAGTATTTGAGCCATTGTATACTGCTCTAATTTCTCCCTTGCTAAATACGAAAATATGTCCAAACGAAAAATGGTATCATTATAAAAATCACCTTCAATTCGTTCAGATTTTATTGGATATTTAAACGCATCACCATCATTCCACTTATGTATAATTGGGTTGAAAGGAGAATATAAGGTTAAATCTCCATTCATTATGTAGCGGCAGATAATGTTCCAGAAGCTATAGACTAATCCATTAAGCTTTCCATATCCACTGGTATCCGATTGATAATAGGTCGGTAAGAAAAGATTTGGACAAGAATCAATCGTATTCCATACGGTCTTACAATAATACGGACCTTCGTCAATAACACGATAAGAGCAGAAGCTATTTTGATTTGAGAGTGTTTCTTTAATATAAATTCCGTCGAGTACCCCGGGAAGGGGCTTGCTAAGAGAATCGTAATTAATTTGGGAATACGAATTCCAAAAGAAAAATTGTATTACAATAAACACCGAAGTTTTCATTGATTTATGTTAGACGTTTTAATCACTCGTCTTAGTAGAATCAAAAAGGGAATATTGGTTACAATTATCTACGCCATAAACACTTAATAAAAAGTCCCAAGCACAAAATAAAAGCATAAAAAAACCCCTAACGTTTAACATCAGGGGTTTCAATTTTATTTAATGTGAACTAGAAGCTCCACAAGTCATGTTCAAAATTAAAGATTTTCTCTTTAATCTTTTCAGACTCTAGCAAGGCATCTACGCCTGCTTTGTAGCTATCAATCTCTCGATCGTATAAGTTGGACTCCTTTATGATATAGCTCTGGAACATTCGTTTCCAGAACAAGTCATCAAAAGACATTCTTTGCGAATCGTTTTGACGATTTTGTACAAAGAAGTTTTGGAAAACATATCTACATTCAGGGAAATACAACCAAAACAGTTCTTCAAATCCATTGATATTACCATTTTGATCTTTTCCATAAATAACTGGAGCAATTCCAATAATTCTACGGTCCATTACTGATCTTTCTTTATCAAAAAACCAATCCTCTTTTATCCTGTACTGTACGATATCATCTGACTGATACCAAGTTGTATCATCTGGTGGATAAACTGCATCATAAAACCCAGTTGCTGCGTTATATACTACACTATCATCAGACGGATATTGCCAACTTTTTAATGGTACTGCTCCTGGATCCCTGTAAATACTACCAATGAATAGAAAAACTTTATCTCTAAACTCTTGACTATTATAGTAGTTTTTAGTAGGATCCGCTAAGCTCATTGGATACTTAAATTGATCACCGTCTTTCCAATCTTGCCAAGCAGGATTATATGGCGAATAGATGGTCAAATCAGCTGTCATCACGTGATAACGAATGATAGTCCAAAGACTCCAACGAGTGGAATTTTTGTTCCAATCACCTAAAACGTTCATGTCATCCAAGGGATAATAAAGCGGATGATTAAATTTTTCTCTTAAATCAATCACACTCCATACCCTTTTACTCCAAGTTACATCCGCTTCGCGAACAAACTCATAGGGTACAACTTTCTTAGTTGGAATATGCTCTTTAACATACACTCCATCCAAGACACCCGGTGCTGGATTAGCTATTGGTCCACGAATAGTCTGACCATAACTTGCCCCCACACTTAACATCACTAAAGAAAAAATTAATCTTTTCATAACTCACATTTTTTAATAACTCTTATTACCTCGTAGTAAATACTAACGCAGTTCTTTTAGAAACGCCGTCAGGTCCACGATAGGCAACCATAATAGTTACTTGTTTTCCTGAAGACTGTGTCAAAATTTGCTTTGCTTTAGAATCTAAACCACCACCTCCGGTAATTTTGCCTTCTCCTTTAATACCATTAACAGTAACAGTACCACTAGCAATAGAAAACTTCACACCGGTCAATGGAACACTTTCGTCATATCTACAAGAAACTCTCCCTTGTGCTCTTACACTGGATAAACCAGGGTTTTGCCCGTTAGAGATACCTCCTAAGTATAAACTTGGTGTAGGTAGACTTTTTACTTCAAACTTGAATGATCCCAAGTTCACAGATCCACCATCATCCTTACGTCCGTTGACGCTAATTGTTGCTTCACGGGTACCAGCCCCTACTTTAGCAACATATTGTCCGTTACTTCCTTTACTAATAGAACACCCACTACCCGATAAGGTTACACGATCTGCAGGAAAACCTGATGCGGTTCCTTCTACAATATTGTCGTAACCTCTATAAAGTACGCGCATTTGAGGCAATGCAACAACTCCCATTGGCTGACCAACAGTGTATTCAAAACTCCATGGTTTTGGAACTTCGATACCTCGTTGCTTTACCATAATCACACCTTTTACTTTGTGCAATCCAGGAGTGCTACCTACTAGGCTGATGCTTCCATCAGCGTTATTAGAAGGCTTCCAGTTGTCCGTGTTTGCAGTATCAGCATCCATCCCATATTTTACTTTTGGAATTTCTGTTGAATCATAAGCTGCAATCATTACGCTAAGCTGTAACGAATCTCCCTGGTTGATGTAACCTGTTGGTGCAAATGCTAAAGGTTCAATTTTGTTGAAATCAAACTCTTGTACATCCACCTTACTAAGTAAAAATTCAGTCGCCATTGACTCAGAATTCTTAACATCTAATTTTAGCGCTGTTAACATTGCTGCAGCTGCAACAATTGGCGCATGATCAAACATAACTGAAGGCCAAGGCATTGTTTCGGTTTCACCGTGAATTGTTTGGTCAATCATCTCTGGAATATTCAAAGATTTCATGAACGCTCCAATTGCAGCAGTGTCTTCAGAGTTACAAGTTTTTAAACTTTCCTTCAACCCACTCATGTCGGCTGGAGCTGTAAAACTAAATTTACCTTTTGGCGTTTCATACGTTGCCATAATAGAGGCAACAGCATTTCTATATTCAATTACTCTATTTCTGATATCCTTACCCCTTTGTGAAGGGTTTTGAGGATCTCCTCCAATGAACAAGTTCGTTGGAATATCGTAATTATCCATGTTCATGATTTCAGCAAGTGGTTTAAGGGACAAAATATTTCCTTTGTCATCACTTTCTTCAATCCATGAAACACCTTCTGCCATTTCAACCATTTCGTTACATTCACCTAAAAGGAATCCGATAATCTCAGTTGTTTTGTCACGCACTAAAAAAGAGCGCTCTTGCCAAACTTTAACTGTATTAACATCTCCACCTTGGGCTTTAACCGTCGTGATTTTTTTGTCAAAAGAAGAATAATTACTTTGATTATTTTGATCGATAATTTGTGCACTGCGATCCAATTTATCATTAATCGTAACAAAAGCAGCAATTACCTGCTTCGATACGTTTAGTGCTAGAAGGGCAGTCAGTACGAGGTACATCATACCGATCATCTTTTGTCTAGGGGTTTCTTTTCCTCCTGCCATGATTTATCTATTTTTTTGATTTAACATTAATTAATCTCATTTAAAAATGAAAATTAATCTCTAGATACAGTCATAGCTTTTAGCATATTACCATAAACTTGATTCAAATCAGTCAAGTTTCTAGATAACATAGCCATGTTTTCTTTGTACAATTTAGTATCCTCTACTGAATCACTCAAGTTAGACATCATCTCAGTTACATTCGCTTGGAATTTCTCTGTAGACTCTAAATGAGCACTAGATCCTTTTAATTGTAGTTCGTAAACATTATTTAAAGCGGCTAAATTCGTAGACACTTTAGAGATTTGCTCTCCAAAAGATGCTCCTTCTTCAGCTCCAGAAGTCAATCCTAAGATTGATTCAGATGCTTTTTCATATGTATTAGACAATCCTTTAACTTGCTCAGAAGCATTTTCTAAACTTGAAACATAAGAATCTGTTGCTGCAGCAGCTCCAGAAACGGCTTTAAGACCTTCAGCATTATCACTTAACGTTCTAATACCATCTCCTAATCTGTTCAAAAGATCTGCGTCTATCTTAGCTTCCTCTAAAAGGTTATCGAATTTTTCGGTAATTCCAGTTACGGAACCTCCGCCACCGCCACCGCCGTGCATTAATCCTGATTCTCCTTTTTCATCTAAGTAAGCATGTAAATCAAAATCTTCGTCATGTGCTAACGCTAATTCTGGGTATACTAATTCCCACTTAGGGTCTTCGTGTAACGGCTCAAATGCCGAGAAAAAGAAAATAACTGCTTCGGTAGACAATCCAATAATAAGCATTAGACCTGCAAAGGGCCAGTGCATAATTTTAAAGAGTGCTCCCATAATAACGATTGCTGCACCGATACCGTACAACTTCGCCATAAATAATTTCCATTTTTTAGTTCCTGGTCTCATAGTTTCCTTGCTTTTTAGTTAAACATTTATTTATTTGGTTATTTATTTGAATGCTTGTATTATCTCAATTCGATATCAGACTTCAACTCTTCTCCGCCTTCTTTATCGAAATCATCACCACCACGTCCAATGTGCGTTTGAACACATCTAAATCCAACGTATGATTTTGAAGTATCCTGGTACTCGTATGTTCGTGTTCCAGTTTGTAGGTAGTATCCTATATCTTTCCAAGAACCACCTCTAATTACTTTACGTTTCATTGATGGTGGATCCCAATCCATTGCATGGTATCTGTATTCAGGACTTAAGTCATGAGAGAACTCATAAACAGACTCATCAAATGCAGTTTCTGTCCACTCAGCAACGTTACCAGACATACAGTATAAACCGTATCCGTTTGGATTGTAAGAGTATGATTTCACAGTATAAAAACCACCGTCATCAAAATATCTTCCTCTCATTGGTTTAAAGTTACCTAACATACATCCACCTGAGTTTCTGATGTAAGGACCACCCCAAGGATATGGACTGTGTTTTAAGTTTCCACGAGCAGCATACTCCCACTCACCTTCTGTAGGCAATCTAAAATCTTGTACCCAAAGTGAACCAACTGAGTTTAACCAGCTATTTAATTTTTGTGTTCTCCAAATACAGAATGCTTTCGCTTGTACCCATGTGATACCAACTACAGGATAGTTGTCGTATGCTGGATGCCAGAAATACATATTCGTCATTGGATCGTTAAATGAGTATGTGAAATCACGTACCCAACATAACGTATCAGGATATACATTAATTACCTCATCAATAATGAAACGACTTCTGTCTTCATGTGATCTTAAGGCATTGTTTTGACCTTTTTTATTGAAATGACCTAAATCCAAATCTTGACCAACTGGTTCATCCGTAAATGGATGTCTTGGATTTTTCAAATCACGGTGTTGTGGATCTAAAGAAGGATCTTTGTAATCTCCATCTCTAGTATAACCATCACGTCTAATATTTACACGGCCTTTACGCGCAGCTTCCTGCAAGTCAATCCAGTAATAACGGAATTTCAACTTACGTGTATCAATTTCTCTTCTTTTGTAGAATCTTTCGTTCGGACGTAAGTACATGTCAGAAATCAAAGGTATAATTTGATTGTCTTTTATGCCTCTTACTTTCCACGATAAAGAAAACAACTCTCTATTGATATAAGGCTGCGTTGGATCGAATTCTTTCCATTCCAAGTTTACCTCATCATAATAGATGTCCGGGTGATTTAACATGTCCCCGATTGCTTCCTCTTCAATTTCATCATTCCCAGTTGGATTGGTATTTTCATACACTTTCTCCAAAAAGATTGAATCACGAACCCAATGCACAAATTCACGATACTCGTTATTTGTGATCTCCGTTTGATCCATATACAATGCGTGTATTGAAACTACGTGAGAACGGGACTGATGCAAGAATGGAACATCTTGATCACTTGCACCCATTGTGTAAGAACCTGAAGGGATGTAAATCATACCTAGAGGAATTTCTGGAAAAAAGACTTTTCTTCCCTGCACTCCGAGCAAGTGCCCGGATCCTGAATTACAACTTGATATCAAGAGTGTAATTCCTACTACAAAAACCATTAATTTCTTCATGCTACCTTTGTTTTTTCTACCAATCTTTACCTTTCGACTATCAGGACTTAATAAGGGTTAGGTCTTCTATTAACGAGAGTAATTTAATTAGGTTACATTTTTTTTTGTCTATTGCAAAATGAACGGGTTACCATGACGTGGTACAACAGGTGGTGGTGGGAACATACAATAGTTCGCCATCAGCTCATGCGTACCTTTACCATACTCGTTCAAAGGGTTAGTCATTATATCAAATGAATATCCAATTTTAAACATGTCTTTGCTTATATTCTTACTTGGTGAGAATCCGTATCCAGCCATTATTGCAATCGCATCAGAGAATCTATAAGATGCTCCAGCCCAGAAATAAGAATCTGTATTCAACCAATAATCAGCCATAAGGTTTACATCAAACACCATGGTTGAACCATCAGCCTTTAATAAAACACTTGGTTTTAATTCTAATTTATTTCTAGTTCCGATTTGAGAACCCAAATCATAAGTATAACCTCCCATTACATAATAGTGTCTTGCAACTGAGTAGCTTACTTTATCAAGATTTGCTGGCGCCAGGTGCGTAGCAGATAATCCTACATAATAACCTTCATTACCATACCAGTATAAACCAAAACTTTGATCAAATCCTGTAGCACCTATCTTAGTATTGATAGAAGCAATAGCTGGATCTAAGTTAGCAGCAGTTTGTGGCGGAATCCATGCGGGACTAAATCCTACATTGATTAAACCTAAACCAATACCTCCACTTAATATCCCGTAATCAGTCGGTAAGTGATAAGCAGCACTAACTGTTAAGTTATTGTTACGTTGAAATCCAATAGCGTCATTTGCAAATGATAAACCAACTCCTAAACCACCAGGCCCTAGAATTACGTTTTGCAAGTTGCCCTGCGCATTGAAAAGAGTTGTATTAGGTGCATCTTGCACACGATCCCATTGATTTCTATAGATCAAAGTACCACAGTAGCCATTAAATCCAGTTGTTGCTGGATTGTAAGACATGCGATCAAACATGTAATGCGTGAATTGTTTATCTTGTTGTCCGTAGACAAAACCTACTGATAAACAGCACAATACTAGAGATAAAACTTTCTTCATAAATTAGTTTTTTCAATACCATTTAACGTCGGAACACTCCAACAGAGGGCTAAAATAATTAAAATTAATGGAAAACGAAATTATTTTATTGATCTATTTCACTTTCTAAATTTTATGCTTTTTTTTTAACGCTCCAATATGGCATGTTCTTAGGCAATCATTGGTCTAAATATTCGATAGACACTATCGCTACCAAATGTTGATACGGAAAAAACCAAAACTAAGTTTCAATTGATTTTATTTTAAAAAAAAATGCTGCTGATTTTCACCTAAGTTTAAACAACCATCCTGTTCGCGTGGTGGATTTTTTAGGTGGAAAAATGCAGTAACTCACCATTAATTCATGGGATCCCCTGCCATATCCACTCAAAGGGTTGGTCATTGCATCAAAGGAATAACCTACTTTGAAATTATCTCTTGCATACCCAGCCATAAACGCAAAGGCATCTGACAAGCGATAGGTTATGCCTCCCCAAAAATAAGCGTCTTTTGAAACCCAAACGTCTACTTTTAGATTTAGGTCAAAAACCATTGTAGCCCCGTCTGCCTTAATCAACGTGCTTGGATTTAAAAAGATCGGAACATTGTGTCCCTTATTTATTTCCTTTTTTACACCTGCCATAACGTAATAATGCCGTGCCATGTTAAAGCTAAGATTGGTCAATTTTGCAGGCGCTACATGCGTCATTGAAAATCCAACATAATAATCTTGATCACCGTACCAATACAAACCGAAATTATTGTCAAATCCTGTTTGCCCTATTTTTTGTGTTATCCCAACAAGGGAAGGATCCAATTCTACAGGCGTGCTTGGAGTAACCCAATTTGGATCAAACCCCACATTAATTAATCCAACCCCTACTCCAGTGCTTAACGTTCCATAATCGGTCGGCATATGATAAGCCGCGTTCATTACCACGTTATTGCTTTTAAGAAACCCTATGACATCATTTGAAAGCGAAAGCCCTACTCCAACTGTGCCTCGCCCTACGTTTAAATTTTGAAGGTTGCCTTGCACATTCAGCAAGGTTGTATTTGGCGCGTCTTGTACCCTATCCCATTGATTGCGATATATTAATGTTCCGCAATAACCATTGAAGCCTGTTGTGGCAGGATTGTAGGACATGCGATCGAACATAAATTGGGTGAATTGCCGATCTTGTTGCGCTAGGGCAACAGTAAAATAAGTAGTTAGGATAAAAATTGTGCTGAGTAAAAATTTAATCATAAGATATTTCTTTGCTTACCATTTAACAAATTGAGGCATTGCTCGTTTATTTATGTCTGGGTAATCAAAAAGTAACCTTTTTGAGGATGGAGTTTAACCCGAATCATTCACCCGTATTCTATTCCAAAGCCAAACCACCTGCTATAATTAAGAATGCTCAATTTTTTGTTTCCTCAAAATTGGGTGACAATTCTTTCAGTAAAAAAACTCTGCGCTTCCCAATTCTATTGGTGTTTTGACTTTTCATAACGAAAACCCATGAATAATTCGGGTTAAATAACCTTCGCCAAGGCTTCAGTGACTAAAAAGTTTGGGGATAGATAACCTTCACTAAAGTTTCGGCTATTGAGAAGTTTGGGTTTTGAGGAGTAAGTTTGGATTAACCCCAAAAACTATGAGGAGAGAAACTTAACTAAGAATTTCTAAGAAAGCTTTTTATAGGTTCTCAACCACAAATCTGGCAATTCATTGTTGAGGGCATTTTCATAATCTTCATAATCGCAAGGCACCAATAAATGGCGTTGCAGTTTTATTCCTTTGATTTTTGGATAAGGGACTTCCATCCACCAGCGGCTGCTTTTATTGCTTTTATAGAAAATGATTTCGTCACGGAAATCATCAATGTTCACCCGGTATTTGATATAGGCAGCTTTGCTCCCAATTGGATAATCTTTTTTTCGAAGGTTAAATCCTTCTGTGAAATACCAAATCATTTGCGCTAGCAAGTTTATATCGCTTTGATAGCCGTTTTGATTCGGTGAGAAGTTAAATAGTCCTAGACTTGTCAATTTATCACTCAAACCAGCATATCGCATAATGCGGCAGGCATCTTCACCATAAAACCCATTGGGTAAATTCCGTTGATTGCTTTTATTATCGGAAGAGCGAATAGCATCCATGTCAAAACTCAAAATATCCGCATTTCTGAGCTGGGGCTCTACCATTTTTTCATTCTTGTAAAAATCTCCTAGGCGGAACGCATCAAAATAAAGATCGTTCAGCAATTGGGTTTCCTTAGGATTTACCAAATAAGATTGATAACCGAATAATGAAAAATTAAATAAATAATTGGGTTTATGCAGTACAATTTTGTTTAACCATCCTTTTGAATGAATGTCCTGCTCAGGATCTCCAAGATCAAGCGCGGGATCAACTGCAATAATGTTAATGGTTTGTTCTAATTTTTCGTAGGCTTGGTAAATTGGATAGGTTAAATCTTGACTTCCTCCAATAATGATTGGAAAAATTTGAGCTTTAACCAACTCGGTTACCACGTCACGCACGGCGGTATAAGTATCGGCAACTGATGCTCCGGGCCGAATAATACCTAATTCATACATTTCTGCAGCCCATTCACCTTTGTAAAGTTCAAATAGGGCCGCTCTAAAATCATTGATCCAGCTTTCGTTTTGCTGAATATCACTATTTCTGTAATCTGGAACGTAAATGAATGCAAGACTATTTTCAGCCAAATCTTCATAATGAACATTGGAAATATCATGAACAGATTCACCAACTTGACCTGGGGCATACTCCCCTCGCCTTTCAATGGTTTCGAAATAAATACTTAAATCCTTCATTTATCTAGCTTATATCTGCTCGACTGCCTTTGGTGAAAAAAAACGTTTTATTTCTTCTTTTTCTTGCCTCTTGGTTTCGGTTGATTTTTAGAAATTTCAATACATTGCTCGTAGGTCAACTCTGCAGGCTCAACATCTTTTGGTAATTTGAAATTTTTCTTTCCTATTTTCAAATAAGCACCATACCTCCCATTCAACAATTGCATTGTTTCATCTTCGGTGAATATCTTAATCATTCTGTTGCGATCCTCTTCTCGTTTCTCTTCAATTAAAACAATTGCTCGTGCTAATTCCATCCCCTCTAAGGTATCACCATTTGCCTCTTTAATCGAAACAAATAATTTCTCTATTTGAACATACGGTCCAAATCTTCCTTTGTTAATTTTTACTGGAACACCTTCATATTCTCCAATCACTTTTGGAAACTTGAATAATTCTAAAGCTTCTTCAACTGTGATGGTTTGTATACTTTGATCTTTTTGAATTGAAGCAAACTTTGGTTTATCTTCATCATCCGCTTCTCCAATTTGCACCATTGGGCCAAATCGACCAATTCGTGCATACATGTTCTTACCGGATTTTGGATCAACTCCTAACAACCTTTCACCAGATGCTCTTTCAGAATTTTCAATTGTATCTTCTACTTTTAAATGGAATGGGGTATAAAATTCTGAAATCATTTTACTCCACTCAACTAATCCTTTGGCAATATCATCAAATTCTTTCTCGACACTTGCCGTAAAGTTATAGTCCATTACTTGGTCAAAGTGTTGCATTAAAAATTCAGTTACAACACGTCCGATATCTGTAGGAACCATTTTCCCTTTATCACTTCCAGTTTTCTCAGTATTTGTTGCTTCAGAAACCGTTGAACCCTCCAACGCAATAACATTAAAACTACGTTCAGTTCCTTCACGCTCTCCTCGCTCAACATATCCTCTTTTTTGAATTGTAGAAATGGTTGGCGCGTATGTTGACGGTCGTCCAATTCCTAATTCTTCTAATTTTTTCACCAAACTTGCTTCAACAAATCGTGCTGGTGGTCGCGTAAATCGTTCAGTTGATGTAATCGAATCACGATCTAAAGAATCGCCCTCATTCATTGGAGGCAATAATCCTTCCATTTCATCATCATCATCATCAATCTTTGATTCCAAGTACACTTTTAAGAAACCATCAAACAAAACAATCTCTCCAGTTGCAGAGAATTCTTTATTGTCAGGCGCATCAATTTTTATTGAAGTACGCTCTAATTTTGCTTCAGCCATTTGAGAAGCGATTGATCTTTTCCAAATCAATTGGTAAAGACGTGCTTCATCTCTTTCGGCATCAATCTCATGTATCCCAAAATTTGTAGGACGAATTGCCTCGTGCGCTTCTTGTGCAGAGCTTGATTTATTTTTGAATTTCCGGTGCTCAAAATACTCGGCTCCGTAAGCTGATTCAATTTCTGCTTTTGCTGCGTCAACAGCTGTTTGAGACAAATTCACAGAATCTGTTCTCATATATGTAATCAAACCCGATTCATATAAACGCTGTGCTACAGACATTGTTCTTGAAACCGAGAAACCCAATTTCAAACTTGCCTCTTGTTGTAAAGTAGATGTTGTAAAAGGTGCCGTCGGACTCTTTTTTCCCGGCTTTTTAATAATACTATTTACTTTAAAATTATGATTTGTACACTTTTCAACAAAGTCTTTTGCTTTCGCCTTATCATCAAATTGACCACCCAATTTTGCTTTTAGCGGTGAACCACCTACTTTAAACAAAGCATCCGTTCTATAAAAACTATTCGATTCAAAACGCTCAATTTCCTGTTCTCTTTCCACAACCAATCTCACGGCTACAGACTGCACTCTACCAGCAGATAAAGATGGTTTAACTTTTCTCCATAAAACTGGAGAAAGTTCGAAACCAACCAATCTATCTAAAATTCTTCTAGCTTGTTGGGCATTTACCAAATCGTCATCAATCTTTCGCGGATTCGCAATAGCTTCTAAAACTGCCGACTCGGTAATTTCGTTAAAGGTTATGCGTTTATACCCTTTTTTATCTAGTCCTAAAGTTTCCTTTAAGTGCCAAGAAATAGCTTCTCCCTCACGATCCTCATCAGATGCTAACCAAACTTCATCAACAGTTTTCACCATTTTTTTCAATTCAGCTATCACCTTTTTCTTATCGGTTGAAACTATATATTTCGGTGCAAATCCATTTTCTACATCAATAGAGTCGTTCCCTTTAGCCAAGTCTCGTACGTGACCATAACTGGACATTACTACGAAATCTTTTCCTAAATACTTCTCAATTGTTTTTGCCTTTGCAGGTGACTCAACTATAACGAGATTTTTTGCCATACCTTAAAATTCGGTTCTTATGTTTTTGATAATTGCTGCGTAATATAAGTCAGATATTCAGAAATACAATTTAAAATTTACGCTTCTCTCTATTTCTGATGATCTTCCAAATTGCGGTTCAAAATTAGAAATGATATTTTGATTAATGCCATTGTTTTGATGGAAAAAAAATTTTTTCATCCCTTATTATGTAATAATAAAAAAACTTAAATCCTAAAAAATAATTTCCTGCCATAATGTCATACCATCTAAAATATAGCTAAATTTGCACCAAAACTAGTCGAACATAAGATTGAATGAGAGAATTTGGAACAGAAGAAAAGGAGATTGACGAAAAACTGCAAGGAACAGCAACATTGTTAGATCCGGGAAATAAACCCTTAAATGGAAAAAAACTTTATTTAGAGAGCTATGGCTGTCAAATGAATTTTTCGGATAGTGAAATTGTAGCTTCCATTTTAAGTGATGAGGGATATACGACGACTCGAAACGCTGAAGATGCAGATGTTATTTTAATGAACACCTGTTCAATTCGAGAGAACGCAGAACAACGCGTACGGAATAAATTAAGCCAATATAATAAACGCAAGAAAAAAAATCCATCCTTAGTAATTGGGATCTTGGGCTGTATGGCCGAAAGGTTAAAAACAGATTTGTTGGAACAGGAAAAGTTAGTGGATTTGGTTGCTGGGCCTGATGCTTACCGTGATTTACCGAACTTAATTGAAGAAGTTAATGGCGGGCAAAAAGCCGTTAATGTTTTATTGTCACGAGAAGAGACGTATGCAGACATTGCTCCGGTTAGATTAGGTGCAGGTGGTATTACGGCTTTCATTTCAATCATGCGTGGATGCGATAATATGTGTTCGTTTTGTGTGGTTCCTTTTACACGAGGTAGAGAAAGAAGCCGCGATCCTGAATCAATCATAAAAGAGGCACAAGAACTTTTTGAAAATGGTTATAGAGAAGTTACTTTATTAGGTCAAAACGTAGATAGTTACAAATGGAACATCACTAAAAAAGGAGTGATAATCGATCCTGATAAGGAGGTGGTAACATTTGCCGGCTTGATGGAAAAGGTAGCTTTAGTCAACCCTGATTTAAGAATTCGCTTTTCAACTTCTCACCCAAAAGATATGACGGATGATGTTTTACACGTCATGGCGAAATATGAGAACCTATGCAAATACATCCACCTTCCTGTTCAATCAGGCAGTTCAGATGTTTTAAAGCGCATGAACCGAGGCTATACACGTGAATGGTATTTGAATAGAATTAACTCCATAAAAACAATTTTACCTGATGCTTTTATTTCGTCAGATATTATTACTGGCTTCTGTGGTGAAACAGATGAAGATCATAAGGAAACACTATCCTTAATGGAAGAAGTTGGATATGAATTTTCATATATGTTCTTTTATTCTGAACGACCAAAGACATTGGCTGAACGAAAATTTGAAGACGACATTCCAGAAACATTAAAGAAGCAACGACTTTATGAAGTACAAGCTTTACAAGCTAAACTGTCATACAAAGCAAATGAGCAAATGGTAGGCAATGTTTGTAAAGTACTCGTTGAAGGAACTTCGAAACGTTCAGATGATTTTGTTTATGGGAGAAATTCACAGAATGTGACTATAATTTTTCCAAAAGACAATTTTAAACCGGGCGATTATGTTGAAGTTAAAATTACTGATTTTACAAGTGCAACATTGAAAGGTTTAGCCGTAGTTAGTGCCAAGCCGGAAATACAACAAAACTAAGAATGGACATCCCGCAAATAAAACAACGTTTTGGAATTATTGGTAATTCGGGTGCCTTGCACCAGGCGTTAAACATAGCCGTACAAGTTGCTCCAACTGATATAAGCGTTCTAATTACAGGAGAAAGTGGAACAGGAAAGGAAGTAATACCAAAGGTAATCCACCAATTAAGCGCACGTAAACATGGCTCATACATTGCGGTGAACTGCGGCGCAATTCCAGAAGGAACAATTGACAGTGAATTATTTGGTCATGAAAAAGGATCTTTTACGGGTGCTCATGATCAACGTAAAGGATATTTTGAAGTTGCCGACAATGGCACAATATTTTTGGATGAAGTTGCTGAATTACCATTAACGACACAAGTGCGCTTGTTAAGGGTTTTGGAAACGGGTGAATTTATTCGTGTAGGATCATCCAAACCAATTAAGACAAACGTTAGAATTATTGCAGCAACTAATGAGAATATGTTGCAAGCTATTCAAACAGGAAAATTTAGAGAGGATTTATTTTACCGCTTAAGTACTGTCCCTATAAAATTACCGCCTTTACGACAAAGAAAGGACGATATACACCTATTGTTTCGCAAATTCGCATCAGACTTTGCAGAGAAATATCGAATGCCCTCTATTCGCTTAACTGAAGATGCGCAACACATGTTACGGAGCTATAATTGGCCCGGAAACATTCGCCAATTGAAGAATGTAACAGAACAGATTTCTGTCGTTGAAAATAGCCGCGAAATTAATGGAGAAGTATTACGTACCTACTTACCAGACTACTCTGCAACGAACTTGCCAATTTTAGCAAGCCACCGTAATAAAGATTCTGACTTTAGCGAACGTGACATTTTGTATAAAGTGTTGTTTGATATGAAGAAGGACTTGGGGGAACTAAAGAAGATGGTTGTCAATATGCTACAGGACGGTACAGATGATTTAAGCAGAGAAGATCGGAACGATATGATTGCAAAATTATATCCTGAACCGACTAAAGGAACGCCTAATTTATTAGCTGAACCTTATGCTTATAACGAAGACTCGGCGACTCATACTCCGGATCAATTTGGAAATGGTTTTGAAGAACATGTAGAGGTTGAAGAATCCTTATCTTTAGAGGATCGTGAGAAAGAATTAATTCAAAAAGCATTAGAGAAACACAGAGGTAAAAGAAAATATGCTGCGCAAGATTTAGGAATATCCGAGCGTACCTTATACAGAAAAATAAAAGAATACGATTTAAAATAAGCCGTAGCGCACAGCGTTATATAATTATGAAAACACGATTTGCACTTTTTTTGATACCGTTTTTAATCTTCTCTTGTGACATTGAGTATGGGATGATTGATGGAAGTATAGATGCTGACACATTTTCTGTTGCGTTATTTGAAGAACAAGCCGCCAATGCGCCTGTTGGTTACGGGGCTACTTACACAGACTTCTTGAAAGATTTTATGATTTCGAGAACGAAACTGAATTTAAAAAATAAAAACGCAGACATAGAGATAGCTGGTAAAATAACCTATTTCAACACAGTTCCTGTCTCTGTTCAATCAGATGAATTGGCTGCACTTAACCGCTTAAATGTTACCATTGCTGTTACAGTTATCAATAATATAGATGAAGACCAAAGTTTTGAAGCTTCGTTCACGCAGCAATCAGATTTTGATGCCAATTTAGATTTAGCCAGTGTGCAAGATGCTTTATTGGAAGATATTAACGGCAAATTATCGCAAGACGTTATTAACCGCCTAACAAGTAATTGGTGATTTCTGGAGAAGACATAGCGCAATACATTAGTAATCCAAATGCGATTAAGCAAGAGGACTTAAGTGCATTTGCAGATTTGGTGAAAAAATACCCGTACGCGAGTAGTTTGCATTTACTAGAATTGAAAGGTTTAGCACTTGCCAATAGTATCGACTTTGAAACGAAATTAAAGCGCACAGCTATTCATGCCCCAGACCGTGGTCATTTATATGCTTTAATTCACTCAGGAGAACAAGAAACCGCCTCTGACATAGCGACTGAAGTAGCAAATAAGGAAAATGATGTTCAAGAAATAATTGTTGCTGAAACTCCAGTTGAAGCAATAACTCAAAACATTGAAGAAATAAAAGAAACGGCAGTCGCTGAATTGCATGAAACGCCGCCGGAATTAAACGTTGTTGCATCTGAAAACGAAACGCAAATAACGGATGCAGAACCCCTTGAAAAATTAACGACCACAACTGAAACGGTTATAGCTGAGGACACGCAAACAAACGCTGATTTACCAGAATTAAGTACCACATCTGAATTGGATGTTGACATACTAAACAAAGCAATTGACGTTGCTTTTGTCAGTTCTGAAATAGAAAACATTGAACCTCTTGAAAAGGAGGCAATAATTATCCCTTCAGAAGCTCCTGCCGAAATCCCGATTGTCGAAGATGTAATTGTGACACCTGCGCTAGCAGAAACAGTTGCTATTCCTGAACTGACAGATGTTGAGCAAGGTGACCTAACATTTATACAATGGTTGCGACTGAAACAAGCGCACAAGGCTCAAGAAATTGAATCCGCGAAAAAAAAAGCTACAAATGAAGCGCCGGTTGCCACACCAAAAACTGTGGCAATAAGTGAAGAATTGGCAGAAAAAACAGCACCAAAAGCAGACACACGAAAAAAAGACATTGATAGCTTATTAGACAAGTTTATGCAGGAGGAACCAAGGATCTCGAAACCTGTTAGAGACTTCTATAGCCCTGTGAAAAATGCGCGAAAAAGTGTTGAGGAATCTGATGATATGGTCACTGAAACTTTGGCTAAAATACATGTGCTTCAAAAAAATTATTCAAAAGCAATTTCAGCTTATGAGAAATTAATGTTGTTATATCCAGAAAAAAAGACTTTCTTTGCAAGTCGAATTGAAAAAATAAGAGAAGAATCTAAAAAAAGATAAAATGGGAACTCTATTAACTATTGTCATATTAATTGCCTGTATCGCGCTAATTTTATTTGTACTTGTTCAAAACCCAAAAGGTGGTGGATTAAATTCTGAATTTGGTTCAGCTGTGCAATTAGGAGGCGCAAAAAGAGCGACCGACATACTAGAAAAAGGAACTTGGGGATTAGCAATTGCAATTGCAGTAATCGTTTTAGGAATGGCCATTGGTGGCAATGACGCACCAACAGACGGTGAACCTACTGAGTTTGAAACAGACCTTTCAGAAATTGGATCGGATGCGGATAACATACCTGACGGAGGATTAACTTTACCAGAAGGAGGACTTCCTACAGGACCTGCGAACTAATTCTTACAAAAGCATTCAAAAAATGTCAGTATGTCATTCATACTGACATTTTTTTTGTCTTAAACTTGCATAATTTAGCCATTATGACATTTAAAAACCCGTTTAGTAGAATGGCACAAATTATGACTATCCAAACCAAAGAGTATAAACGAACAAACAAAATATAATTATGTTAAAACCATTAGCAGACCGAGTTTTGATAGAAGCTGCTCCGGCAGAAGAGAAGACCGCAAGTGGAATCATCATTCCTGATACGGCAAAAGAAAAACCGTTACAAGGTAAAGTAATTGCAGCTGGACCAGGGAAAGTAGACGAGCCAATGACATTAAAAGTTGGTGATAGCGTTCTTTACGGACAATATTCAGGAACTGAAATCAAATTAGACGGAACCGCGTATTTAATTATGCGTGAATCTGATGTGTACGGTGTATTATAATAATTATTTAAACAGAATTTAATTCAAAAAAAATGGCTAAAGAAATAGTTTTCGATATCGAAGCTAGAGATCGATTAAAAAAAGGAGTTGATGCATTGGCAAATGCTGTAAAAATCACATTAGGACCCAAAGGAAGAAATGTAATCATTGACAAAAAATTTGGTGCGCCACACATTACAAAAGATGGCGTTACTGTAGCAAAAGAAATTGAGCTTGCAGACGGGATTGAGAATATGGGCGCACAAATGGTGCGTGAAGTTGCCTCAAAAACTGCTGACATTGCAGGAGACGGAACAACTACAGCAACAGTTTTAGCGCAAGCTATAATTACAACTGGGCTTAAGAACGTTGCTGCTGGAGCAAATCCAATGGATTTAAAAAGAGGAATTGACAAAGCTGTAAAAGTTGTTGTTGAAAACTTAAAAGTGCAATCGCAAGAAGTTGGATCGGACAATGATAAGATCAAGCAAGTAGCTACGATATCTGCAAATAACGACAGCGCAATTGGTAGCTTAATTGCAGAAGCAATGATGGTTGTTGGTAACGCTGGTGTTATAACTGTTGAAGAAGCAAAAGGAACTGAAACTGAGGTTAAAACAGTTGAAGGAATGCAATTCGATCGTGGATACCTTTCTCCATATTTCGTGACAAACGCGGAAAAAATGATTGCTGAATTAGAAAATCCTTACATCTTAATTTACGATAAGAAGATTTCTAATATTCAAGAAATATTACCAGTTTTAGAGCCGGTAGCACAATCAGGGAAACCATTATTGATTATTGCTGAAGATATTGATGGAACAGCTTTATCAACTTTAGTTATTAACCGTTTAAAAGCAGGATTAAAAATTGCAGCTGTTAAGGCTCCAGGATTTGGAGACAGACGTAAAGCAATGCTTGAAGATATTGCTGTATTAACAGGTGGAACCGTAATTTCAGAAGAAAGAGGGTTTACATTAGAAAATGCAACAATTGAGCAACTTGGAACGGCAGAAAAAGTAGATATCAATAAAGACAATACAACAATTGTTAACGGACAAGGAAATAAGGAAGCTATTGATGCGCGTGTTAATCAAATTAAAGCGCAAATTGAAACCACTACGTCTGATTACGATAAAGAAAAATTACAAGAGCGTTTAGCAAAACTTTCTGGTGGAGTTGCTGTACTTTATGTAGGTGCTGCAACAGAAATTGAGATGAAGGAAAAGAAAGACCGTGTAGATGATGCTTTATCTGCTACTCGTGCGGCTGTAGAAGAAGGAATTGTACCTGGCGGAGGTGTAGCTTTCATTCGTGCAATTAGCACACTAGAAGGTTTAGAAGGAGAAAATGCAGATGAAACTACAGGGATTGCAATTGTGAAAAGAGCGATTGAAGAACCGTTGAGACAAATTGTATTTAATGCTGGTGGTGAAGGTGCTGTAATTGTACAGAAAGTGACTGAAGGAACTGGTGATTTTGGCTATAATGCAAGAACTGATGTTTTTGAAAATTTATTGGATGCTGGAGTTATTGATCCAACAAAGGTTACACGAATTGCAATTGAAAATGCAGCCTCAATTTCATCAATGTTATTGACTACTGAAGTTGTTATTGCGGATATTCCAGAAGCAGAACCACCGCACATGGGCGGAGGCGGAATGCCTGGTGGAATGCCAATGATGTAGACTTCGAGAGCCTCAGCCTACCGAGATTTTAAAAACGATCTTGGCTTTACTGAGAGTTCATGATAACTATTGGTACCAACTCTTTTTAGAGACACAAGATTTTGTGTTGACTTTAAAGAATAAATTAGTTAATTTGGAGGCATTAAATTGTTTTCTAGACGATCTGCTCTTCCCTAGCTCGCAAGAGATTTAGGATAGCGCGGAACGGCAACATAAAGTCCCGCTTTGGTTTTACCGGAGCGGGACAATTGTTTTTAACAAGTCATTAATCTATAGTACTTAACCCGAATTATTCACACGTATTCTATTCCAAAGCCAAACTACCTGCTATAATTGAGAATGCTCAATTTTTTGTTTCCTCAAAATTGGGTGACAATTCTTTCGGTAAAAAAACTCTGCGCTCCCCAATTCTATTGGTGTTTTGACTTTTCATAACGAAAACCTATGAATAATTCGGGTTAAACTAGAAGATTGATCCGTTGCATTGAGTTAAGATTATTTAGGCCGTTGAATTATCAAAACACACAGCATTGAGTATTCTAAGATAAAAACAAGTTTTTTAGGCAGAAAGTTTTAAAAAAGGTTCATCTCGCTTGACAACGGCAAAAATTCGAGACACAATTTTGCATGCTACGGCATTTTTAACGCTCATAAAATG
>WTCE01000096.1 GCA_013138735.1 Crocinitomix sp. | reverse complement strand
TAAATATATGCGGGTCAAGTTATTAACAAAATAATCGAGTTATGAGTCTCCCCCTAGAACCCCCTCCTTATAACATCAATAAATCATCTTAATTTTATGAATTGCTAATCTAATGGCCTGTCGAAGTATCGAAATGCCCGGTTTCTTAGCCTCCCGATAGCTATCAGGAGCACATATCCTCACGTTTGTTCTATTAAACTATAGGACATTGAGGCTCTCGAAATGCCCGGTTTCTTAGCCACTGCACATCTCACAGTTATCTGGATCATCCAAAGAACATGCGATTTCAGCAATTCTTTCTTCTTCTGTTTTTGCAACAATAGGTGCAGCAACTGCTTCTTTGTCCAATGTAAATTTAATAGCGTCTGTTGCAGCTTTCGTTCTCAAGTAATACATACCTGTTTTCAAACCTGCTTTCCATCCGTAAAAATGCATTGAAGTTAATTTCGCAAAGTTGGCATTTTCCATAAACAAGTTCAATGATTGTGATTGGCAAATAAATGCACCACGATCAGCCGCTTGATTAATCAATACTTTTTGAGAAATTTCCCATGCTGTTTTATAAAGATCCTTAATGTCTTGTGGAATCTCATTAATGTTTTGAATTGATCCGTTTGAAGCCATTAATTTGTTCTTCATATTTGAATCCCAAAGGTTTAACTTCGCTAAATCCTTTAATAAGTGCTTGTTTACAATGATAAACTCACCTGAAAGTACACGTCTTGTATAAATGTTAGACGTATATGGTTCAAAGCATTCGTTGTTTCCAAGGATTTGAGCTGTAGAAGCTGTTGGCATTGGAGCTAATAATAATGAATTTCTAACACCGTGCTCTTTAACTTCTTCTCTCAAAATATCCCATTCCCATCTGCTTGAAGGTTTAACATCCCACATATCAAACTGGAATTCACCTTTAGAGATTGGTGATCCTTCAATACTTTGGTAAGGGCCTTCTTTGATTGCCAAATCTTTTGATGCAGTAACTGCAGCATAATAAATGGTTTCAAAAATTTCCTTGTTCAATGTGCTTGCTTCTTCCGAATCAAATGGCATGCGCATTAAGATGTAAGCATCAGCTAATCCTTGTACACCAATTCCAATTGGACGGTGACGTTTGTTAGAGTTTTCAGCTTCTATTACAGGGTAGTAGTTTTGATCAATTACGCGGTTCAAGTTTACCGTTAAGTGGTAAGCCATCTCAAACAACTTGTCATGATCAAATGTTCTTGTTTCAGCATTAACATATTTTGGTAATGCCAAAGAACCTAAGTTACATACAGCAACTTCATCTGGTGCAGTGTATTCCAAAATTTCAGTACACAAGTTTGAAGATTTGATTGTTCCCAAATTCTTCTGATTCGACTTTAAGTTCGCCGCATCTTTATAAACCATGTATGGTGTACCTGTTTCAATTTGAGATTCTAAAATCTTAAACCAAACATCTTGTGCTTTAATTGTTTTTCTTCCTCTGCCTTCTGCTTCGTATTTTAAATACAATTTATCGAAATCGTCTCCATAAGCGTCAGATAATCCTGGGCACTCATTTGGACACATTAATGTCCACTCTCCATTTTCTTCAACTCTTTTCATGAATAAATCTGGAACCCACATTGCATAGAATAAATCTCTAGCACGTTGCTCTTCTTTACCATGATTTTTCTTTAAATCTAAGAAGTCAAAAATATCTGCATGCCATGGTTCTACATAAATAGCGAAAGAACCTTTTCTTTTTCCGCCACCTTGATCAACATATCTTGCTGTATCATTAAATACACGCAACATAGGTACAATACCATTTGATGTTCCGTTTGTTCCTTTAATGTAAGAACCTTTTGCACGAATGTCGTGGATAGATAATCCAATTCCACCAGCTGATTGAGAAATACGTGCACATTGTTTTAATGTATCGTATATGCCCTCAATACTGTCGTCTTTCATTTGCAATAAAAAGCAAGATGACATTTGTGGCTTAGGAGTTCCTGCGTTAAATAAAGTTGGTGTAGCATGTGTAAACCAACCTTGAGACATTGCATTGTATGTCTTAACAGCAGATTCAAGATCATCTTTGTGAATCCCAACAGAAACACGCATTAACATATGTTGAGGACGCTCAACAATTTTATTGTTAATTTTTAATAAGTATGCTCTTTCTAATGTTTTGAAACCAAAAAAGTCATATTTGAAATCACGATCATAAATGATGTGTGAATCAAAATACTCTGAATTATCTTTAATGATTTTGTAAACATCATCAGCAATTAATGAAGCGTTGTCTCCAGTAATTGGGTCAATGTAATGGTAAAGATCTTCTACTGTATCAGAAAATGATTTCTTTGTGTTCTTGTGAAGGTTTGAAACTGAAATACGTGATGCTAATAAAGCATAATCCGGATGTTCAATTGTTTTTGATGCTGAAACTTCAGCAGCTAGGTTATCTAACTCATACGTACTTACGCCATCATAAAGTCCTTCAATAACTTTCATTGCAACCAACTCTGGTTGAACAATTGGGCTTAAGCCGTAACATAATTTTTTTACGCGGGCCGTGATTTTGTCAAATTTGACTGGCTCTTTGCGACCATCTCTTTTAATTACATACATAGTGCGTCCTTGGTTTTTTTTGTGTAATACGTCACCTGTTGGCAGGGTGAAGTATTGGGGTTTTAAATACTTGTTAATTTTTTTCTAGAAATCTTCGTCTAGTGAGAATGATTGATTCTCTCCACTGTTTAATACTCCGGCTTTTTGATATTCTGCAACACGTTTTTCAAAGAAATTTGTTTTTCCCTGAATACTAATCATGTCCATAAAATCAAATGGATTTGTTGAGTTGTATACTGATGCACATCCTAACTCACCTAACAATCGATCCGCCACAAATTCGATATATTGCTGCATTAAATCTGCATTCATTCCTATCAATTTAACCGGTATCGCATCAGTTACAAACTCTTTTTCTATTTCCACAGCATCTGTGATGATTTTTGTAACGGTTTCCTTCGGTAATTGATTGATCAAGTGGTCATTGTATAGTAAGCAAGCGAAGTCACAGTGAAGTCCTTCATCTCGCGAAATTAATTCGTTTGAAAAGCTTAATCCTGGCATTAGTCCACGTTTCTTTAACCAGAAAATGGAACAAAATGAACCAGAAAAGAAAATTCCTTCAACGGCAGCAAAAGCAATTAAGCGCTCTGCATATGTACCTTCGTCGATCCATCTTAAAGCCCAATCTGCTTTTGTCTTAACACACGGAATAGTGTCAACAGCATTGAATAAATATTTTTTCTCTTTGTCGTCTCTGATATAAGTATCAATCAACAAAGAGTATGTTTCAGAATGAATGTTTTCAATTGTAATTTGAAATCCATAAAAGAACTTTGCTTCAGTATATTGAACTTCTGAAAGAAAGTTCTCAGCTAAGTTTTCATTTACAATTCCATCAGAAGCAGCAAAAAATGCTAAAATGTGTTTGATGAAATGTTGCTCATCATCCGATAATTTTTCATTCCAATCAATTAAATCTTGTGATAAATCAATTTCTTCTGCAGTCCAAAAACTAGCTTCAGCTTTTTTATAAAATTGCCAGATATCATTGTGTTCGATTGGGAACAACACGAATCGTTCGTTGTTCTTCACTAAAATCGGTTCTATTGCTTCTGCCATTTTAAGTCTTTTTTTGTTCTAATTAGTTGGTCTACTTACACCTAGTGGGAGCTTAGGTGTTTATACTCAATTTTCTTGCTCTTTTCCCCGATTTCGCTTGTCAAAAATTTGAAAAATTCAACGGTTTTAAATCGGACTACAAAAGTTGCGATTTTTTATCGAAGAACCTATCTTATTTAATTCACAATCTACTTATAGTTTTCAACAATTAGTTTTTTTAATAAGTCTTAACTTGTTGATAATCAAGAGAGACGTCTTATTTGCTATGTTGGTTGATTCATTCGTAAAAAAATAATTTCGAACAAGTAACAGTAATTTATTAACAAATGTTCAACGCTCAATTTTTTCTAATTAACTCGTCCAAACGGACTTACAATTTACGACTGTTCTCATGTGTGAATCAAGTAAAATCTATTTTATCTATAAACCATGAAATGTTGAAAAACTATTCTTATATTTAATTACCCAAAACAAAAATAAATGACTATATGAGTGTAGCCAATCAATTCCGCACAATAAGTGGGGCGTTTTTGGACGTCTTTTATCCCAATATTTGCCAAATTTGTAACACAGATTTAAACATGAATGAACAACATGTCTGTTTGTCATGTGCATATGATTTACCCTATATCGGTCAAAATAAAAAAGAGTTACAAAAATTAGAAAAACTATTTTGGGGGCGGGTAGAGGTGCAGCGCATTTATAGTTTATTGAATTATCAACGCGGTAACCAAACGCAAAGGCTTTTACATCTATTAAAATACAAAGAAAAAAAGAAATTGGGCCAATATTTTGGAGAAGTATTGGCAGAAGTAATTACAGAGCCAGATAAGATTCACGCCATATTACCCGTGCCTTTGCATCCTAAAAAACAAAGATTAAGAGGTTTTAATCAAAGCCGCGTAATTGCTGATGGTATAGCGAATAAAACAAACATTCCTATTAACGAAACCTGTCTCATTCGCAATGCTCACAACCTTTCGCAAACCAAGTTTTCTAAATATGATCGGTGGGATAATGTGCGACAAATTTTTTCGGTGAAGCAAAGTAAACAATTGGAAAACAAACATGTGCTGTTAGTTGATGATGTTCTAACTACTGGTGCAACCATTGAAGCTTGCATCTTAGCATTGTTGAAAGTTGAAAACTGTACAGTTAGTGTTGCTACCTTGGCAGCTCGAGTGTGATTTAATTTGTTTTGAAAGAAAAAAAGTGTAATTTTAAGTAATTAATTTAATCCAAAAAATCAATAGATGAAAAATCAAAAACAAGTTCCGTTTTTCGCGAAATTTCTAGAAAAACAATTAAAAGAAGACAACGATCTTAAAGGAGGGAAGATAACCAAACCAAAGTTGGATATTTTTCACACGTTGAAATATCCGTCTGATTCGGATGAGCATCAAACTATGAAGTATCCTTCAGATTCTGATGAGATCTAAAATTTATTGATGAATTAGTTGAGCGCTTGAAGCAAGATTAATTATGTTATCAAGTGCTCACTTTTTCTTTTTTGTCCCTATTAAAAATCGCAACAAAATTCACCACGCATCTATTCTTGCTTGATTTATGATATTATGTACTATGCATAATAATGAGTTTGGAATTCATTACAGAACATTTATCATTTAACCTTTAGCAACTCAAAGTGACATTTCAGCAATTCGGACCTCAGATTCAAAAGTTGCCCAAAGTTTTAACAAAGAACTGCTCTAAATTTGTAACTGAAAATAAATTAATAATAACACATTTAGAAAAAAAGAAAAGATGAAAAATCAAAAACAAGTCCCGTTTTTCGCAAAATTCTTGGAAAAACAAGTAAAAGAAGACAGTGATCTTAAAGGAGGAAAGGAAAACAAGATAACTAAGCCTGCCCTTGATACTTTTCAAACAATGAAATATCCGTCAGATGCGGATGAAGCCATGACTATGAAGTATCCTTCAGATTCTGATGAGGCATAGAATTTATTGATGAATTAGTTGAGCACTTGGAACAACATTACGTATGTTGTCAAGTGTTCACTTTTTATTGTTCCAATTATAATGCAAGAACAAATTTACCCCAACTATTCTAATTTATGATATTGTGTATTACACATAGTAATGATCTGTACACCATTGATAATGTAATGGCTTATTTTTCACAAAATAATATAAAAGCACTACGGATCAATACAGATGATTTCCTCACAGACTTGTCAATTGTAAGTACGTTGGATGATAATGGTAGTGAGGTTGTCGTTTCTTCAAAAGCATTTAGCTTTAAGCTTTCAGAAGTTTCTGGAGTGTGGTTTCGGAAAATATGGCAACCCCGTATTTTAGATGAAATTGCTGCTGATTATAGAGCTAATGTGGGGGGAGAAATAAATACAACGCTATCAAGTTTTTTTCAATTATTGGAAAAACAAGCACCTTGTATAAATGTATTGTCGAAAGCGCGAAAGATAGAGGGAAACAAATTTGACCAACTTTGCCAAGCTAAAGAAGTTGGCTTGTTAACTCCGGATACAATAATAACAAGTGATTTTGAAAGTGTGAAACAATTTTACGCGAAACATGACGGAAATATAATAGCGAAACTTCAAAATTCCTTAAGTTTTTCTATGGGTGCCGGTGAACGGTTCTTTCCTACAACACAAATTAATGAAGAAAATTTAGAATTATTGGAAGATACACTTTCTTGTTGTCCAATGATTTTTCAAAATAATATTCCAAAGGCATATGAATTACGCATTGCTTATATCGAGGGTAAATGTTTTACCGGTAAAATAGATGCGTCAAAATCTGATAAGGGCAAACAAGATTGGAGATATTCAGAAAATAAGGTGACGTTTTGGGCGCCTTATGAATTACCAATTGCGGAGGTTAAAAAAATTGATGAATTGATGAAGCGGTTTGAGCTCAGTTTTGGGGCAATAGACGTGATTTGCCAGCCAAATGGTGAATATGTTTTTCTCGAAGTAAACCCTTCCGGAGAATGGGGGATGTTAGAAAAAGAATTGGGGTATCCAATTGCTGCTACCATTGCAAAAACATTATTAAATAGAATTGAAAATTATGAAAAATAAAGTATTGATCATCACGCATACGCAAGATAATCCTTGTGTGGAAAAGGTTTCAGAGGCAATTGCACGAAAAGGAGGACAGGTAGTCCGATTAAATGTTGATCGTTATCCTATTGATTATAGAATAACTACATTGTTTAATAAGGGTAAATGGGAAATTCTATTAGCTGATAATGACGGAGCGGTTCATAATCTTACCACTGAATTTTTAAGTTTATGGAATCGTAGGATCTATAATTTAGGAAGTTGTTTAGAAGAAGTATTGGAAAAAAAATATTTGAATAGTAGTATTGGTGAGTCTAATGCTACTCTAATTGGTATGTTGAGTCATTTGGAGCACGAATTATTCACGTTAAATTCCTATTCCGAAAATAAACGATCAGGCATTAAAGAAAAACAATTAAGAATTGCTGATCAATGTGGACTAACAATTCCAAGAACATGTATTTCAAATGATTTTGAACAGGTAAAAGCTTTTGTTAAAAGCTGTCCGAATGGTGTGATTGCAAAAATGCAACATGCATTTAGTATCTATGAAGAAGGAGTAGAAAGCGTAGTTTTTACGAATGAAATTGGAGAGGCTGATTTGGAAGATTTAGAAGCGCAATTGCGTTTATGTCCAATGAAATTTCAGGAAAAAATAGAGAAAAAATTAGAGCTACGAATTACAATTATTGGTAAAAGAGTTTTTGCGGCAGCGCTCGATTCTCAATTGAAAAAAGATGGGGAAATTGACTGGAGAAAAGTTGGTCAAGAATCAATTGGCGACTGGAAGTCGTGCAGTATTCCTGATGATTTAAAAGCGAATTTGCTTCGTTTTCATGAGGTGTGTAACCTGAATTATGGCGCAAGTGATGTTATTCTAACACCTGAAGGTGAATACATTTTTTTAGAATCAAATCCCGGAGGAGAATTCTTTTGGCTGGATGAAGAGGCGAATTATGCGATATCTGATGAAATTGCTTCACTATTAGTAAAAGAGTCAATTGCAGTACCTCATGTTCCAACGAATGAATTAGAGGCTTCAGGGTTGGTGTAAAATTGCATACCCTTAATTGAGATTGTTACCTTTGTGCTTGGAACAAAAGGTACAATAAATAATGGAAGGCAACAGGGAGAACAAAAACGTAATTATTGGATGGGGATTAGCTGGGGCAGTATTGTCTTGGCAGCTTTATTTTGAAAATCGGACGTTTTCGGTTTTTGACTCGTTGTCAAATCATACTACCCGCGTTGCTGCCGGTATGGTAAACCCAATCGTCTTTAAACGCCTAACCAAAAGTTGGAATGCTGATTTATTACTGCCAGCCGCTCAAAAATTTTATACGAGAATTGAGCAGGAATTGAGTGTGAAATTAATTTCACATAAAAGTATTTATCGTGTTTTTGCTTCCATAGAAGAGGAGAATAATTGGAATTCAAAAGAAGGTGATGATCGATTTAGTGCTTATTTGACAACGCCAAATAAGGAAGAATTACCGGATGAAAAATTCGTTAATTATCCTTTTGGGATCGGTAAAGTAAATACATTTGGGAACCTGGATACGAATAAGTTTTTGGACGCCTCAAAAGCATTTTTTCTTGAAAAAGGCCTCGAATTTTATGATGAGGTATTTGATTACAATACGATCAATGATTCTGCTCGGTTTTTCTTTTGTGAAGGGATGGGGGTCAAACAAAACCCACTTTTTTCGGATTTGCCTTTTAAACCAACGCATGGTGAAACATTAATGATTGAAACTTCCGATCTTAAATTTTTGCATACCCTCAATAGAAATATGTTTCTCACACATGTTGAAGGCAATAAATATAATGTAGGGGCTACTTATAATTGGGAACTCGACAAACCAATTACTACTGAAGAGGGGAAACAAAATTTGGTAGAAAGGTTGGCCGCTTTTACAAATTTTGATTATAAAATTGTTGCCCATTTAGCAGGTATTCGTCCAAATGTTAAAGACCGCAGGCCTTTGCTTGGGATTCATTCTACTCAAAAAAATGCAATAGTTTTTAATGGGCTTGGTGCAAAAGGAGTGATGATTGCACCGTATTATGCCAATCAATTACTCAACCATGTGTTTAATGATGATGCCTTAGATCCAGAGGTGAATATTGAACGATTTCACAACTGATTGCGTGTTTAAACGACTATTTTATAGTGAAAATAGGATAATGTGTTGAAATTCTGAGTCCAAACAAAAAGACTTCGCTAAATTATGTGCAACTTTGTTAAGCGTTTCTTGTTATCAAAATAGAAAGTTTTGATCCAAGAGGCTTTAAGATTAATTATTAAATTAAAATATAAAAGAATGTATCCAGTAGAATTAACAAGTCCCATGAAAGGCCAATTGGTTGAAGCGGGATTTACAAGTTTAGAATCAGCAGAAGCTGTTGACGGAGCAATCAGTGCAGAAGGCACAACGTTGTGTGTGATTAATTCAGTTTGTGGCTGTGCTGCTGGGACTATGCGTCCAGGAGTTATTTTATCGACAAAACACAATAAATTACCAAGTAGTATGGTAACTGTTTTTGCTGGTGTAGATGGTGAAGCGGTGAATCAAGCAAGAAAATATACCTTGCCTTACCCTGCATCTTCTCCATCAATCGCTTTGTTTAAAGACGGAACTTTGGTTCACTTTATTGAAAGACATCATATCGAAGGAAGATCAGCTGAAATGATTGCTGAAAACTTGGCTATGGCTTTTGACGAGTACTGCTAGTTAGTGTTTGACTAAAAAATCCGATTTCTGCGTTACGCTTGCCCATAAATTGATTGTTTACAAAAGTAAACGCACAATTTATGGACTGCACAAGCCTTGAACTCGAATTTTCTATTTCAAACACACGATATTAAATAGCAAGTGAAAATTAAACATTATTTAATTTGTTTCATTGCAACCGGAATTTTTTTCGGTTGCGGTGAAACTAATTCTTCGATATCTGATTCGGAGAACATTACTATTCTAGAAGAAACCCAAAAGTATAAAGATCTAGATATTACTATAATTGATGACCCTTGGAAACTCGAGAATTTCGATTTGCGCAGTACCAAAGTCGATAATCGTCCAGTTTTCGTTTATTATACAGCAGATGGAAGTGTAAATTCTCGTTATTTTGAAGATCGAATTTTATCCAACCAAGTAGTTCTTACAATCTTAAAAAATCAATTCACAATATTTGAGATTAAGTCAGATGATCGGTCGACTTATAGACTTATTAAAGCTACCGGTGATACTGTCATAGAGCCAAAATCTGAAATGTGGAAGTCCTATCAAACTGAACGTTATGGTGTATTCGAAACTCCGTTTTGCGATATTGTGAATTTTGATAACGAATCATTAGTGAGTAAACGAATGAACTATAGCAGTTCTTCGCCGGTTTCATTTGAGCAATGGCTTCATGAAGGACTTCTGAATTTTGAAAAGAAAAATAAACAGCAGTCGCAATATGATGATGCTACAAACGATACATTGGAATTTGATGAGTACAAAGTTCTAAGCAATGTCGATTTTAAAAAAGCTTTAGCATATAGCGCATGGGATAATAAGCCTGTGTTGCTCTATTTTACAGGGTATAATTGTGTCGGTTATGACAAGTTTGAATTTGATATTTGGCCAGACTCTCTCGTCTATCCAATTTTGAGAGATGAATTTCTTATCGTGTCTCTTTTTTTGGATGATCGTTCTGTGATAACAAATTTAAGGGATTATGATTCCGTGAGAACTTATGGAGAATATTGGACAAATTATGAAATTGAAAGATACGGAATAGAAACTCAACCCATATTTGACATTATAAATTATAACAATGAATCTCTAGTCGAGGATATAGCGACTATCAGAAGTCATGGCAGTGCTGAGTTATATCGTGCTTGGCTAGAAGAAGGCTTGTCAAATTTCAAAAAATCAAATTAAGGAGCAAGTACAAACTATAATTTCCTAAATTTAAAGAATGAAAAAGTGGATCTCATATAGCCTACTGCTAGTTCTTGGATTGATAATAGGAATTGGCGTTTCGCAATTATTCAAGTCGGAAAATAAACCAGATCAAGAAGTCGCTGTCATCCCAAAAGAATTAAAAGATCACTTGAGATATTTGGAAAGTAGCTTAGATACTGTTCAGCATTTAAAATCCAACCCTATTCCAGGCGAATGGTTATTTCACAATCAAGAAGCACAACAATTTCCGCATGAATTTTTATATGTTTACCCCAATATTTTGGAAAAAAAAAGAAACAAAATATACATTCAACCAATAGGAGCGTTTACGGTTAAACAAACGGAAATTATAACAATTACGGCTGAATATCTTAAGGTGTTTTACAGTGTGGATGTTGCCATAATGGATGCTGTTTCAGCGGATGAAGTTCCTGCAGAAAACAGACGCTTAAGTGTTGATGGAACAGAGCAGTTGCAAACGACCTATATCATGGATGAAATTTTGACACCAAATATACCAGATGATGCGCGAGCATATATGGGGTTTACGGCTTATGATTTATATCCGAGTGACCAATACAATTTTGTGTTTGGACAAGGGAGAGTAGGCGGGAAGGTTGGTATCTATTCCATTGCAAGATTTGGATTTCCGGACCTAGATTCAACTCAATTTGATTTATGTTTAAAGCGAACCTTAAAAGTAGCTTCTCACGAATTGGGTCATATTTTCGGCATCACACATTGTGTTGATTATGAGTGTGTCATGAATGGTTCTAACCATCTAGATGAGACAGACGCTAAGCCAGTTTACCTTTGCCCGCTTGATTTATTGAAAGTTTCTCAGGGCTTAGGTATTGATGAAATTTACCGTTATAAAAATCTAGCCCAATTCTGGCAAGAAAAAGGGTATGGAAAGGAAGCTGATTTTTACAATTTAAGTGCGCGGCTGCTCGAGCAAAACACGAATAGGAGAGAAGGTGGTCAACACAATAATCAATAAAAAGTTTATTTGACGAATAATCGAGCTCAGGTTACTATCTTTATTGCCAATAATATGATCGGGAATTTACAAAATATATGAATAAGATAATTGGATATTCGGCAGTGGCAGTATTACTATTTACTGCTTTTTTTTATTTCTATGATGCGGCCATTTTTGAGGCAGAAATTGTGGAGACAACATCTACTTATCCTATTGATGTCTCGTTAAAAGCTTTTTTAGATAGAAGCGCTTTGCCAGAAAGTGTTTCCTTGGATCGCTTAACCTCTGTTGGGCCAACCTTAAAAGGGATATTATTATTAGTTGTTTGTTTATTAGGACTTCCAATCATGATTGGATATCGCGTAGCAACAACGAATCAACCAGCACAAAATTCAGAACCTAAAAAAGATTAAAAATGAATATTGATTTATTAGCAAAGATATGTAAAACGCCAGGTGCTCCTGGGTTTGAGCAAAAAGTACGTGAATTAGTCATTAAAGAAGTAACACCTTTGGTAGACGAAGTAGAGGTGGATAATATGGGCAATGTTTACGCCATAAAAAGAGGGAAAGAAGGAAAAAGAGCTATGATTGGCGCACACATGGACGAAATCGGTTTCATTGTAACGCATATTGATGACAAAGGGTTTATTCGTTTTCATACATTGGGCGGATTTGATCCGAAGACATTAACGGCTCAACGTGTTATTATTCATGGAAAGGAAGATGTGATTGGTGTAATGGCTTCAAAACCCATTCATGTAATGACGCCTGAGGAAAGAACTAAAATTGCTAAAATTTCAGATTATTTTATTGATACAGGACTTTCAAAAGAGGAAGTTGAAGCCGTGATTAAAATTGGCGACCCGATTACACGTGAACGTGAGTTTATTCAAATGGGAAACTGTGTTAATTCTAAATCTTTAGATAATCGTTTGGCGGTTTTTATTTTGATTGAGACTTTGCGGAACTTGAAGGATAAGGAAGTGCCTTATGATGTGTACGGGGTGTTTACTGTGCAAGAAGAGGTTGGAATTCGTGGCGCAAATGTGTCCGCTTTAAAAGTGGATCCTGATTTTGGGTTTGGCTTGGATACGACTATTGCATTTGATTTACCAGGTGCTGCCGAGCATGAAAAAATTACGCGACTTGGTGAAGGAACAGCCATTAAAATTATGGATGCTATGACCATTTGTGATTATAGAATGGTTGATTTTATGAAGCAAACGGCTGATAAGAATAAAATTAAATGGCAACCAGAAATCTTAACTGCTGGAGGAACTGATACTGCAGGAATTCAAAGAATGACGCAGGGTGGTTCAATTGCTGGTGCGGTTTCTATTCCAACACGTCACTTGCATCAAGTCATTGAAATGGCAGACAAGGATGATATTCAAGGATCGATTGATTTATTGACGGCTTGTTTAGAAGATTTGGGAGATTACGATTGGTCATTTAAATAATAAAAGACCGTGTTTTTAAGCAATAAACGAACGAAGATAATAGGCTTAGGCCTAGTTTTATTGTTGCTTGTTATCGGTTTTTGGATTTATTCAAAGCAACGTTCCTATTCGTTTTTTGTAGCGGGTCATGTTTATGGTTCTCCTCTTGAAGAATCGCCACGACTTTATTCCCCCTTTTTAGAAACTTTTGATGACTTAAATTCAGATGAATTAATGGTGCACGGTTTTTTAACTGGTGATATCGTGAAAAACCCAAACGAAGAATCCTGGACTCAAGTGGATAAAGACTTGGAGGGTTTGAAAATGCCTTTGGACTTTGCGCCAGGGAATCATGATTTGAAAGACTATGACTTGTATACTGAGCGATATGGTCCAATTGGTCGGTATTTCTTTTTAGAAAATGATCTTTTTTTAATACCAGAAGTGCAAGTTGACGGCTGGGTGATTAGTAAAAATCAAATCACATTTTTTCAGAATTTGGTCGAGAGAAATCAAGATTGGATTGAAAATATTTTTGTATTTGTTCATCAAGCTATTTACATTGATTATATGCATCTTTCGCCCAATTCGTTTGAGGGGAAAACTGATGCGATTAATTTTAAATCGGAGGTTTTGCCTGCATTAGAGGAAACCAATAAACCTACCTATATTTTTTCAGGTGATGTTGGCGCGTTTGATTGGGGAATGTCTATTTTTCATGAGCCTATGGACAATATTACGTATGTGGCAAGTGGCATGGGAGGTGGAGTTGCAGATAATTACTTAATCATAGATGTGTTAAATGATAAAACGGTAGAGTTTCGAATTGTAAGTTTACAGGAGGCGGATTTGGGAGAAATTGATGATTACTAAATTGATAAGATTTTATGCGTTTATTAATATTGCTATTATTGTTTTTGCCAATTTTTTCTTTCGGGCAAAATTTAGATGTTTATAATCAAGAACGGCTAAAGTTGAGTGAGAATTTAATGCTTGGATATGCTTCATGGTCGGTGGCAAATATTGGCGTGAGCAGCGTTGGTTGGGCAACAACCGAAAACGAAGCCAAATATTTTCACCAAATGAATGTGATGTGGAACGGCGTGAATTTAGCGTTTGCATTGCCCGGTTATTTTAAAGCAAGAAAAACCGATCCAAATGGATTTTCGTTGGCAACTACTTGGAAGGCGCAGAATAAAACAGAAAAGATATTTTTATTCAATTCAGCTTTGGACGTGTTTTACATGACAGGAGGTTTTTATTTGAAGCAAAGAGCATTGTTGGATGTTGATAATTATCACAGATATCGCGGTTGGGGAAATTCCCTTATTATGCAAGGGGGCTTTTTACTTTTCTTTGATGCGGCAGGTGTAATATTGCATTCAATACACCGCAAAAATAAATTGGATGGCTTTTGGGATAAAGTTCAATTGAGTGATAATGGGGCAGGGTTGAAGTATCGGTTATAAGAATCGCCCATAAGGAAAAGATTAATATGAAACATTTACTATTGATACCATTCTTTTTTCTTGTTTCATGCTTTCCGTCAATGCAAACAGGACCTGACCCTCATTCTATTGAATTTGATGAAGCCAAGTTTCAATCCATAGTTTCCTACTTTCTAGCAAATCCAGAAGCAATAGGATTCGACACAGAAGATGCGCCAGATACAGTTCCTGTTTCTATAATAGAAGAAATGGAGGTTGTTGGATTTTTAGAATTTCGAAACTTACACCAGCATAAAGTGTTTTTTTGTGGATACGGTGTAGTAGGTAAAGGGTGGGGGTTTATCTATGGGGAGTTTTCAAAGGAGGAGATTAAAAAACCTTCATTGATCCAAGGCAATGGTAACCGTTTACACCTTACATATCTAGAGCATTTAGAAGGAGGTTGGTTTAGGTTTGCTGTGTGATAAGCTAGAACCTACCCATAAGGAAAAGTAAACAAGGTCAAAGCAATCAATCCAACCCCAATCATTGAAAAAAGTTCCGTTAGAAAAACATAGGTTGTCTTTTTTAATAGGATGAAATAAAGTGCGGCGCTCATCAATGAGGCAGCTAAAGTAATTGAAGCAAAAAGCATTGCTAACATTTCGCCCATACCAGCTTCTGTTGGAATCAGAAATAACATGAGGTAGTATAATGATCCTGAAAAAACAAGGAAATAAAGTCGGTATTGCTCTTTTTTAGTCATGATTGGTTGAGATTTCATTGGTACGTTTATCAAATACTACGTGATGCTTGGTATAGTTTAATTGGTGCGTATTCGTTGTGTCAAAACTGCTGATTGTCTTACTGTCCAATTTCCGGGTGTACAGACCGAATAGGATATTGTGGTGCAAATCGTAGATTTTTAGATGACCTGTGCCCGCAAATCCACGACTTTCATAATAGCGAATTTCATATTTGTCCTTTTCCCAAGCGGCCTCTTGAGTCGTTGAACCCAAAAGATTTGTTAAGCATCCGGATACGAATAGAAAAAGGAATAAAACTACACTTGTTACAATGGTACTAGTTTGGAAATTGGCCCTATTTTTTTTTCTAAAAATTAAATCCCATAAAAAAGCAATGACCAATGTATAGGCAATGTAGTTGAGAATTGAATAGTTGAGTTGGTAACCCCAAAGCCTAGGAATTAATAGTAAAACAAGAAAAGATAATAGGCCCATTTTTATTTTGGGAGCAGCCTTTTTCGAGATTAAAAACCCAATAATGGGACCTGCTGAGAGCAATTGATAATATTCAAAATTCATCATCAAGATTGGATTTAAGTGATTCACTTTTTTGAGGGAGAATATGCTTAGCAGACAGAATGCAAAGTGTTATTTGATAATAAGTAAGGGGGGCGTGAGTATAACCTAAATATCCTGCGTGTCCTGATGCAAGTAGTGTGATTAATAGAATAACATGTATTACCGCAGAGATAAGAATGAAGTAGCTTAAAATGGGTAAATAGAAGCGTTTAATTTTTTTGTTTTTGATGCAGGCAATGATTGTCGCAGTTGCGTAAAGTATGACAATACCAAAGCTGTATAAACAAAATCTAGTTGGTAGGAAAGCGAATACCGCCAGAATAAACAACCCGCAGATGCTAATGCACAGCGCGAGGATATAGATTATTGTAATTGGTCTCATCTGTTTGCCTTTTCTTATTTAAATTTTCGAGCTATTGCTATTCATAAAAAAAATCAGCGAAAATCTGCTTTATCTGCGTCATCTGCGTTCCATTGACTGACTACTGATTAAAATTCATGCGGATCATCTAATTTATGTTCAAGGTTTTCACTTTTTTGAGGACGGATATGTTTAATGGCCAAAAAGCAGAGTGCTAGTTGGAGCAACGCAAGAATTATAAAGAAGAAATTATCGTGATCTAAATATCGAGCAACACCTAAGAAAAGTACAAGAAGCGCGAGAAGAGAATGAAACCCCGAAGATAACATTGTGAAAAAGCTGAATAATGGGAGTAAAGCCTCTTTGGTGTTCCCTTCCTTTAAACAGGCGGAAATTATTGCCAATAAATAGATGGCAATTGTTATATAGTAATACATGAACAATTCTTGATCTGCGTGAACAAAGTCATCAACCACTATAAATGGAAGACAAATGCTAATGCAAAGCGCGACAATATAGAGTACGGTTGTATTTTTCATTGTGATTTAGATTTGTTACTGTTTTTAGTTGTATGATAAATAGAGAGTGAGAAAACCGCAAGTTGCAAGAGCATGAATAGGATATATTGATGCGCGTACCCCCCTTCAAAATCGTTTTGTAAAAGAAAGAAAAAGAGCAGAAACAAGAAATTAATAATGGCCATGATTAGCGTACATAATTGCAAGAAAGCTAGTGGGCCACGTTTCTTCCCAATAAAAGTTAAGAGAATAACAAGAAACTGAACACTGGTTGTGAACCAAAAATATCTTGCACCTGAACCTTCCCAATCCCAAATGTCCCAATCCAAAAATACGAATGGAAAGATGATGTTTACAGCCAATGTAATAATGTATATAACGGTAATTTCTCTCATCTGTTTGGCTTTTCTTATTTAAATTTTCGAGCTATCGCGATTCATAAAAAAAAATCAGCGAAAATCTGCTTTATCTGCGTCATCTGCGTTCCATCAACTGACTACCGATTAAAATTCATACGGATCATCTAATTTATGTTCAAGGTTTTCAATTTTTTGAGGACGGATATGCTTTATCGCTAAAATGCAGAATCCCAACTGAAATAATGCAATTAGAATAAAAAAGCCATTACTCCGATCTAAGTGATATGAAACATCCAATAAGACGATCAGAATTGTAATAACAAGATGAAATCCCGAGAAGATAAAGACAAAAACACTAAAGAAAGGGAGGAGAAATGTTCTGCTATAACCTTCTTTCAAAATTATGGAAATAGCTGCAGCTGTATAAGTGATTACTGTGATTGTGTAATAAAAAAAGAATTCTTTGTCTGCGTTCGTAAAGCGTTCGAAAACTATGAAAGGCAGAATAATGCTAATGCAAAGCGCGACGATATAGAGTATGGTTATATTTTTCATTGTGATTGAGATTCATGTGGCATCCTGTCGGAAAGACTGTTTTAGTTGTTATAAGCAGATGTCGACCCATACCGCCACTCCTGCCCAATTCGCAAGAACGTTGGTTGCGACTAAAAGGATGACGGCTGTCCAGCCGGAGCGTTTATTACTAGGTGTTAATGTTTCTATAGAAAATCTCTTTTTTGCCGCGAAATAAAACAACAGTGAAATCAAATATCCGAGCAACGCACCTCCCAAAAAGAAAGGCGCCAAATATCCAAATAAATCGATTGATAAGAACTGTAAGTTTAGAAGGAGTATCAGGAAAGTAAGGATTGCAAATATCCCAAAGCAAGCCTTCTCATGTTTATTTGGCATCCTGAAAGATTTTATTTTGTGGTACATTTTGGACAGTTTTGTTTTAAGGGGGAGTCTTTTTACAGACTCCCCGCTAATTTTTAATTTGAATTTTTATATGATTTCCGCTTTCTCTTAAAGAAGCGATTGTGGTACTTATTCTACTTTGTCATCTACTTCGTCGTCATCTTTTCCATCCACTTTTCCATCCACAATAATGGCTTTTAGTTTTTGGTATAAGAATGAGATCACCAATAGCAATACACCCAAAGAGATAAATGCGACAATCTTGCCAGCTTCAGAGATATTTTGAATGTCGAATATGAATAATTTCAACAAGGTTGCGCTAAACATAATGAGTGATAAAACTCGCATGA
Source organism: Crocinitomix sp. (assembly GCA_013138735.1). GTDB lineage: Bacteria > Bacteroidota > Bacteroidia > Flavobacteriales_D > Crocinitomicaceae > Crocinitomix. The sequence continues at coordinate 15,687 of WTCE01000096.1, read as the reverse complement.
TTTGGTTTTTCTTTTGCATTCCACGAATCATTAATAAGAATGAATAGAGTCCCCATAAAATAGTGTATCCTTCGGTTCTGCTATGGCGCAATACAGTGTCAAAGCTATAGCTAGGCGTAAACATATACCCTAAAATTTGATCTAATTCAACAGTGGCTATTATTAAACCTACGACACTTAGTCCAGCTAAAAACCAATCTCTATTGACCTGCGTTTCAAAAATGCGATTTACACCTTTTCTTAAGATTAATAACAGGGCAATTACACCAACAGTCATTCCAAAGTGAGTGAAATAATATACACTTCTACTGGGTACATTAATAGTGTCTTTTAAAATTTCAAAGTTGTTGTTTTGGGCAACAATCAAATAAAAGAATGTGCCAACAACGCCTACAAAGAAGAAGATCTGTGCCATTAAATCCGATTGGCGAGTGCGTGCTATCAAATTTCCTATAATGACGAGCACCAAGTGATAAATCCAAAGGAATAAAATAGCACCTTCTCTATAATTAAGACTTCGTAATTGATGCGTAAGCTCAAATAATATTGTTAAATAACTGACAGCAAAAATCAAAGCTCCAACAGCAAAATGATATTGTGATTTCCCAATGACAAACGTGTTCTCAGTCTCATCTTTTTCTCTTTTGATCAAAATGAACGTCGCGAACAAGGTTCCTATTACAAATAAACCAGTTAAAAAAGTACCATTAAATACTGGCGTAATTGCGGTTGGGTTTTCGGCATAAGTTAAAAACCAATCGCGGCCTAATCCAAATACCGCAATTATGGTTAATATGGCTGATGAATTTTTCAAAATGTTCATGTTCGCACGTTGACCGAGTGCTAAAATCACAACGGCTTCAACTGCCCAGAAAAGCGTCATATAATCTCCGTCAAAGAGTAGACCGCCTGTCAATGTTACAAAAGCAATTGCTTTGCCAATTAAAAGGTAAACCAGTGACTTGTCTGCTCCTTCTCGTAAATGAACAAAGAATGCTAGTCCAATATAAGAGCCACTCATGATTAAGGTAAATTCACCCATACCAATTGGGTAATTATTCGCCTGAATCACATACATCATGGCGCCATAGAATAACGCTGTTATTCCTGTTAGTTGAATGAATTCCCAGGCGGTGAATTTGACTTTACGAACTAAATTGTAAATTAAACTCATTCCTAAAAATTGCACGTAAAATATAGTTGCAAAGATCAAAGCCCATTTAGCCGGAACTAGCTCATACATGCTTGTTGTAATCATCCACGCTCCAAAAAATAATACCGTAAAGCCTAAGGATAACTTAGATAAAATGTCCCACTTTTTGAAGTAACTTAAAATCAACATTCCAGAATTGATAATTGCGATATAAGTAAAGAAAACTTTATAATTCCCTGTGCCGTCTGACACCATAAAAGGGGAGGTGAATGCGCCAATCAGTGCAATTATTGCTAATTCTTTACGGTCATAAATGACAGAAATAATAGTTGAGAATAAGGTAATGAGTACCATGATTCCAAAGGCTGTTTTCTGATCGAATATGTGGTAATCGTGGTAGGCAATAGCAATGGTATAGTAAAGCACACTTATTCCGCCTCCAATAAGGACAGAGCTAAATGCATGGTATTTTTTGCGTAAAAAGTGCGCAATTCCAATTAAAATACCGCCTAGACCAATACCAATGGCAACACGGCCAATTTCACCAATCCAATTTTTATCAATGGCGTATTTAACAAAAAAGCCAATTCCAATCACTAGAACTGCAATACCAATTTTGTTTAACCAGTTTTCGCCAATGATTTTTTCTAAGTCGCGCTTAGGTTTTGGCGTTGGCTTAATTTTATGTCTTGGATTAATTCGTTTTTGAGCTGGTGCAGTAAATGCAGCTTGTGCAGCAGGTTTTTCAATTGCTGCTTTTTCTTTTGCTACAGGTTTTTCTTCCGCAACAGGTTTAGGACTTTCAGTTGGTTTCTGAATTACTGGTGGCTTTTTCTCAGCCGCAACTTTCGGTGCTTCAACCGTTGGTTCAACTTTCGGTTGTTCCGCAGGTTTTTCAGTTTCAGCCTTTTCATCTGCTGTACTTGAAACTAAACGCTGACCAGAAACCTCTAAAGGTTTAAGTTTTGGTTTAGCCGGTGCTTCTTCCGCTTTTTTATCAGGATCTGCTGGTTGCAGTTTTTGATCTTCTCGCAAGGCATCCAATTCTTTTCGGACGTTAATAATGTTTTTATTAACGATACGCAAGTTCTTTTTAACTTCTTGTCGAAAGCTCGTCAGTAATATTATCGTGACTACGCCTACAATTAAAACAATTAAAATTACCATAGCAATAGGTTTATGAGCTAGGCGTTTGACCGCCAATCGCTCGGTTTATTAAGGTCAAACTTAGTAGGTTTGACTTGGTTCAACTAACTAAAACAGTTGCTAAACGTGTTTTATTTTATTCAGCGTTTAAGTTTAAATACTTGACAGTTAGCTATTAGATTGATCAAAAACGTATTTTAAAAAGCGCTTATATGCTTAAATTTAAGCGTTTACGAATGGTATATAAATTCTTAATCTCCTGTGGTAAATGTCGCAATTTTCCTTTACTCGCTTCATCATGAATCCATTTAACTGGAATTTGGTGAGTAATAATACCGTGTTTGCGCGCTAAACCAAGCACTTCTAAATCAAAAGACCATTCGTTTACAGTGCATTGTGAAAAAAGAAATTGGGCAGTTTTGCCGTCAAAAGCCTTAAAACCACAATTAGGATCGACAATTCCAGGTAAGAGCAAACGTTGAACAAATAAGTTGGCCAATCTGCTCCAAGCACGGCGGTAAAAAGGTTGTGATTTGGCAATTTCAGATTGAGCCAAATACCGCGATCCAATTGAGATTTTAGCTTCCTTATTTTCAATTGGCGCTAGAACATTGGGGAGTTCCTCAATTGGTGTTGCCCCATCTGCATCTGAAAAGAGTCTTATTCTTCCCTCGGCGGCCAACATACCAACTCGCACGGCTTGTCCTTTTCCCTTGTTCGATTCACAACACATAAGTCTTAATTCCGGAATTTCAATTTCCAAGTTTTTTATAATATTGATCGTGTCATCCGTTGACCCGTCATCTGCTACAATAATTTCGTAGTTGTAGTGCGTTTTTGCCAAATAATTGTTAATGTTTTGTATGGTTGGGACGATTCTTTTTGCTTCATTATAAGCTGGGATTATTATACTTAAATCTTTCATTTTATCTATTATTTTTGAATAATGCTTTAATTTTTAATTGCTGTGCTATGCACCTTTTTGCGATCTGAAACTATCTAGTCTACTGCCAATATGTGCATAGGCATGTGGGCATCTTTTAGTACAAGATTTTACTTGATTGAAATTGTGTTTAATATCTTCGATTGTATAATCGACTAACCTTTTGCCCGGAGTGCCTGTTCGCGGTTGACAGAGGTGAACTATGCCTTCCGTATCAATATGAAAGTAGCGAGCGCCAGATCTACATTTCCATTTCACTTCTTTTCCTTGTATCAGCGGCAATTGAAAACGGTCGTGGAGTATGGCGGGTAGTCTTCCTCGCATGGATCTAATTGTCATATAAGCTTCCTGCATTTCCTGATCAATTGGTATTGCGCTTCCAGATTCGTCTCTCACGATTGAACATTGAAAATCAAAATCAAGGGCCATAACAGTTTTAGCAACTGCTATAACTTCACTTGCTGGAGTTGATCCCAATACTCCGTTGATGCGGACTTTAAAGTTGGCTTGTTCTTTTAGTAAAAGTAATTTAGGAAGCAGACGTTTCATACTTTTTCTGGTATTTGAATTGTCACGCATGCTATCACAACTAATTTGCATACCGTAAAGTCCTGCTTCATTTAAATTATGAATAAGTTGAGGTGTCAAGAGCCAACCATTGGAATTAATCATTGGAATCATTCCTAAAGTTGAAATGTATTGAACCAATTCGGTGATTTGTGGATGCAGTAAGGGTTCGCCACCATTTAAAGTTACGAAAACAGTTCTCAATCTTTTTAATTCATCCATCCTAGATTTTAGAATGGCTATTGGAACTGGTTTAGAAACTTTGTCAAATTCAAAGCAATAGCTGCATGATAAATTACATCTTTTTGTAATAACGATTTGTGCAAGTAATGGACGTGTTGTATCGAAAGCAGCTTTGGCTATTTTGGCATATACTTTTCTATCTTGTGTTTTAGTGTTTTTATTCATTGTTAAAGTGTTTCGTAATATTGTTTTTGATGGTACAAACTTAGTGCGGGATTTATCCTAAGTAAAGTCAGTTTTTCAACTTTCCGTATTTTAAAAAAATCAGTACGATCCGTTTAATTCTTTAATTGCGGTATATTGTGTTAAATTAACGTACTTTATTTATGGATGATTTGCAGCAGATAGTTCACTCTTTTTCGGATAATAAACAAAAGGAATTTAGACAATTCATCCAACGAAACAGGTTCAAAACTTCGCGTATAGATTTGGATTTGTTTAATCTTTTTGCCAAGGAAAAGTCCTATGGTAAAGATGAAATTTTGTTGGCATTATATGGTGAAAACAAAGAAGATCGGAACGCTTATCATAGTGTAAGAAAACGCCTTGTAAAGCATTTGAATGACTTTATTTATCTATTGCAAATTGACAATGACGAAAGCCTTGCATCTGAAATAAGTAAGAACCTCATCTTGGTGCGGCACCTTTTTAATAATAACCTCGATAAATTAGCCTGGAAACAATTAAAAAAGAGCGAAAATTTAGCAGATAAAGCGGAGTTGAATCAGCAATTGCAATCCATTTATGAATTACAAATTGAACATTATGATGGCAATTTTGTAGTCGGAAGTTTGAAAGAGTTAGTTCAAAAACGGAGACAAACTGCTGAATTGGCGCAAGAGGATCAAAATTTAAAGATTATTGGCAGTTTCGTTAAACAAGAATTGGAAAAGGTTAAAATTGAAGCGCAAGATTTAGACTTAGAACGAATTTTGGATTTATTGCTGAATACTTTTGACATGAAAGATTCACTCTTTCGTCGGCCCAAATTGCGCTATAATTTTGTTTTAATTGCACGTGGAATTATTTTGGCAAACAAAGAGTTTTACTCCTTTGAAGAATATGTGATTAACAATTATAATAAAATTTCTGATTCTGGATATTTCGATAGTCGCCCAACGAACCGCCTTAATATCCTTTATATTGTGAGTCACACTTTATATCGCAATAAGAAATTTGATGAGGCGATTTTGTATTTAGAAAAAATGCAAACTTATTTAGGTCAGGTGGGCAAGGGAATTTTTAACCGTTTTAATGTCAAGTACAGAATGCTCTTAGCTGCGTGCGAAAATTTGCGTGGAAATGTTCTTGAATCAATTGAGATTTTGGAGGGCATGAATCCTTCTAAACTCTTGTTAAAAGAACATGAATTTAACGCTCAATTAAATTTGTCCATTTATTATTTTCAAATAGAGGAATATAAAAAGGCCAATCAGCAATTAATTAAAATGGGCAGAACCGACAATTGGTTTGAAAAGAACATGGGAGTTGAATGGCGCATCAAAAAGAATATGATTGATGTTATTTATCAATATGAATTGGGAAGAACAGAAATTGCCTTGGATCGGATTCTGTCGATAGAACGGATTCATAAAGATTTACTGCAAACGGATAAGTATAAACGCATTTCAGTATTCTTAGGTCTCATTAAACGAATCATTAAGAATCCGTTGATTATAGACACCGAGGAGTTTTTAGATCGGGTGGAATCCTCATTTGTTTGGATTGAAGTTGAGCAGGAAGATTTGCAGGCAGTAAGTTATTATGCTTGGTTAAAATCTAAAATGACCAAACAAAAATTTTATGCAGTATTGCGCGATTTAATGGTGGCCAATGAAAGTTAATTATTCAGCCTACCTTGTTGGATCCAACAGTAAAATTTATTTAATAAACTATCCGGTAATCGCTCAGTTGGATAGGGCATTGGGGGAGCAGCCGTATCATGAATAATTGTAAGGTACATTGGATGCGTCATTGCGGAAACTTCTGCATGGTTGGTATAACTTAAGCCGCCTGCCGCTGTTGCATCATGACAACCAGCTACATTACATGATTTATCTATAATTTCCACTCGAATTTCTGCATCATAATAAACCGTGTCGTTGCATTTAGCAGGTTGGTATTTTACATATCCCACAGTTGGATCTTTGCGGCAACTAAAGGATAGGAAGATGAAAAGGACAAAAAGCCTTTTCGTATTAATTAGAGACGCAGAATTAAAATCCATTCGCAGTAAGTTACGATATTAATAGAAGAGAAGTCAAATTGAATTTTTGATCTAAGGATAGATAAAGACAGCATAAAAAAATGGCGCCCAAATATAATTCGGCGCCATTCTTAAAATTTTAAATTGCTTTAATTCTTCACAACCTTAAACGTATGAATTGAATCATCAGATTTGATCATTACAAAATAAACACCGTCTGCTACATTCTCTAAAGAAATCACTTCTTTGTCAGTTGCAGTTGCTTGTGTAATTATAACACCGTTGATGTTTGTCAATTCGTAGGTAAATATTCCTTCAAGCTCAACTGTAATAAAATCAGTTGTTGGGTTAGGATAAACATTCAAGCCAACTTCATCTAATTCACCAATTCCAACTTGAGAATCAACAGTTATTTCTGAATTAGCTGTACAGGCCACATTGTCTTGAACTATTACAGCATAAGTGCCGGCAGTTAATCCAGCTAAATCCTCTGTGTCGTCAAAGTCTCCCGTTCCATCATTGTCCCAATCGAATTCATAAGGTGGTGATCCGCCTGTAACGGTAATGTCGATACTTCCGTCTTCGCCGACTACTTCTGCTGCGGTAGTATAAGTAATTAGAATTTCTTCATTAACAAAGACTTCTACGCTGTCTTGATCAGTACATCCATTTGCATCTGTCCCAGTTACGTAAAACATAAAGGTTCCAGATTCTGCAGGAGTGAAAGCAACTCCGTCTTCCACATCTTCGGGTGACCAAAGATAAGTTTCGCAACCCGAACCTGTAAATGTAACGGACTGTCCGAAACAAGCCACATCATCTGTCACAGATGCATCAACCGAGGCGGCTTCGAATACTTCAATTGTTATTGATTCAAGATCCATACATCCAGGTCCAGAAGTGCCAATTACCGTATAATCTGTAACACCTACTTCTGGAACAAATGGTTCACCATCAATTACATCAAGTTCCCAATCATAACTATCTGCTCCATCACCAGAAAGAGTTATTTCATCTCCAAAACAAATTGGGTCAGGTCCATCATAATCAATCTCCACGTCTGGAAGATTCCAAACCGTAATCGTAACCGTGAGGCCACAATCACCTTCCCCATCACTTGTGGCGTTAAATTCTACAAAGCCCAATTCATCTGGAGCAAACGGTACACCATTTTCAATATCGCCTTCCCAAGTTATTTCCCCTCCAACATCTGATACAGCTGTTAAAGTTACTTCCTGACCAATGCAAATTTCATCATCTGAAACTGTCACCGTAAGTGCGTTACATAAGATCGAAATAATTACCTGACCATCTCCAGTTCTAAGACCTGCTGTTGTTTCTCCATCAATTAAACCAAAAATATAAGATGATCCACCACCAGCACCTGCTTGCCCAGCTCCGGAACCACCGCCATACCAACCACCACCGCCACCGGCGTTATGATAATCTCCTGGTCCACCGCCAATTCCGAATAATCCGCCTGTTGCAGCGCCATAGCAACAACCCGCAGCTCCTCCTGCTACTTGCGTTCCTCCGCCGCCTCCAACGAATGAATCTCCATCTTCTCCTGTAAGCCCAATAAGTGCTCCACCATGTCCTCCGTTACTTGGGGTTGATCCAAAGGCAGCTCCGCCACCTCCAGCTCCAACAATTACACGGTCAGTCAAAGTATAAGGGGAAGATCGAACGTCAGAAGCACCACCACCAGCAGCACCATAGTCCGTTCCAGCTTGTCCGCCTCCATTATATCCCCCAGGTCCGCTAGATTCTCCAGCGCCACCAACGTAGATGTTTAGAACGTCTCCCGGAGTAACTTCTAATGATCCAACTGAATACCCCCCTAGCCCCGGATCGGGCGTAATTTCGCCAAATGTTCCTGTGCCGCCTTGTGCACCCCAAGCTTCTAGTTGTATTGAGGTTACACCAATTGGTACGGTGTATGTTTGTACACCGCCAGTATAATCAAAGGTGGTTTCCTGACTCCATGCTTGTGTCAGGCCTAGGCCAAATAGCAGAATGCATATTAGGCTAAATTGTATTTTTATTTTCATAGTAGAATTGTTAGTTGTATCTAAATATAGTGAAAAGTATCGAGGTATGCCACTTAATTTTCGTTCTTAACTAATTGTTTTACAATGAAATAATGGCATAAAAAAAGGCGCCCAATTAAATTAGGCGCCTTTCTTAAAAATTTAAATGTTACTATTTCTTCACAACCTTAGCTGTATGAACTGAATCATCAGATTTGATCATTACAAAATAAACACCGTCTGCCACATCCTCTAAAGAAATTACTTCTTTATCTGTTGCAGTTGCTTGTGCAATAATTGCACCGTTGATGTCAGTCAATTCGTAAGTAAATGTTCCTTCAAACTCAACTGTAATAAATTCAGTTGCAGGATTCGGATAAATATTCAACACTACATCATTTAATTCAGTAACACCAGCTTGTGTTCCTGTTACGATCATTTCTGATGCAGAACATCCAGAAGCACCGTTAACAACAACATTATACAATGCATCTGCTAAACCAGTTTGATCTTCAGTATCATCAAAATCACCAGTTCCGTCAATGTCCCAATCAAATGTGTAAGGAGCAACACCACCTGATACAGTAATGTCAATCTCGCCATCCTCGAAAATCATTTCATCCGTAACTACATAAGTAATTGTGATTTCTTCAACCACAGTAACTTCGATCGTTGCCTCATCAGAACAGTCATTAACGTCTGTACCAACAACTGTATATGTGTAAGCTCCAACTGCTCCAGGTGCAAACCCTTCGCCGTCCATTACGCCCATATCCCACTCGTAAGTTGTAGCTCCTCCGCCTGTTAAAACAACGTTTTGTCCATTACAAACATCTGGATAATCAGCCGAAGCAGTAACTGTTGGGTTGTCATGCATGGTAATCGTAACTTCGTCCACGGTTTCACAGTCAATACCTTCATAGGTACCAGTTAATGTGTACGTTGTTGTTCCAATACCAGGTTCTAGATCCGTTGGATCCCAAACCCAAACATCAGCATCACCACCAGCTCCTAGTATAACAGTTTCACCATCACAATAGTTTTCATCACCAGATGAAGCATTTACATAAGGTGAAGGGTTCACAGTAATGCTTACCATATCATCAGTATCACATCCAGTAGCATCAAAAGTACCCGTTAAAGTAACAACAATGGCACCGTCAGGTAAACCATCATATGGTACGCCAGTAACGATATCAGCTGGATCCCATTCGTAAGAATCAGCATCTCCACCTTCAGAGAAAGTAACAGTTTCAAATTCACAAATTTCAATTTCAGATGCTGTTGCAGTTACTACTGGTGTAGGGTTCATTAGGACGTCAATAGTTGCTGTGCTCTCACATCCAGGCCCTAAGATACCCGTAATCGTATAGGTCGTTGTACCTAAGTCTCCAGGTGTATATGGATCACCATCAACAACGTCAACAGGATCATATGTGTATGAATCGGCACCGCCACCTGAAAAGGTCACACTTTGGTCGTCACATATTTCAACTGAAGTAGCAGTTACTGTTACATCAGGTGTAGGGTATACTAAAATGTCAATTGAGAATAGGCAATCTTCATCACTAGTACTTGTCGCAGTATATGTAGTTAGTCCAAGAGGTGGAGTAAAAGCATCACCGTCAACAACGCCGCCATCCCAAGTTACCACTCCACCAGTAGTAGATACAGCACTCAGTGTTATTTCTTCACCTTCACATACTTCAACAGCAGAAACGTCAGTTTCTAATCCTGCACATAATACTTCAATAATAATTGTTCCGTTTCCAGTATTTATACCAGCATAACTTGTGTGAGGAGCACAGATTCCTGGATCAGACCAGTCACTGCCGCCGCCACCGCCGCCCCATGCGCCGCCACCACCGCCATAATAACCAGCACCGCCACCAGCACCGCTAGTTCCTGGACCACCATTGCCACCATTTCCTAAAGATCCCGCTGTGCCTGGGCTATATCCGCCCCAAACGCCAGCAGAACCGCCAGAAACTTGAGAACCGCCACCGCCGCCTGCTGCACCTGGAGAGAAATTGGTTAAACCATGTGCTCCAGTTAAGCCACCGCCGTGTCCACCGTTGTCACCTGATCCGTAATTGTATGCAGAACCTCCACCGCCGCCAGCAACAGCTGCGCGATTTACTAAGCCAGTTCCGCCTCTACGAATATCAGAAGCACCGCCTCCGCCACCACCTGAGTAGTAACTAAATGCAACACCACTTGTGCCACCTCCGTTATATCCACCAACTCCGGCAGTATTATTACCTCCATTTGATCCTCTTCCTCCTACAAATATATATAATGTTTCTCCCGGGGTTACTGTCATTTCAGTAGTTATTCTACTTCCGTTTCCAGGAATGTGGGAACAACAGGGAAAGCTGTAGCCTGCTCCTCCTGCAGTAAGATCAACAGCAATTGAAGTTACACCACCGGGTACAACATAAGTCTGCATCCCTCCAGTATAACTGAATGTCGTAATTTGACCGTAAACAGCTGAAAAGCTAAAGCCAAATAGCAATAATAGCGCAGTACGCCAATGTAAAATTTGTTTCATATCGTTTAAATTTAAATCGGTTTGAGTGAATATAATAAATTTTGACTGAACACCAGTGTTTTAACCTACTTATCTTTTGGAGTTGTGATCTAAATAAAGGTTCTGAAAACTAAACGTTAAATTCTTAACAGGCTGACTTGTAGCGTTGAAATGTGAGATTTTTTGAGTAGTTTGAATTCGACGTTGTTCTGTCAATATGCTGAATGTATCCGTGTTTATACGGATAAATGTTTACGCTTTAAATCCAGTATGTGCAGTTATGAAAGCACAAAAAATGGCGCCTAATTTAAAATTAGACGCCATTCTTAATTTTTTTTAACCGTTACTATTTCTTCACAACCTTAACTGTATGAATTGTATCATCAGATTTGATCATTACGAAATAAACACCATCAGCTACATTCTCTAAAGAAATTACTTCTTTATCTGTTGCAGTTGCCTGTGCAATTATAGCACCGTTGATGTTCGTCAATTCGTAAGTAAATGTTCCTTCAAACTCAACTGTAATAAATTCAGTTGTAGGGTTAGGATAAACATTCAAACCAACTTCATTTAATTCACCAATTCCAACTTGACTTCCAAGTGTTACTGTTTCAGTTGCTGAACAACCTGCATCACACATGACAACAACTATATAAGTTCCGCCTGTTAGGCCAGTCAAATCTTGATCGTCATCAAAGTCACCAGTACCATCATCATCCCAATCATAAGAATAAGCTGGGTTTCCACCTGTAACTGTAATGTCAATTTCTCCATCACTTCCTAAAATTTCATCTATAGTTGTATAGGTAATTTCTAATTCTTCATAAACTGTTAATTCCACTTCGTCTTCGTTCATGCAACCGTTATCATCAGTGCCAAGAACAGAGTAAGTGAATGTCCCAACTGCAGCTGGTGTAAATGCAACACCATCTGCTTCTGCCGGATCCCAATCGTAAGAGCTAGCGCCTGCTCCATTAAGAACTACACTTTCGCCAATGCAAATTTGGTCATCACTAATGTTGGCAATGACCTCAGGTAAGTCGTAAACCACAACATCTACTTCTGCTATGTTTTCGCATCCTGTTACATCATCTGTACCTACAACAGTGTATGTATATTCACCTACTTCTGGAGTGTATGCTTCACCATCTTCAATTTCTAAGGGAAACCACACGTAGCCATCAGCCCCGCCGCCCGTTAAGACAATTGATTCACCAATACAAATTTCTTCTTCATCAACAGATGCAGTTACTTCGGGTAATTCTAATACTTCAATTTCAACAGAAAAACCGCAATCACCATCAGCATCACTTGTAGCTGTATATGTAGATATTCCTACAGGTGGTTCAAATCCTTCTCCGTCAGTAACTCCACCATCCCATGAAATAGATCCACCTAAATCAGACGTTGCATCTAAAACTAGCTCATCTCCAAAACAAAGTTCAGAATCGTGTGGAGCCAAACTCAAAGGTGTACAAAGTACAGTGATAATGATTTCACCATTCCCTAAACGCACACCTTGTTCATGTACAACTGCTTCGGCATCACCATCTGTATAGCTACTTCCGCCACCAGCACCTTCGTAACATCCAGAACCACCACCGTAGTAGCCACCGCCACCACCAGTACCTGTACTACCAGGGTTTGAACCTCCAGATCCAAGTGTTCCATTACTGTTTTCTGTACAATTAAAATGCCCAGTAGGACCAGCAATTCCTGCAGCTACTTGACTTCCGCCACTACCTGTATACTCGCAACTTGAACAAGAATAAAGACATCCGCTTTCACCAATGAGTCCTCCACCATGTCCACCTTCAGCAGACCATAGCCCACAGTTACTTCCAGAGCCACCACCACCACCAGCGACAATAATTCTATTACCCAAGGCTGTTCCTCCTTGACGAACATCTGAGGCTCCACCGCCTCCACCGTATGTTGTACTTGATCCTGGAGCTCCTCCACCATTATAACCACCACTAGTAGTTCCTCCGGTTCCACCAACATAAATGTTTAGTGTTTCACCCGGTGTTACAGCCAGCTCTGCTTGGCAGCGACCACCTTGGCCTAAGTTACCGTAACCCGCCGCTCCGTATAGCTCCATTTCTAAAGATATCACGCCGATTGGAACAACATAAGTTTGCATACTACCCGTATAGTCAAACGTGGTTACCTGACTCCAGGCTGTTGATAGACCGAATCCTAAAAATAGGGTAAGGGCCGTAATCCATTTTAATTTTAATTTCATAGTTTTGTTATTTAAATTGATAGTTCTAAATATACTTATTTAATTCGACTGAATTAATAGACCAATAACTGCTCTTTTTATTATTGAAGTATCCAATTCAGCGCTGCTCTTTTATTTACTGATTTCTTTGAGTGGTTTCAACAGAAACTCACAGTTTCACTTATGCCTGTTTTTACGTATTTGTACCTCTTAAAATAGCATGTTTTTACAATCCATTGTTCATATAATCCTCCTTGTAATCATTTCTTTTACTTAAAAAAAGTTAAATTCATTGAACACATTGCAATTTAAAACGTTATGCTTTTATGAAGGATAGCGCAGGAATGCTTAAATTTGTAATACAATAAGCTCGTATGTCACAATATACCGCCGGAGATTTCTTGAACCAAATAGAGTTTCCGAAAGATTTAAGAGAGAAGTTTGAGATTGATCAACTTCCGCAAGTAGCAGATGAATTGCGTCAATATATTGTTGATGTAATTTCTGAAATTGGTAATTCTCATTTTGGAGCAAGTCTAGGAGTTGTGGAACTTACTGTTGCAATACATTACGCATTTAATACGCCGGTAGACCAACTTGTTTGGGATGTTGGACATCAAGCATACGGGCATAAAATATTGACGGGTCGTCGTGCGCAATTTCATACCAATCGTATAAAAGGTGGTATAAGTGGTTTTCCAAAAAGAAGTGAGAGTGAATACGATACTTTTGGTGTAGGGCATTCTTCAACTTCGATTTCGGGAGCCTTAGGAATGGCCATTGCTAGTGAATATAAAAAAGAAGATAAACAACATATTGCGGTTATCGGTGATGGATCAATGACTGCAGGACTCGCTTTTGAAGGTTTAAACCATGGTGGATCAACCAATACAAATTTATTAGTTGTTTTAAATGACAATTGTATGTCAATTGATCCGAATGTTGGTGCATTGCGCGAATATTTAACGGACATTACTACTTCACATACCTATAATAAAGTAAAAGACGAAGTTTGGAGTCTTTTGGGAAAAATCTCAAAATTTGGACCTAATGCACAAGCCATTGCTTCTAAAATTAGCAATTCATTAAAAGGATCGCTTTTAAACGATAGTAATTATTTTGAATCTTTAAATTTCAGATATTTTGGTCCTGTTGACGGGCACGACACAATTGGTTTAGTAAAGATCATGCAGGATTTAAAAGATATTCCTGGACCAAAAATCTTACATGTTATTACAACAAAAGGTAAAGGATATAAACCTGCCGAAGATGGAAATGCAACGCAATGGCATGCGCCAGGTGTTTTCAATAAAGAAACAGGTGAAATTGTTAAAGTAATTCCAACTTCACCCCAACCTCCCAAATTCCAAGAAGTTTTTGGACATACGATTGTAGAGTTGGCTGAAGAGAATGATAAAATTATGGGGGTGACTCCAGCAATGCCTTCAGGTTGTTCATTAAATATAATGATGAAGGCAATGCCTGATCGTGCTTTTGATGTAGGAATTGCCGAGCAACATGCTGTGACTGTTTCTGCCGGAATGGCGACTCAAGGTTTAGTACCATTTTGCAATATTTACTCTTCATTTATGCAACGGGCTTATGATCAAGTAATACATGATGTAGCCTTGCAAAATTTGAATGTTGTTTTCTGTTTAGATCGTGGTGGAGTAGTTGGAGCTGATGGCGCTTCGCATCACGGAGCTTATGATTTGGCTTATATGCGTTGTATTCCAAACATGGTAGTTTCTTCTCCTATGGATGAATCGGAATTAAGAAATTTAATGTACACTGCCCAATTGAAGGATCAAGGCCCTTTTTCTATTCGTTACCCGCGCGGGAAAGGCGTTATGCCAAAATGGAAAACACCATTGAAGGAAATTAAAGTTGGTACTGGAAGAAAAGTGAAAACTGGAAGTGATTTGGCTTTTTTAACGATTGGTCCAATTGGAAATAAAACCACGAAGGCGATTGAAGAATTAAAGGAGAAAGGGATTTCCGCGGCACATTATGATATGCGTTTCATAAAACCTTTGGACGAATTGATGTTGCATGAAGTGTTTTCTAAGTTTGATAAAGTTATTACGGTAGAAGATGGTTGTTTAATGGGAGGGTTAGGATCGGCCGTGCTAGAATTTATGGCGGATCATAGCTATAGTGCAAAAGTAGTTCGTTTGGGAATTCCAGATAAATTTATCCATCACGGAACACAAGATGAACTGTATCAGGAGTGTTTTTATGACGCGGATGCAATGGTGAAATCTGCCGATAGCTTAATGAAGGGGATAATTCTCAAAGCGGCATCAATGGTTGGGTAAAATAAGCCAGATTGCTGCGATACTTCTGGTCGATCAATTGAATTAAACTTTCACCATTTGGTTCCAAAAAAGGTGTATAGTAAGTCATCCATTCAAAAAAGTACATGCCTAAAACGAACGCGACCATTCTGAAAATTGGGTATGCAGAGCCTGCCATAAAAGAATCCATAAACTTTACGATCATAAAACCTTGGGTGCCAGGGCAAACGCATTTAAAATAACGCCATTTTATTAACAACTCAACAGTTGATAACTATCTAAATATCAATTCATTAATCCTTTTATGATCGCCTAAAAATGCGTATATTTATCTGGTAATCAATT
>WTCE01000092.1 GCA_013138735.1 Crocinitomix sp. | reverse complement strand
TCCCGACAGCTCTGTTCTGTTGGGAAATCTGTCACAAATTCAAGTATAGTCATTCCTTTTTTTCTATAAATGAACAAACTCAATACGTAATCTATTTACGTTCTGGTATAATTGCGACGAATCAAATAGTTTTTTAAATAACATTCATATAAAAGACTGCCTTTTATCCAACCCAAAAAAATCCAAAAACAGAAAAACACTCAATTGATATAGTTTTGGGTTACTAAGCCCTAATTTAACCATAATCCACCAAAGGAAAACTGCTAAAAGTCATACACAACAAAAATTGCACAGAACTACGCACAAAACACATTCACAATCAATCCAAAAATCAAACCCACACTCCGTTAACCGAAACTTTAGTGAAGTTTAAAAAAAAAGAGCATCCCCCTAAGGCCGTTACCCTTTCCTAATAATCCGTTAACAACTAAACCTTAAAACCAAAACTCGCCAGCACAGTTTCCTGGTCAGCTGGCTTACCCAAAACCTGATAGCTCAGCCCTTTTCCATTCACAGTTATATTGTTACCTCCACCGCTGCTGGAAATATTCTGAAAGCCATCTTCCCATGAAATGGTAACTATATATGATCCTGAATCTAAATCCCATGATTGGTCAACAGGATTGTCTGTAGTTGCAATTAGTGTTTCATTTATAGGTGTTTTGGTAGGCGGAAATTGCGTCATTGATATTTGTATCTTAACATCCCCTGGATTTCCTGGTTTTACTTGAACACGTAATGTTCCCATAGCTTAAATTTTATTATTTATTTACACGCATAAAAGGCACTCTTTTATGCTTATGCCAAAACTTCAGCATTGCTGCTGTTCCAATGATAATGACCTATAGGTTGATAATAGTTTACCATTAGATTGCTCAAAAAAAACGCTTATAAGTTAGGGTTTTATTAAAAGAGTTTTAGGCTATTAAACCTAAAGTTAAGAACAAACTTGCAAAGTACATAGGGTGAAAAACGAGAGTTTTAAAAAACAGGTATAAGTACTTGTAAAGGAAAAAGCTAGGAGACATTGAGGTTAGGTTAGTGAGGGGTCAGTCACAAAGTCCTTCGCCAAGATCCGTCGGTGAAAGTTGAGGAGGAATTGAGTTCATAATTGTTTGCGATTTGATCTTCACCACACGATACAAATGGCTCAGGAGCGGGGAGTAAATAAATCGCCCAATTTCGATTAAGAATCAGTCATTAAAAATGTAATATTAGATCTTAATAAACTGTCGCATGACTGTCTCGCCATCATATTCAAAGTGAATGACATAAGCTCCTTGTGAGAGTCCATTTACGTTCAGTGAAAAAAACTGATTGTACATATTATCCTCTAAAACAATCCGACCGCTAGCATCATAAACTTTAACTGCGCCAGATTTAGCAGGATCTGCATCAATATTGATGACTGTACTTGTTGGGTTTGGCCATAAGATGAGTTGATCTGCCTTGGGATAGTCAATAGTTCCTGATAGGTCCAGTTTTAATTGAAATGCATCTGCAGTAGAATTGCCCATGTCATCCTCGAAACTGTGATCTGCAATTATTGCGTTTTCGCCATTTAAATTGGGCGCGTTAATTTCGCCATAGAAGGATCCGCTCAAATAAACCGTTTCGTCTTGTCCTACGCAAATTTGATTTGAAATTATTTTCCGTGTACCTTCAATGATTTTATAGTTCAACAAGATTCCATTTAGGTCGTATTTGGAGACACGTGTTTTGCTACCTAGATCATCTACTAGATACAAATAGGTAGAATTGTCATATGTAACTAACGGTTCACTGATGTCATATGAATCAGGTTGTGAACTAAATGAGGTCAGCACAGTTTCTGTTCCTGCAGAATCCAGTTTGACCAATTTAGTGTCGCCTGAATCGAAGTAGGAGGTATAAATGGATTGATTTTCGTCAACCGTAAATTGTTTTCTCCTAAAAGAGCTGGTTTCACCCAGTTTTTTGGACCATTGATAGTTTAAAAGAGAGTCATATTTGACTACAAACAAATTGCTATTTTTTCCATTGTCTGTTAAAGTGAAATCGACAGGTTCACCATAAAAATTCATTGAATCTTGATAGACACCTAAAATGTAAATGTTATTATCAATGTCAGAGATTAAATCTCTTGAATAGGTACTGCCAAATCCGCCCATAGTCTGAACGGAGAGATACTTGCCTGAAGTGTCGAGTTTTAAAAGATAGACATCTTGTGTGCCGTTACTCGTTCTCCAATGTTCTTCTGGACCCGGGTCAAAATCAACGCTTTCTTTAAATTCACCGGTAATGAGGATGTTATTCGAATTGTCGATCACAAGCGCGTTTGCACGATCTACAGCTAAACCACCGAATGATTTTTGCCAGATAAAGTTTCCCAAAGGGTCGTATTTCTCTACGAAAACATCATAAGATTGCCCTAGAATTGCAGAAAAGCCTGTCAAATAAATATTGCCAGCATTATCCATTGCCATATCACTAGCCCACCAGTCAATAGCAAAACCCCAGATCAATTCTCCTTCTGGAGATAATTTCTGCAAATAGGAATTGCCCGCTGTGATTAATTCTTCAGGTCCCGGATCTAAATCAAATGCGCTTGATGCATTTCCTAAAAAAAAGACATTTTCATCCGCGTCTGTAAAAACAGCTTTGCCCAAATCACTAAATGCTCCGTTGGTTGCATAGCCCCATTCAACTTGTGTCAAGGCCAAGTTTGATACTATAAGGAGTAAATATGTCAGTAGTTTTGGGATTTCCATTTGTGATTGATTAAGAACGCTGATTTTTTTTATCTAAAAATACATTATAAAAATAATCTAGCCAACAAAGTCTAGCAATCAACTTAATTTATGAATTGCCATTCTAATGGTTTATCAAATTAATAAATCCAGACGAGCATTGAGGTTAGGTTGATGAGATCATTGAATTTGAAACTTACCGCGAGTACTGAGGCTCTCGAAATGCGGAATAAAAAAAGGGAACCAACAGGCTCCCTTCATATAAATATTTTTAAACTCTAAATCAGTCTAGCTTTCTTGCTCATCATCCAATAATCTTTTCGGACGTAACATGTGAACAGCTCCAACAGTTAACCATAATGGAACAGCAACTCCTAAGACAAATCCTAGCATCCAAAATGCCATTAAACCAATTAAAAGAAATAAAGCGAAACCTAATGAATACATGATTATAAGTATTATTTTTGTGTCAAAATTATGCTGTAAAGTTAATATTAATTCTTTAAAAAAGAAATAAAATGAGCTATAGAATAGAAAAAGATACGATTGGTGAAGTCAAAGTCCCTTCAGACAAATATTGGGGTGCTCAAACTGAGCGATCTAGAAATAATTTTAAAATTGGTCCAGTTGGATCAATGCCTTTAGAAATTGTGAAAGGATTTGCGTATCTAAAAAAGGCGGCGGCCTTTACAAATTGTGAGTTAGGTGTTTTGCCGGAAGAAAAAAGAGATTTAATTGCACAAGTATGTGAAGAAATTTTAGTGGGAAAATGGAATGATCAATTTCCACTGGTAATTTGGCAAACAGGTTCAGGAACACAGTCAAATATGAATGTGAATGAGGTGATTGCTCACCGCGCACATGAAATTGCTGGTAACAAAATTGGTGAAGGCGAAAAAACCTTACAACCAAATGATGATGTGAATAAATCACAATCTTCAAATGATACTTTTCCTACAGGCATGCACATTGCGTGTTATAAAATGATCATGGAAAAAACCATACCGGGAGTTGAAGGTTTATTGGCAACATTCCGTAAAAAAACGACAGACTTTAAAGACGTTGTGAAAATTGGTAGAACCCATTTAATGGATGCTACACCATTAACCTTAGGACAAGAGTTTTCTGGGTATGCTTCACAATTAGATCATGGTTTAAGAGCATTAAAAAATACATTGGCACATCTTTCTGAATTAGCATTAGGAGGAACAGCCGTTGGAACAGGATTAAATACGCCAAAAGGATATGACGTTTTGGTTGCGAAATATATTGCCAAGTTCACAGGATTACCTTTCATTACTGCCGAGAATAAATTTGAAGCTTTGGCAGCACATGATGCAATGGTAGAAACACACGGAGCGCTAAAACAATTAGCAGTTTCTTTAAATAAAATTGCCAACGATATTCGAATGATGGCTTCTGGCCCGCGTTCAGGAATTGGAGAAATTATGATTCCTGCAAACGAGCCAGGTTCTTCAATTATGCCCGGTAAAGTAAATCCGACACAAGCCGAAGCCTTAACAATGGTTTGCGCACAAGTGATGGGGAATGACGTTGCCGTAACAATTGGCGGAACACAAGGACATTATGAATTGAACGTATTTAAACCAATGATGGCGGCCAACCTTTTACAGTCGGCTGAATTGATTGGAGATGCTTGTCATTCATTCAACGAAAATTGTGCCGTTGGTATTGAGCCAAACTACAACAGGATTAAAGAATTGTTGAACAACAGCTTAATGTTAGTGACGGCTTTAAATACCAAAATTGGTTATTATAAAGCAGCAGAAATTGCAAATACCGCACACGAAAACGGAACAACATTACGCGAAGAAGCAATTCGTTTAGGATATGTTCCTGCAGAAAAATATGACGAGTGGGTTGATCCTACAAAAATGATTGGTGCACTAGACTAATCGTATTAAATAAGAGATAAAGAATAAGCGCCTGATCTTTTTAAGTCGGGCGCTTTTTTAATAAAGTAGAAGTGAGTTATGGAGAATAGAACAGAGTTGGATGAATTAGGAGAATTTGCGTTAATTGACAAATTAACAGCAGGTTTTGAGAATAAACATGCATCAACAATCAAAGGGATTGGAGATGATGCTGCAGTAATTGACATGGGGGATAAATTCCAAGTTGTTACAACAGACATGTTAGTAGAAGGCGTACATTTTGACCTGTCTTATGTTCCTTTAAAGCATTTAGGATACAAGGCCGTTGTGGTTAACCTTTCAGACATTTATGCAATGAATGCGGAGGCGACACAAATCACCGTATCTATTGCGGCGTCCAACCGTTTTTCAGTTGAGGCTTTAGAAGAATTATATGCTGGGATTAAAACAGCTTGTGATTTATACAATGTTGATTTGGTAGGTGGCGACACAACCTCTTCGCAAAGTGGCTTGGTAATTTCAGTTACCGCATTGGGCGAAGTAGCGAAGGATAAAATAACTTACCGAAGTGGTGGCAGCGATAATGACTTGTTGGTAGTTACAGGAAGTT
Source organism: Crocinitomix sp. (assembly GCA_013138735.1). Taxonomy (GTDB): domain Bacteria; phylum Bacteroidota; class Bacteroidia; order Flavobacteriales_D; family Crocinitomicaceae; genus Crocinitomix. The sequence goes on along the minus strand of WTCE01000092.1, from coordinate 34,455 downwards.
TGGGTGGCGCATATATGGGCTTACAAGTTTTAGAGCGTGAAAAAGCTGTATTTAAAGATAACCCAGCAGTTCAACCAGCTTTAGAAGGAGTAGATTATATTTTAGAGCGTCAATTAAAACCAGAAGCACGAAAAGATATCATTCACTTTTTACATGATTTGGGTGTTACACCAACTTCAATGATTGATATTTCAGACGGTTTAGTTTCTGAGGCCATGCATTTGTGTAAACACAGTGATTTAGGCTGTACTATTTATGACGAAAAACTTCCAATCGACCATGAAACGCATAGAGTAGCGCTAGAATTTGAATTAGACCCTAGTACATGCGCACTAAATGGTGGTGAGGATTATGAGCTTTTATTCTCGATCAAACAATCTGACTTTGAAAAAGTAAAAGGCAATGAATACATGAGTATTATTGGTCATTTTACGGATAAAGGTTCAGGGATGAATGTGATTGAACGTAACGGAGCTAGTCAACCTATGCAAGCGCAGGGTTGGGATCATTTTTTGGAGTAGATTGATTAGTCGTTAGTCACTAGTATTGAGTCCGCCTAAGGCGGACTGGTTTGGTTGAGATTTGATTTTGCCATGGGATTGTCCTGGGAGCGACGGTAGCTTTCAAATATTGCTCAGAATGTGCTGTGCAGGATTTGTAATCCTGCACTACGTAGCCAGCATGATTCATCTAACTTTAATTGTTACATTTAAGCATAAACCTTTCCTTTCATTAAAAAAGGACTTAAATTGCCTTAATAATCCACTAATATGAAAAGAGTTTTATTCATTTTATTGTTTTTGCTGGCAAGCCAAGGTTTTTCTCAATCCTTCTATGTACCAGATGATAATTTTGAGCAAGCATTGATAGACTTTGGTTTTGATGATGTCTTAGATGATTCTGTAAACTACGCATATATTGACACGGTCACGTTCCTAGATGTTAATTCAAAATCTATTTATTCTTTGCAAGGAATTGACTCATTTACGGAGTTAATAACACTTGATTGTGGCGACAACAACATGTCTTTCCTTAATGTTTCTGGCAATACAAATCTCAAAACATTAAGATGTCAGAATAATAATTTGTCAGGATTAAATGTCAGCTTGAATCTTGATCTAGAGGAGTTAAATGTGAGTAAAAATAAGCTTGAAGGACTCAATTTAAATAATAATTTGAATTTAGAACACCTTGCTTGCGATTCTAATGAGATTGAAACCCTGGACCTTTCTTTAAATCTAGCATTAGAGCATGTTGAAATTAATCACAATGATTTAGATGAAATAGACATTAGTGCCTTGTCCATTTTAGCGTATTTTGACTGTAGTTATAATTCAATTATTGAGCTTGATTTGACTACAAGTCCTGAAATGAAATGGTTTAATTGTTCCGAGAATGAAATAGATGCGTTGGATGTTTCAAATTACCCGCTTTTAGAAGGCTTAACTTGTGTTGACAATATGTTGTCTGAATTGGATCTATCAAATAATCCTAATTTGGAATTTTTAGATTGCCAATACAACGAAATTTCAAACCTTGATTTTACGGACAATATTGCGTTAAAGCATGTTGCGTTTTATGGCAACGAAATTACTGAGATAGATATTACCATTTTGCCATTATTAGAATATTTTGATTGTGGAAATAATTCAATTTCTGAAATTGATTTAACCTATAACCCAGAACTGATTTGGTTAAGATGTTCAGTTAATGAGTTGGCTGAGCTTGATCTTTCTGCTAATTTAAATTTGATAGAATTAAATTGTACAAACAATGACTTAACGGAGTTAGACGTCACGGTACATATCTATTTGGAAGTTTTAAGGTCAAGCCTCAATTTTGGTATATCAACCCATGATTTAAGTAATAATATTAATTTAAGAGAGTTGCACGTGGTCGGCAACGGACTGGTAGAACTCGACCTTAGTAATAATCTAAATTTGGAATACTTAGATTGCCATTGGAATGGATTGTCCAGTCTTGATCTGTCTGCTAATGCCGCATTAACGCATCTTGAAGTACATCAAAATAACTTCGTTGGGATAGATATAACCGACTTACCTTTGTTAGAGTTTTTTTATTGTAGCGAGAATGCCATTACCGAAATTGATTTAACGGGCAATCCAGTCATGAATTGGTTTGCTTGTTCTGATAATGAGCTGGAAGAAATAGACGTATCAAATTACCCAATTTTAGAACACTTATCTTGCAGCCGGAACATGATTGAAGAGCTGGATTTATCAAATAACCTAAACCTAAAGGCCCTCTATAATACGGGCGGCTGGGTTAAACATTATAACTTTGACGAACATGTTTATTTGGAGGCTTTAAAGTTAAATGGTGGAAATGTGCATACTTTGTCTATAAAGAATGGCGCAAACTCCTCAATGAGTGTGTTTAACCTGAAAATCAATCTGAGTCTTGACTGCATTTCTGTCGATAGTCCATCTTATTCAGAAGATCACTGGTCACAGGTAGACGCCGGGGTAGTTTTTAGCACTGATTGTGCATCATTGAGTGTTGATGAAAGCACAGGTTTTGAATTGAGTGTCTATCCAAATCCAACCAATGAAATTCTCAATATTTCAAGCAATTTGAATAATTTTGAAGTGAGAATTTATTCAATTTCTGGAGAAGTTTTGTTGTTTGAAAAATCAACTTCAGGAAATCAAAGCATTGATGTAAGTTCATTGTCGCAAGGTGTTTATTTAGTTGAATTAATTGGTGAAGGGCAAGTTTTAAAAGAACAAATTGTGATTCAATAATCCAATCTATTACTCAAAGCGCAACTTTGACACGTATAAAATCAAGTCTATTTAACTGAATAGAAAGGATTTGTTTGCAATAAAGAAGTTAATTTGGCATTTTAAATCCAACAAGATGAAAATTACAGGCTTCCTTTTATTATTTTTCTGCACAATTCAGGGGATTTCCCAATCTGTCTATATACCAGATGATAATTTTGAAGAAGAATTAATTGATTTGGGCTATGATGATGTATTAGATGATTCAGTTCTTTTGTCCAGTATTGACACAGTTACTTATCTTGACGTAGATTCTAAATACATAAATTCTTTAGTGGGAATCGAAGCTTTCACAGCATTAATTACGCTAAAATGTGAGAGTAATAGTTTAACCACTTTAGATGTTTCTTCCAATCTAAATCTTAAGAATTTATACTGTAAACTTACCCAATTAACGGAGCTAGACGTAACGAATAATCTTGATTTGGAGGTCTTGTATTTTGGTTATAATAGTGTCTCCACAATAGATCTTAGTAATAATTTGAACTTACGGAGGTTGGATTGTCAGTGGAATTCAATTGAACTTCTAGATGTTACCGTTAATACGGAATTAAGAAGGATCATAATGTATCACAATGACATTGAGAGTATAAATCTTAGCACACTGCCTTTGTTAGATTACTTGGATTGTCGTTCTAATGAATTGACAGAACTTGATTGCAGTAATAATCCTGATTTAGAGATCTTAAATTGTGCAAGAAATGACATAGTTGACTTTGATATTGCAAGTTGTCCAAGTTTAAGTTACTTAGATTGTAGCTACAATTCATTTACAGCCATAGATTTAACAGAGAATGTCAATTTAGAAGTAATGGATTGTAGCGGGTCAGAATTGATTCATCTCGATTTAGATAATAACACCAATCTTCAGTATGTCAAACTGCGGAACGGGGTTCTTGAAACGCTTACAGTAAAGAATGGTAACAATACGGAAATGGAATATTGGACCAATGTCGACCTTCGGTTTAATCCATATTTGGCTTGCGTCACGGTAGATGATCAAGTGTTTTCAACAGATGTTTGGACCGAAGTAGACGAAGATCTAGTTTTTAGTAATGATTGTGCATCATTGAATGTTGCTGAAAATACAGATTTTGAATTGAGTGTTTATCCAAATCCAACCAGTGAAATTCTCAATATTTCAAGCAATTTGAATAATTTTGAAGTGAGATTTTATGCAATTTCGGGAGAAGTTTTATTGTTTGAAAAATCAACTTCAGGAAATCAAAGCATTGACGTAAGTTCATTGTCGCAAGGTGTTTATTTAGTTGAATTAATTGGTGAGGGAAAAGTTTTTAAGGAGCAAATTGTTGTTTGGTAGAACTTGTACAGCCAAATAAAACTTTACAGTCGCAGGATTACATCCAGAAAGCTTTCGAGACCAGCGAAGCACTTTTTTTCAAATACTGCTCGGAATGTGCTGTGCAGGATTTGTAATCCTGCACTACGTGCTAATTTATAACTTGCAGAAGTTTAATTGATTTTCGTTAGGCATAACCATTGACCATGATCCGTTCACATTGACCAGTTGTAAGATTGAGTGTAATATCAAAATAACAATTTCCGCCGTCATTAACCTGATACAATACCGTTTTCCATTCGCCATAAGCAGAACAGCTAAAATTAATCGCAACTACTTTTTCATTTTCTACATTATAATACGGAACGTATTGTCTTATATAATTTGAGTAATCTGGGATAGTGTCTTGCATAGGGAAATCTGCCGGTGGAGCTGTGCCCATAAATTCGGCATCTTCACGATAAAATTCGAGTAATTCTTCATGCTCCTTTTTCATATTCGTATTATACGCTATTACGGCGGCTTTTATCAATAAATCGATTAGTTGAAAATCTGCGATTGAAAGCTTTGCTTGCCGATCTGCCTCAGTCATCCAGCCCGCATTAGTCAAGGGAATTATGGTAATGAGTGAAGTGTCAATCACATCAATATAATGGACAGGCTTTTCAATAATAATCTCCGAATTTATTTCAGGGTTTGGCTTGCAGCTATAAAATGATAGCAAACATATAGCGCTGATAATTAATTGAAATCTATTATTCATGATGGATTAAAATTACAAATAAATGCAGCAAATAAGTATTTTGCTTCTTGTACCGCATGTATCCAAAATCGATTATTCTAAGGCAGCTTTAAATTCAACCACTAATTCTGAGATTTCCTCGGCATTGTATTTTCGTGAAAAATGAACTGGAATAGCTTCTGAAACAGCAGTCTCTTTCATGATCTTACCAGACATGGAAGCATAACCCCGACGCTGCTGCGCGATTGTATCGCGTGGTTCATCAACTTTAATTATTACATTTAAGCATAAACATTCACCCAAATGTCTCGTAACTATAAATTTCACAACCCAGAATCTGCCTACTTTGTCAGTTTTGCTGTCGTTCAATGGTTGGACGTCTTTACAAGAAACGAATATAAAGATGTTCTTTTAGAGAGTTTAAGTTACTGTCAAAAGGCAAAAGGAATGGAGATTTATGCATGGTGCATTATGACCAACCATATGCATTTGGCATTTCGTTCGATAGGTGAGTACCAACCTGAACAAATATTGGGCGATTTCAAAAGGTTTACAAGTAAGGCAATTGTCAAAAGAATAAAAGAGAATCCACAAGAAAGTAGAAAGGAAAATCTCTTGCAGTTTTCAAGAATTCCGCCCAAAAAAGTTCAAACGTCAATCAATATCAATTTTGGAGACATGATAATAATCCGATTGAAATTTGGAGCAACAAAGTTATTGCAGAGAAGATTAGATACATCCATAATAATCCCGTAGAAGCAGGTTTGGTTTTTAGGCCTGAAGATTATGTCTATAGTAGCGCTATAGATTATAGTGGTAAAAATGGACTACTGGATGATTTGGTGTTAGTTGCGATTTGACCTTACCACGCGATACAATCGCGCGGTAGCGGCATTTTTAAACTTCTAAAAAAAAGGGCACAAAAAAAAGGGCTTCCAAAACTGAAAGCCCTCTTTTAATATATCAATTATTAAGGTTTTCCAACTTTAGTTACGGTGCCTTGCCCTGTCAAGCTTTCGCCATTATCAGCTCCGGCTCTATAGGTATAGAAATATACACCATCTGGTACAACGTCTCCGTTCATGTCTGTTCCATCCCAACCTTCAGTAATATGGTTGAGTTCTCCAACTTGAATTCCCCATCTGTTCACAATAACGCAGTTAAACTCTGCAATTGATTTGGCTAAGAAGTCGAATGTAAATACATCATTAATTCCATCACCATCAGGACTAAAGATATTCACTTCCTCAATAGCAATCGGTTCAAAGATTGTAACGATTTTACAAACTGTGTCTTTACAGCCATTCTTATTTTGAGCGACTAAACAAACTTCAATTTCGTAACTGTATCCCCTTGCCTCATATACCGTGTCAACCTTTTCGTCAACATCACCTGTAATGTACCAATCGGCTTGTGGTGAATCTAAGTTCCAAAAGAATCTTGGATCAGCTAAAGGGTTTTTAGGATTAGCATAGTTTAAAGAAGTATTCGTGAATTCAACTTCAACATCAGCTGTTCCTTTACAATCTTCATTTAACTGATCAGAGTCAACAGTGAATGCCGCAATCGGATTCAATGAATCAACCAAAACCGTATCAACTAACTTACAGTTATTATCATCTATTGCAGTGATAATATATTCTCCAGGATTTAAACCTCCCCAAGTTGTATTTGGCCACGTTTCAAGTACACCATCCTCATCTGTATGCTCCCATTCATAATCGAATGATCCGGTACCACCACTTGCAGAAGCGAATACTTCACCATTTCCACTTTGGTAACCATATAATCTACAGAACGCAGGGAAGTAACCTAATTCAGCCCAAACCATTTCGTCTGGATAAACAATTGTAAAGTCAAATACTTTAGAACATCCATTTGCATCATTAATAGTTACGGTATAATCTCCAGCACCTAAGTGATTTGCGAATGTCGCTCCAATTCCGTCTCCACTTGGATTCGGTGGTGCCCAGAAATAACCAATTTCATCATAAGCACCTTGGTAGTTAATTACATCTACAACCTCAATATATCCGGTTTCAATTCCGTAGCATAAAGGTTGCGTAATTTCTAATGTTGCATCCAACTCACCTGGTTGATCTAAGAAAAACTCTGTTGTTGCCGTACATCCATTTTCATCAACTACTGTTATTGTATATGTTCCAGTTGGAATAGTGTTGATCGTATTTGAATTGCCAACGTTTAAAACCGTTCCTTCTGAGTCAGCCATAGTGTAAATTTCTCCACCATTACCACCTTCAGTGTTCACCGTAATTGATCCGTCAGTAAATCCAAAACAACTTGGGATATTCCAAATCAATTCCAATGTTAATTCTTCTGGCTCAAAGATTTCGAATGAATGTGACCAAGCACAACCTTCTTCATCTGTTACTACCACAGTATATGTTCCGCCTGGTAAACCATCTTGCTCGCTTGATCCGTCTACAGGAACACCTGTGTCAACATCAAACACACCGCCGAGGTTTGTCCAAGTCACGTCATATGGAGGTGTAATACCGCCCGAAATGTCATAAACATAAGCTCCGCCATCCATATCGCCATTACAGGTTACATTTCTTAAGCTATCTGGTGCCCAAGTTGCCAAAACCTCATTTTCGCCTAAACTAACTGGGACAATTGTGTCAATTGTACAACCGTTTTCGTCTGTTACAATTAAGATATAATCAATTCCTCCAGCCAAATCAGTAAATACGCCACTTGGAACAGGTCCTGCATAACCAACAAGCTCATACGTCCATGCTGGGTCGTCAGGATCAACAGTGATTGAACCAAGACTTGCATCTGGTATTCCAGGGCAATCAATTGCATCAACTACTATAATTTCATCTAGAACCACTTCTCCAAATTCAATTTTAACTGAATCAGTTATCGTGAAACATCCGTCAAATACTGAAAGGTAATACCAACCTTCTTCATCTGGTGAAGTTGTAATATCTTCTACAGTTTCTCCAGTAGGATCCCATTCATACGTGAGTAAATCTTCGTCGTATGGATCATGAACCGTTGCATCAATGTCAATTTCTTGATCAGGACAAATAATAAATAAGTCTTCATTAAATGTTAGATACATATCTGAGGCCGGATCTAATATGACGTCTATTGTGCCTGAGGCGGTTTCGCCACAAACGTCTGTAATATCAATCGTGTAAGTAGTTGTACCAACAATATCACCAGGGACCCATTCGTCCATCTCTGTGCCACCGGTACTCCAAAGTATGTCTAACTCAGGAACGCCGTCTGTTAAGAAGGTCAGTAATACTGAGTCCTCTGCACATTCAATTATAATGTCCTCTGTGGTAATTTCTATTTCATAAGGATCAATTATTTCGATTGTCGCTGATGTTTCAATTGTATCACCACATTCGTTAATGATTTCTACTGTAATAATAATGTCTTCAGTTCCTTCAATCAATCCATCATCACCAGGCACGATATACATTTTTACAGTATCTTCTCCTTCAGGAAAGAAAACTGTCTCGTCTAGTAAGTCATAATCAGTTCCATTGATTGCAGAACCAGAAATTTCAAAATCAACATAAAGATCAACTGTATCAGCCTCTTCTGGACGGATAAAGCAAACTTGAGCTGAATCACATCCTTCAATCAAAGCAAATTCTCCCAAAACAGAAGCGATTTCAACATCAATTCCGTTAGATGAGAATGAACTAGCCTCTAAAAAAACGCCTGAATCTAAAGAATGATCTCCTGCATCTCCAATGGCCATTTTAATATGGTAAGTTTCTCCACAAACAACACCAGCTCTTGCGTACATTACAACTGTATGCGCATCATATTGAATATCTAATCCACCACCATTGTCAACTAAAAATTCACAGTTCATGCATGGTCCAGTATTAGAAGAACCATTATTCAAGTTGTTCATGGTTACTGGTAATCCTGTACCAGGAATAATTGCTAAGTTTTCACCAGCAAATTCATAAATCCCTGCGAATCCTGGTCCACTAATAAAGAATCCGAAAACGTCATTAAAAGATGATGTTGAATATTCATGATACTCTTCAGAAGCAAATATATATTTGAAGACAACAGAGTCACCTGATGGAATAAAATCGAATTCTAATATCGCTTCGTCATTAATAGTCGTTGTTCCAATTGCGTCTAAATCGATATCATCTGGGTCTATAGCAACACCTTCATTGTCAGTTGCTGATCCAGAATCATTCGGGCCTTCAGCTAAGCGAACATTACCTGTTGCCAAAAGAACCCCTTCTCCAATCGGGAAAGTTGTGCCTGTAGCATCAAAATAACCAGCCTGTGCTTGAATGGCACCTGCTAAAGGAACCGAGTGGTTGAATTCTACATTTGATATAATTACACCTGCGCCAACTAGTACATCATTCACCAATTCTTCTGGTGTTTGTGTGTTTGTGACTGTGATTTGGGCACCTGCTATTGAAGAAAACAATAGGGTTAACATCCAAAAACCAACTTTCAATTTATTCATACTTTTGAGCTTTATATATCTAATAGACTTATGTTTGGGACAAATCGTTGCACAAAGTTGCATTTTTTTTTGTGATGACAATTATTAATCTCTGACAAACTATTAGTAACTTTGCAATCCAATCTATTATGCTTACATGACAAATCAATACATACAAGAGAATAAAGAACGCTTTTTGAGCGAATTAATGGACTTGCTAAAATTACCTTCGGTAAGTGCAGATCCAAAATTTGACGACGACGTAAAAGCAACAGCCGAGTTTTTGAAAAATCGCTTTTCTGAGATAGGGGTTGACCGAGTTGAAATTATTCAGACCAAAGGCCACCCGGTGGTTTATGCTGAGAAGATTATTGACCCCAACCTACCAACTGTGCTGGTTTATGGTCATTATGATGTTCAGCCTGCCGACCCAATTGAATTGTGGGATTCTCCTCCGTTTGAACCTGTAATTAAAAAGACAGAAATTCATCCAGAAGGTGCGATTTTTGCGCGTGGAGCTTGCGACGATAAGGGACAAATGTATATGCATTTGAAAGCTTACGAAGCAATGTTAAAAACAGATAGTTTACATTGTAATGCTAAATTTATTATTGAAGGTGAAGAAGAAGTTGGTTCTGAAAATTTAGAAACTTTTATTGCTGAATATAAAGATATGTTAGATGCAGATGTGATTTTAGTGTCTGACACTGGAATTATTGCAAATGATGTTCCTTCAATTACTTCAGGTCTTCGTGGATTAAGCTATGTTGAAGTTGAGGTAGTTGGTCCAAATAGAGATTTACATTCTGGTTTGTACGGCGGTGCTGTGGCAAACCCTATCAATATATTGGCAGATATGATTGCGTCTTTACAAGACGAAAATAAACATATTACTATTCCAGGCTTTTATGATGACGTTTTGGAATGTAGCAATGAGGAGCGTACAGAAATGGCGAAAGCACCTTTTTCTGAACAAGCGTATTGCGAAGCATTAGATATTGCCGAAACGGATGGTGAAAAAGGATTTTCTACACGTGAACGCGCAACAATTCGTCCAACATTAGACGTGAACGGAATTTGGGGTGGCTATACAGGTGAGGGCGCAAAAACTGTTTTACCTTCTAAAGCAAATGCGAAGATTTCAATGCGTCTCGTTCCAAATCAAGATCCACATAAAATTACAGCGCTATTTCAAAAGCACTTTGAAAGTATTGCGCCTGATAGTGTTAAAGTAACTGTTATGCCTCATCATGGTGGTGAGCCTGCTTTAACGCCAATTGACTCTTTAGAATATAAGGCTGCAAGTTTAGCTATGGAAGAGAGTTTTGGTAAAAAACCAGTTCCAGTGCGAAGTGGCGGTTCAATTCCAATTATTTCAATGTTTGAAAAAGTATTGGGTTTAAAAACAATTCTATTAGGTTTTGGTTTAGATTCAGATGCAATTCATTCGCCAAATGAGCATTATGGCTTATATAATTTCTATAAAGGAATAGAGACGATTCCACTTTTCTACAAACATTACGCTGCAATTAAAAAGTCATGAAAAACTTAATTCTCCTCTGCTCTCTATTTTTTGGATTAACAGCCAATGCTGGTTTCTTCTATAAGGATTTGGAGTTTTTATCCATGGAGAATTTTTCAATTGAGCGCAAACATGGAAACATACATGTGGGTTTTGATTATGTCATTAAAAACCCGAATTGGTATGGTCTTGTTATTAAACCAAGTTCATTAAAATTAACTGTTGCTGACGTTGATTGTGGTTGGGTTCGAATTGAAGATCCAATCAAAATAAAGCGAAAATCAAAAGCCGGATATCCGTTTGTTTTAATTGGAGATGGTTCAAAATTTGTAGAAAGCGCATTTACATCCATCTGGTTTTTAATTACCGGAAGTGGTGTGGACTTTAACTTAAAAGGAAAGCTTAAAGCAGGTATTGCTTGTTTCTCAAAAAAATGGCCTATGGATTATACCTACGCTATGAACTTTGAAGACTTTTTGTCGCTTTTCTAAATCCTTCTGTTAATATCTTTCACTCGCTATGATTTAGCGATTTAAATTATTGACTAATTTTAATTATTGAGGTAATTTCCTTCTTAATAAAGTGATATTTTAATATTTGATTGATGAAAAAAAAAGTCGCAGTAATCTATGGAGGTTATTCTTCCGAGTATAAAATTTCAGAAAAAAGCGCGCGCGTTTTATTTGAAAACATTGATCGTGAATTGTATGAACCTTTCATGGTTGAAATCACACTAAAGAGTTGGCATGTCAACACAATAGGTGGCGGTGTTTCTCCAATTGATAAAAATAAATTCACTTTTTTAACAGACGGGGTAGAATCAGCTTTTGACATTGCCTTAATTACCATTCACGGCACACCAGGTGAAGATGGGAAATTACAATCCTATTTTGATATGATTGGACTGCCTTATGTCAATTCGGGACCTTTTGGGTCGGCATTGACCTTTAATAAATGGGCATGTAATAGTTTTTTACGTGCTTTTGGTATTGCAACAGCTAAGGCAATCTTAATTCGCAAAGGAGAATCGCCAAGTGCATTTGAAATTGCAGACGAAATTGGTTTCCCTTGTTTTATAAAACCCAATGGTGCTGGTTCTAGTTTTGGAATTTCAAAAGTCAAAACTTTAATGGAAATGCCCAATGCAATTGCCAAGGCTTTTGAGGAAGACGAAGAAGTTGTTGTGGAAGGAATGATTACTGGAAGAGAAATTACTTGCGGTTTGTATTTTAACGGTACTGAAATTGTACCATTGCCGCCAACTGAAATTATTACGGCAAATGACTTTTTTGATTATGAAGCTAAATACAACGGAGCCTCTGAAGAAGTTACGCCTGCAGATATTGATGCCGAATTAACCACCTTGATTCAGAATACTTCAAAATCAATCTTTCGAAGATTAGGATTAAAAGGCCTTGCAAGAATCGATTTTATCGTTACAGAGGATGGTATTCCCTATTTAATTGAAGTCAATACTACACCTGGTATGTCAGAGGCCAGCATAGTACCAAAGCAAATTAGGGAAGCAGGTAAAGATCTAAAAACTGTCTTGTCTCAGTTGATTGAATTGGGTTAAGTCTGATGTAATTTTGATCGGATACTACGCACGCACAGTAAATTATAATTTTTATTCTAACTTTGGAGCTATGAAAAAGTTAGCAGTGTTCCTAATTGGTTTGATTCTTTCAACCAATTTATTCGCGCAAGAATTAAACCCAAATCGTTATCGTACCAGTATTTTTACAGATGTATTAAGCATTACAAATGTAAAATATGGAGAAGCCCCGCAATGGGTTTGGCCGTACTGGGATGTTGATTTAGAATTAGATGTTTATGTACCAGACGGTGACTTAAACCCAAAACGTCCCCTTATCATATTTGCACATTCTGGTGGATTTTTAATTGGATCGAAAGATGTGGATGATATGGTCGCGATCTGTGATTCTTTTTCTCAAAAAGGTTATGTCACAGCATCATTAGATTATAGAAAAGGATTTGACCCATTAGATGGCGAAAGTGCTGAAAGAGCTGTTTATCGTGGAATTCAAGACGGTAAGGCAGCTGTGCGTTATTTTAAAGAAAATGCAAGTTTGTATGATATTGATACCAATAATGTCTTTTTTGGAGGAATGTCAGCTGGTGGTTTTATTTCACTTCACGTTGGTTATATGGATAAAGAATACGAAAGGCTTGAGAGTACTTATGGCGGAGGCTTAGTGAATGATTTGGAATGTCTGGATTGTGCAGGTAATTCTTATCCGCATTCATCAAGTGTTAAGGCGGTTATAGATTGTTGGGGTTCGGTAGGTGACACCTTGATACTAGAGTCTGGAGATGTCCCGCTCTTAATGATGCATGGCGAGAATGATGAAACTGTTCCTTTTGTCTACGGTCCTCCATTTGGGTTATTTACGTTACCAGATGCATACGGCGCTCAACCAATTTCTGAAAGAGCTGCAAACCTAGGAATGGATTATGAACTTTATACCTCTGAAGGACCGCTACACATGTTGGATGGTTCAGACAATGGCGATTGGGATGATGATTCTCCAAATTCTTTTTGGAGTGATACATTATTACCACGGATGGAGGCTTTTTTATTCCGATTAATAAAACCAACTACCACTCAAATGTCATTAGATGTTACAGATTTATGCTTCGGAGAAACATTAACATTGGAAGTGAGTGATTCAGCAGAGTCAACTTATATTTGGGATTATGACACTGAATTAATTGATGTTATTTCCGACGAAGATGAGGCAACGGTAGAATTAGAATTTAATAACACTGGAAGTTATACGATAACAGTAGTTGAATTCAATTGCATTTTAGCTGCTGGTGATACAATCACCTATATTGTAAACGTAGCAGATGAAATTACTGCAGCATTTACAGAGAGTATTACAGATATCAATACCGTTGATTTTTCAAATGAATCAACTGGAGGTACAAGTTACGAATGGGATTTTGGAGATGGCGAAAGTTCAACAGATATGTCTCCTTCACATAGCTATGAAGAGGATGGAGCTTACGACGTAGTATTGACAGTAACAAATGATTGGGGATGTACTAAAACATTTACAATAACACTTAATATTTTAGGTGTTGGGGTTAATGAGTATGAATTTGCTGAAGTAGATCTTTATCCAAATCCATTTAATCAACAATTCACGATTCAAAGTGAGCAAGAATTAGCGCAAATCACTGTTGGGGATGCTTCTGGAAGATTAGTTTATGCTGCGAGTCAATTCAATTCAAGTCTTATTCAGGTAGATGCAAGTGCTTGGTCAACTGGAGTTTATTTTATCAGCATTCAAAATTTGAACGGACAATTGGTAACTAAGAAATTAATTAAGAACTAAATACTTTAGTTCCGAATCAAATCTATAAAAAGGCTCCTGTTTGGGAGCCTTTTTTTGTTTTTCCATCATTTTATAATGAAATATAATAACTAACTTTAAGGCTTGTTTTTAAAGGCAATAAACGAAGGAGTTAATTTGAGTCTGTCCACAAAAAGGATAGATGAACTAAAATAATAATAGCGAGATGAAATCATATCAAAACTATGTCTTAGGTGGATGGGTAAGTGGAGAAGGTGTTGAAACAGAATTATTCAATGCAATTACAGGTGATCAAATAGGAACCTGTTCTTCTGTAGGTTTAAACTACGAAGAGATGATGCATTACGCCAAAGAAAGAGGTGGACGCGCATTAAGAAAAATGACTTTTCAGCAACGTGGATTAATGCTCAAGGAATTGGCCATGTATTTGCTCAAAAATAAACGAAAGTATTATGAGTTAAGTGCTGCAACAGGTGCCACCCGTGTTGATTCTTGGATTGATATTGAAGGCGGTATTGGAAACCTCTTTGCCAATGCATCTTTAAGAAGACAATTTCCAGATTTACCTTATTATGTTGATGGTGATGCGGTTCCATTGTCTAAAGGCGGTTCATTTATTGGTCATCATATTATGGTGCCAAAAGAAGGGGTAGCCGTTCATATCAATGCATTTAACTTTCCTATTTGGGGAATGTTAGAAAAAATTGCTGTGAATTTCATGGCAGGTGTTCCTGCAATTGTAAAACCATCTGAATTTACCTGTTACTTAACAGAATTAATGGTGCGTGATATTGTTGCTTCGGGAATTTTGCCTGAAGGAGCCTTACAACTAGTAGTTGGTTTAGGCCGTGGTGTTATCGATTTTGCTGGAAGTTCAGATGTGGTAACCTTTACAGGTTCGGCATCAACAGGAAAAGTATTAAGCGGATTGCCAAATATTCAAAAAGAATCCGTTTCATTCAATTTAGAATGTGATTCATTAAATGCAGCCATTTTAGGAAAAGATGCCGTACCAGGAACTCCTGAGTTCGACATCTTTATAAAAGAAGTTCAGCGCGAAATAACAGTTAAAGCCGGGCAAAAATGTACAGCTGTACGCCGAATTATCGTTCCAGAAGATTTGATGGATGATGTGCAAGGTGCGTTGGCCGCTCGTTTGGCTAAAACAACAATTGGTGATCCAAGTGATAAATCTGTACGAATGGGATCTTTGGTGACTAAATTACAAGTTGAACGTGTTCGTGCCAATGTTGAACTGTTAATGAAGGAGCAAGACATTGTAATTGGAGATTTAGATAATTTTGATGTAGTTGGAGCAGACAAAGAAGCAGGCGCATTTTTCTCGCCTATTATTTTTAGAAATGATGATCCGCACAACAAATTAGGGGCACATAATATTGAGTGCTTTGGTCCAGTTTCTACATTAATGCCTTATAAAGATATCGAGGATGCAGTGAATATTGCGAAGCTTGGAAAAGGATCATTGGTTTCATCAATTATCACGGCTGATGATAGCATTGCAACAGACTATGTGCTAAACGCAGCATCAATGCACGGTAGAATTTTAGTCTTGAATGAAAGATGTGCTAAAGAAAGTACAGGACATGGATCGCCAATGCCAATGTTAACGCATGGTGGGCCAGGTAGAGCAGGTGGTGGCGAAGAGATGGGTGGTGTACGTGGTGTTTTACATTATATGCAACGTACAGCAATTCAAGGGCATCCGCAAACGATTACAGCTTTAACCAAACAATTTCAAATCGGAGCAGATCAACCAGAAGCAAATCCACATGTGTTTAGACAACATTTTGAGGATTTAAATATTGGTGATACAGTTTTTACACATAAACATACAGTAACCGAAGCGGACATTAGCAATTTTGCAAATGTAAGTGGCGATAATTTTTATGCACACGTTGATGCGACTTCCTTAGACGGAACAATCTTCGAACAACGTGTAGCGCATGGTTATTTCATCCTGTCAAAAGCAGCTGGTTTATTTGTTGAACCTAAAAAAGGACCAGTTCTATTAAATTATGGTATTGACGAATGTCGATTTACAAAACCAGTTTATATTGGAACAACCATTGGCGTTCGCTTCACAGTAAAAGAAAAAACAAACCAAGAAAAACGCAACGACGCAGATATCGCAAAAGGAATTGTTAGATTCTTAGTTGATATTTATGACGAAACAGGAGAAACAGTTGGTGTTGCAACGATTTTGACAATGGTTAAGAAAAGAGATCAGAGTTAAAAAAATAGTGCGCTTCGATAGTTCGACAGGCTAACTGACTTAACCTTAGCATACTATTTGATTAAGAAATAGTAGAGTACTGAGGCTCTCGAAGTGCGGGAATTTAAAAAAACAAGAACAAAGAATAACAGGTCAAAACGAAGTCATTCAGCGCAGCGGTCTTTTATCTATAATCTAATAAAAAAAATGAGCGCAATAAATCAAGGACACGTAACATCAAGCATCAATGAAAATGGAATTGCAACAATTGAATTTGGGCATCCTTTAAGTAATTCATTGCCAGGTAAAATATTAATGCTACTAGCAAAAACGATTACAGATGTTGGTGCACAAAATGAGGTGAAAGTCATCATTCTTAAATCGGCGGGAGATAGAGCTTTTTGTGCTGGAGCAAGTTTTGACGAGTTAATTTCTATTAAAGATTTAGATACAGGTAAAGTTTTCTTTTCTGGCTTTGCAAGCGTAATTAACGCTTGTCGTAAATGTCCAAAATTGATTATTGGTCGTGTGCAAGGTAAAGCAGTTGGAGGTGGAGTAGGTGTTGCATCTGCAGTTGATTATTGTATGGCTACAAGTCATGCTGCCGTAAAATTATCCGAATTGGCAATTGGAATAGGTCCCTTTGTAGTTGGTCCGGCTGTGGAGCGTAAAATAGGAATGTCTGCAATGTCGCAACTAACTATTAATGCAACCGAATGGCAAACGGCAGATTGGGCGCGTGAAAAAGGATTGTATGCTGATGTATTTGAGTCAGTAACAGAAATGGATGCAGCTGTAGACGCTTTAGCGAATAAATTGGCCAATTCTAATCCAGATTCTATGCGCATGTTAAAGAAAATTTTCTGGGAAGGAACCGAAACTTGGGATAACCTCTTAAAGGTTCGTGCGGCAATGAGCGGTGAACTAGTATTGTCTGACTTTACGATTAATGCCATCAATTCATTTAAAAAGAAATAAAGCAAAATTGTGAGCAATGACACGGGCATATTTAAAGGCTTGAATACCGAGCTTTTAAGGCGATTAGTAATCGTTATTGAAATGTCCTGTGTCTTGTTTGGCGCTATTATTTATTATCAATTCCCTGGTACATTTTTCATGTTTTCCCCAATGCTTATAGTGGTTCATTTGATCACGTTACTTGCCTTACCCGCAGTTTTTAAAAAGCTTAATAAAGAGAGTCAAAAGGAATTGTTACATTTCTCTGGAGTAGAAGAGCAAGATGAAAATTTGAATGAGATTGACCTTTGGGATCGAACAGCAGTTGGTTTTTATGTCCTTACAAATGCGGTTATAGTCGTTATACTTTTCGTGACTTTATTTTTATAAAACACGTTGTAGATAATTACCCATAATGAGAAATTACATAAGAATTTTAATAACGCTCTTAATTTTTCAAAGTAACCATCTACTTTGCCAAGATACGCTGTACATTCTAGATTATGAACCCACTATTAAATCTGTTTTTGAATCGTATGATTTTAACAGCGACTCATATACTTTATACGCTACAAGTTGGTCTGAGAGAGTAGGTAGTTTAGCTAACGGGTTAGGGTCGTTTTATATTCGAGACACATCAGCCTTAAATTCTATCAAACACGAATGGCAGCTTCTTGAATCATTGGATTTCTACGATTGTGGTTATGATTTCATTTTCTATATGTGTAAAGAAAATGAGATAATTGAAGTTTTAAAACTTAATTTATTTTGCAAAAGTCTCACTTCCAGTAATGGCAATGCGTTTGAATTTGATCCTGATAAGCTTAAGGTTTTGCAGAATAAAGGCGATACTTTGGGAAAATTTATTTTTGACTATTCAACAAGACAGGAAGCTATTAAATCAATGGACTCATTACTTCTTGATTCTTCGTTTTTCATTCCGAAAAGAAATTATTTGGATTGGTATTCAAGCGAAGGATATTTCATGTTTGACTATTCCTTTGATCCAAAATTCAAACCTGAACTAGATACACTCATCATTAATCTAGAATCGGAAATTCAAAGTATTTACCCAAATGACATCTTTAAAATTGAACATTGTGGTTCTTCACCTTGGGGTAATTATTTGTTTAGAATATATTCATCTGAATCGTTATTCAATAAATTTGATTTATATGAAAAAACACTTGATTTCTCTATATACGACGCTTTTAGTATAGAAGCATATAAGAAAACTACCTTCAACAAAAAATAAAGTTCACTACATGTTCTTGGGTCGCTTCGCTACAGTACTTAGATCGCTGCGCTTTTAGGTTTTGCATTGTACTCTGCGTCAACTCGCATTGATAATTGTACATTGCCCATTGTTCATTGAGAATTCAACCATTAAACACCCGCGTCAAATCGTATTGAAAATTGATCATTGTACATAGCATACTTCGACGAGCTCAGCGCGGCGCATTGAAAAACCCCCATCAAATTGCATTGAAAATTGAAAATTGCACATTGAAAAATTGCACATTGAAATTGACCATTAACACATTACACTTAACACATTTATATACCTTATCTTTGCACAAACATTTTGAAATGGATATTACAGTTGACAACATTAAAGAAGTACTAAAAAAGGTAATTGAGCCTGATTTGAAAAAAGATATTATCACACTTGATTTAGTGTCAGATATTAAAGTTGAGGGAAGTCAAATCAGTTTTGAAGTAAAAGTTTTTAACCCAGCCATGCACGCTAAAAAGCGCATGACTGATGCGCTTGAATTTCAATTAGAACGTGCTTTTGGAAAAGACGTTGACGCAAATGTTTCATTGGTTCCATTACCAAAAGAAAAGGAGCCCGAAGTAAGAGCTATGCTTTCTAATGTAAAACATGTAATTGCCGTAGCCAGTGGTAAAGGTGGGGTAGGCAAATCTACAATTACATCTAATTTAGCAGCAGGTTTGGCCAAATTGGGATATAAAGTTGGTTTAGTTGATGCAGATATTTATGGACCATCTGTTCCAACTATGTTTGACGTAGTAGGATCAAGACCGCAAGGGATTGAAAAAGATGGAAAAACATTAATTCAACCTGTAGAATCTTACGGCGTTAAATTATTGTCAATCGGATTCTTTTCTGATCCTGACCAGGCTGTAGTTTGGAGAGGGCCTATGGCAACCAAAGCACTCAATCAAATGTTCAAAGATGCCGATTGGGGAGATTTAGACTTTATGATTGTGGATTTACCGCCGGGAACAGGAGATGTGCATTTAACGTTAGTTCAAAATGTGCCATTAACTGGCGTGATTGTAGTCAGTACACCGCAAGAGGTGGCGTTGGCAGATGCGCGTAAAGGAATCAATATGTTCCGTATGGATTCATTAAAAGTGCCTGTTTTAGGAATTGTAGAGAATATGGCTTGGTTCACACCAGCTGAATTACCTGACAATAAATACTATATTTTTGGTAAAGACGGAGCAAAGAATTTGGCTGAGTCAATGAACGTTCCTTTAATGGCACAAATACCATTAATTCAAAGTGTACGAGAGGCTGGGGATGTTGGTCGCCCAGCAATTCTTCAAGATAATACAGAGTCATCACGCATTTTTGATGAATTTGTTCGTAAATTTGTGCAAAGCGTTGAAAAAGAATAATATGGATGACATAGAAAAGATTGAAATTGCATTACAGTCTATTCGTCCGTTTTTACAAAGAGATGGCGGAGACGTTGAATTTGTTGAAATGACGGCAGACAAAGTCGTAAAGGTGCGTTTGCTTGGTGCATGCGAAACTTGTTCAATGAGCGCTATGACACTTAAGGCTGGTATTGAAGAGTCAATTAAAAATGTTATTCCAGAAATCACACACGTTGAAGCAGTTTAACTGACTTTTCTCACCCAAATTCAAAACAAATTACAGAATTGAAATAGTATAAATTGGTTATTTTTGCAACCAAAAAACAAATCGAGCTCTCTTTCAAAAGAATCTCAGTAGAATTATAAAGCTGAAATGTTAGAAACAGATATTATTATTATAGGTGCAGGTCCTGTTGGATTGTTCACCGTTTTCGAAGCCGGGTTATTAAAACTGAGATGTCATTTAATTGATTCTTTACCGCAGCCAGGAGGACAACTCACAGAGATTTATCCAAAAAAACCGATTTATGATATCCCGGGATATCCTACGGTGGATGCTGGTGAATTAGTTGACAAGTTGATGGAGCAAATCGCCCCTTTTAAGCCTGAGTTTACTTTAGGTGAGTCTGCCGTGACCATTGATGAAACGGAGGACAATCAATTTATTGTTACCACGAATAAAGGAACGCAACACATAGCGCCAGTTGTTATGATTGCTGGTGGATTAGGTGTATTTGAACCACGTAAACCGCCTGTAAATAATTTGGAGCAATTTGAGGACAATGGTGTTGAATATATCATTAAAGATCCTGCCTTTTACCAAGACAAAAAAGTTGTGGTTGCGGGTGGTGGAGATTCTGCTTTAGATTGGTCTATCTATTTAGTCAAAAATAAAATTGCATCAGAATTATCATTAGTGCACCGTAGAAATTCTTTCCGCGGCCATTTAGACTCTGTGCAACAAGTAATGGACTTGGCAGGAGAAGGGAAAATCAATTTGATTACTGAAGCAGAAGTTATTGGAATTCAAGGTAACGGTAATGTTGAATCAGTGACGATCAAGCATAAAACGCAAGGCGAAATCATAAAAGAAGCCGATCATTTTGTACCATTATTTGGTTTAAAACCAAGTTTGGGTCCAATTGGAGAATGGGGATTGGAGATTGAAAAGAACGCGATTATTGTGGATACACGTGATTATTCAACCAACCGCCCAGGAATCTATGCAATTGGTGATGTAAATCAATACGAAGGAAAATTGAAATTGATACTTTGTGGTTTCCATGAAGGAACAATTGCTGTGCAATCTGCCTTTGCAAGAATTCATCCAGATAAAAAGAATGTATTAAAATATACTACCGTGAACGGTGTGAATGGATTCTAGAGTGAATTCAAATTAAGACAAAATTGAAAGCCTAGACATTTATCGTCTAGGCTTTTTTCTTTTAAGGTCAGCGTCTTCGAAACCAAAAAGCATAAAATTGAAAGGTTGCCCCAATTTGCACAAAAGGATATCCCTTGTCATTGGTTCGGTTTAGAAAATCATTCGCAAATCCTCCTTGCAAATATATGCGACGCATCCCCCAATACTCATTGGTATTTACGCGAGCGACTCCTAAGTGTACGTTCTGTTCAAAAAACTGTGCGTTTTCTTCGCGATAACTCGTTTTCATCTCAAAACCAGCATAAAGCCTACCGAATTTGTAGGTGGGTTCGTTTAAACTTGGCTTTATCCAACGGTTTCTAATACTTAATGCTTGAAATGGAAAATCGAAAAAGAAAAATTGGAAACGGGCACTACCATAAAACCGCTTATAGGTATTGATTCCTCCTAAAATGGCTGCGTATGTGTTTTTAGTCGTGCTCGAAACTCCAACGGCAAGGAGCCCAGTCAATGAATCATTCTGAAAAAATGCACCAGCCTCAAGATTTACCTCAAAATGCGGAATGGAATGACGAATTCCCCCACAGCCCCAAGGTCCGCCTCCGTCTCCGTTACCAAATCCGTTTCCTTTACTAATGCAACGACTGACCATTCTGGATTTAGTGAAATTGGGAAAAATATACCCTTCTATTGGCAAATTAAGATAATAATAATCACGTTTTCGTCTTCCTTTTTTTGTTTCCCATTCAACAATACCACTTACATGAGCAGGGCCAGGAAAGTTATAGCGATAAGTTTCATCTAGATCAACATACTCTCTTGGCGCACGGATTTTTAGTTGTTTCTTGTTAAAAAACCCATATTTCATTTGAATATTATTCATTAAAAATAAATCGAGATAATTTGCTCTGCGTGTAATAAGAATACTGTCTTTACTCAATAATTCTTCAGAACAACCGTCGCATGGGGCTGATTTAATGCTAAATAATTTATATAATTCAAAAT
Organism: Crocinitomix sp.; assembly: GCA_013138735.1. Classification (GTDB taxonomy): domain Bacteria; phylum Bacteroidota; class Bacteroidia; order Flavobacteriales_D; family Crocinitomicaceae; genus Crocinitomix. The sequence goes on along the minus strand of WTCE01000092.1, from coordinate 12,071 downwards.
AGCGTTTCGGTACAGTTGTGGTATAACGTTTTTTCTCCCACCACAACCTTCCAGTGCGCTTCAATTTCCATTTCACACGACGGATGGTTGCCTTGCCATCCTTCTGCGCAACTACATAATAAAGGTTTTTATAGTCAAAATCCCATTTCTCATTATGTTCCGATTCAAGATAGATATACTCCTTTTTCCTTTTAGTAATCGTCCGATATGTGCAATGTGATAATACATTTTCCTCAATTGTAAAACACCTTGGATCTACGTCTTCAATTACTTGCGCAGTTGATTTCTGCTCAGGTTTCTGATGAATAATTAGTTCAACTTTTCGGTTTTCTGCAGCAAATTCTTTCTTTCCTTCTCCACGTGCATAGGTGGATGTAATTATTGGTTCTGAAAATAATTTAACGCAATATTTTTCAACCGCTTTTGCCCGCCTTGCTGAAAGTCGCAGGTTGCTTTTCACATTCCCCGTTGTGTCTGCAAAACCTATAAATTGTATTGAGTCAACAGCTAAATAATCATAGTCAATTAACAAATCATTTAACTTGGCCTTGAAGTGATCCTTTATTTTTGATTTATCAACATCAAAATAGATAGTCAAACTGTCTTGTGCATGACAAAAAGCAGAAAGAAATAATAAGATGATTAGGGTAAAACGCACAGCAATAAAGTTACGTTATTTTTTAAATAATGTCTGGTAGTAAATAGACGAATCGATTAAGAACATTAGTTTATATTCTTCAAAGAAACCTTATCTTTGCCAAAAATTAATGCAATAACACCATGGCAGACAACATGATTACCGTCCATATTATTGACCGCGAAGGCGTAACCCACGACTTAGAGGCACCTACAGATATGAATATGAATGTAATGGAAGTTTGCCGGGCCTACGATCTTCCCGTTGAGGGCAGATGCGGCGGAATGGCAATGTGCGCCACCTGTCAATGCTATTTAGAATCTGAAACCGAATTGCCAGAACAGTCGGATGGAGAATTGGACATGTTAGATGAAGCATTTTTTGTGGAGGATAACAGTCGTTTAGGCTGCCAAATCCATATTTCAGATGAAATTGATGGAATTACATTAAGATTAGCGCCCGAAGGGAATTGAAAAACTAATTTAAGTATTGCAATTACCTGATATATTGCCTGTAGGGATAAAGTTTTTCCGTTTATTGGATTTCTGAAACTGTATGACTTAATCGTTTTAATAACCCTAATTAAGCGGTAATTTTAATCAAAATCAAACACCTACGTAGCGTTGCTCTTGACAATTGATTTAATAAACCGTATTTTGCAGTTAATTAGACCTCAAAATCTATTTAAACCGCTACCTCTTAAACCCCAACGTCTAGCCAACCAGCTATAATGTTGTATACAGTGCAAATATTGAAAATAGCATTTCGTTATTTTACAATATTACATTCCGTTTCTGTAGGTACTGACTTTTACAACAGAAAAAATGAAAGCAATATTTACAATTATCTCGCTCTTTCTTATCGGTGCTTTTAGCGCAAATTCACAAATAGTAGGTCCATACGTAGGAATAGATTACGCAACAGACTATACAAACCCTTCGGCAGGTGCTGCTTGTGCAGGAATTGGATTGGTTAACGCCGCAATTGGTGATGCCGATTTTGTTAATGGTGCGGCAGAAGTACCTTTAGGCTGGTCGTTTTCTGGAACATGGAACAGTGGCGCTACCTATTATGATGAGCCAGGGAGTGATCTTTTGCTAGTTTCATTGCACACCTATACCGAATCGTGGCAAGTAGCTTTGAGAATTTCAGACGGATCAACCACAGCCTTTCTACCTTATAACTTAACAATTGTTACTTCAAATGCAGTCGGAACATTAGCTGCTTGTGGTGGAATTTATCCTGGTCCCTTCAATTATGAACGACCTAGCCAAGAGGTAGATTTTGCTTCTTACGTGATTCCGCCTGGAGAAGGTGTTATTGGTATTGTCTTTGAACCATTTGCAGATGGTGCTGTTAATCCAGATCCGCATGGGGTAATTGTGATACAAGAAGTTACTTGCGATTCGCTTGATATGGGTGCATACGATCCGGAATTATGTTTTGGAGATGAGTTGACACTTGACGCAACATCTATTAATGGTGGTGCCATTACATGGGATGGTGGGGTTACAGATGGTGTTGCATTTGTTCCACCATTAGGAGTGACAACTTATACCGCAACGAGTGATTTTGATGGAGACTGCGAATTTGTCCTTGATATTACGGTCAACCCTACACCAATAGTTGATATTGTTGATCCAGGAACAATTTGTGAAGAATCATTTGACTTAACAACATTGGTTGTGACGGATGCAGATGGCGTTGCATTTCCTGTTTTAGAGTTTTACACTGATTATCCAGATAGTGTAGATCAAGTGGTTGGCGTTTGGCCAGGTGATTTATTGTTTGAAGATGATACTGTTTATGTGATGATCGGTGATATGGTAAGTGGTTGTTATGATGCAATCCCTTTCTGGATTGAATTCGCTGATGCCGCAAATGCGGGTCCAGATAATGCAGATGATTTATGCAGTTCGGTAGGAACAATGCTGGATTTAAATACCTTATTGACCGGGGCAGATTTGGGTGGAACATGGACTGAATTAACAGGCAGTGGTGCTTTTGATCCAGTAACGGGTGAATTCGTTAGTGATGGTTTACCGCCAGGGGATTATGTTTTTAGATATGAAGTGTCAGCAGCACCATGTGCAGATGATGAAGCAGATATTATAGTTACTGTCTTAACAGACCCAATTATTGACGCAGGTCCTGATCAAATAATGTGTTTAGAGGATATAGTAACCGTTTCTGGTTCGGGTGGTGTGAGTTATGTATGGGACGGTGGAGTACTTGACGGGCTTCCGTTTTCACCAGCAGCGACAACAACTTATACCGTTACTGGGACAGATGCTAGTGGATGTTTTAGTACAGATGAACTTGAAATCATTGTAAACGACTTGCCAATCGTAAGCGCTGGGGATGATTTGATACTTTGCGAAGGAATAAACGCCGTTCTGTCTGGTAGTGGTGCCATTGGTTATGAATGGACCGATCCTGTTTTGGATGGCGTTGCTTTTACACCACCTATTGGAACAACTACCTATGTGGTAACTGGTACTGATGCAAATGGATGCGAAAATTCGGATGAAGTTGAAATTACTGTCAATGAACTACCAAATGTTACGGCGCCAGATGATTTTATAGTATGTGCTGGAACAGCAATAACACTGTCAGCAGTTGGTGCACCAACCATTGTTTGGGATGGTGGCGTAATAAATGGGGAATCGTTTATTCCGCTCGTAACAACTGTTTATACCGTTTATGGAACAGATGAATTTGGTTGTGAAAATTCTGATGAAGTTACCGTTACTGTTGAGCCCATACCAAATCTTGTTTTTCAAGGAGATATCTTAGCTGGATGTGCACCACTAGAAGTAACATTCACCAATTTAACCGTGGCACCAGGAACAGAATGCAAATGGATAATTGAAGGCAACGTCATTGACGGATGTGCTGCAATAACATACGTCTTCAATTCACCGGGATGTTTTGATGTCACTTTTGGAATGACCTCAGCAACTGGTTGCTATACAGAAAAAACTTACTCAGATTATATTTGTTTAGATGAAACGCCTGAAGCTTCTTTCTATAGCACACCATCTGTGTTAGATGGTGCAAATCCGCTTGCTCAATTTCATAATACCTCAACTGGAGCAACTACTTATGAATGGGATTTTGGAGATGGAACAGCTGGAAGTACAGCGCTTAATCCTGAACATTTATTTCCACCAGACAAAGGAGAATATATCGTTGAACTAACGGCTTTTTCAGCTAACGGTTGTGCCGATCAGGCCTATTTAACCATTAGAGTATTAGAAGATATTATATTCTATGTTCCAAATATATTTACACCTGATGGCGATAATTTTAATGAAACTTTTAAACCAATTTTCACTTCAGGATTCGATCCTTACGATTATCATTTACTGATTTTTAACCGCTGGGGAGAAATAGTTTTTGAGTCGTTTAACGCGGCACACGGATGGGACGGGACTTATGGCGATAATGAAATATGCGAGGACGGCGTATATATATGGAGCTTAGAATTTGGCGATATTAATGACGATAAGAAGCATAAAAAATCTGGTCACGTTTCGCTTCTTAAATAAAACAATTAAAAATATTTATCATGAAAAAGATATTTTACCTAGCCTTAATTCTTTGTTTTAATCTAAACGGATTTTCTCAGGCGCAGCAGTTGTTTTTTGAAGCCGAATTGGATAATGACGAAATTAGTCCGGTCCTTGTAGGTGATTATTCCTTGCTTGAAGTGAATGAGGTCTATTGGGAAGAAATTCTCAGCACACATCCTTCAGACTTGTCAATTGAGATTCCATTTCAAGATGCTATTCTTGTGTTGAATGTTTACGAAGTTGAGTTAATAAGGGATGATTTTATTGTACGAACCGCTTCAGGCCAAGATATCGTTTATAATGACGTGTCGCGAAGTATTTTTTATCGGGGAGAATTCGAAGGTTACCCTGATTCTCATTTTGCCTTTAGTGTTTTAAATAATGAAATTATTGGTGTTGGTTCAATCCCAGGAATTGGTGATGTCAACCTAGGGAAACTAGAAAATGATACGCAGTATATCTTTTTTCCAGAAGAATCCGTGAATGGACATAATGATTTTAAGTGCGACGCATCAGATGATCCTATAGATGGAATTGAGATGAGACCAAATGGAGATGATCATGGATCACCTAAAGATTTAGGAGATTGTGTGGGAATTTATTTTGAAGTAGATCAAGATATTACAATTGATAAAGGAGGTGTGATTGGAGCTACTGATTATATAACAGCTATGTTCAATGAAATTTATATCCTTTATGACATTGATGGAATGACCGCATATATTTCTGACATGTTCGTTTGGGATGCTCCTAGTCCTTATGCAGGAATTACTTCAACAACAACATTATTGAACTTATTTGGAACAACAACACCCGTTTGGATTGGTGATTTGGGGCATTTTGTTTCCTATAGAGGGAATGGTGGACTGGCATGGTTAAATGTTATTTGTCACCCAAATCAAGCGCTAAGAAAAGCTGTGAGTGATATCAATTCCTTTTATGAAGAAGTTCCAATTTTTTCTTGGACAATTGAAGTTATTGCACATGAAATGGGACATAACTTCGGGTCTCCACATACGCACGCCTGTGCTTGGAATGGAGATGGCACTGCTATTGATGGTTGTGGCCCAGCAGCAGGTTATGACGAAGGTTGTGATGCTGCAATACCGGCGTCTGGAACAATCATGAGTTATTGCCATTTAATTGGTGCTGGAATTGATTTGGGATTAGGTTTTGGAGATCAACCCGGAGCGCTAATGAGAGGTAAGATTGAAGATGCCGCTTGTTTAGAAGGATGTGATTTAAATCCATTTATGGACATAGAAATTATTGATGGTGGACTCGTTGGACCGCATTGTGAAGGCGATTCAATTTATGCCGAAGTAACCATTTTCAGCAATGGAAATGAAGATCTAACAACCTTAGACTTACTGGTATATTTAGACGGCGTTTTAGAGGAAACAATTTTGTGGACAGGTTTATTGGAAGAAGATAGTTCTGAAGTTGTCGCATTAACACCAATGCTTTTGCCTCCGGGAACTTATCTTCTTGAGGTAGAACTTGAAAATCCAAATGGAGTTGAAGATGGCGTTTTAGGAAATAACACCTATGAAATTGAATTTGATGTGACTGAATATCCAATTGTTGACATCATATCAGCCACAGATATTTCTTGTTTTGGGTTAGAGGATGGCGCTATTGATATTGATGTGAGTGGCGGAACTCCGGGATACACCTATGATTGGGATAATGGTGCTGGGGTTGTAGAAGATCCTACAGATATTGGCGCAAATACTTACACTGTAATTGTGACAGATGATGCTGGATGCGAAGTAACAATCGTGCAAGAATTAACCCAACCTACTGAGATCATTGTTACAACTGAAATTTTAATGAATCCTGATTGTTTTTATGACGAAACTGGGGAGATTGAGGTAAGTGCTGAGGGTGGATCACCAGGATATACCTACGCGTGGTCATCAGGCGGAGACGGAACGATAGAAACAGGATTGGGGAATGGTGAATACATTATAGTTGTTACAGATGAGAATGACTGTTCGGCTAGTGATACGGTCGATATTATTTCACCGCCTGAGCTACTGATAGAAACTGAGGTGACTCAAGCTGGTTGTGGAATGGATAATGGAGAGGTTACGACATCTATGGATGGTGGTGTTCCTGGTTATGAATATGATTGGTCATCAGGCGATATAACAGCAGATGTTACGGGTCTATTTAGCGACACGTATGATTTAACAGTAACGGATGAAAACGGTTGCATTTTGACCATTGAAGTTTTTGTTCCTGAAGATCCTGCACCAGAAATAGTGATCGAAACAATATTAAATATCAATTGTTTTGGTGATGAACTAGGAGCTATAACAGTTTCAGGAGTCAATATAAATGGAGTTGCTGAATATAATTGGTCAACGGGTGATATTGGAACAGATTTAACAGATGTTGGAGCTGGAGATTACACAGTGATTTTAACAGATGATAGTAACTGTTCAGATGAAGAAACAATCACCATAACTGAGAATGACGAAATCATAATCGATCCTTTTATTACAGCTATTTCTTGCTATGGATCTGAAGATGGAGAAGTGATTGTTGCTGTTGAAGGTGGTATTCCTGGCTATGATTATAGCTGGTCAACTGGAGCCGTTACTGCAGGTATTGATGATTTAGCTCCCGGATTATACGAAATTACAATCACAGACGAGTTGGATTGTATTCAAACATTAGAAATTGAAATTGTTGAACCAGATTCTATAACAATTGTAGCTACGTTTGACGACGAGTTTTGTGATGGTGAAAATGGATTCGTAGACTTAACAATTACGGGCGGTTCGCCAGGTTATGAATTCGCTTGGTCAACTGGCGCAATTACCGAAGATATTGATGGATTGGCAGCTGGAATTTATAATGTTTTAGTGACTGATTTGAATGGCTGCACAAATTCTTTCGGAGTAATTCTTGACAATATCGATAATTTTGAAGCTGAAATTTCTCAAATCAACGCGAACTGTTATGATGAGCCAAGTGGAAGCGGTACAATTGATGTTATTTCAGGAACTGGGCCATACACGTATGATTGGTCAGATGGTCAAATTACTGCAACAGCAGTTGATTTAATTGCAGGTACATATACTGTTACTGTAACAGATGCGAATGGTTGTGAGGAGTCATTTGAAATAGACATTACGTCACCTGACGAAATTGAAGTGGCTTCTTCTATTTCAAATGAAGTATTTGGTGGAGATGGTTTTATTTCGACGACAACAATTGGTGGTGTGCCCGGTTATACATATTTATGGAATACAGGAGCAACAACAGAAGATATTGAAGATTTGGTTGCTGGAACTTACACCTTAACAATTACAGACGCTAATGGTTGTTCTATTACCATTGTATATGTTGTGGATAGTCAATTAAGTTTGGATGATTTTGGACAAAATATTTTCGTCGTTTATCCAAACCCGGCGCAAAATGAAATCTGGATTTCTAATGGAAGTAATATGGATATCAATTCTGTGAAACTATATAATGCTATTGGTCAATTGGTCTACGAAGAAAATACAGAAGCTAATTCAGGTAAGCAATATGTAGATGTTTCTTACTTCGCAGATGGGGTTTACTTTGTAGTATTGGATATTGAAGGAAAACTGGCAAAATCAAAGGTGCTAATTCAAAAATAGTCCTTTAATATTTGAAAAAGGTATAATACGCTTGTTTTGGATCAAGAGTCTGATGGAATTAATAATTCTATTTATTTTATTACTTTACTGTTATTTGTAATTAGTTTTGCTAGAATTTAACACCATTGATATGTTATGTTTTTTCAATATCTGAGCCTGACGTATGCCTAATAGAAGATCTCCAGAAGAAATAAAACGCTCGTTTGCAATGGCCAAAAAAATGGCACAACGCGCAAAGAAAAAAGAAGATGAGGTGAGTGTGAAGTATGCTAAAAATGCATTGCTGGTACTGGCTATTATTCAGGCTTTAATTGCGGCTTACTATGTTTCTAATTTTCCATGGATGATCCTAGAAATTACGATTGAACTTGGAATAGCAGGCATTTTTTTAGGACTTTTCTTTTATGCAAAAAAAGATCCTGTTGCTGCAATTACTGTTGCTCTTATTGTGTATGGTGGAATCATTCTGCTATTGGCGGTAATTGATCCTTCTACAATTTTTGGGGCAATAATCTTGAAAGGAATCATAATTGCAATTTTAGTCACGGGCTTAAATGCAGCAAAGAAACTACCCAAACCTAAAAGTGAGCTGTCAGAAGATCTATTAGACAATGACTTGGAATTCTGAAGTTTGCAGCCATTTTTCATGAATTATTCTCTGTTGCATAAGTAATTTTTATAATTTTGAGACACCTAAAAAAAATCGTTAATGAAAAATCACTTCAAATCAATAATCGTACTGTGTTTCATTACATTGCTCTCAATTGATGCTAATGCGCAAGTTTTTAAGCATGGTGTTGGTGCGCAACTAGATATTTTCTCTTTTAAAGATTCTTATACAGATGGTTCAGGATTGAATCACCCAGTTTCTGTTTCTCCAATTCCTGGCTTAGTTTATAAAGCCACCTTATCAATGTATGTCAGTAAAACGCGGCATTTGCATATTTCTTTGGCTACATATCCTTTTATTGGTCATTATGCCAATACGACGGATGCCAGCAGACTGGTTGCCGAAATTCCTTTATTAGTGGAGTTTTATTATGGAGACATAGATTATTTTGGAGCCTTTGCAGGAATTGGAGCGGCCTACTCATATTCAGCTATTCCCAATTTTGGAGATGGAACTATAATTGGACCGCAAATTGAAGGTGGCGTACAATTTCCTTTTGCAGGTCAGGTTATTGCAGCTAAATTGGCGTATACATATGGTCTGAATGATCCTGGTGCAACAGTTTTTCCTGAGCGAACTTATTCAAAAAGTGATCGTGGAATTTTTTCAATGGGACTTATTTATGTATTTGGTGGTTAAAACGATTTAGCAGCAGAATAAATGAGAACCACATTTTACTCAAAGCAGTAAATAAAATCAGGTAATTATGGCAACTCTTTTTAGTTTCAAGCGTTGTTGAAGTGTTAGATATATTGAAAATAGTAAAATGAAAAGTTTAATCCAGTTTATAATAATTATACTCTTGTCTTCCAAAGCTTTTGGTCAGGCAGAGATCGCTTTGTTTTCTCCAGTTGATGGAGCTATCAAAGCAGATCTTGATTTGGGTTTGATAGACGATTACGCACTTTTGAATGCGGATGAAACAAACTGGAACACAATCTTAAATGAGCATCCAACGGCCATTAGAATTTCAATTCCTTACAAGGATGAAGTTTTAGTTTTTGATTTGAACGAAGCCATTTTATTTAAGTCGGGCTTCAAAGTTAAAACAGCTTCTGGTCTAGAAATTGACTATGCTGCAGAAAATAAAAGTATATTTTATCAAGGGGTAGTACTTGGTCATGAAGGTTCTCACATTGCATTTAGCGTATTAAATAATCAAATTATTGGCGTAGGTTCAATTCCTGGAATTGGAGATATTAATTTGGGTAAACTACCAGATCACAATTATTACATCTTATACGCAGAACCTGCTTTAGATGGTCAAAATAATTTTGAATGTCACACAGATGGTGATTATGAAGAATCTCCAAATCTAACACCTTCAGAAGATCGAGCAGTTGTTGAAGATTGTTCAAGTCTTTATTTCGAAGTTGATTATGACATCTTTTTAGCACTAGGTGGTGTAACTGAATCAGCAGATTATATGATGGCGCTTTTCAATGAAATTCAGTTTTTATATGAGTTGGATGACATTACGGTTTATATTTCAGAATTAAAAGTTTGGGATGAGCTAAGCCCTTATTACCTTGAAGGAGATACAGGCGTTTTATTAGGTTTGTTCGGAACAACGACAACTGTTTGGGAAGGCGATTTAGGTCATCTAGTTACTATTTCTGCAGGTGGAGGGTTAGCCTATGTTAATGTTTTTTGTGCAGCCAATCAAGCGATTAGAAAAGCTGTAAGTGGTATTTCATTAACATTTGCTGCAGTTCCAATTTATTCATGGTCGGTTGAGGTAATCGCGCATGAAATGGGACACAATATGGGATCGCCACATACACATGCTTGTTTTTGGAATGGAGACGCAACTGCGATTGATGGTTGTGGACCAGATGCAGGATTTGATGAAGGATGTGTCGGCTTGCTGCCACCACTTGGAGGAACAGTAATGAGCTATTGCCATTTAACTGCTGTAGGAATTAATTTAGGATTTGGTTTTGGATTACAACCAGGGCTTTACATGCGTAACAATATTATTGCTGCAGATTGTTTAGAAAGTTGCGATCTTCAAGTAATGGATATTCAAGTAACAGGTGGTTCAATAACCGCGACATGCGAAAATAGTCCTGTCTTTGGAGAAATGTCTGTTATCAATAACGGTAATGAAAACATGACCTACTTTACTGGAAATGTTTATTTAGATGGTGTGCTATTTAACACGTTTACCTGGTCTGGTCTTATTTTAGAAGGCGAAGCTGGAACATTCACATTGCCAAGTTTCTCTTTACCATTAGGCAGTTATGTCATGACAATTGAATTAGAATTACCAGACGGTTATGATGATGAAGACATGTCAGACAATAGTATCACTTTTACATTTGATGTAACCCCTTTTCCGGAAGCAGCTTTTACACCTGATCCTGATCATTTACTTTCCTATAAAGCAACAACTACCATGATCAATGAAACTACAGGAGCAGTTGGTTATGAATGGGACATGGGAGATGGAACGCCTAGCGTTGTAGCTGTAAATCCTACACATACTTATCCTTTTGAGTATGGTGGTTATTATGAGGTAGAACTTCTAGCAACTTCGGCTTTTGGATGTATTGATACGGCTTATGGCTATGTATTAGTGGATGGTGTAAATATCTATTATATTCCAAATACATTTACACCAGATGGAGACTCGTTTAATGATGTGTTTTTACCCGTTTTTGCGGCAAATTTAGATATCTATGATTATCATATGGTTATTTATAACCGTTGGGGAGAAGTCATGTTTGAATCTTTGAATGTGGCAACAGGTTGGGACGGCACTTATGGCGATCGCGGTGTTGTAAAAGATGGTGTTTATGCTTGGACGATTGAATTCGGTGACTTAAGCAGTGATGAAAAACACTCCATTTCTGGACACGTGACTGTGTTGCACTAGGTTGATTTCGAAAGGAAGAAATCGAAATAGGCATTCAATTACTCAATCAAGGACACAAAACTTCTTTTGATGATTTATTAAATAGATTGTAAGCTTCAGTTTTCTACTCCTCCAGAGGCCAGATTTCAGTTGCAGATTGCACGAGAGTAATTCCATCCTCGGCATTCTCAATTAAATCTTCTGGAAAGTCGGCTTGGTTTAGTGTTCTAGTTTGAAGGTAGCTGAAGTTTTGGTCAAAGAAGCAAGTTCCGTTAACCTCTAAAACATCAAATATTAAATTCTGTAATGCTATGCAATGGATAGGTCTATGAAAAGAAATCCCAGATAATTCGGCAGTTCCTTCTCCGTTTAAATCAGCATTCTCAAACATATCAATTTCAGTCAAGATTTCAACTCCGAATTCTTCTTCCGACATTTTGCCATGTTTTGAAATTATCGTTTCTAGTTCAGACCGGTTGAATGGAGAAGGTTCTCCTTCCTTAAATTTCTGTATAAAAATAGTATAACTCATGCTGCCACTAATTGACTATAACTGAACAGGAACTGGTGTTTCCGCCCCCTAAATAGTCGGACAAGATTATACAAAAAAAACTGTAATCTTTATGACAATGAAAAGAAGGAAATTTACCAAAGAAGAAAAAATCAGCATTTTAAAAGAAGCTGGAATTAATGG
>WTCE01000156.1 GCA_013138735.1 Crocinitomix sp. | reverse complement strand
TAAATATATGCGGGTCAAGTTATTAACAAAATAATCGAGTTATGAGTCTCCCCCTAGAACCCCCTCCTTATAACATCAATAAATCATCTTAATTTTATGAATTGCTAATCTAATGGCCTGTCGAAGTGCTCTTGTATCGAGAATAGCTGCACAAAAAAAACGCAGTACAATCAAGTTGCACTACGTTTTTAAATAAGTTATTTAGAGTCTGTCTTTATAGACGAACGCTATTTAGTCTTGTCGGCCGAGTAGTTGATTTTAATAGCATCAATATCTCTTAGTTCTTCTTTTACTTCAGAAACGATTCGCATTCCAACGTCCTCGTGTACTTTTAGTGAAGTTACAATATCAAATGGAGTTTTACCTTCTCTTGCTTTTTCAGATTTCCAATCACTAACAACTGTTGGATCAGGAGCAAGACGGTCGTCCAATTGAATTCTTGGTTCAGTTCCTACAGCTGCATCAATTGGAAAGCCAATATAAATAAAGTCTACATTGTCTTTATCTTCAATTGGAACAACTTGATCAGCAACTGGTTTTACCACCTTAACTTGCATCTCAACTTCTTTCATTGTTGTAGCAACCATGAAGAAGAATAAGAGCATGAAAATAATATCAGGTAATGCTGATGTATTTACTGCTGGAATTGACTTTTTCCCTCCTTTTTTAAACTTAGACATAATTAACGATCAATTTTTGCTTCAATAATTCGTTCAGGAACCAAAACACGCAATTTTGCAATGTATTCTTGATCCTCTTCACGATCCTCTCTCAATTCAAAATAATCAGGGAAGCCTAATTCCTCACAAGCTTCTACTCGTAATTCATTGACAACTTGCTTCAATATATTTTGAATTTCTATATATAAACCATAAGAAGTACCCGCTTGATTTTTCAATTGGATCACTGCTTGTTTATTCATTTCCATGTATGATTGACTGCTTAAACTTTGACATAAAATCAATTTAGTTTCCCATTTGCTCAATTCGCTTTTATACAATTTGTTTTCTGGGTCTCCTTCTAATGCCTCTCTAAACGTAGTAATTTCAGATCGGCATTTATTAATGTCAACTCTGTTATAGTTAGGCATGTTTACGTCTTGGTCTGGTGCAACTTTGTTGATGGTATAAAAATCCCATACAACATCATATAGCTCCTCAATTTGAATGAAATTTCCTTCAACCAGTAAATCATCATTGGAGTTTGCCATGATTTCCAAAACGTTTCGCTCATTAATGACGATATCGTCTCGATCTATCGGTTGATCCAATTTTAAAGGTAGCTGACGCCCAATACCGGCATCTACTTCCATAGTTGTTGTAACCAAGAAGAAAATTAGTAACAAGAAGGCAATATCTGCCATTGACCCTGCATTAATTTCTCCTACTGCTCTTCTAGCCATAATTCAATTTATTTACTGAAATAACCAACTAAGTTTCTTACTCCCTGTGCTAAAATCAACCCGATAGCAACAATCACTAATACATAGGTCGTCTTAATTCCTAAGCCGCCCATTAATAAGTTTCCTTCCGTTGCGCCTTCCAGCTTCATGATATCACCAGTAGTTTCAACGTTCACCATTGCATAACCAACTAATACTAAAACTGCAAAAATTCCGATTCCAATTGCTGTTGGAATAAAACGCTTTGGATTAGTAGCTATGGCAAAAATAGTGAAGATACCAATTACACCAAGTGAGATATATAAGGTCCATAAAGAGAACGTAACAACGTTCGATACTGCACTTGTATCGGCAATGTCTTGTTCTGTCTCAGGATCTATTTCTGGAGCATAACCCATTGCGTAGAACACAAGGATAACCCCTGTTATTGCAATTATTGCAACAACAATATTTATAATGAGGGATGTTATTTTACTGTCCATAATTATTTAAATTATTTGATTTAAAACTAAGTGAATTGAACTGCTCAAGAGCAATTTTAGTCTGTCACTTTATTTTTGATCAAAATATCAATTAATGAAATTGAAGCATCTTCCATGTCATTTACTAAACTATCGATTTTCGCCAATAGATAATTGTAAAATATTTGTAGAATGATTGCTACAATTAAACCGAATACTGTTGTTAATAGTGCCACCTTAATACCACTTGCAACAACTGTTGCTGAAATCGTACCGGCACTTGCAATATCATCAAAGGCTTGAATCATCCCGATTACTGTACCCATGAACCCTAACATTGGAGCCAAGGCAATGAATAATCCAATCCATGACATTCCTTTTTCCATAAGTCCCATTTGAACTCCACCGTAAGAAACAACTGATTTTTCAACCATTTCGATTCCTTCTTCAGATCGGTCTAAACCTTGATAGAATATGGAGGCGACTGGTCCCCGTGTATTTCGGCAAACTTCTTTTGCAGCATCAACACCACCTGATGCTAAAGCATCTTCAATGTTTTCTAATAATTGCTTTGTGTTTGTAGTCGCTAAGTTAAGGTATACAATACGTTCGATAATTAAGGCTAAACCTAAAATCAAACATAAAAGTACAATCCCCATAAATCCAGCACCACCCTCAATGAATCGTGTTTTTAACTCGGTAGAAAGAACAAATCCTTCTTCTGTAGCTGCAGTATCTACTGGCTCTACTTCTTTTAATTCCTCAGTCTCAATAACTTCCAGTGCTGGTTCTGTTACAACCTCTCCGTCAACAGTTGAGTCTTCCTCTACGTTGACAACACTTTTTAAAGTGTCTCCCGGCTCAGCGAATACTGCTGTTGTTGTTCCAAAGGTTATAAAACCTGCAAAAGCGACTAATGCTAATACTTTTTTCATTGTTATTTGTTTAATAAAATTTATTTAAAAGTTGTGCTTCTTTTTTTCGTTTACCAAAGCGAGGTGCTAAAGTACAAAAATTTATAATTTATTTTAATTCAGTCCAATATTTTTGGCAATTTCTGCTTATTTCTTTCCAGAAAGCGGCAATTTGCTTTGTTATATTTAACGTTTTGTTAATCTACGAACGTTTTTTAGTCAATTCTCCACACAAATTTTCTTCTAATCGGCGTCTTTTTTCAACTAGGTCACTTTTCTCACCTAAAACAAACATCATTTTAGCGAGTGCTGCCTCAGTGGTCATATCTGATCCGCCAATCACGCCAGCCTTTGAAAATAGCGCACTGGTTTCATATTTACCGTGGTTTACACTGCCAGTTACACATTGTGTTACATTTAGAACAACACCGCCAGAACTAATATAGTTCATCAATAATTTTTCAAATGCTGAATTTGAAAATGAATTACCTGCGCCAAAGCTTTCAATGAGTACACCTTTAGTTTTTGTAATATCGAACAAAGGAGCAATTGATCCTATTGGCATTCCTGGAAATAATTTTACCAAGGCCAAGTCCGTACAAAAGTTGGTGTTTAATTGCAGTTCAGTTAGTTTTGTTCTGTACAACGCGTTATGATTAAAGGCAATGTGTACACCTGCCTCAGCTAAATTTCGATAGTTAGCACTTTCAAATGCTTCAAAGTTTTCGGCGCTTATCTTTTGTGATCGATTTCCACGGTAAAGTGAATACTCGAAGTACAATGCGACTTCTTGCACAATTGCTTCACCATTGTCAGCTTTCATTCCCGCAATTTCAATTGCAGTAATGATATTCTCCTTACCATCCGTTCTAATTTGACCAATTGGAAGTTGAGAGCCAGTTAAAATAACTGGTTTTCGAAGTCCTTGGAGCATAAAACTTAAGGCTGAGGCCGTATAGGCCATGGTGTCAGAACCGTGTAAAACGACAAAACCGTCGTAGTTAACATACTTGTCAAAGATCGTGGTTGCAATCTCCGCCCAAATAGAAGGATTCATCTCAGACGAATCTATAGGTTCGTCCATTGAATATGCTTCGAGTTCATAATCAAACTGCTTTAACTCTGGTACACTATTATATAAGTGCTCAAAGTCAAACGGTTTTAAGGCTCCGGTTTCTGGATCGTTTATCATTCCGATCGTTCCGCCAGTATAAATGATTAGAACCTTTGGGTTTCGCATTACAAAAACAAATTAACAATTAATAAAATAAAAAGTATGTACAAATTGAGTTAACGGCTGTTATCGTTTATTTTACCGTTGTGAAGAGTTCAAGCGCATTTTTGCTTGTAACCTCCGCTATGGTTTCGATTGAGGTGTTTTTTACCTCGGCTAACTTACTTGCAATTCGTGTTACGTATTCACTTTCGTTTCGTTTACCTCGAAAAGGTGTTGGTGCGAGGTAAGGCGAATCGGTCTCTAAAATTAAGTGATTCAAATCGATTTCTGCTATAACTTTATCTAATCCGCTATTTTTAAATGTTAAAACACCGCCCAATCCCAATTTAAAACCACCATAATTGATAATGTGTTGGGCTTGTTCAACTGTTCCAGTAAAGCAATGAAAGACCCCTGTTAGGTTTTCATCATTTAGTCGATCGATTATAGCTAATGTTTCTTCAAACGCCTCACGAACATGAATGGCAATAGGTAATCTTTTTTCTTTGGCCCATTCAATTTGTTTGACAAACGCCGCTTCTTGATATTTTAAGGTAGACTTGTCCCAATATAAATCAAGGCCAATTTCTCCCACGGCGCAATAGTCGTTTTCATCCAAATTTCTTTTGATTACCGCCAAGTCTGCTTCCCAATTTTCAGTAACCGAGCAAGGGTGAAGCCCCATCATAGCATGGCAATTTTCTGGAAAAGCTTGCACCAATTCATGCATTGGACCGATTGATTCTAAATCAATATTGGGTAAAAGCATTTTGTAAACACCTGCCGCAATGGCACGTTCAACAACCTCCTTGCGATCGGCATCAAATTGTTCGGTAAATAAATGGGTGTGCGTATCTATGAAATTCATGAGGGCAAAGATAATGGTCAATGTACAATGCGCAAGGCACAATTGTCAATTACTTTTTCTTTAAAGTGTGCTTCGATAGTTCGATAAGCTCATAAACCTAACTTCAGCGCTTTAAACGTAGTAAGGATAAGACGCGCTAAACTAGGCTCAGAGTTCTATTCTTGTTGTAGAAATTGAGCAAGAGACATTAATGTAAAGCGCGGCTGCTAGTTTCCGCATTTAAAGTACACTGAGGCTCTCGAAGTGCACTTTAATGCCAATCCGGGCAAGTGTCGCAACCATTCTTGGTTTTTAAGTAGAAAAGAACCCCACCGAGTAATTCCCACTGGCCATAAACGAATTTTTGTTTGGCAAATAGTTCATCATTTGGTGCGGTGCGGTTTTTTGGCAAATGGATAAATCCTCCTGACCAATTTGACGCTAAGAAAAAGCGATTAAAAAAGTCGAATCTTAAACCGCCATGAGCAGATATACCGTAACCTGAAAAACCAAAGTTGGTGTGATAGGCAACTCCATCCCATTCAAAATCAGTTTGTGTGACTATAGGACCTGCCCCCATACCTGCGCGGCGTTGAATTGCAAATTTCCGGTTTTTAGTTTTATAAAGCGGCGCCGTATTACTTAATTGGATTGATATATAATTCAATCCATTCGTGTTTTCATAGTGTAAATCTTGCTCGCGAATGGGAATTAAACCTGTTGCATCAGTATATGTTCCACTTAATTGGCTCGTAGTTGTTGTTCCAGCATCTCCATTAATATATAAATTCTGGTTTTTTTTCATCACATATTTCATGTGATCATAACCGATAGAAACATCCCACCTATGCTTATAATACCAACCGAAACGAACATTAAATTGAGGGACACTGATTGTTGACAGGTTAACGTAAGTTGCAAAATTTCTAGATGGCCGATCTGAAGCTTGTAAATCCTTTACCGTGATATTATAATCAGGTCCATAAAAATTAACGTCACTTTTTGAGTAAAGTGATCTATTATAGCCCCAATAAAAGTAGACGGCATTTTTTTGAGTACCAAATTTTTTCTTGAAGGAGTAATTTTGACCAAACCCAGTGGTGCCAAATAGCATTAAAATGCAAAGCGTTATGACTGATAAAATTAATTTCATTCTGTTTATATAAATGAATTTGAGTGATTCCGTTACCAAAACTACGAAATTGTGAGTAATGAAGTTTGTCTTTTGCATTTTGAATTACACATTCTTATGTGCGTTTTCAAATTTTTGTTTTAAATTTAATGCTTCAACCCCATTTTCTAGCCCCATAAATAAAAAGTCAAAAAATTGACTTTAATGGAATCCTTATGGCAGAACACAATGAATTAGGAATTAAAGGAGAAAAAATAGCGGTTGATTATCTGCATAAGCGTGGTTTTCAAATCTTAAAAAGAAATTACCGTTTCAAAAGAGGAGAAATAGACATTATTGCGAAAAAGGATGAACGCTTAAGGATGGTGGAAGTTAAAACACGGCAAAGTTTCTATTTAGCTGGCCCAGAGATTACGGTGACCAAGAAAAAGCAAAGGGCAATTATAAAAGTGGCAAATGCTTATATAGATTTAAACGATTTTGATGGTGAAACACAGTTCGATATTATTTCAATTGTGCTCAATGAAAAAACCCTGGAAATAGCGTTTTTAGAGGATGCTTTTTATCCATTATTATAAGTATCGATTGATAAATTCCATAAAGTAGAGAGTTATTGAATTTTTCCTAAACCGTTTTAGGTAACAACTAAACGTTTTAGAAGACGGTTTGGCATAGAATTTGGACAGATGGGTGAAAGACTTAAAAGCACCCCTATGGTTAAATCATTACTCTTTGCACTTCTTATTGGCCTTTCATTTAACTCTTTTTCCATGCGTAAGAAAAAACAATTGGAGCTCATAGAATCGTGCCAAATTTTCGCGGAAAAAAAATCAGTTTTTGCAGGTATGAATATTCCAACATTCCTTGCATTTAATTTAGAGGACGGTCAGCAGCTTTATTCGAATAAAAACGCAAAGTTTGGATTTAAGGATTTCAAGATATCTATTGAGGGGTCTGGACAGAAACATTGGCGAAGCAAACGAAAGCTAACTGTTGCTAGTTATTATAATGCTATTAATGACCCATACATCCGAATTAAAGTTCAAATGATTGAACGCCCTGAGATAGAACACACATTTACAATTCCAATTCATTTTAACGGCACATATAGCGTTTACAATAGTGCGTCTTCTGGCAGTTCAGGAGTTGACGGTCAACGTGGAAGAGAAGGTCATAATGGCCGTAGCGAATATTCGCACCACAACGGAGAAGATGGTGGTTATGGAGAATTTGGTGATCATGGTTTTGACGGACGTGATGGAAATAATGGCTCTAATGTGAAGGTATATGTTTCATTGGTCGATTTTCCGCGTGACAATACAGAATTAGTGAAAATTCAAAGTTATTATTCAGACGGAGCGACTAGAACGCGCTATTTAACGAAAACTGGAGCCATTAACATTTATGCAGAAGGCGGAAGTGGAGGAATTGGCGGTAATGGTGGTCGAGGCGGAGACGGTGGAGATGGCGGAAAAGGTGCTTTTAAGGTTAGAGAAACTGAAAACGAACGTGCTTGTACAAATGAAGGTTACGGCGGTAATGGTGGCAATGGTGGTTATGGTGGAGACGGTGGTCGAGGAGGTATTGGCGGTAACGGTGGAGATGTTAGTTTTTATTTCGCAGATAACGCATGGTTTTTCAAAAATCGCATTTCAATCTATAATGATGGTGGTTCAGGCGGATCAGCGGGCTGCGGAGGAAAATATGGTTCTGGCGGAAAATCGGGTAAAGGTGGTAAGGGAAATGGAGCTTCTGGTAGAAACGGGAGATCTGGAATGAACGGCGAATCTGGATATTCGGGACGCACAGGAAATGTATATTATTATAATTGGAACTAAGTGACAACCTAAAATTTAAATCAACCCAACATGTTAAAATTTTTTCTATTCGGATTATTAGTAGCCTTGTCTTTTTGCTCTTTTGCAAAGGTTGACTTTAAACAATTAAAAAAAATAAAATCAGTTGAATTAGTTGCTGAGGAAGGTGAAATTCAGGCCGGAGAAGATTTCTCGGTCGTATTGAAAGTTCAATTTATTAATGGGGCAATCATATATTCTGATTTAAATAGCCGTATTGGGTTTAATGATTTTAAGGTCACAATAACTGGGGCAGAGAAAAACGTGCCAAAAGTTCCTAATTTTTACGTCAAAATAGGCAACGAAATAGTCATTGAATCTGAAAACAAGAATATTAAGGCCTATGAGAATAAACAGCTTGATTTAACTGCTGGATATGAATTAATAGACCATCCGTATGTGCTCGTTCAAGTTCAGTTAATTGAATATCCCGAAATTTCTTGCGAACTATCAATGCCAGTTCATTTTAATGGAAAATATAAGTTTGATTTAAGCGGCGAAACAGGTACTGCAGGATTTCACGGTACGACACCACGATATATTCCTCCTTATTCGAATTGTCGACCAGCAGTCTGGGTTTATCGTGAACCACCAATTAATGGGTCTAATGGAAGAAGTGGTTTAACTGGTGCACAAGGTGGAAATGGTATGTCTGGAGAAAATGGAAACGACGTTGATGTTTTCGTTTCATTGGTAGATTGCCAATATGAGAATAAGAAATTAATTAAAATAGAAGTAGGTTCAGATAATGGTGAAACCAATATCCGCTATTTAGAAAAAGATGGAAGGGTTACGATAAATGCTAATGGAGGTGACGGCGGTGGTGGCGGAAATGGAGGTAACGGGAGCGACGGTATGGCTGGTAATAATGGTCAAATTAGATTTCATCCGCATTCAGGAGAACGTATATCAGCTAATAACGGGAAAGGTGGTAATGGAGGTAATGGCGGCAATGGCGGTTATGGAGGCAATGCAGGAAATGGAGGGAACGGTGGAGATGTAACCGTATTTATTGAACAAGACGCACTTTTTTTCAAAGATCACATCAGGATAAACAATAGTGGTGGCACTGCTGGGGCACCTGGGACGTATGGGTTTGGCGGCAATGCTGGATATAGAGGCGAAGGAGGAAGTGGAAAAGGAGTGAATGGTCGTGCAGGAAAAAATGGTTTGTA
Source organism: Crocinitomix sp. (assembly GCA_013138735.1). Classification (GTDB taxonomy): domain Bacteria; phylum Bacteroidota; class Bacteroidia; order Flavobacteriales_D; family Crocinitomicaceae; genus Crocinitomix. The sequence goes on along the minus strand of WTCE01000156.1, from coordinate 15,500 downwards.
TGGTTATTATGGGGCAGCAGGAGAAAAAGGGAAAATCAACTATATAATTTGGAATTAAAAATAGAAAAAATCGCAAAAGTGGCAAAAGGGAGGTGGTTCAAATGACTGCTTCCTTTTTTATTTTTTATAGGGTTTTCAGGAGAGTGTTATAATACTTAAATTCAAGAATTGAAGCGAAGTTGATTGGAAACCTTATGGCTTTTTGTTATCTTCGCTAAAAATTATTCCAATGAATATCCCAACGATAGACTTACCACGAATAGTGGTAATTGGCGCGGGATTTGCCGGACTAAAATTAGCCAGACAAATCAATTCAAACAATTACCAAGTTGTTCTCATTGATAAAAACAACTATCACACCTTTCAACCCCTTTTGTATCAAGTTGCATCTGCAGGATTAGAGCCTGATTCGATTGCATACCCGATTCGGAAGACCTTGCGAAAAAAGAAAAATACGTTTTACCGCATGGCGTCTGTGCAAACAATTGATCGTGCTACACAAATTGTAAAAACAGATATTGGTGAGTTAAAGTATGACAAATTGGTGATCGCCACGGGTGCTGGAAATAACTTTTTCGGGAATCAGTCAATCGAGGCAAATGCAATTCCAATGAAATCGTTGACAGAGGCCTTGGATTTGAGGAGCAAAATGCTACAAAACTTTGAAAAAGCACTCAACACGACTGATTTAGTAGAGCGTGAAAAATTAATGAATTTTGTTATTGTTGGTGCTGGACCTACGGGTGTTGAATTGGCTGGTGCCTTGGCAGAATTGAAGAATAAAATTTTACCAAAAGATTTTCCTGATTTAGACCTGAGATTGATGAAGATTCATTTGATTGAAGCGTCCGATAAGGTCTTGTCTGCAATGACCGATAAGTCCTCTAAAAAAGCGCACGAATATTTAAAAAAATTGGGCGTACATATTTGGACCAATACCTTTGTTGAAAATTATATAGACGGAACGGTTCATACCAACGGCGAAGATTTCTATTCTGATACGCTAATTTGGGCGGCAGGCGTTAAAGGCCAAGTGCCTGGTGGTATTGACGCCTCTCAAATTGGAAAAGGGAATAGAATCATTGTTAATGCACAGTGTCAATCACCAGTAAATGAAAATATTTACGCCTTAGGTGATGTTGCATTAATTCAAACAGAAACCTATCCAAATGGTTTGCCTATGATGGCCTCAGTTGCCATGCAACAAGGTGCATATTTAGCAAAATCATTCAACCGTTTAGCCAAAGGAAAGTCGATTAAGCCATTCCTTTATAAGGATAAGGGATCAATGGCAACGGTTGGAAAAAACTTGGCTGTTGTAGAAACAAAGCGCTTTAAGTTTCAAGGAATTTTTGCTTGGTTTGTATGGATGTTTGTTCACTTGATGCTCTTAGTTGGATTTAGAAATAGAGTGGTTGTTTTTGTGAATTGGACATGGAATTATTTTAAGTATAACAATGGTTTAAGGTTGATTATTCGACCTTATAAAAAGAAAGTGGATAAAACAGCTGATAAAAAAAGTGCTGCATAATTTATTTGCGATAGTCGAACTCAGGTTTAAAAGTTATTTATTCGGGAAGTTTATAGCGATTAATATGATCAATTAAATCTCCACCCAAATATAGGTAGCCGTCATGTTCTTCAATACTTGCCGCTTCTGACACAATTTTTCCAGTAGGGTCATAGTAGGTCTTAATCGGTTCTCCCGTAGCTGACAAATGCATAATCATTCCAAATTGTTCTTGCTTTGGTTGCATCCATTTAGGTAAACCGAAAACAAACTTCTTTAAACCGACTTTAGGCTGCAGTTTGTCCAAGGCATCACTTCTTCTTGTTGTAAAACCAAGCCAAAATGATCCATCTGCCCTTCTAGAAATACCGTTTGGTAAGCCAGGCAAATTATCAATAAATATTTCGGTGGTTCCTTCTTTTTCACCGACTAGCCAATGGCGCAATACGCGGTATTTTGTTAAATCAACCATTAAAACAAAAGCATCATCTTGCGACAAAGCAACCCCATTTCCAAAAAAAGAACTATCAATTAAAGTTTCAACGGTTTTTGTTTCAATATTGTATCGGTAAAGCCCGCCATCAGGTTTGGCTTCCAAAATAATTCTTCGGGCAGTTTTCGTTGAAAAATTATACTTGGTGCTTGTGCAAGAAAAATATATTTGACCATCTTTAGCAATATCAACATCATTTGGAATCTTAAATGTATTGCCATTTTCATCTTTACTTGCGAGTACCGTTAGTTGGCCAGCTGGATCAATTTGCACGAGCCCTCTTTTACTATCACAACCAATTAAATTTCCAGATGTGTCAAAATGTAAACCTGCCAACCAAGAATCCGTTTCGCAAAAAGTAGAAATTTGACCTGTCATTGAAACTTTAAGAACCTTTCCTGTGCTAAAATCATTTGAGGGATGGACACTTGTATACAGATAATTGTCGGGACCAACAGCAATGTCTTCAGGGCCAACATAGCCTTCTAAATTGATCCATTCTGAATTGGCTAAGAGATTGTTTTCCGAATAAGCGCCAGTTAGTGCTGGTTTTACGGGGGGCGTCCAAGCAACGGGTTGAAGTGAACATGCTTGTAGAATAAGCAGCAGTGTTAATCCAAATAAGCGCGTAATATTTTTCATTATTTAATGCTTTATAATTCTTGACAAAGGAAGTTTATATTTAAGAATATTGCATTGATATTTGTTAAGAAATAACAATTTCTCTTCGAATACGACTTAAAGACTCTGGGGCAATGCCTAAAAAACTTGCAATTTGGTGCTGTGGTGCTCTTTGAACTATTTTCGGATGATTTGTGGTGATAAAATCTAAGTATTTCTCTTTAGCAGTTTTTGTTTGCATACTTAAAGTTCTTTCAAAAATACAGAGGTAGTTTTGCTCAGCCAAATAACGGCCAATTTTTTCAAATTTTGGATCGAGCTGATACAGATTATTTAACGCTTGATATGAAAATTCATAAACTATGCTTTCCTCAATTGCTTCAAGAATTTCAAATGTTGGTTTTTGCGTTATGAAACTTGAATAGGTTGAAATGAATAATCCATCACTTGAAAAGTAAGTTGTGATTTCCTTTCCATCTTTAAGATGGTACACACGAAGTAGTCCATCCTTAACAAAGTAGATTGCCTTAGCTATTTGTCCATCATTTATAAGTTGCTCTTTTGGGTTGATTCTTTTTTCAATGATTACATTTCTTATAATGTCCCATTCTGATTCAGTTATCGGCAGCATGTTTTGCAATAATTCTTTTAAAAATTTCATGGTTTAACAAATGGGTAAATAGTGAGACGTCAATAATAAAGGTTCTTGCATTAAACCATAAATATCGGTGATATTATTAAATTAGCATACATCTGAAGCAAGATGGTTCCTTTTTGATTTTTATGGAACAATTTTTGATGATAACTAGCGTTAGAAAACAATAAATGGTGAAACAGTTTTTGATAATTATTAGTTTATGCTTTATTAGCATGTCCTTTATAAAACCAGGGCAATTGCGAAAAATTGTGAGCTGTAATGTGACCTTTAATTCCGCCGATATTTATCCAGGAAATTTGGTTGAAATGACCATCAATACAAAATTAAAGGATTCTTCTGTCATTAATTCAAATGCATCAAACGTCACAATAAATTTTGCCGATTATTATTTCGAACTAGAAGGTGGAGCCGTGGTACATGAAAAAACGCGAACCAAAATGACGTTGAAAATCGCGGATGATTCCTTCAATGATCCTTTTGTTAACCTAACTGTGCGTTTGCGTCGTAAAAAATCAGTGCAATGGCAAATGAAAATCCCCATTTTGTATGATGTGCGACAGAAAGTGGTTTTTAACGGAAGCAATGGTTATGACCCACGTAATAATAGCGATAACGGCTATAAAAAAATCCCACTTACAAAGCGCGTTAATTTAGAGTTTATTGATAATGAACAAACGCTTACCAATAATAGCGATCCGGCTATTTTAGGTGGAGATGGGCCTAAATTAGACGTACATGTATCTATAATTCCGTCGCAACAAAGAGGCAAATTTATTAAAGTTGAAATTCGCAGTGAAAATGGCGAGCAATTAGTAAAGTATTTAAAAGTTGGCGTGGGTTGGTTAGAAATTCAATCTAGCGGTGGCAAGGGTGGCATTAGTAAGTACGGCGGTAAAGGCGGTAAAGGTGGAGATATAACCGTTTATATCACCCCAGAAGCACGTCCGCATTTTAACCAAATTTTTATTGAAAATTTTGGTGGAGAAGGTGGCGAATTATGGCGACCAAAAGTTGATGGGCAGCAGCAAGGTCCCTATGGTGACAATGGAGAGGTGGAAATTATCCAATGGACAGAGTAATGCGCTAATGGTGATAAGCATTTTTTTTCTGTTATGACAACCTAGTTCATAGGCAAAACGTTTTATAGGTAATTACTAAAACCCTATGAAGTCCTATTTATTTCTTTTGCTTTTAATAATCCAATCAATCCAGGCGAATAGTCAGAAATTTGAGTGGGGAGTTGTTACAGACGCAAGAGCAACAGCCATTCAAACGGACGGAAGTGTCATTCGGTCGGGGAGGTTTGAAGCTTCTGTAGATTTGGATCCAGGACTTGATGTATTCATAGTGACTGCTGATAGCGAAACAGATTTTTCAGTTTTTATTCAAAAATTAGACGCGGAGGGTAATTTTCTATGGGGAAAAACCTTGGGTTATTCATTTGATGTAAATGTGTCCGATATTCTAGTGAACGAGGCAGATGAAATTTATCTCTGGGGTAATTATAAACATGAGTTAGATGCAGATCCAGGACCAGAAGTAACGTGGTTGCCAAATGATTTTGGCTTTGACTGCTACCTGATAAAATTGGATGCAGATGGCAACTTTATTTGGGGGAAAAGTATCGGAGCGAATGTGTCTGAAACAGCTTCTAAAATTGAAATGACCCCAAGCGGAGATATTGTTTTAACAGGCACTTTTGATCAGGCGATTGATTGTGATCCTGGACCGTTAGACTATCCATTACCACACCTTGGAGGATTAGAAGCACATAACAATTTCATCATAAAACTGAATGCTGATGGCGAATTCAGTTGGGCAAAAAATTTAGGTGTGGCAAGTGATGACGAAACACCCAATATTTCTGTTCTTGAGACGGATAATGCCGAGAATATTTATGTCGCAGGAAATTTTTTAGGCACAATGGATTTCGATCCTTCCGGCAGCGAATTTGAATTAACAGCAACTGGAGAGCATCAAGGTTATGTTCAGAAATTGGATGCAGATGGGAATTTTGTTTGGGTAAAAACGTTAGCGCTATTAACCCCAACTTCCCAATCAACTTTTAATGCCATTGCTTTTGATGAAGAAAATAATGTTACCCTAGGCGGGTCTTACTTTGGGACAGTGGATTTTGACATGGGAGCTGGCACAGATTCTTATACCTCAAATGAAGCACATGACGGATTTATTCTAAAAATTGACGGTGGAGGAGGTGCAATTTGGACGAATTTTTATAGTTCACCTGGACTTGATCATGTGATTGGTTTATCCACAATAACGGATGATCATATTATTGCAACAGGAAGCTTTTCAGGACTTTGTGATTTTGACAATTCAGCTAATTTTTTCAATCTAATTCCTGAAGGACTTTCTAGCACCTTTGTCTTGGAATTAAATGCGGCGGGTCAATTGATATGGGTAAAAGCGATTGATGGAACTAGCAATGTGAGCAACTTGGAACTTCAAATGGGATCCTTAAATGAGATACATATTTGTGGTAAATTTAATGGTACTGTTGACCTTAATCCAGGCGCCGCCGAACTAGAATATACAACGCCGTCCCCTTCAGATGAGAATTATCAAGGATATGTGGTAAAGTTGTCACAATGCCCAGTAATCGCGCCGTTTGATTCGCACATTGCGAGTTCTTGCGACTCTTATATTTGGGATGTGAATGGACATACGTATTCAGAAACAGGATTGTATCGTGCCGCCATAGAAAGTGTGGCAGGCTGTGATTCTATTGTTTCGCTTAACCTAACAATCATTCCAATAGATAATTCAGTAACACAAGATGGAACCACATTAACCGCAGATTTGGCAGGAGCATCCTATCAATGGGTTAGATGTGATGCCGATTATACCCCAATTGATGGAGCAACAGGGCAATCATACAATGTAGTTACAGATGGTATTTACGCAGTTATAATTTCAGATGACGCATGCACCGACACTTCTGAGTGTTTTAGTTATCTGCATTTTTCTATTGATGAGGCTGAGCAATTAAATTTTATTGTATATCCTAACCCCACAAAAGGTGATATTACTATTGTTTTTGATCAGCTCATAGCGCAAGTATTGGTTCGGTTTTATACGCTTACAGGAAAATTAATGTTCGAAGATACTTTCAGTAATCAAAAAGAATATATCCTTTCACTTCAGCTACCAAGGGGAATTTATTTGCTTGAATTGGTACAGGGAAGTGGGAAAATTGAGCGCATTAAAATCGTTATACAATAATTAGGTCCTATTGGTAAGAATTTTACTGTTGATTTCATCAATAAAGCATTGATTCATTTTAAAACCTAAGTTTTCTTTTTGCCAGCATATACCATATCAAGCACTTACAACTCTCGGGACGAATTTACTTTGAATGAAGCTTAAAATTTTGTAAATTGATTAAAGTTAAACCCAAACTAAAATCATTATGCTTCCCAAAACTATGAAGAATTTCTTCCTGTGTATTTTATTATTTTTAATTTCTTCCAATCTTTTGGCTCAAAGTTTCGAATGGGCCATTTCAGCAGGTGGAAGTGATAACAATGATTTTGTAAACGCAATTTCACTTGATACGAGCGAAAATATATACGCGACTGGTTTTTTTCAAGGTACAACCGACTTTGATCCGAGTGGAGAAGAACTATTTTTATCCAGTGATTATCGCGCCACTTTTATTCAAAAAGTGGATGCTTCTCAAAATTTGATTTGGGCAAAAGCCATTTTGGGGGTTTTAACAAATGCTGGTAATTCAATTACGAATGATTCAGAAGGGAACCCAATAGTTGGTGGATTTTTTCAAGGAAATGCGGATTTTGATCCCGGGATTGAAACTGAAGAAGTGACGAGTATTGGATTTAATGACGCATATGTTCTTAAGCTAGATGCAGATGGTAATTTCTTATGGGGAAAACAAATTGGAGGAATTGCAAATGATGTCATTTATGAAGTTGTTGTTGACAATGAGAACAATATTATTTGCGTAGGCTCTTTTGAAGGAGTAGTAGATTTTGATCCAGGAATTGGAGAATATAATCTTACCTCCAGCGGTGGAATAGATTTTTTTATTTTAAAATTAGACAGTGATGGTGATTTTATTTGGGCGCAATCCATAGGTGGAACAGAATTAGATGTCGCTTATTCTTTGTGTCTTGATCCTGCTGGAAATAGCTATGTCACAGGTTCATTTAATGGAACTGTAGATTTTGATCCAGGCCCTGATGAGATGATACTCAATAAAACTACCGAAACACCTTTCGTTTTAAAACTGGATTCAATGGGAACATTTGAATGGGTGATTGCAACAGAAAATGATGGAGGCGGAAGAGCTTTTGCGATTGCTTTAGATAATACGAATGATCTTATTGTAACGGGACATTTTTCGGGTGATGTTGATTTTAATCCAGGGCCAGATGCTTTTAATTTATCGGCTACTTTTTATCATAATATTTTTGTTTTAAAAGTGGACAGTCTAGGGAGCTTTATTTGGGCAAAATCAGTTGGAGGGGACACCTCATTTGATTCAGCTCGTGGAATGGACGTTGATTTTGACAATAATATATGGATTACAGGTTCTTTTCAAACAACTGCTGATTTTGATCCTAGTGGAGACGAATTAGAATTAGAATCAAATGGTGGCAGAGATATATTTGTACAAAAGTTAGATCCATCAGGTGGGCTCATTAATGCGAATCACATTGGAGGAGTATCAGAAGATTTTGGATATGCGATTAGTTTAACAGAAAGTTCGGCTTATATCGGTGGCTATTTTTCAAATGTGGTGGACTTTGATTTTAGTCCGAGTGTTTATGAAATTGAATCCAATGGATTTTCAGATGCCTTTATCTTAAAACTTTCTACCTGCGAAACAACGTTCAACATCATTACGGTGTTAGCATGTGATGCATATACATCCCCTTCTGGAACCGTATATACATCTGGGGGCTTATATGAAGATACTTTAACCAATATTCTAGGTTGTGACAGTATTTTGACCATTGATTTAACCATTTTTACAATTGATAATTCAGTAAGTGAATCGGAATTTATGCTAACAGCTAATCAAGCTGGTGCTGTTTATCAATGGGTGGATTGTCTTAACGATTATGAACCGATTGACGGTGCAACCGGTCAAAATTATGAGGTTTTGGAAACTGGAAGCTATGCTGTTATAGTTTCGGTAGGTGAATGCGTCGATACTTCCGAGTGTTTTAACTCTTTGCATTTTTCGATTGCTGAATCTCAGCAATTTAGTTTTACGGTTTATCCTAATCCAACAAAAAATAATGTCACAATTGCATTTGATCAGCCGGTAGTTGAATTAAAGGTGCGTGTTTATTCTGTTTCGGGTCAGCTCATTTTTGAAAAACAGCTGCTCAATCAAACACAGGTTAACCTTCCACTTGTAGTGGCTAAAGGATTATATTTACTTGAATTGGAACAAGGAAATGGTAAAATTGATCGTGTTAAAATTGTCAAAGAATAATAGACAGTTTTAAAGTTCGTCTATAGAGCGGTCATCCATAATTTCATCACTAAATTCGTCCTTCGACTTATTTTTCCCAGCGTTTATCATAATAAAATATAAAATTCCAATTCCAATAAGTGAACCACCAATTCCCCATCCAATTATAGTCATTTCGGACGTGTAAGGATCAATAGAGACTTTTAAAAATGCAGCAATAAATTGAGAGGCAAACCAAACAACTATCGATAGGATTCCGTATAAAATACCGTTTAAATTTCTGCTTTGGGCACCTTTATAAAATGCCATTATAATTCCTATTAGTATGAGTATGCCTAACATAGCGTGATTTTAAATTCGATTCAAATTTAGTATAATTTTTGAATGATCTAGCAATTTTCCAACTCCTTGAATAGTTTCTACGTTATTACAATTATAACACCTAACCTATGCTTAAATATTTACTTAGTTTTTTTGTTTTGGCAAGCTTAAATGTCCAAATTGCGTCCGCTCAATCATTTGAATGGGCAATTACAGAAAAATTTACACCACGGACCTTTTGCGGTGAATACGGAACAAGTCATTCTCGCGTTTCAGAACGAATAATTGATAATGATGGAAATATTATTCGAACTGGAAGCTTTGCAGGCACACTTGATTTTGATCCCGGGCCAGGAGAATCCTTCTTAACAAATTCTAATCCTGGCGGAGCTTCAAGTTTTATTCAAAAGTTAGATCCAGCGGGAAATTTGATCTGGGCGAAAAAACTTGGCATAGCTCACGTCTCGCATGGCACACATGTGCGTGTTGATGGAGCGGGAAATTATTTTTTATCAGGAACATTTATCGATTCCCTTGATGCTGACCCCGGTCCAGGTGAGTTTTTTTTACACGCGATCAATGAAAGTCAGCAAATTTATGTGATAAAATTAGATCCTGATGGAAATTTTGTATGGGCAAAAAAATTGGATGGTTCGGGTGCGTGGATAGCGAGTATGGAAGTTAATTATGAAGATAATTTGGTCTTCGTAGGAACTTTCTTAGATACGCTTGATTGTGACCCTGGGCCTGCTGAATTATATTTAGGTGCAGAGGTTCCAGAATTAATTTATGCAAGACGGTTTATCGCAACTTGGGATAATGATGGGGATTTAATTTGGGCAAAATTATTGGATAAGCAGAATGACTTAGTACTAGTACGTGATGGCTGTGACTTAGATGAATTCGGAACAATTTATTTGGCAGGATATTACCGTGGCCCTTATGACTTTGATCCTGGTCCAGATGTTTTTGTAATTGATTCAAGTATAAATACACGCGGTTACATTCGCAAATTGGACGAGGATGGAAACTTTTTATCTGTAAAGATTTTAAAAGGTGATGAGGATGGGTGGCCTAATCCCTATTCACACATCTTTTCAATTCATGTTGAATCACCAGAAAATATAACCCTTGGAGGCTATTTTATCGGTAACATAGATTTTGACATGGGAGTCGGTGAAGACTGGGCTTCTTCTTCTGGGATCAATGAGCAAGCCTTTGTCATTCGGGTTGATGGTGAAGGAAATACCGTTTGGAAATATATTTACGGATCTGAAGGGGATGAACGTGTGGCCGGAGTTACAGTAAATGAATTTGGAAATACACTAGTAATTGGCGACTATACTGAGCTGGTTGATTTTGACAATAATGAGGATGCCATATATGATTTGGATGTTGATACACTAACAAATACGGCAATTATTGAATTATCTCCTGATGGCGAATTTTTATGGGCTAGAGGGCTTGGTGGATCAAATTGCGTTGTGGCTACCGAAGTGTTAACGGGGCCAGATGGCGCAATTTATGCCGCCGGAACTTTTAAGGGAACAGCAGACTTGAATCCCAATACGGGGGTTGACGAATTTATGGCAGAAGGTGATGCTACTGTTCCATATTTTGTGAAAATCAACAAATGTGATCCTATTCCAATGGGTGATCCTGAGTACTTAAATAATTGTGCCGATCCCTATTTTTGGTCAGTGACTGGCTTAACTTATTCAACTTCTGGATTATACACAGGCGTAATGGAAAGTGCTGAAGGTTGTGATTCTTTGGTGGGATTTGATTTGAAAATAACAAATTTGACCGTAGTAAAAGATGAATTAACACTAACAGCGCTAGAAGAGGGAGCTATTTATCAGTGGCTTGACTGTGATGATGGCTTTGCCCCAATTGATGGAGCAACGGATCAGACTTTTACCGCAGAAACACCCGGAAACTATGCCGTACTTATTACGGTTGATGAGTGTGTCGAAATCTCTGCATGTGTTTGTGTTGATTTTAATGTGTTCTCGGAAATTAATATCGCTGAATGCATCAGTTATACAACTCCGAGCCATGGTGTCACTTATTATGAATCAGGTATCTATATGGATACAACTATACGCGAAGGTTCATGCGGAGATAGTATCATCACCATTAATTTGACAATTGGAGAAATTGAAGCAACGGTAACCGCAACAGAAGATGAAACTTTTTTAGTTGCAGACCTTGATGATGCTGAATATCAATGGGTAGATTGCGACAACGATTATGAACCAATTCCAGGAGCAACGAATCAATTTTATATTGTTACAAGTTCTGGCTCTTATGCAGTTATTGTTTCGCTTTTAGACTGTGTGGACACTTCTGATTGTTACAATTATTATCATTTTTCCATTCCAGAACTCGCTGAAAATAATGTCCAATTATTTCCAAATCCAACAGAAGGAGAATTACATTTAATTTTGAATCGTATTGAGCCATTGACGAACGTCTATATTTGGTCAACAACAGGTCAGCAAATTGCAAACTATACCTTTGAAAATCAAAAGGACTTACGAGTTGATTTTGATGCTGCTCCGGGCCTATATATTGCCGAAGTTAAAGTGGCTGATGGTTCGTCTGTATTTTTACAATTTGTAAATAAATAGGCTTGATTTAAATAGCAATGGATTTGTTTTGGTTTAAAATGGATCAGATTTTTAGATCAATCATCCAAAATCAATAGTTCCAAACGAAGAATATGGCACAATGTGCCCAAAATTTCCCTATTTTTGCTGGTTCAAATTATTGAAATTGTAATGAGTCAGAAATATCCTGAGTATAAGGGGCTTAATTTGCCAAACGTAGCTGAAAGAGTATTGAAAAATTGGGAAGAAAACCGAATTTTTCAAAAGAGTATTGACACCCGTGAAGGGAATCCACCATTTATTTTTACTGAAGGTCCGCCTTCTGCTAATGGAATGCCGGGTATACACCACGTGATGGCGCGCTCTATCAAAGATATTTTTTGCCGCTATAAAACCCTAAAAGGATTTCAAGTTAAGCGTAAAGCTGGTTGGGATACGCACGGTTTACCCGTTGAATTGAAGGTAGAAAAAGAACTTGGCATTACAAAAGAGGATATTGGAACTAAAATTTCAATTGAGGATTATAATAAAGCTTGCCGCGAATCGGTGATGCGTTATACGGATGAATGGAATAAACTCACCGAAAAAATGGGTTATTGGGTCAATATGGACGATCCATACATTACTTATGAAAGTAAGTATATGGAGTCTGTTTGGTGGCTTTTAGGTCAAATCTATAATAAAGATTTGATGTATAAAGGTTATACAATTCAGCCCTATTCTCCGAAGGCAGGAACAGGGTTGAGCTCGCACGAAATTAATCAACCGGGCGCTTATCAAGATGTGAAAGATACCACTTGTGTTGCTCAGTTTAAACTGAAAGCAGGCGAGCAAGTTCCTTTTGAAAATGCAAACTTAGATATAGTGCATTTCTTAGCTTGGACAACTACACCTTGGACGTTGCCTTCAAATACGGCTTTAACTGTTGGGCCTAAAATTGACTATGCATTAGTGAAATCTTGGAACCAATATACGCACGAACCAATTGAGGTTGTTTTGGCGAAGAATTTGGTTGCAAAGCAGTTTTCTAAAAAATATATAGCAGTTGAATCTGCAGATGAATTGGTTTATACCAAAGGGGATAAAAAAATTCCTTATCAAATCATAGGGGAGTGTAAAGGAGCAGATTTAGAAGGCATCAAATATGATCAATTATTAGATTATTGCCAACCTTATGAGGATGCCGATAAGGCATTTGTTGTCATTCCTGGAGATTTTGTTACAACTGAGGATGGAACCGGAATAGTGCACACGGCTCCTACTTTTGGAGCAGATGATATGCAAGTTGCAAAGGCAGCTGGTGTCCCACCACTCTTGATTTTAGACGAAAATGAAAATCCAGTTCCTTTAGTTGATTTACGCGGACGTTTTAGAAAAGAAGTAGCCGATCCTATTTTTGGATTCGGAGGTGAATATGTAAAAGCAGAATATTTAGAGGACGGGGAGGACAAAATAGAATTGGCCATTCAACGTGAAAATCTAAAAGATATCATTGCTGATTTAAAAGCATACATGAGTGTGGATGATCGTCTCACCTTAAAACTGAAGATTGAGAATAAAGCCTTTAAAATTGAAAAATACGAACACTCTTATCCACATTGCTGGAGAACAGATAAACCTATTTTATATTATCCACTAGATTCTTGGTTCATTAAGGTGGCCGAAAATAGAGATCGTTTAGTAGAGCTGAATAAAACAATTAATTGGCAACCTAAAGCAACTGGCGAAGGCCGTTTTGGAAATTGGTTAGAAAATGCCAATGATTGGAACCTTTCTCGATCACGCTATTGGGGAATTCCAATTCCTGTTTGGACCTCAGAAGATGGAACCGAGCAAATTTGCATTTCATCCATTGAGGAATTAAAAGCAGAAGCTCAAAAAGCGGTTGATGCTGGAATTATGGATGCCAATCCACTTGATAGTTTTGTGGTGGGAGATATGTCAGATGACAACTATAACCAAGTGGACTTACATAAAAATTATGTGGATCAGATAACCTTAGTTTCACCCACAGGAAAACCAATGATGCGAGAAGCTGATTTGATAGACGTTTGGTTTGATTCAGGATCAGTACCCTATGCACAACATCATTATCCTTTTGAGAATAAAGAATTAATTGATGATCGTAAAGGTTTCCCATCTGATTTTATTGCAGAAGGAGTTGACCAAACACGGGGTTGGTTTTATACCCAACATGTAATTGCAGCTTTAGTATTTGATTCGGTGGCATACAAAAACGTAATGTCCAACGGATTAGTGCAAGATAAAAATGGGCACAAAATGGCTAAAAGTAAAGGGAACGCTGCTGAACCCTTTGAAATATTAAAAAATTATGGTCCAGATGCCACACGTTGGTATATGATAACCAATGCGCAACCTTGGGATAATTTAAAATTTGATAAAGAAGGAATAGCCGAAGTACAACGTAAGTTCTTTGGTACTTTATATAATACCTATTCATTTTTTGGATTATATGCTAGCATTGATAATTTCACCTATTCAGAGGATGAAATTGCAATTAACGAACGTCCAGAAATTGACCGTTGGATTTTATCAAAACTCAATACCTTAATAGGTTCGGTTGATGGATCTTTTGAAGCCTATGAACCTACCAAAGCAGGACGTTTAATTCAAGCATTTGTCAATGATGAATTGTCGAACTGGTATGTGCGTTTATGCCGTCGTCGTTTTTGGAAAGGCGATTATACTGCCGATAAAATTTCTGCTTATCAAACCTTGTATAGATGTTTGGAAACAGTTGCGATTTTGGGCTCACCAATAGCTCCGTTTTTCTGCGATCAATTATTTCAAGATTTGAATGAGGTCTCAAAAAGATACGAATTAGAGTCGGTTCACTTAGCGAATTTCCCAACTGTGAATGAAGCTGAAATTGATTTGGATTTGGAAGAGAAAATGAGCATTGCTCAAAAGGTATCATCCATGGTGTTAAGTCTCCGTCAAGGGGCTAAATTAAAGGTACGTCAACCTTTGCAAAAAATAATGATCCCAATTTTAGATGGTGATTTTGCAAGGCGTTTAGAGGATGTAAAAGACATTGTGCTTTCAGAAACTAATATCAAATCAATTGAATTATTAGAAGATACAGAAGGCGTTTTAGTCAAAAAGATCAAACCTAATTTTAAAACCATTGGTCCAAAATATGGCAAACAAATGAAAGCCATTGCGGGCATGGTTGGTCAATGGACGGGAACTGATATCTCTGAAGTTGAAGCCAACGGTGGTTGGAAAGGTGAAATTAATGGTGACGCCATTGAATTAGATTTAGCAGATTTTGATATTGTAACAGATGACATTCCAGGCTGGTTAGTTGCGTCTGAAGGGCGAATGACCGTTGCATTGGACATTACCTTAACAGATGAACTCAAAAGTGAAGGAATTGCAAGAGAGTTGGTGAGTCGTATCCAAAATTACCGTAAAGAATCAGGTTTAGAGGTGATGGATCGTATCAATCTTACTTTTGACGCAAACGAAGTTGTAAAAGCAGCTATTGAAACCAATCAGGACTATATTATGGCTGAGGTATTGGCAGCTGGTGTTAGCTTTGATTCTTTAGACGCCAACAATCATTTATTGGCTGAATTAGAAGAAGGTGATACAGTGATTGGGTTGGCGAAGGTTTAGAGAGATTTAAAATAAATAGTATAAAAAAGGGCATCCGTCTAAGGCGGACGCCCTTTTTGTTGTGTGCCCAGCATGGGCAATGATTATAGGGTTCAAGTCCCGAGCACGCCTTTATAGCAGGAAGTGTTAGCCAATAGCAAGGGTGTCCTGCGTGAGCAGGAATCTGAAGGAAGCTCACG
>WTCE01000066.1 GCA_013138735.1 Crocinitomix sp. | reverse complement strand
ATTTTATGAGCGTTAAAAATGCCGTAGCATGCAAAATTGTGTCTCGAATTTTTGCCGTTGTCAAGCGAGATGAACCTTTTTTAAAACTTTCTGCCTAAAAAACTTGTTTTTATCTTAGAATACTCAGTGCGGCGCATTGATAATTGTGCATTTTTTTCAGACGTCAGTTCGAGTGATCCGCAAGGAACTTGGGGATTATATCGAGAACAGGCTGAAAAATAATCCCAATTGTTAATAAGATTCTGCGCATTAACCCATCCCAAAATGTAACTTTGTAAAAAACAATTGACAAATGAATGTATTGGTATTAGGTTCAGGCGGAAGAGAACATGCAATCGCATGGAAAATTGCGCAAAGTTCTCAAATTGATAAGTTATTTATTGCTCCGGGAAACGCCGGAACAGGGCAAGAAGGCACTAATGTTGACTTATCTGTAGATGACTTTGAAGGAATCAAAGCGCTTTGCTTAAAAGAGAAAATGGATTTCGTATTTGTTGGACCAGAAGGGCCACTTGTCAATGGCATTCATGATTACTTTTTGGCAGATGATAAAATTAAACACATTGCAATCATTGGGCCTAATAAAGAAGCTGCGCAGTTAGAAGGAAGTAAAGACTTTTCGAAGAAATTCATGAAAAGACACAGCATTCCTACGGCGAAATATCAAACTTTTACTAAAGACACGTTGGAGAACGGTTATACGTATCTAGAGACTTTAAAACCGCCTTACGTGCTTAAAGCGGATGGTTTAGCAGCAGGAAAAGGAGTATTGATTTTGGATAATTTACCAGAAGCAAAAGCTGAACTCAAAAGTATGTTAAGTGATGCTAAGTTTGGTGATGCGTCTTCCCGTGTTGTGATTGAAGAGTTTTTGGAAGGAAGTGAAATTTCAGTATTTGTTGTAACAGATGGAAAGTCCTACAAAAAATTACCAGAAGCAAAAGATTATAAGAGAATTGGAGAAGGAGACGTAGGTCTCAATACTGGTGGAATGGGAGCTGTTTCTCCAGTGCCATTTGCCAAGAAAGGGTTTATGGATAAGGTGGAAAATCAAGTGATTATCCCAACGGTTAAAGGATTAATTAAAGATGGAATTGATTATCAAGGAATCATCTTTTTTGGTATAATCAATGTTAAAAATGATCCATTCGTAATTGAATATAATTGCCGTATGGGTGATCCCGAGACTGAAGTTGTTATTCCACGGTTAAAGTCAGATATTCTTGAGTTATTCGAAGGGATAGCCACAAGAACCTTGTCTGAAAGAGATGTAGAATTTGATGACCGAACAGCAACAACCGTAATGATGGTTTCTGGAGGCTATCCAAATGCTTATGAAAAAGAAAAATCAATTTCTGGATTAAATGGCATTCATGATTCTATTGTGTTTCATGCCGGAACAAAGAAAGATGGACCAACTATTTTAACGGCAGGTGGGCGTGTGTTAAGCGTTACATCATTTGGAAAAAACAAAACAAAAGCCCTAAAGACTACTTACGACAACGTTGAAAAAATTAGTTTTGACAAAGCCTATTATCGTAAAGATATAGGTCACGACATTATTGAAGAAAAAAAATAAGGTGGCTTTATTGATTGAGTTTGGATATAACGCTAATAACTCATTGATTAGAAAAACATTTTTAGCAAGCCGTCATCAATTAATTCCTTATATTCGTTA
Organism: Crocinitomix sp.; assembly: GCA_013138735.1. GTDB lineage: Bacteria > Bacteroidota > Bacteroidia > Flavobacteriales_D > Crocinitomicaceae > Crocinitomix. The sequence continues at coordinate 21,472 of WTCE01000066.1, read as the reverse complement.
GAGATAAAAATTTAAATGGATCCTGACATACAATGACAATTTCGATTGTCATCATAATTACACTACTGTGTTCCGCATTTTTTTCGGGAATGGAAATAGCCTTTGTTTCAGCAAACAGGCTTAAAATTGAATTGGATAATAAACGGGGCACCACATCAGGCCGAATTTTAGCTTTTTTCGTCAAAAACACTTCAAACTTTATCAGCGCAATGCTCCTGGGGAATAATATCTCTTTGGTCGTTTATGGAATCTATATGGCACTTTTTTTGGGGCCGCTGCTTGAAGCCATGATCGGAACAGATTACGCTGCCATTATCTTATTAATCCAAACGATTATCTCAACATTGATTGTTTTAGTTACGGCCGAGTTTATCCCGAAAGCCATATTCAGAATCAATCCTTATGGTATCTTAAGAGTGGCAGCAATTCCATTGTTGATCATTTATTGGGCGTTTTTCGGATTTGTATTAATCATCATGTTTTTCTCAAATCTCTTTTTGAAACTCATGAAAACAGATATTTCAGATTCAAAACAAGTCTTTACAAAGATTGATTTGGATCATTATGTGCGCGATTTAAATGATAGGATAGAGGAAGATGCGCATATGGAAAATGAAATTCAAATTTTAAACAATGCGCTCGAATTTTCCAAGATCAAAGCACGTGATTGTTTAATTCCGCGAACAGAAATAGTGGCCTGCAATATTAAGGATGATATTGTCACCCTCAAAAATAAATTCATCACTACGGGATTATCAAAGATCTTAATCTATCGCGACACAATTGATAATATTATCGGGTATGTGCATGCCTATGAACTGTTCAATAAGCCAGACTTCATTAAAAACGTAATGTTGCCAATAGGCGTTGTTCCTGAATCAATTTTAGCGAAAGAATTATTAAAACAATTCTCTAAAAACAAGCGTAATATTGTGGTGGTTGTAGATGAATTTGGCGGTACCTCAGGAATTATAACCGTTGAAGACATTATTGAAGAAATATTTGGAGAAATTGAAGATGAACATGATGTTAATGATGGCTTAGAAAAGCAATTGGACGAAAATATATTTCTTTTTTCTGGTCGCACAGAAATTGATCACCTGATACAACAGCACGGCTTACCTGTAGAACAGAGTGAAGAATATGAAACATTGGCCGGGTTTGTTCTCTCGCATTTAGAAGACATCCCACAAGCCAAAGAGTCTTTCGAAACCGACAAGCTAATCTTTACAGTAGTTGAAGTCACCGATTCTAAAATTGAAAGCATTAAAATTGAGATTAAGGAGTAGGTTTGAAGTGAGACCGCTTTCGCTGTTAGATCGCTTTCGTTGTTAGTACTTAGACCGCTTCGCTATTAGATTTCGATTTGGCGTGTTTTTTAAATGAATCAGAAAATCATCAAACACCAATTCAAATCGCCCTTAAATCATTCCAACATTAAACCATTTAAACCCCGTTAAAACACCATTAAATCCTTCAACCCAAGTCAACCGCATTAAATCATTAACGCATTGAAACAACCCAAGTCAACCGCATTAAATCATTAACGCATTAAAACAACCCAAGTCAACCGCATTAAATCATTAACGCATTAAAACATTCCCCATAAGTCAAATCGTATTGCCCATTGCACATTTCGACGATCTCAGCGCGGCGCATTGAAACATTCCTCAAGTCAAATCGCATTGATAATTGCAACATTGAATCAGAGTTTGTATCTTTATAGCCACAATTAAAAAGAAAGAGATGTTTAAAGGAGGAAATGGAAAAGTAGATGTATCAAACTCACCCGATAAATTAAATCGATTAGTAGAGGGTACGTTTATTAAAGGAGATATAAAAGCGGATAGTAACTTTCGAATTGATGGAAAGCTAAACGGCTCATTAGATACCCTAGGGAAATTGGTGATCGGACCAAATGGCCGTGTTGAAGGAGATGTAAAATGTTCTAATGCTGATATTGAAGGCGAGATGATTGGAAACATCATAGTTGATGGACTCCTAAATATTAAAGCAACAGCAAAAATTAATGGTAACATTACTACCAACCAAATTGGAATGGAAATCGGCTGTGAATTCAGTGGTGTATGTAATTACATTGAAAAAAACGGAACGACGCTAATTGCCGAGTCAGCAAAAATTGGAGAACCAGATTCAGAAATAGTTTATTAGTTCGATAAATCAATGTGCAATTATGATTTTAGTGATCTATCGAATCATCACATAATCCAATCATCAAATAATCAAAGCCATCAAATCTTCAAAGAAGTCAAATAAAAACCCTTACCTCGCCTTTTCATCAATGGCCATTCAAATGGGGTTGACAATAGGTGCTGGTGCTTATGGCGGAACATTAATAGATACGCATTACCAAAACGAAAAACCGATTTGGACAATTATTCTTTCGTTACTGGGAGTTGGAGCTTCACTTTATTTGTTTATTCGAGCAGCAAAAAATCTAGGTGATAATGAATAAGTCATTTTTAAGAAATCAAGTATTACGCCTTTCTGTCTTCATTATAATTATAGCAGCGATTCATTATTTACTACTTTCTAGTAAGTTGCCGCCTTCATATGCAGAAGCTCAGCCTTGGAAAATTTATGTTATAATGATTCCGTTAACAGCTTTGGGTCTTTTATTTATAATAAAGAGATATCAAAAGAATAACCAGTCTATGGTAAATAGTTACATGTTTTATAACGTTGTAAAAATGTTAGCCGCTTTATTTTTTCTTTTTCCTTGGTTGATTTACAAAGATGTAAGCAGTAGACCTATGATAATTCAATTTTTTGCTGTTTTCTTTCCTATTCTTCTTTTTGAAACAATTTTTTTGGTCAAAATTTTGAGTAATTACAGAGAAGCAGATAAAAAGTGAGAAAAATCAATTAAAATTGTTTCTCAGTTCCTTTTTAATAAATACCTTTGTCGAAAATTTTAAAAGGCATACGCTGTTAGAATCGCTTTTGACATGAAAAATTACATTAGAATTATCCTCTTATTAGTTGTAGTAAGCATAACTAGCTTCGCAAGCGCAAGTGCGCCTAACCCTGTTGGGGCTGTGGGGGGTTCCAAGAAAGAATTTAATGCGGCAGATCACGCTATTCATCACGCACTAGATGCACATGAGATTCATGTGGCGGATGGTTTTGTGATTCCATTACCAATTATTTTATGGACTGATAACGGTTTGGTAACCTTCATGTCGTCGGAATTTGGTCATGGAGATCATAACCCACCGGTTGAACGTAACGGAATGAGTTTCGTAATGTCACATGAAAAAATATATCAATTGAATCCAGGAGAGCACCATTTAGCTACAGATGCCGAACATCATCCAACAAATGCTAAGAAAATCACAATGGATTTCTCGATTACTAAGAATGTTTTCGCAATGTTTATAGTGGCAGGTCTATTATTATTTGTATTTGTTCGTTCTGCTAGAAAGTATAAAGGTGGTAAGCCAGTTGCTCCATCTGGTATTGCAAAATGGACTGAGCCAGGAGTTGTTTTTGTACAAGATATTGCTAAAGAGAATATAGAGGGTGAGAAGTATAAAAGATTTACACCGTATCTATTAACACTATTCTTCTTTATCTTTTTTGGAAACTTATTAGGGTTGATTCCTTTTATTTCAAACCCTAATATGACAGGAAGTATTTCTGTTACACTATTATTAGCTGCAATCACGTTTGTAATTCAGATGATGAATTCTAAAAAAACATATTGGTTACACATTCTAGATCCATTGGGGGATACATTGCCTTGGTATGGTAAATTACCCTTGTATTTAATTTTAATACCAATTGAAATTGCAGGGATCTTCATTAAACCAGTTGCTTTATTGATTCGTTTATTCGCGAACATCACAGCAGGTCACATCATTGTAGTGTCATTAATTTCAATCATTTTTGTTAACGAGAGTTTAGCTTGGGCAGGTTTGGCTGTCCCAATGACATTGTTTATTTCAGTGTTGGAACTATTAGTGGCATTCCTTCAAGCATACATTTTCACAATGCTTGCAGCAATGTATATCGGGTCAGCGGTTGAAAGCGCTCACCATTAATTTGTAAATGTTTAATTAAATATATAGTATCATGGAACCACAAGTAATGGAATTTAGCAAGTTAGGTCTTGCAGCTATTGGAGCAGGTTTAGCAGTAATCGGAGCCGGAATCGGAATCGGTAGAATTGGTGGATCAGCTTTAGAAGCAATGGCTAGACAGCCTGAGCTTGCTAGTAAAATTCAAACTGTAATGATTATTGCAGCGGCATTAGTAGAGGGTGCAGCCCTTTTTGGTATCGTTGTAGCTTTCTTACAAGGTTAAGAATTTAAGAATCGGGAATTAGGGATTGCCTAATTCCCGTTCTTTAACTATTTGATTAAAAGAAAAAAGATTTAAAAAATGGATTTAATTACACCAGCAGTAGGTCAGTTGTTTTGGGGAGGCTTGGTCTTCATCATTTTATTAGTACTTTTGAAGAAATTTGCTTGGAAACCTATGTTAACAGCTGTTAATGAAAGAGAAGCGAGTATCAAAGAATCGATTGAATTAGCAGAGAAGACGAAAACTGAAATGGAAGCTTTGCAATCGCAAAATCAAGATCTTTTAAAAGAAGCGCGTATTGAGCGTGATAAAATGATCAAAGAAGCGTCTGAAACTTCTAAGAAATTGATTGAAGAATCAAGAGAAGAAGGAAAAGCACAACAACAAAAAATTGTTGCTGAAGCACAAAAAATTATCAATACTGAGAAAGCAGCTGCGATTTCTGAATTGAAAACGCAAGTAGCTTCTTTGTCTTTAGAGATTGCGGAAAAAGTAATCAAAGGACAATTAGCGTCAGATGATAAACAAAAAGCGTTGGCCGAGCAAATCGCTAACGACATTAGCTTAAACTAAGAAGATGAGCGTAACGAGAATAGCACACAGATATGCGCAAGCATTACTTGACCTTTCAATAGAACAAAATGTTGTAGACAAGGTAAATGCTGATATGGTGCAATTGTCTAACGTGTGCAAAGAGTCTAAAGACTTTGCTAACTTATTGAGTAGCCCAGTTGTTGATGCAAATAAGAAAAGCGAAATTTTTACCGCTATTTTTGAATCAAAAGTGGAGAAAATGTCATTGGAGTTTATGAACCTAGTGTTGAAAAACTCTCGTGAAAATGTTTTACCACAAATTGCAAATGGATTTGTTAGTCTTTATAAAAAGAAAAACAATATTCTGGATGTGACGGTAATTTCAGCTACGACATTAGACAAAGCAACAAAAGATATAATCATTGCCAAAATCAAAGCAAGCTTTGACGGAACAATTGATTTGATTGAAAAAGTAGATGCATCATTAATTGGTGGATTCATTGTGAGAATTGATGACAAGCAAATAGATGCTTCTGTTGCAAGTCAATTGTCAAACTTGAAAAACATTTTATTAAACTAAGTCGACATGAAAAGTTTTCTAGTTGTATTTTTATTAATTTTTACTATTACTGGCTTTTCGCAAGACAAAGTGAAAGTAAGGTATAAAATGAGTAAAAATGAAGTCCAAATTAATAAAGTTGCATGGGCTAAGGTGGAGTATCTTGCTGGAAAATATTTTTTGAAAACATTAGGTGGTGAGGAATTCGTTTCTATCAAGTCAATGGAGTACGGGACAGGAGAATATTTTAAGAATACGGGCGAAGAAATAATGCATAGTTACTGTGAAGTGAAGTTTTTAACTACTGACATGGATGCTTTCGAAGTAGACGCAAATTATTTTGCAGCAACGAGATTAATGTATCAATTGGGTGTTTTGACGGATGATCAGTTTGTTTTAGAAAACGCTCAGAAATACAAAGAGAGATACGCGGATAATGTATCCGAAAAAAGATTTTTAACAAAATAAGAAATTACATAATAAATTAAATGATGGACGACGTCAGTTCGAGTGATTTTAATTAATTGCGAAGCAATAAATTAAATCGTATCGAGAACAAGTCTAACATCTATAATCTAGAGAAAAATGGCAGATGTAAAACCAGCAGAGGTTTCCGCAATCTTGAGAGAGCAACTTTCAGGATTTAAATCGGAAGCAGAATTAGAAGAAGTTGGAACCGTCCTTCAAGTAGGAGATGGTATTGCTCGTATTTACGGATTATCTAGCGTTCAATACGGTGAGATGATCGAATTCAAATCAGGATTAAGAGCGATCGTTCTTAACCTTGAAGAGGATAACGTAGGAGCAGTATTATTAGGAAAAGGAAATGACATTAAAGAAGGTGATACCGCAAAACGTTTACGTTTAATTGCTTCTATTCAAGTAGGAGAAGGTATTGTTGGACGTGTTGTTGATACAATGGGAATTCCAATTGATGGTAAAGGACCAATCGAAGGAGAAACGTTCGAAATGCCATTGGAAAGAAAAGCACCAGGAGTTATTTTCCGTGAGCCAGTTACAGAACCACTTCAAACAGGGATTAAAGCAATTGATGCTATGATTCCAGTAGGAAGAGGTCAACGTGAGTTGGTAATTGGTGATAGACAAACAGGTAAAACGACAGTTTGTGTTGATACAATTATCAATCAAAAAGAGTTTTACGATAAAGGTGAGCCAGTATATTGTATTTATGTTGCAATTGGTCAAAAAGCATCAACTGTTGCAGGTTTAGTTGCAAAACTAGAAGCTGCAGGAGCAATGGCTTATACGACTATTGTTGCGGCAAACGCATCTGATGCTGCTCCATTACAATTCTACGCTCCATTTGCGGGTGCAGCAGTTGGTGAGTACTTTAGAGATACAGGTAGACCAGCATTAATTGTTTTTGATGATTTATCAAAACAAGCAGTTGCTTACCGTGAGGTTTCTTTATTATTAAGAAGACCACCGGGACGTGAGGCATATCCTGGAGATGTATTCTATTTGCACTCGAGATTATTAGAGAGAGCTGCAAAAGTGATCAATAATGATAAAATTGCTGCTTCAATGAATGATGTACCAGCTTCTTTAGTTGGTAAAATCAAAGGCGGTGGTTCATTAACGGCATTGCCAATTATTGAAACACAAGCAGGAGATGTATCTGCATATATTCCAACAAACGTAATTTCAATTACGGATGGTCAGATCTTCTTAGAGTCTAACTTGTTTAATGCAGGTGTTCGTCCAGCAATTAACGTAGGTATTTCTGTATCACGTGTTGGAGGTAACGCACAGATTAAATCAATGAAGAAAGTATCTGGTACTTTGAAACTAGATCAAGCACAATACAGAGAGTTAGAAGCATTTGCTAAGTTCGGTTCGGATTTGGATGCTGCAACTAAGTCAGTATTGGATAAAGGAGCAAGAAACGTTGAGATTTTGAAACAAAATGAGGGTGACCCGTTTAGAGTTGAAAATCAAGTTGCTATTATCTATGCAGGAACAAAAGGTTTGTTAGGAAATGTTCCAATCAATCAGGTTAAAGCATTCGAGAAAGAATACATTAACTACTTGAACGCAAATCACAAAGAAGTGATGGATACATTAGCTTCTGGAAAGTATAGCAGTGATTCAACAGACGTACTAGAAAAAGTAGCATTAGAACTAGCTTCTAAATATTAATAAGTAGAACAAAGGTAATTATACCTCCGCACACTGAGGCACTCGAGGTGCGCGGAGGTAATCTTTAATCTAAAAACAGCATGGCTAACTTAAAAGAAATAAGAAATAGAATCACTTCAGTATCTTCTACTATGCAGATTACTTCTGCAATGAAGATGGTGTCTGCCGCTAAATTAAAAAGAGCGCAAGATGCCGTAACGAAGATGATGCCTTATTCTCAAAAATTGCAAGAAATTTTATCTAGCTTGTCTTCTTCATTAGATACTGCGGATAACATTTATGCTTCTGATCGTGAGGTAAAAAATGTAGTACTTGTTCCAATTACATCAAACAGAGGTTTGTGTGGTGGATTTAACAACTACGTCATTAAAGAAACATTAAGATTGGCCAACGTTGAGTATAAGGGACAAAATGTTTCTGTGGTACCAGTTGGAAAAAAAGCAACAGACGCATTTAAGAAAACTGATTTCGTATCGGCTGCTGATTTTTTACCAGCAGACTTAAATGAAATTTGGAATGAATTAAGCTATGCAAATGCCACTCCAATTGCTGAAAAGTTAATGAGTGCGTATGCAAATAAAGACATTGATAAAGTAGTGATCGTTTTCAATCACTCTAAAAATGTCGCAACGCAAATTGTAAAAGCAAACCAATTTTTGCCAGTAGTGCAAGATGAGGTTGAAACAACAGCTGCTGAGTTAGATTATATCTTTGAGCCTTCGCAAGAAGAAATTGTTGCAGAATTATTACCAAAAACACTGAAGACACAATTGTATAGCATTCTTTTAGAATCTTATGCTGGTGAACACGGTGCACGTATGACTGCAATGCACAAAGCAACAGATAATGCATCTGACTTAAACAAAGCATTGAAATTAGAATACAATAAAGCACGTCAAGCAGCAATTACTAATGAGATCCTAGAGATTGTTGGTGGTGCAGAAGCATTGAACGGCTAGAGAATTTGAATCAAAATTATATAAAGAAACCCCGTTTTGGCAAATGCTGAAACGGGGTTTTTTTATGGGTATTTATTTCATAACTTACCGTCAAAACTTTTAAATCTCTCCTAATGATTAGAATTGGAAAACCACTCCTTATTACCATGTGTGTCTTTTTAATGGCCTGCAGTAATGGAGAAAATGATTCGAATATAGAACTTACATTGAAAAGTTTTCCAAAATATGAAATTGTAGTTGAACATTTTTTTGAAAAGTATTCAATTGGAAAAATCAGGAGGGGCGAGGAGGTTCATTTTGAGAAAAAACCAACAGGTTGGCACGTTTCAATATTGGATTATGAGAAGGAGCGCGAGGAAGTTTTTAATCAAATTTTTTGGGATGTTAATTTAGAAGATTATGTAGAAGTTGATTTCAACCTCAAAACTCCTAATGAGGACCAACTTGAAGTTCTTGACGGTTTAAATGATCCATGGATTACACGTAGTTTCAAATTATATCCTTACTATGGTTACCCCGGTTGGAATAATGATGTGATTGAGTTGTTAGAAGACAGCAACGATTTAAGCGATTCATTATTAAATGCATTAGCAAGGTCTTATAGCACTCACGCAAGCAATCTTTTAAGCAACAATGCTGGACTTGTTGCAGATGATGTCACTTATGATCTTCCAATGACTGCAAACGCACTGGATGATGAACAATTAGCGAACTACAGAAAGTATTCAGATCTCGCAATTGACACGTATAAAAGATTGGTGAAACAAAACCCTGATTTTCCGGTATTGGTAGGTTCCATTGGAACTAAATTGGCAAATGAACATGTGACTTCATTTCTTGACCTAAGAATGTTCCAAAATGAAGGAGAAGCGCAAAAAGAATTGGAAGGCTGTAATTACTCGGAGGCTTTAATAGGAATGGCCAAGAATTCATTAATATCATGTGATACAAACGCTATTTTATTCACCGCAGGAGATAATGACACCTATCCTTTGTTGTATGTTCAGTCCCAACTTGGTTTTCGTCAGGATGTCATGATTCTAAATTTAAGTTTGTTGAATACGCAGAGATATATCAATCATTTGAGATCTAAAATTTTAGAAGCGGATGCAGTGCCATTCTCAATTACACAGGAACAAATTGACGGCTATCTCCGTGGATATGTTTATGTTAATTCAAGTAGTGTTGTGGAAATGGAGTTAGCTGAGGCTATGACGTTTATTTTAGATGATAATAATGCAGTTGATGACTTTAGTTATGAAGTGCCAATATTTGAAATCCCTACCTCCAAATTAGTCTTGACAGGTGACAAATTTAGGATGCCATTCGAATTAAGGGAGCCTTATATTTTTAGAAGTGGATTAATGATATTGGATATCTTAGCCACTAATAAAATGGAGCGTCCAATTCACTTTTCAAGTGGTAATTCAGCGCATAACTTTGTGGGATTAGATTCGTATTTAAGCTATGTTGGTTTGACACTTAAGCTAGGCACATCTTCAAAAACCAGACAATCAGATGAGAGCTTGCATATTGATACGGACAAGTTATATGAAAACTTAGTGTATGCCTTTGATTTTTCTGGTTTGGACGACATGAATTTCCATGACGAGCGTCTTCTATCAAATTACAGCGCCGTGTTTCATAAATTAGCAAGTGCTTTATTAAGCGAAGGTGAAGTAGATAAAGCGCAAGACGTGCTCTTTAAATGGAGCTCAGTAATCCCAAGAAAACGACATTATATGGATTACGCTATTCCTGAACTGATCAAAGATTTTTATGAGGCTGGATTAAAGGATCAAGGGGATGAACTTGTTGATCATTTTTCACATAGTCTAAATACATTATTAGATGGCGGCACACGTAAAGTTCTTGATGATGCTCAGGTTCAAGAGATCATGAAAAACATAACACATTTGGAAAAAGAGTACAGGTACTCCTAGCGATATCTGCTTTACTTCTTCACAAACTCATCTCCTGTTAGAACTCACTTGATACGGACAATAGATGGACTCGTCGAATTTTACAAAAATCCTGTAACTCCAAAACCTAAATAGGCGTATCTTGATAGTACACGAAAAACCACACGCATGACTTTAGGAGAGAGAATTCAACAACTACGCAAAGAAAAGCGTTTAACACAAGCCGCACTTGCTTCAAATATTAGTGTGTCTGTTGCGCAACTAACTCGCTACGAAACGCAAGGAGTGCAACCAAATGCAGATGCTTTAAAACGAATGGCAATGGTGTTTGGAATAACTATTGATTATTTAGTAAATGGTACAACTGTGCAAAAAGCAGAAGATGCAATTACAGATGCTAAATTGATTGGGCTATTCAAACAGATAGAACAACTGCCAGCAGATGATCGCTTAGTAATTTCAAAATTAATAGAAGCTTTTGCAATAAAAAAACAAATGGAACACCTGCTCAAAAATTAATGTTGGAATTTACTGGAGCCATTTTTCTTTTTTTGACTAAAGACTAAAGACTAAAGACTAAATCCGAGCCGCCATCATCTTCTTAACATATTTACCAATAATGTCAAATTCTAAGTTCACTTTAGAATCTATTTTTAACGTGTGAAAATTGGTATGTTCAACCGTGTAAGGAATAATATGCACAGAGAATAAACGAGCTTCAGACTGCACAACTGTCAAACTAACGCCATTTACAGTTACTGAACCTTTTGATACCGTGACATCATCATAGTCATAGTTGAATACATACTCAGTACTGCCATCCATTTCAATAATTTCTACACAAGTTCCGACAGTATCTACATGGCCTTGCACAATATGACCATCTAAACGGGAACCTACTTTTGTACAACGCTCCAAATTCACAACATTCCCTACTTCCAATAACCCTAAATTAGTTCTAACTAAGGTTTCTTCAATCGCAGTTAAAGTATAATTATCTCCATCAATGGCAACAACAGTCAAACAAGTTCCATTGTGCGCAACACTTTGGTCAATTTTTAATTCATCCGTAAATGAACATGAAAAAGTAAAATGAACATTAGTTCCTTCTTTTTCAATTTTTTCAACCCTTGCAAGCGTCTCAATTATTCCTGTAAACATGTAATTATTGTTTTTAACAAAGTTAATGACTAACGCGCAATTTTAATGATCAAAAGCAGCAATTCTAATCGGTCATTTTTGTTTTTTGACTAAGGCCGAGCATTGAGGCTCTCGAAATGCGCCTATTCCCTACTCCCTATTGCCCATTAATAATCTGAATATTCCCATGGAACGCCCGCGGCACTAAACCTGAAAGTTTAATTTCATTCACCACAATCGTATAGAAATAGACCCCGTCTGGGCATCTTTTGCCAGTCGCTTGATCATGTCCATCCCAATAAATAAATGGATCAGTAGTTTCAAATACAGTTTGCCCCCAGCGGTTCTGAATTTTAATATCTATGTTGTCAACAAATTTGAATGGTAAAAGTGGGTGATAAAGATCGTTGATTTTATTCAAGTCAGGACTAAAGATATTTGGTAATTCATAATAACCCTCGCAATTGTCAATGCACGCAATGTTTGATGGTTCACTCTCATTATTATATTGAAGAGAGTCTATTGCCGTAACATAATAACAACCAGCAATACTGCCCCTATTATTATGCGTAAAGAAAGTATCCAAATCACTGTCAAATGTCGTGAGTAGTTCCAAACTATCTCCTTCAAAAGGAGCAAAGTAGAGGTTGTATCGTGTAACATCATCTGCACAACTGTTATTTGGGTTGGTCCAGTTTAAATAGGTCTCTTCCAAGTCGCAATCACCGCTAATATCTAATACTGGAGGACAAGGTGGCGTTAAATCAATAGGAATGCCACAAGCCTCTTGTGACCAGTTTTCTATTGGATTCACAATGCCATCCGCTGTATAGCCACCAATGCTTTTAATTTTATAACAATAAGTAACGCCGTTTACTAATCCTGTGTCAATATATCCAATACTTGGTGTGTCACCAATAAGATCAAATACGCCACTTCCTGTTGGATTTTCTCTGTAAATTTCATAGAGCGTATTGGCCCAAGGCGTGTTTTCTGCCCAAAATATTCCAAGCTCATTGTCGTTTGGCGTGAGCATTATATAAATAGATGAAGCTGTTATAGAGCCACCAATCAATAAGCCATCACTATACAATTCAACTTGGTAGGTATAAGGCATGTCCTCTGTGTTCAAACCACTATCATAAAACAAGGTGTCTGGGTTATTAATAGAAACTTGATCACCTGAGGTATAAATGAGTGTATTAGGGCCTCCCAAATTCTCTTGGCGATACAATTGATAGTGATAAGGTCCAGGATATAAAACTTCGTTTAATTCTTTTGGATAAGACCAATACACCGAGTCTTCTCCAATAACTGGATCAGTTACTGCAATTGAAACATGCGTCAAAACTGGAATTTCAAAATTGAGATGCGCACAAATTTGTTCAGAAACACAGCTTTCTACACCGCTTTCATTAATGGCTGTCACCATATAACAATAATCATTACCGACAATCAGAATATCCGTGTCAATATAATCTGTTGTGGTTGAACTACCAATTAATTCATATCCCATTAAAGCCGGAGTTCCTAAATCACAGCAATTATCATTTACCAGTGAACTATCAGTGGATCGATAAATATTATAACTCACAATCCCATCACAAGGTGACGGATCCCAATCTAATACCATAGTGTTTCCTGCTGGACTCACCGTTAAATTTTCTACTGGCGGTAGATTCACTTTAATTCGAAAGGTCGAAATATCTGACAACTGAACCATTGGATGATGGTTTGTAGCATGTACGTTGATCGTATAATAAGAGGCAGATGCATCTGCACATTCTGGATTCCAGAAGAAAACACCAGTTGCATCTGGCGTTCCAGTATCTTCCACAAAAGTGGCTGGATTATCTGGCAAATGGAAAATAGCCCCAGTTGCCGAAACGGTTACGCCATTTTCTGGGTCACTACCCGAAACGGTCAAGCTTACAGCTGTGCCAGCAAATACGCAAGTGTCCATTAACTCTTCAACCGTTGGCGGTCCATGTTCGCAATTAACAACCGTAAATTGCATGTCTTGAATGACAGAACCAACATAAAAACCATTTCTATATTCTGTTATTTTAATGGCAATATTATATTCGCCCAAAATACCGGGTGAATCCCAACACATAGTACCTGTAACAGGATCAATAGACATAACACCACCAGCGACATCTTGCGGATAACGATAGATTGCCGGAATACTCATCTCTAAACAATCTTCGCCCCGACAAGGTACCAACGCATAACTCAAACTATCGCCATCCGGATCATAAGCCGAAACATTATAACAATATATTTGGTTGACGCATGCAAATTCTGGACAAGGACAATCTTCAATAATTAATGAATTGTTTGGTGAGCCTATAAAGGGAGAAATAATCAATTCGGTTTGAATACAAAAAACTTTATCGACCGAGTTGGTAATATTATTGACCCCAGCGTTCCTATTGGGGTCCTCTACTTCAATTATATAAGAGGCTGGCCCAGTAAATGTGTGGCGACCAACATAAGTATTTTTTTGTACAAAATAGGACTCAATGGTGTCGCGGGTAGTACGAGCTAGCGTATCAATTGTACCATCTCCCCAACGAATTTCCAATTCAGGACGATCAGCCTCAGTAGGGTATTTTGTGCAGGTTGTTACTGTAAACTCGTATGTTAAACCAGAAATATGAACATAACTTATCGAACCTGAACGATTATGCGTTGCAAGGCTGCTTATAGGAAGCAACAAGAATAGAATTAGATATGTAATGGAACGTACCAAGTTTTTTTAACTGCGAGGGTATCAAATATACAAAAAAGCTACCGTATCTCTTGCTATATAACGTAAAAAGGGGGCAATTAGTTCAAACGGATGACTAATGTGTAACAGATTTTAATTAAGTGGAAAAAATGATACCTTTACAAAAAAAATTCTTTGATGCTTATTCACGTTAAAAAATCAACCCAAATACAATCTAAAAACTGCGTTTTTCTGATCAGCAATTTGGATGAATTAAAAAGTCTTGAGCTTTCAAACAAGGAGCGAGATTATTTTAAATCCGAATTAAAAGACAGTAAATGCGTTTTTACAAATAATGCAGGTGTTTTTACATTTATCTGTATAATCGAAAAATTGAAAGAAAATAAAGGGCGTGAGGCTGCAAGAAAACATGGTTTTAGTGTTTATGAAGTTGCCAAAACGAAATGTAAAGATTTAGCTGTCATCAGTAAACATGCTGTTGGAGTTGAGTTGTTCGCAGAAGGTTTAGCCTTATCATCTTACAAATTCGAGAAATATTTATCGAAAGATAGAAAAGCAAAAATTGCTTTAACTAAAGTGACTACAACCAATCAAGATGCTGATTTAAAAACAGTATCAAGTATTGTTGATGCTACTGCATGGTCGCGTGATTTAGTAAACGAACCACTTTCTTATCTGACAGCGACACAGTTTTCTGAGGAAATTAAAGAGAAATGTGGTAAAGCTGGAGTTAAGGTAGAAGTTTTTGAAA
Source organism: Crocinitomix sp. (assembly GCA_013138735.1). Classification (GTDB taxonomy): domain Bacteria; phylum Bacteroidota; class Bacteroidia; order Flavobacteriales_D; family Crocinitomicaceae; genus Crocinitomix. The sequence continues at coordinate 6,387 of WTCE01000066.1, read as the reverse complement.
AAGCAAAAATTGAAAGCCTTAAAATGGGAGGTCTTTTAGCCGTAAATAAAGGCTCTGTTGATCCGCCAACGTTTACCATTTTAGAATGGAAACCGAAAAAAGTGCTCAATTCGAAACCAATTGTATTGGTAGGTAAAGGAATTGTATATGATACTGGCGGATTAAGTTTAAAGCCTACTGCCCATTCAATGGACTTTATGAAAAGTGATATGGGAGGTGCTGCTGCAATGGTAGGAGCAACCTTGGCTATTGCAAAATTAAAGTTGCCACTTCATATTATTACATTAATTCCGGCTACAGATAATAGACCTGGAGGAAACGCCTATGTACCTGGCGACATTGTAACTATGTTTGATGGAACCACAGTAGAAGTGTTAAATACAGATGCTGAAGGGCGAATGGTTTTAGCTGACGCTTTAGCTTATGCAAAGAAATATAAGCCTGAATTAGTGATTGATGGAGCAACATTAACAGGTTCGGCGGCACGAGCGATTGGTCTTTTTGGAATCTGTGCCATGGGGAATGCACCAAAAAAGGAATTTGCTTTATTAGATAAAGCTGGCATGCAAGCACATGATCGTATTGTCCAGTTTCCTTTCTGGGATGATTATAAAGAAGAAATGAAATCGCCAATTGCGGATCTAAATAATTTAGGAAGTCCTTATGCTGGACTAATTACGGCTGGAAAATTCTTGGAGCATTTCACGGATTACCCGTACATACATTTAGATATAGCTGGGCCTACTTTTTTGCATAAAAGAGATAATTACAGAGGGCAAGGTGGAACAGGCGCAGGTGTGCGTTTGTTGACAGAATTTTTTAGAAGCAAGGTAAAAGAATTGAAAAAATAAAAAAGCTCGGATGATAAATGTCTGGGTTTTAATAAAATTTTAAAGATGATTAAAGTAGGAATTTCTATCGGTGATATTAATGGCATTGGTTTAGAAGTGGTGATTAAAGCCCTATCTGACTCAAAAGTATACGCTAATTCTATTCCAATTATTTACGGTTCATCAAAAGCCGTATCATTTCATAAAAAGACAATTGATTTACCTGATTTTCAGTATTTGGTGGTAAAAAATGCCGAAGAAGCGAAACCTAAAAAGGTTAATTTAATCAACTGTTGGGAAGAGGAAGTGAAAATTGTAATGGGAGAAAAGAATGCAAATGGTGGTACATATGCATTAAAATCATTAGAAAAAGCAACAGCAGATTTAAATGAAAATAAAATTGATGTATTAGTTACGGCGCCAATCAATAAGGATTGTGTTCGTGATGCTGGTTTCGAATTTCCTGGTCATACAGAATATTTGGCGAGTATGTCTGAATCTGAGGATGTATTAATGTTCATGGTGGCAGACACATTGCGTGTTGGAGTAGTTACCGGACATGTACCTTTAAAGGATGTCGCGGCGCTTGTTACCAAAGAGGCAGTTGAAAGTAAATTGCGCCTAATGCTCGCGTCACTGAGACAGGATTTTTTGATTCAAAAACCAAAAATCGCGGTGCTTGGTCTTAATCCGCATGCAGGTGATCGCGGTACATTAGGAGATGAAGAGATTGAAATCATAAATCCAGTCATTCAAAAACTGCGTGATGAAGGCGAATTGGTTTATGGATCTTATTCTTCGGATGGATTTTTTGGCTCCTCAAATTTGAAAAACTTTGACGCTATATTGTCAATGTTCCACGATCAAGGCTTAACAGGCTTTAAATCGATCTCATTTGATGAAGGAGTTAATTTCACTGCAGGTCTGCCAATTGTACGTACTTCACCTGATCATGGCACGGCCTATGATATTGCTGGAAAAGATAAAGCTTCAGCTAGATCATTCAGGAATGCTTACTTTTTGGCCTGTGATATACACGATAGAAGGAAACAATATGCCGAATTACACAAAAATCCTTTGAAAAAACAGACTACAAAAAAATAGCGTTGCAATTGATTTTCATAGGTTTAAGGCAGGACTAACGCAAAAATTCAGCTTTTAACAAATAAATCTGTGATGAAATTAAAAAACGCTTGTTGAAATTAAAATATTATTAATACCTTTGCGCTCTATTTTGTTGTGAGAAAGAAAAGTGAATATGTTATTGGATTTTCAAGTTTGTTAGATGGCAAGCATGAATTTAACTACAAAATAGGGAATGAGTTCTTTGAACATTTTGAATTGTCGGAAGTAGAAGGAGCCGATCTAACAGTGGATCTTTTATTAGAAAAGAAACCAAACATGTTGATCGCGAGTTTTAAAGCCGAAGGAATTATGAAAGTAATGTGCGACAAATGCACGGATAGTTTTAATTATCCAGTCGCTGGAGAAGATGAGATTATTTATAAATTCGCCGAAGAAGAATTGGATGATGAAAAAATAATTTGCATTTTACCCAACGAAATCGAAATTGATATAACAATTCCGATTTATGAATTCGCAACTTTGCTACTTCCATCCAGAAGGATACATCCAGAAGGAGAATGCAATGAAGAAATGTTAAAAGAAATTGATAATTATTTGATGGTAGAGTCGGATAATGAGGAGCAGGAAACCGATAACGATCGGGAAGAACCAACAGATAGTGAAATTGACCCTAGATGGTCACAGTTGAAAAATTTAAAGTAATAAATTGATATAAGAATACCGGACAATAGAATTGAGAGGAGACAATCAAATCAAAATTCTTAAGTCATAAAAATAGAAACAATGGCACATCCTAAGAGAAAAATATCTAAACAAAGAAGAGATAAGAGAAGAACGCACGTGAAAGCAGTTGCAGATAATATTTCAACTTGTCCTACAACAGGTCAACCGCACCTATTTCATAGAGCGCACTGGCACGAAGGAAAACTTTATTATAAAGGTAAAGTTGTAATGGAAAAAGAAGTTGCTGTTTGATTTAACAGTAATCAAAGTCGGTTATTGAGACTGACAATTCATAAAAATATTCAGGATAATAAGAGCGTATTTCGGTACATATCTTATTATCCTTTTTTCATTTATGGGTATGCCATAAGGTAATGTTAACGATTTTGTCGGCTTGTAAAAAGACGTTTTTTATCCAAAAACTAGAGTAAAACGGCATTTTTTGAATCAAATCAGGAAAAAACAATGCATTCTAAGCTTTTTTTGATAAATTTAGTCCCATTAAAATTATGTCAAACATTAACAATAAACTTTTGCTAAAGTAACCTTAAGGATTACACGTGATAACCAATTAATCGTATGACGAAAATTACAGCAGCTATTACTTCCGTTCAAGGATATGTCCCAGAAAGAATCCTGTCCAATGCGGATTTGGAAAAAATGGTGGACACGAATGACGAGTGGATTACTTCAAGAACGGGGATTAAAGAAAGAAGAATAGCGGCTCCTGGAGAAGCGTTGTCTGATTTTGGAGTGAAAATCATAGAAGGTATTTGTAAGAAAAGAGGAATCTCTCCTTTAGATATTGATATGGTAGTTGTGGGTTCAATTACTGGAGACTATCGTTTTCCAAGTAGTGCTAATGTTATGTGTGACAAAGCAGGCTGTACAAATGCTTGGGGTTTTGATCTAAGTGCAGCATGTTCAGGGTTTTTATATGCATTGGATGTTGGACGTGTTTACATTGAAAACGGAACATATAAAAAAATTATTGTAATCGGAGCTGACGTAATGTCAAGCATCATTAATTATAAAGATCGCGCTACTTGTATCATTTTTGGTGATGGTGGTGGCGGTGTATTGTTAGAACCTGATGAAGAAGGTTATGGCATTCAAGACACCATTTTAAGATCAGATGGATCAGGAAGACAATCTTTATTACAAGAAGTAGGAGGTTCTAAAGAGCCTTTAACTGCTGAAAACATAGATCAGAATAGACAGTTTGTTTATCAAGAAGGACAGACAGTATTCAAAAATGCCGTGCGTAACATGGCAGATGTTGCTGCTGAAATCATGGAAAAAAACGACCTTACAAGTGAGGATGTTGCATGGTTAGTTCCACATCAAGCAAACCTTAGAATTATTGACGCTACCGCAAGGCGAATGGGTGTTGGTACAGAAAAGGTTATGATCAACATTCAAAAATTTGGAAATACGACTGCGGGTACAATACCATTGTGCTTGTGGGAATGGGAAGATAAATTAAAAAAAGGCGATAACCTCGTGTTAGCATCATTCGGTGGTGGATTTACATGGGGCGCAATTTATTTGAAATGGGCATATTGACCCAGTAAAAATTAAACCGCTCGCGCTGCGCGAGCTGAAATAAAAATTATTGAATAAGTTATGAGTATGGATAGCAAAGAAATTCAAAGCCTAATTAAGTTCGTTTCAAAATCGGGCGTTAATGAGGTAAGCATTGAGCAAGGTGAATTTAAGATCACCATTAAAACTGATTCAGCACCGCAAGAACAACATTATATTGTGCAGTCTCCTCAGCAAGTTCAACAAGCACCTATGCAAGTTGCAGCTGCTCCTGTTGCCGCTGCCGCTCCTGTTGATACAGCTGCGCCTGATTCCGAAGCAAACGGAAATTACATTGAAATTAAATCACCAATGATTGGTACGTTTTATCGAAAACCATCTCCAGACAAAGAAAACTTTGTTAGCATAGGTGATACAGTAAATATAGGTGATGTTATTTGTGTTGTTGAAGCTATGAAATTGTTTAACGAAATTGAATCAGAGGTTTCTGGTAAAATCGTTAAGGTTTTAGTGGACGACAATTCACCAATAGAGTACGATCAGCCTTTATTCTTGGTAGATCCTTCATAAAGTTACTTGTTAACACTGAACTCAAGGTTTAAGTTAGCACAGTAATAGGTATTAACGAAGGACTGTTTATTGAATTAAAAATGTAAACAGTACTTTTTAAGTAATGCAAAAATGTTTGAAAAGATATTAATAGCAAATAGAGGTGAAATTGCACTCCGTGTAATTAGAACCTGTAAAGAAATGGGGATCAAAACCGTGGCGGTTTATTCTACTGCAGATCGTGACAGTTTACACGTTCGTTTTGCAGATGAAGCCGTATGTATTGGTCCACCTCAAAGTTCAGAATCATATTTGGACATTGCCCGAATTATTGCGGCATGTGAAATTACAAATGCAGATGCTGTTCATCCAGGATACGGATTCTTGTCTGAAAACGCGGCTTTTTCAAAAGTCTGCGAAGAAAACGGAATTAAATTTATTGGAGCATCTCCAGAAATGATTGAAGGAATGGGCGATAAAGCTTCGGCAAAAGCGACCATGCTTAAAGCTGGGGTACCATGTATTCCTGGTTCAAAAGGAATCATAAAGGATCTTGCTCAAGCCAAGAAAATCGCACTAGAAATTGTTTATCCTGTAATGTTAAAAGCTACTGCAGGTGGTGGTGGTAAAGGAATGCGTGCTGTATGGAAAGCCGAAGATCTAGAAGATGCTTGGGACTCTGCAAGAGCAGAATCAAAAGCAGCTTTCGGAAACGACGCTATGTACATGGAAAAACTGATTGAAGAGCCACGTCATATTGAAATTCAGATTGCTGGAGATAAATATGGAAATGCTTGTCACCTTTCAGAAAGAGATTGCTCAATTCAAAGAAGACATCAAAAATTGGTTGAAGAAACGCCTTCTCCATTTATGACCACTCGTTTGAGATCTAGAATGGGTAAAGCGGCCATTAAAGCGGCCAAAGCGGTACAATACGAAGGTGTTGGAACTGTTGAGTTTTTAGTAGATAAAAACCGTGATTTTTATTTCATGGAAATGAATACTAGAATTCAAGTGGAACATACGATTACAGAAGAGGTAATTAATTATGATTTGGTGAAAGAACAAATCAAGTTGGCTGCCGGAGAAAAGATTACGGGTAAAGAGTATTTTCCAACAATGCATGCCATTCAATGTAGAATTAATGCAGAAGATCCCTTGAATGACTTTAGACCAAGTCCAGGAAAAATTACAGAATATCATGAACCGGGTGGGCACGGAATTAGAATTGACACGCATGTTTATGCAGGTTATGTCATTCCTCCTTATTACGATTCAATGATTTCAAAATTGATTACGGTTGCACAAACAAGAGAAGAAGCCATTACTAAAATGGAACGTGCATTGGACGAGTATTTTATTGAAGGGGTTAAAACAACTATCCCATTCCACATTCAATTAATGAAGGATAAGAATTTTAGAGCTGGTAACTTTACCACTAAATTCATGGAAGACTTTGTGATTGAGAAATACTAGTTTTAGAATTATAGATTGTAAAAAGCCCAGTCCGCCTTAGGCGGATCTGGGCTTTTTGTTGTGTGCCCAGCATGGGCAATGATTATAGGGTTCAAGTCCCGAGCACGCCTTTATAGCAGGAAGTGTTAGCCAATAGCAAGGGTGTCCTGCGTGAGCAGGAATCTGAAGGAAGCTCACG
>WTCE01000082.1 GCA_013138735.1 Crocinitomix sp. | reverse complement strand
ATTCATTAAGCACTAAGATTTTAATTAGTCTAATCTGAAAAGGGCGTCTCGATAATTCGAGACGCCCTTTTTTATTGCTCAAAAGAATCCTTATTTTGAATCTATTATTCCATACGCTACCGGGTGTTCACATAGCTATCGGGACTATCGTGTGGTAAAGTCAAATCGCAACAAGAACTAATACATTTACTAAGTGCTTTACTTCACAACAATCCTGTACAATACCATAAACATATGATTCATCCGCTAATCAAAGGGCAACTCAGTATTTTTTAACTATAAATATATTACCGTACTACAGGAAACCTAAAGGATTCAAACGATAAAATCACGTGGTCGAGAAGGAGCCGTTTTTAATTCTCATCTGCATCTTTGAATAATTCATCAAAATCTCCGGCCTTAGTAGTTACTCCATAACAGTAATTCTCCTCAAAGCGAAAATTTTCAACGATTGCATCCTTAAACATAATGGATTCTACTGAACAATTTCTAATCAATGCGTTTGTCAAGTCCGCTTCCCTAAAATCCGCCGTCTTAATGTTACATTGAATGAATTTAGAATTAGTCAGATTTGTTCCTCTAAAATCCAAGAATAGAAAGCAGTTCATAAATATCACTCCTCTCAAATCTTTTTCTGCAACAGATTCGTCCTCATCAAAATCCCAGTTTTCAAATTGGCGTTGACCATTCTTGTAAGCGGTTAAAAATTCTTGAATCGTTTTATTCATAGCATCAGCCATTAATCTTTATCCATTGTTTATCGACTAACTGTTCGAGTTTTCCCCATTGAGGATTTCCACTTGGTCTTCCAATTACTCTAACAGGATTGATCCAATCATCCTGGCAATATTGAAGTGGAGCAGCAATTTCTATCCAATCTTCCTTTTGAATCCCATAGTCAACCCCCATTTCATATGCATCTTCTAAATCGCTATAATGACAATCCCAAGAACAGGCTGAATCTTCCTCTGAATTGTAACCGAAAACAAATACACCATCTGCTCCTTTATCACAAATCATTAATCGAACAGCATTTGCCTTTGATTTTTTAACAGTAGCGATTTTCCTCATAATTTAATTATTTACAACTTTTAAACCTGATCTCGCCTCTTGGCAGCGAATAGACTATAACGAGCTAAATATCCAAGAGGACTTAAGCGCAACTCTTAATTCATCACCTACATATACTGGCCTCATTAATATTTCAGTTTCTAGATGATTTTTAGTTAATACGCGAACCTGAAAAAAATAATAAAAGTTTGATTTCGATTTATTATTTGTCGAATACTTATCCAGTATCATAGCATTAATCGACAAGTCTTTTGTTTCATCATAATCCCAATCTATATTCGGACACAGATGATCAATAACACTGTTACTCTCACTTACCGGCATTTTAATATTTATCGTATCATTCACTTCGTATTTATTGTAAATGTTTAAAGCCTTATTATTTAGTTGATTTTTACATTCATTAATTGGCTTATAATATTCCTTGTTTTCCAAAATCTGCTGATCCAATTCAATATCCTCGTCTAGTAGACTTCTATGATACGAGGTCATTATAATAGATGACATGTCGTCGTAACTATAAATTTCAATTGAATAAAAAAAATTACACAGGTTATCAGACTCTTCATGGTGACGTAAGAGATTGTTTCTTAAAAATAGCCCTATCCCAAACCTATGGTTATCTAAGATAGCCTTGTCTTCAGATTTGTTTTTAAATGCGTTAATTTTTTCGCCATCTAAATTTTCATCAAGATATTCAAATGTAAAAGTCAACTCAGATGGAATTCCATCTTCTTCTACACAAGATATTACTGAAAATAAAAAAAGTAAGATTATTAAAAACTTCATTTAATCGCTTAGAACGTTTAAGTAAAATTAGCCATTTACTACCAATCCCCCAGATGCGAGATAAATTTTATTTTTTGTTATTCAAACGAATCGAATAGCCAAGTTGATCCCTTGCCGTCTTGAAATGAGATAAGTCCAATTTCATAATTAAAGACTAGCTCGTGCGGCGCATTATCGTAACTGGGGTAATGTAAGAAGTTGTAAAATGTTCTACCTCGAATGTCCATTTCATCAAAGAATGAATTTGGTTGGTTCCTATATTGCTTTGATACCCATGTTCGGATATTAATAATGTCTTGAAAAATAAGATCCTTGTCAAATTTTTCGCAAGTGCCATCAGTGGCGTAGGTTTTATTTGATAAAACGGACATCTCAATTTCGTCTCGAACCACTTCACCTGTATGGAGATTAGCATCATTGGGGGCAGCATAAATATCGAACAAGAAGTCAAATTCAAAGTCCTTGTTTACTAGAAATATCTTTTTTCGCTCAAAGTAGACATGGTATAGAATCATTGTCATTTCCTCCCAATCCTTTTTGTGCTCCAAATACTCTTCTGTTGCTATTTCACCTTCCCTTATTTCAAATTTTAGTGAATTACCGATAGAATCTTTAAATATTACAGATTCATATTTAAGATAAGGCAAGCGATTAAGGGACGAGTCAGCAATATGATATTCGCGATTATAAGATGCCTCAATTTCAAAACGAGAGATATCCTCTTTATTGCTATCAGAATTTTCACATGCAATTATCAAACAAAGGAGCGATATGGTAATTAATTTGTACATCATTTTATCTCAATTGTGTCGACAATGGGTCTTGGCTATGACGTTTAGCTATGCGTAGTGCGGGATTTCAAATCTTTGAACTTTCAAATTGGCACTTAGCTAAACCTTTGTGTTTTGTTTTTATCTTTTCATTTTTAAAAGCTAAACCAAAGATTTAGCGGTTTTCATTAATTGCTACAAACGCTCAATTCACCACCAAAACCCACATTACGTATAGGTTTTGTTCGCACACGTTTAGTTACCAAAATTTCCACCAAGGTTTTTTATTTTGCGGTATGTAATTTTGTATTAAGTCAGCCATAGACTCTTGATTCTGCTCACCTTTTAATATTGTCCAGATGACATTTCCCCAGTCATTCTGTGGTTCAAGTCCAAAATGTTGTGCGTATTTTTCAATGCTATCAAAGTCAAATAAATAAGATATTTCTCCATCATAATCCTGACGCTCGCCTGGTTCATTTTCTTCAAATTCGTATGGGGTTCCAAAATTTATTGGTTCAATGTCATCTCCATAGCAAACTTCTATTTCACGCTCCTTTATACCGCTATGGTATTGGGAGAAGTAATAATAATCAACCGTGTTTTGTCCAATGGTGACAATTACATTACAATTTAGGTCTTTGGAAATTTTTTCACTCCAGTCGTTTAATTTATTTGCGCTATTATAAAGTACTGTAATCCAATTTTTCTGGACTTCTCCAAAAACTAAATAATTAGGCTTTGACTTCTCGTTTAGTATGAAACTATCATTAAAATCGTCTGGAACATTTCCTTTAACAGAACTCTTAATATTCGAAATATCCATTAGAATTTCATTTACTTTTTCAGTATCTGAGATATTAATGTAAAATCTTGTCCAAGTTCCCATTTGATTATTTTATGTGTGCTAACATCCGAATAAAAACCTCCGAATTCATTTCGCGCGAAATTATAATTGAAGCTAGCCAACAAACTATTAAGTCCAAACGAAAGGATCGACCTAAAAAAGAAGTAATGATTATTGAATAGTGACCTGCGCTTTACCCAACTAATTCTTCAACTGAAATGTTGAGTGCAACGGCAAGCTTTTGAACTAAATTACTAGATGGATTCACCTCCGACTTTTCAATCCCCATAATGGTCATTTTCTCAGCCTGAGTAGCTAATGCAAGGGTATGCAAAGTAAATCCTCGTTGTTTTCTAAATCGACGTAAATTAACGCCCAATTTTTCATTCACCTCAGTATCTGTCATCATAATTCGTAATTCGTTAGGGATTGGTTCCACTAATATATAAAATTCATTACTATTATCCCAACCTTTTCAGATCAAAATAACGCGATTCAAATAGTCAGTAACAAAGTTGAGATGCTTTGTTCAAAAAACAACTAAAGTTGAAAAGTCTCACCGCTTTCCACCATGCGTCTTAACAAAACACTTGCGCGGTACTTATCATCACCGTACTCTGCATATAGCGCGTCTAATTGCCCCAAAACTTGGTCTAAACCGATTTCATTTCCCCACTTCAATAATCCTTTAGGATAGTTCACACCTTTGGTCATTGCCAAATCAACATCAGTTGGCGAAGCAATGTTTAAAAATACCGCGTCAATCGCTTCATTGATTAATAAAACTAAAATGCGATTCAAAATTTTGTTGCCTACAACCGTATCAGTATTTGGTGCTACTTTAACTGCTCCTTCTGCATAATCATAATACCCTCTACCCGATTTTCTTCCGAACCAACCAGCTTCTGAGTGGCGCTTTTGTGTAAATGATGGACGATAACGCGGATCATAATAAAACGCTGCAAACACAGTTTCAGTCACCGTATAATTGATATCATTTCCGATATAATCCATTAAGGTGAATGGTCCCATTCTAAAGCCACCTAATTCAGTCATAGCCCAATCAATGGTTGCGAAATCTGCTACGCCTTCTTCATATATTTTTAAGGCCTCACCGTAAAATGGACGCGCTACTCTATTCACGATAAAACCAGGCGTATCTTTCGCTAAAACGGTAATCTTTTTCCACGAATCGATTAAGTTTCTTGCGGCTGTTGTAATTGCTTCAGCCGTTTGCACCGCAGGAATAATTTCAACCAATGGCATTAATGGCGCCGGATTAAAGAAGTGAATTCCGATTACACGTTCAGACTTTTCGCAAGCTGCCGCAATTGAAGCGATAGATAATGAAGAGGTGTTGGATGCCAGAATACAATCGCCATCAACAATTCCTTCTAGTTCAGCAAACACTTTCTTTTTAATGTCCAAATTTTCGATAATGGCTTCTATAATTAATCCAGAACCTGCAAAATCATCCATAGAAGTAATGTAGGAAATTCGCCCCTGAATAGCTTCAGATTCCTCATTTGTTACCCGTCCTTTTTCAATCAAACGTGCCATAATTTTGGCTAATTCCCCCTTGGATTTCTCCAATTGTGCGGCATTGGTATCAAATAATACAACTTCATGTCCCGATTGGGAAGCTACTTGTGCAATTCCCGATCCCATTGATCCTGCTCCTAAAATTCCGATTTTCATATCTATTTTTTTAGTTATTAGATCGCTGCGCTCTTAGTCATTAGACTGCGTTTTGACCTGTTTTCAATTTCAGTATTAAGTGTTACGTTTTAAGTATTTTCTTTGCTCTTTTCCTCTTGCCTCTTGTTTAAAACAATCTTTGTTCTTTCGTCTTGCCACCTGCCTAAACAAAAAACTACTCCCCCTTAAATTCCGGTTTTCTTTTTTCTAAAAACGCTGCAACACCTTCATTATAATCATGGGTTTTACCTGCTGTTGTTTGCAGTTCCTCTTCTGTTTTCAATTGTGTGCTTAAATCGCTAATCATTGAAAGATTTAACGCTCTTTTCGTTAAACCCAATCCTTTTGTTGGCATTTTAGCCAATTTTGCAGCAATTTTGTACGAATCAGCTTCAAAGTTTTCAGCTGATAAACATTTATAAATCATTCCAAGACCTTCTGCTTCAGCAGCGCTCACTTTATCTCCCAACATCATTAAAGCTGTGGCCTTTTGAAATCCGATTAAACGGGGCAAAAAGAAAGTTCCTCCCGAATCTGGAATTAAACCAATTTTACTAAAAGCCTGAATGAAATTGGCTGTTTCTGTCGCAACGCAAATATCACAAGCTAAAGCAATGTTTGCTCCTGCACCAGCTGCAACACCGTTCACAGCTGCAACAATTGGTTTTTCAATATTTCTAATTCTCTCAATAATTGGATTATAATGTTCTTTTACGATTGAAGTTAATGCTGGTCCATTAGGATCTGTTACTTCTTGTAAATCTTGCCCTGCGCAAAAAGCTTTGCCATTTCCAATAATATAGATCGCGCGCACTTCGTCATTATTCTCGCATTCATCTAGTCGTTCCTGACAAGCCAGTGCCATTTCACGATTAAAACTATTATATACCGTTGGGCGGTTAAACCGAATGATTCCAACATTATCCTTGATTTCAAATTGAATGGTGCTCATAATTAAATTTTTCCTAAAATTAATTAAACCAAATTTTTAAATGGTATAAGTTTTAAAGTAATTTTGATTAGATATTTTACGCTTATGAAAAGAATCATTTTTATTACAGGAGCAACTTCAGGATTTGGAAGGGCAATGGCTCAAAAATATGCAGCAAATGGTGATGACGTTATTATAACAGGAAGACGTACCAATCGCTTGAATGAGCTAAAAACGCATTTAGAGACTAATTTTGAAGCCGCCATTTATTGCTTGACTTTTGACGTGCGCAATGAAGCTGATGTAAAGTCAGCAATTGCTTCTTTACCCGAACCTTGGAAAAAAATTGATATCCTCATAAACAATGCTGGCTTAGCAAGTGGAATGGATCCAATTCAAAACGGAAATTCTGAAGATTGGAATAAAATGATTGACACCAATGTAAAAGGACTCTTATACGTGTCACAAGCAATTATTCCGTTTATGATTGAAAATAAGGAGGGACATATCATCAATATTGGATCAACAGCTGGTAAAGAGGTTTATCCGAATGGAAATGTTTATTGCGCTTCAAAACATGCTGTAGATGCTATTACTAAAAGTATGCGTATAGATTTACTACCACATGGCATTAAAGTGACGCAAATTGCTCCTGGTGCAGCTAATACTGAATTCTCAACGGTTCGTTTTCATGGAGACAAAGAAAAAGCAGATGCCGCCTATAATGGTTATCAGCCAATGGTTGCTGAAGACATTGCCGAATTGACGTTTTACGCCACATCTTTGCCAAAACATTTATGTATTAATGATTTGGTTGTTACTTCATTGGCACAAGCTAATAGTTATTTGATTCACAGAGAGTAAGTAGTACTTAGACCGCTGCGCTGTTAGTACTTAGACCGCTGCGCTATTAGATCGCTTTGCTTATAGATTAAAGAACAAAGATGTTTCGTTTTTTAAAAAAGGCTATTGGATTGCTGTGTTATTAGTAATTAGACCGCTGCGCTATTAGACCGCTTTGCTTATAGATTAAAGAACAAAGATGTTCCGTTTTTTAAAAAAGGCTATTGGATTGCTATGTTATTAGTACTTTGATATTAGACTCGACATTACAAATACTGAGGAAATACAATGAGAATTGCTGCCTTCAACAAGCCGAGGCATAGCATTGAACATTGAACATTGTACATTGTACATTGTACATTAATAATTGTACATTGATAATTGAAAAACTATATATACTAAAGACTCAGGACTAGAGACTAACGACTAATCCCCACACTCACTCGTCAACTCATCTAGCACTTCTTCTCCCTTTTCTTTTGCTAAGGATAAAAATCCGCAGCCTTTCTGTCTTATATGTCTAATAAAAATTTCATACTTTGATTATAGCAATAGATTGAATTTTACCTTTTGCGATAATGGCGTCATTAACGCATCACGGAATAAAAGATTTACCCCTCTAAAAACCCCCTGTAAAGGGGATGAATTGAAACTGAATTTATGCTTTTCTTTAGAGTGTTCATTAAAGATGAATGTCCGAACATATTAGGCGAAACCCGAAAAGCCTATCACAGAGTAGGGAGTCAAAAATGTATTATGAAAAATTTTAAAAGCTTAAGCAAGAAACAAATGTACTCAGTCAAAGGTGGAGAACCAGTTGGACCAGGAGAGACATATATGGGTGGGGGGTATGATGCAGGAGGTCATTATATCATTGTAGATACTGGAACTGCTTGTGTAAAAAGATACCAGCCTTGCGCTTTTGAGCACTAGTCTGTATGATTATATAACTACAAGGCGGGATGAGTTCAATCCGAATTCATGCTTTTCTTTAATAGGCTCATTAAAGATGAATGTCGAAACAAATTAAGCGAAACCCGAAAAGCCTTTTACAGAGTAGGGAGTTAAAAAATATATTATGAAAAATTTCAAAAGTTTAAGCAAAGAACAAATGAACGCTGTCAAAGGTGGAAACGAAATTATGAGTTCGGGCACTGATGAAGGAGGTCGTTTCTACATTATAGATACTGGAACTTCTTGCGACAAAATTTACATAAATGATTATAACGCTCATTTTTAGACCATCTTATTTAAATCTTCAAAAGAGGGCTCAAATAAAAGTGAGGGATTCTGGAGGTAAACACCTCATTATTGATGAATTCCAGAAAAATTAGGCGAAACCCGAAAAGCCTTTTAGAGAGTAGGGAGTTAAAAAAACATTATGAAAAATTTCGCGAAATTAAGCAATGAACAAATGAACTCAGTTAAAGGGGGAGAACTGATGGGAACCGGCCATGATGAAGGAGGCCATTACAACATTGTAGATAATGGAACTTCTTGTGAAAAAGTTTACATTGACTGTGATTATGAGCCTTTTAATTAAATGTAATGCTTACCATTAAATGTTTATAACCTACCAGGGAAGGAAAGCGTGCTTACTTTCGCTTTTTTAGGGATTTATTTGTGAATAATTCTCCTATCTCAATTCGGAGACTAATTTGTATAAATCCAAAATATTATTAACTCCTAATTTACGGTAGATGTTTTTTCTATGAGAAATAACAGTTTCCACACCTATGAATAATTGATTGGCTATTTCCTGATTAGATTTATTCTCCAAAAGAATCTTAATAATTTCCGTTTCTCTTTTGGATAATTGGCTCATTTTTGGAAACGGATCCATCAATAACTTTTCTTCCTCGTTTACATGATCTAAATTATTTGAGGAAGGTGTATCTGTCATGAAGGAAAAATTGCCGGAAATAACTCTGTTTAGCATTTCATGAAAGTCTTCTTGGCTTGCATTTTTTGTTAGAAAACCATCTACCTTTAATTTTTTCATTTTTCTAAGTAAGCCTTTGTTTTGATATTGGGTAAGCACCACAATTTTAACTTTAGGATAAGATGCTCGTGTTTTTTCAATTAACTTGATTCCATTGAGCTTAGGCATATTCAAATCGGTAATGAGTATATCGATCTTGTTTCCGTGTATCATACCAAAGGCATCCTTACCATTTTTTGCTACAATAATTTCGAGTTCATTTTCTCTTTTTTTTAATAAGGAGACGACATATTCAAGGAACATAGTTTGATCTTCTGCAACAAGAACTTTCATTTTTGATTCAATTCGTTTTGGTTTAATGGTATTTGTATATTAAACGTAGTTCCATTATTTTTAGTATCTAGTTCCACCTTTCCTTTCAAGAACTTAATCCTTTCAAAAACATTACTGATTCCGTTCCCTGCAGCCGCTTTATCAAATCCAATTCCATGATCCGTAATGGTAATAAATAAGCTATTTCCCTTTCGAACAAAATTTAGATTCATAGTTTCCGTTTGGCTATATTTAATAGCATTACTGCAGATCTCTTGAATAACTCTGAAAAGAACTAACTCCCTATTAGACGCTAAGAAAATGTGTTCATTTTTCGGCATGAATTTGACAACGAATCGGATTGGAACGGTCTCTTGTATATCTCCTATGTAATCCTCAACAATGTGCTGAAAGGGGGTTCTTTGATCATACTTAATTAACGACAGGTTATGGGAAATGTCGCGAACTTCGAGATTTAAATGATCAAGTTTATCAGCTACTTTTGTTAGCCAAGCCGCATCATGAATTTGATGGTTACTTTTCACTATCCTGGAAATAGTAGTGATTTGGGCACAAACTCCGTCGTGTAGGTCCATGGAAATCCGTGTACGTTCTCTTTCCTCTCCCAGCACTTGATTAATAATTTTCTTTTTACTTTTTTGATGCCTATTGTGATTCACATAAAATGCTCCAAGTACGAGAAGCAATAAGAACAAAACGATTATAATTTGCCATTGGCGTTTATATTTCTCCTTCGCTTGTGCTTCCAAAATCTTCTCTTTCTTGAGAAGAGTAATCGTCTTATCTTTAAGTTCTACTTCATATTTTGTAGTTGCTTGCGCAATTATTTGAATATTTTCCGCTTTTTGTATACTGTTCCGGATTGCAGTATAATCTTCATGCCATTTCAAAGATTCTTCAAATGTTCCCTTCTTCTTGTAAAGTCGATACAAATTGAATGAATTTTCAAGCAATAATGAAGGTGTTTTATTACTGAACATTTCATAACTATTGAGTAAATACGCTTCTGCTTCATCAAGTCTATCCAACTCGAGGTAAACAGAACCCAATGCCTGCGTAGCATAACTTTTGGTATAAAAATCATTGTACTTGTCACTTAATTGTATGGATTTTCTGAAACAGATTAAAGCAGAATCCAGTTTACTATCACTTTTGTAGAAATCTCCATAAGCGTTTAGTAAGCCCATTTCTGAGATAACACGATCACTTTTGTTAGAAATTTTGTCTGAAGTATTATATGCACTATCAAGATATTCTTTCGAAATTCTCATTTGATCCATTTTCCCTGCATTGCTAGCGAGGTTATGATAACAAGATGTCACCATATAGTATTTCCCCAAATAAAGGGCTTGGTCAAGACACTTTCGATAATAGTCAGAAGATTTTTCATAATTCTGAGATTCCGAGTAGGTTACAGCTATACCCCAATAAACATTAATATGAGCTTTTGTGTATGGCTTCTCTATTTTTTTTAGACGTATTAGCGCTTCTTGATAGAGAATTTGTGCTTTCACTAATTCGGATTTGGCAAGATGTGTTCTGGCAATGAGATCTAACAATTGAGTTTGCTCTTCAAGCGTAACAGGGAGATTGTTCAACATATAATAAGATAACTTACTGGAGCCTTCAAGATCAGAGTATGCGTCAATCATAATATAGTTTCTTTGAAAAAGGAGCTCTATTTCAGCTCTTTTATTTCTCGTTTCTCTAACCTCCTTCAACGTTTTATCAATTAGATGTATCATCTCATCCGGATAGAAATAACCTAACTCCCTACTATCGGAAATGATCTTTTCAATTCTCTTTGAATCGCTCAGCGTAGAATATGTTAAATTAAGACTGTCTCGTAGTTTCCCATTGTCCTGAATTGCCATTTCCAGCGTTTCGGAATTAGAATTTTGAGAATAAGCTGAATGCGTGCAGCTAGTATGAAAAAATAAAAAAATGATAAAAGGAATAATGCTACTGATTTGATACATTGAACTCGAATAAATTACAAAAAAGGTAAAATAACCAACTTATAATATTACCTAAAACCTATAGATATATTAAGTTAATTGAATCAGAACTAATCTAATGTTTATAAAATTCTTCAAGGCACAACATTACCCCGTTAAAGACTTGAAGATAAAGGCTATCGACTTATAACGAACAACTAATTTTCACACTCACTCGTCAACTCATCTGGTACTTCTTCTCCCTTTTCTTTTGCTAAGGATAAAAATTCGCAGCCTTTTTTAATTTGACCTAGTTTTAAATAATTCAGGCCAATATTATAGGCCAACCAAGGATCGCTGTTGTTTAGTTCAAATGCTTGTAATAATTGCTGAAGGGATTCTTCATATTGACCAATCTCTAGCAAGGCCGTACCATAATTATACAATTGTATCCAAGGTTCCGACCCATCTTGACCTTGGACTTCTATTTTTTCAGCCATAAAATCACTCCAAATCAATAAGGAATTGTTTATGCCCAAATTTCCAAAAATCACCTTATTAAAGCGTTTTACGGCGGCATCATTTTCACCATGATTAACTTCTAGCAAGTAATACTTTAAATTGGTCGCAATCCAGTCTTGACTTTTTACATAAATTGAATCCACTTGTAATTTACTCCATTGCGCTGACTCCAGAACCTCCATCATACTTCGGCGTTCGAATTCTATTAAATCATAATAGGTATTAATAATGCAAGTTGTATTCTTATTAACCTTAAGATAATAGTACGAATCCTCCAAGTCAATTAATGTTTTGGATAGATAATAGACTGTATCATTATAAACGTTTCGGTCTAAATAAATATGCGCCTGAAAGTTGTATAAATCTCCAATTATTTGGGTATGATAACCGGTACTTCTTTTGGCAACTTGAAAATTTCCAAATTGATTAATATCATCCAATAAAACCCGTCCAGCACTCCACTCTACAATTCGATTTTTAAAGACTTGATTATTATGTTTTGCTAATTCATCAAAATTGAGCAAGACCCCTGCCCTTTTCAAATAAGCTTGATAAGCGATAGATTTCCTACTCGGGCTTATCACCTCGTTTTGCGCCCAAAATCGCTCATTATATGGTTGTCCAACAATTTTATCATAATCCGTTAATTTGTGATCGGTTTCGGTATAATACGGTAGATCAAATTCAGCGTCTTTCTCAAAAAACAGAAATACTCCGCCAGATTGCATGACTCGCGAATGATATTCATTATCATATTTTAATTCATAATTAAAGGCTATTTTATCCAAACTTTGATGTGAATCATTGGAAAAAGTATAGGTGATATCAAAATTAAGTGAATCCATTTTATGCTGCCTATCGATAACTGTAAATGGATGCTTTTTGAGTCCTTTTTCATGTAAGTTTATTTGGACGAGCTGCTCGGTTTCTTTATCAACCCAAACGCTTGCATTGAAATAGTCCCATTCACTATTTTTTGGTGTGAAGCTAATTTTATAAACGCCCGCCTCAAAAGCTTCTAACTTCAACTTATAAACCCGCTTTAATTGCCGTTTATTCAGTTGCAAAGGGTTTGTAGGGAATTGATTATTCCGCTTGTTTAATAAACGATAATCTGAAATGATTTGAGTTGTATTTAAGCTTGTAAAGTAAGTCCCATTCTCTTCGCTCATCCCTATTCTCCCATTTTTCAATTGCAAATCATTGATGCCTGACGGACCTATTTCTGCATTATAATAACATTCTAACAATTCAACAGGAATACCAGAGGTGGCAGTCTCTAAGGCAAAATAGGTTTTTGTGGGATAATTTTCAGCCTGTTTTAAATTTTGTCGTGCAACTTCGAATACATCATATAAAAAACCAAAATCTGCATAAACATCTACAGTGGCCAATTCGTTATTGCTAGGTTTTAATAATAAACGTTCATGTTTAATAAAATAGGTATAAGGCACTTCTATTTTATCATAAGAAACGAATGAAATAATTAAGGTATCGGTTTCCCTACAATCCAATTCAAAGTAACCATCTTCATTGGTAATTGCACCGCGATTAATTTTTTTCTTTTTGACATAGGCAAATGGAATAGGATCACCAGTTTCACTATTGATGATTGTACCAGTAATTTTTGTTTGTGCGTCAGCTGTGAAGGAAAGCAAACAAATCAGTAAAAATAAAACGGAGCGTAAAAGTGTGGTCATTGTGAAAAAATTTGAATGGATACACTCAAAAATATGAAATCACTTTGAATATACTATTCTATCAATCATAGATTTAAGCGTTGATTATACCAGTCTATGGTTTATCAGCAAGCAATTTTTCGACTTCTTGCCCAATGCGTTTTGAAAGATGTTCGGCCGATTTATAATGTAAGTGGCTGCCATCATAGGTGTGGAATTCAGCTGGGTTCAGGTCGATCCAAGTACAACCCCTCAGCTCCATTTCATTGCGCATAAACGCTTCATTATATCCACTTAAGGAATCTTCAACATTCGTCATCAACTCAAAGGTTGGCGGACGAAATGCGATCACCTCTATTCCCGAATTCTCTATTTCACTAATCCGATTGAAGAAATTAAATATTAAGGTATCACTGACTTGATAATCTGTAAATAATTTTTGATAAATTTCAATCGCCGTTAACGAGTCTTCAGGCAGTCTATGAGAATGTGCCCAGCCATCTGCTTGAAAATCCTCAAAATATCCTTCTTCTGAAGTTCCATTTAGAACATAAACTTTCAACTCGGTTGCTTTATAGGGTGCAAAATGCTTGAGATATTTAGAAAGGTAAAGTGCTTTAAACACTTCAAATGTTCCCTTATCTAGATGTTCATGATAGAGATCATTCTTGGCTCCTTCTAAGGTAAAGCTATGTGGTGTTATTCCCAATACCAAAATTCTTTTCCCAGCTGGATTTAATCTACTCACTAAAAAATTAAGGTATTCAAGATCGTATCCGGCACTTGAATAACCCAAATTAATGGCTTGTAATTTTGGTGATAATTCTGAATTGATTGCCGTTGTTGAAACTCCTCGATAAATCCTAGAATCGCCGCCTACGACCAAATCATAATCAGGTGAAGCAAATGTTTTGCGCAGCCAAAATTCATTGCGCAATTCTGTATTCTTTATTGGTGCTGGTAAAAATAATTTTACACATACCACCAGTAAAACAGTTAAACTAGACATGATCCATATTTTCCTTTTAGCCTGCATCCTTAAAACTGAAAATAAATGAATTGTTTGCCTTCGCCACGCAAGAAAAGGATAGCAATGATTGCCAATGAAACTAAAACAAGATCTAAATTACTACGCCAATACCACATTTTAACAGCCGCATAATTCTTGCGCATATAAACGAAAAACTCTATTAGAATTGCAAGTCCTAAAAAGAAAATACTGTCAAAATAAATGTCATAAAAGGCAAGATCTGACTCAGAGTAGCTAAATAGGCTGCTTACGATTTGATTTCCCTGCGTAACATCATCTGCCCTAAAATAAACCCAAGCCACTAATGCTTGTGTAAAGATGATTGGAATGAGCAAAGGTGATTTCCCAAACAATTTTGTCCATTTGGTGAGGCGTTCAAATATCAATAAAATGACATGAATTGCTGCCCATATTAAAAAGGTATATTTTGCGCCGTGCCACAGCCCAGAAAGCATCATGGTTATAGCTAATGCTATAAGACCTGTAACAATGCCACGTCGCGATCCACCTAATGCGATATAAACATAATCTCTAAACCAAGTGGAGAGTGAAATATGCCAACGGGTCCAAAATTCTCGTAAACTTTTTGACAGGTAAGGATGATTAAAGTTCATTCTAAAATGATAGCCCATGTATTTTGCAAGGCCGCGTGCAATTAAACTATAACCACTAAAATCGGCGTAAATTTGAAAGGAGAATGCTATCATAACTAACCACCAATAGGCAGTTCCTTCAAAGCCCGATTTTCCTTCAAAAGCACTGTCTATAAATAATGAGAGGTTATCGGCAATTACCATTTTTTGGAATAATCCAAAGGCAATCATTTTAATGGCGTTCCATTTTTCGAGATAGTTGGTAACACGATAACGATTGAGTTGCGTTAAAAAATCTTTGGCGCGAATGATTGGCCCTGCCACCAATTGTGGAAACATGGACAAATAGCTAAAAAAGTGGAGGATGTTACGAGTAGGTTTTAAACGGCCACGATAAACATCTATCGTATAACTTAAGGATTGAAAGGTGTAGAAGCTTATTCCTACAGGTAATATTAAAGCGAATTCAGGGATCTTATCAACCAAGTCAACATCATAGTTGAACTTGGCAAAGGTATCCTCTAAAACAGTTGCAAAAAACTTACTGTATTTGAAGATGGACAGTGCTCCTAAATTGCCAATTAAGGAAAGTGCAAAAAATAACTTTCGATTCTTGGGACGGTTTTCAATTGCTAGTGCGCAGAAATAGTCAATTAAGCCACTGGCCAGAATCAAAAATAAGAAACGCCAATCCCACCAACCGTAAAAGAAAAAACTTGCAAGGGTAATAAATGTCCATCTCGATATACTTCGCTTTCCCAAAAAGGGCCAAAGCAGGAAGAAGCCAATGGCAAATAATAAAAATTCTATCGAATTAAAGATCATTTAATCGTGTGGTGATTTATCTACCGTAAAAATAGCAATTAGTTAATAGTTCTTACCATTAAAGGAATCACCACTCATATAGGATCTTTCCAGACCATTCTATCAATTTTTTCTCACCGTCTTCTTCAATATATCCCGTCACAAACCATGAAAAAGTTGCGTTCCTCGAAAGCCATTTTTTTCCATTTCAGAACGATAATACAGTGCATTTATATCATGCGTATCATATACTATGACACCAAAACGGTCGATTACCATTAATTTAAATTCTTGAATATCGCATGAGCTATAAGTCCAAATCATTCCGCGCTCATAATACCAACATCCTTGATCCAGGGTGTCGGATATTTCAAAGTCACAAGAATCTATTGGGTACAAGTCTTGTGTTCTCGCATTTTGCGATAAACTCATTAAAACAAATAAAATCAACAATTTATTCAACATATCTCCAATACTTTAAATTATAAAACGCTAATCAGTCCATGCCACTTGACTTTAACTAATTCTCCTTTGCGCAATACTTTACCGGATATTTGCCAGATCAAAACTTGCTCTTCTTTTATTTCAGAAAATGGATTCCACAATTCATCACGGTCATTTGATTCATAAAGGAATTCTCCCCACTTATTCAAAACGATAATTTCAAATTCTTCTAGTTCACAATCCAAATAGAATTCTAAATATTCGCAACCGTATGTACAGCAATCAGCAGTGATTGTATTCGGCATGTAAAATGTGCAAGAGTCTGTTGCTAAGGAATCTTGTGAATAAGCACCAAAGAGTGTAAAACTTAATAAAATGAATATTAGACGCACAAAAAACTTATCTTAAAACCATGACATGCCCCATTTTTTCAACGCGTATTGGCTGACCGTTCTCCATCATCTCTCCTTGCACGCGCCACGTATAAACTCCATCTTGAACATTGTCAGCATACCAGATCTCTTCAATATCGGTTGAAAAAAAGAGCACTTCACCCCACCGATTATAGATAGTGATCGAAAAATTGGCAATTGGGCAACCCATATAAGCGCGAAACCGATTATCTAAACATTCGACAGATTGCACAGTTGATTCTGTTGCGTTCCTTACAAAAATACAAGAGTCGGGAATTTCTCGAACTTGGCTTGCAACTTGTGCATAAGCGCCGTTAAAACCAATAAAAAGAAGTATAAAAAATAAACGCATCATTCCATTTATAGGAAAGACGCGTTAATATTTTCGGTGTTGCTTAAAACACCTAATAAAAATAGAATTTTAATCTGCGATTACTTTACAATAGAAACACTACCGTTTTTCATCACGTGATAATAATCAATTGTATTACCCATAGTACCTACGATCTCATACGTGTATGTTCCAGCAGGAGAATCTGTAGCTACCCATTGCTCAGCAACGGCTGCAGATTCAAATACGATTTCACTATCGCTATTATAAATTGTCATTTTATAGTTAAAAATTGGGCAATCAAAAGCCATAGCAAATGTAAAAGCTGTTGGACCATCTGCCGTTAAGGTTGTTGGTACAGTTAAACATTCAGGTGTAATCTCGGTACGCGCCTCATCCTGTGCAATTGATGCAAATGCAGAAACGGTAATAAGAACGGCTAAAAGTGGTTTTAATATCATGTTATCTAAATTAGTTGTTTAATATACGAAATAAATGAGTTAAACGTTGCCTCGGGTAGGATATTCCTTATCTTCGTTTTCAGATGTCCAAGCAATTAATTCATAAAAAAATCAGCACTCCCACAGGTGAAATGGACGTTTTGGCGACTGAAAAAGGAATTTGTTTATTGGAATTTTATAATCGCCAAGAATTAAATGACGAAATAGCCTCCCTTGAAAAGCATTTTAATACGAAACAAATAAGTGGAAACAATCATTGGATTGACTTACTTGAAAAAGAAATGCAAGCTTATTTTAAAGGTGAATTACAAAATTTCACGGTGAAGCTAGATCTAATTGGTACAGAATTTCAGCTGAAAGTTTGGAAGGCATTACTTGAAATCCCTTATGGTATTACAAGAACATATAAAGAACAAAGTTTGGTAGTTGGAGACCTTAAAGCGATTCGAGCAGTAGCAACGGCCAATGGAAAAAACAAGTTGGCAATTATTGTTCCTTGCCACCGCGTAATTGGATCAGACGGAAGTTTAACGGGTTATGCCGGAGGGCTAGATCGCAAACGGTTTTTATTGAATTTAGAACGTAAAATTGCAGGTCCAAAAGATTTATTTAATTCTTAACATTAGCCTGATTATTTGACTATTAAAAGCAGATAAATGCTTATCTTTACGGGAGAAAATTAAAGGCATTTAATCATCCAAATTATGAGGCAAAAAAATGCAATTATCCCTACAATTCTAATTATTGGAATTCCCGTATTACTAATTATATTTTCAATCATCTTTGCGTTAAACCTAAATCGTTTCGGATCAGACGCGGATCTTTTGAGTATTGGAATTACAATTGATTTGGTGCTTGTTGTACCGCTCATTTACTTTGGGCTTATTCGAAAAAAGAATATTTCGAAATTTACAATTATGCCCTTTTTCGTTATCGGACTAATTGTAGCCACTTTTGTTATTCCAGCAGCCAAGCAACAAACTTTAGATTTAATTAAAACGTGGCTCTTGCCCCTTGTAGAAATTACTGTAGTCACCTTGGTTATAATTAAAGTTCGCAAAATTCGAAAAGCGTATCAAGCAAAAAAGACAGGTGATATTGATTTTGTTACGGCCTTAAAAGAGAGTGCCGCCAGTATTTTGCCGCAAAAATTAGCGTATGGATTAGCAACAGAAATTGGTCTGTTCTATTACACTTTTGTTACCTGGAAAAAACCCAATTACGCGTCTAATATGTTTACTTACCATAAAGAAAGTGGCATACAAGGCATACTCGGCGCCGTTCTTGGAGTGGCTTTGATTGAATTGTTTTGTGTGCATTTACTGATCTATGAGAATCACCCCATTTTATCGTGGGTTTTAACTGCTATTAGTGCCTATGGTGTCATTCAATTAATTGGTTTAATGAAATCTATTCCGCGCGTACCACATTTCATAACCGCAGAGCATTTGGTTTTACGGATGGGGATTTTTCAAGAAACTAAAATTCCATTAAGCGCCATTGAGTCTGTAGAACTAACAACAGCAGATTATCCAAAAAAGGAGAAAGCATACGCCAAAATCACCTTGTTCGATCACAACTGTATCATCCATTTAAAGGAAGAGGCAACCTTGCATGGTCTTTTTGGAATGACAAAACAATACACGCATTTAGTGCTGTCAATAGACGATAAAAAAAGCGTTAAAACTATGATTGAAAATGCGATTTAGACAAGCGAGACATACCAATCTTTTAAAACCAATCATTGACTTTTATACGCAAATAATTGGGCTAAAAGAGTTGGGCAAATTTGAAAGTCACGAAGGTTATGACGGTGTATTTATTGGTTTGGAAAATGCCTTCAATGCGCCAAATGGCTGGCATTTAGAGTTTACAGTTTCTTGGGAACAACCTTTGCACCGACCAGATGAAGACGATCTTTTAGTTTTTTATCCGGACTCGACAAGCGAATATGAAGGGATTCTTGAAAGACTTCAAACAGCGAACATTAAACGCTATCGTCCTAAAAACAATTATTGGCAACGCAATGGAATCGCAGTTTTAGATCCTGATGGCTATGGTGTTGTAATTGTGAATCCAGATCGGAAAGCTTAGAATAGAATTTCAACTAATTCTCTAGTATTAAAAAAGGGTCCTGACATTTATCGTCAGAACCCTTTAATTATATTTTTAGATCGAAATTATTCTTTTACTACCTTAATAACCTCGGTAATGTTATTGGATGTTACTTTTAAGAAGTAAACACCACTTGCTTGATCTTCTAAAGAAAGTGTCTGCTTATTCTTAGCTGTTCCCGTGAATAGAATGTCTCCATTTACTGTAACTAGCTCGTAATTATAACTTCCTTCAAATTCAATTGTTAATAGATCTGTTGTTGGATTAGGGTAGATACTAAGCGCCAACTTTTCTAACTGATCAACACTTACGCTACTACCTACTACTACATCTAGAGATTCAGTACAACCGATATCATCTTGAACAACTACCGCATAAGTACCTCCTGTTAAGGCTACCAAATCCTCGTCATCATCAAAATCTCCAGTTCCATCAGTATCCCAATCAAATAGATAAGGAGAAGTACCACCTGTTACAGTTAGGTTTATGGCTCCATCAGCACCTGCTAACTCATCAACTACATCAGCATCTAACTCCATTACATAACAAATAACAGAAATAACTGCTTGACCATTCCCTGTCGTTCCTAATACCAGTTCTACTGGAAACGTACCACCATTGAATGATCCGCCGCCACCGCCGCCATTAAAATCTCCAATGATTATTTCACCACCAGCACCGCCACCACTGTAGCCGCCGCCGCCGCCGCCGCCAACTGCTCCACAACGTGCGTTTCCGCCACCGCCACCACCGTAGCCTCCATCAGCAGCAGATGCTGCTGATCCACCACCTTGTCCGCCTGATCCGCCTGACAAAGGTGTTTCACCACCAGTTGAATTATTGTCACAACCATGAACGGAACCATTTGCTCCATTTGAAAGCCATCCAGCTCCGCCTGATGCCCAGTAATCAACCGTTGGAGTAACTCCACCCGATCCGTCGGTACCAGCACCAGTTTCAAATCCTGCCCCATGGTTACCATCCTCTACTAAAGACGCATCAATTCCATCTACATAAGTGTCAGACCCATCAGTGGATCCGCCGCCGCCGCCGCCGCCTGCCGCAGATAAAAGCTCATCCGTTGAAGAATCCCAAACGAATGTTCCGCCGCCGCCGCCTCCGACATACTGAGCTCCTTCTCCTTGTTCTCCAACCAAAATATTTAATACTTGACCAGGTTCAACGATATAATTCCCTTGAACACTTGCTCCAAATCCAGCTAAACCGCTTGATGCATTACCTCCTTCGCCGCCACTAGCGCCTTTTGTCGTAATCTGAATTTGATTCACATCTGCAGGAACTGTGAAAGTCTGCAATGACCCTGTGTAATCAAACACTTCTGTTTGTCCCCAAACCAATGGAGTACATAAAGTAAACCCCGCTAAGAGTACTTGTTTTAAGTTTAGTTTTTTCATCATAATGTAGGTTTTAATATATACTACCAAATCTACAGATTACCTAGATTTGATTTAGTAACAAAAGTCACATAACACAGCTACAATTGTATGACTTTTGTCAGCCCAAAACAACTATCATAAGTCAACAGTAGCCATGCTTGGAAAAGTGTAAAACCTAAAAAAATGATTGCCTTCGAAGCGACCTTTCTATCAAATTTAAATCGTTTAAAAACCCAAGTTAATCAACCCTACACTTCTATTTATAAATTTGCTGACTCTGTTCCTTTTAACTTGCCCTGTGAAAACATTACTAAATTCATTAATTGCTTCGCCACTTTTAAAAAACGCCATTTAAACTCATATCAGATTTATATTGCCGTAGCATGACAAGCTCCAATACACGCTTCTGCTAACAAGTTAGGATGACAAAAAAAAGGGTCCTGACATTTATCGTCAGAACCCTTTAACTATATTTTCAGCTTGAACTATTCTTTAACTACCTTAATAACTTCGGTAATATTGTTAGATGTTACTTTTAAGAAGTAAACGCCACTTGCTTGGTCTTCTAAAGAAAGCGTCTGCTTATTCTTAGCTGTTCCTGTGAATAGAATATCTCCATTCACGGTAACTAGCTCGTAATTATAACTTCCGTCAAATTCAATTGTTAATAGATCTGTTGTTGGATTAGGATAGATATTAAGCGCCAATTTTTCTAGTTCATTAACGTTAACACTACTTCCTACTACTACATCTAAAGATTCAGTACAACCAGCGTCATCTTGCACAACTACTGCATAAGTTCCGCCAGTTAAAGCAACCAAATCCTCATCATCATCAAAATCTCCTGTTCCGTCAGTATCCCAATCATACAAAAAAGGAGCAGTTCCGCCTGTTACTGTTAAGTTTATGGCTCCATCACTTCCTGACAACTCATCAACTACGTCAGCATCCAAATTAATTACATAACATAAAACAGAGATAATAATTTGACCATTGCCTGTAGTTCCTAATACCAGTTCTACTGGAAATGTACCTCCATTAAATGATCCGCCGCCGCCGCCGCCATTAAAGTCTGAGGTAAGTATTTCACCACCAGCACCACCGCCGCTGTAGCCACCGCCGCCGCCGCCGCCAACTGCTCCACAACGTCCGTTTCCGCCGCCGCCGCCGCCGAAGCCTCCATCAGCTCTAGCGTCGTCTGATCCTCCACCATTTCCGCCTGCTCCACCTGATAAGGGCGTTTCTCCGCCAGTAGAATTATTGTCACACCCATAAGTTGTACCATTTGCTCCATTTGAAAACCAACCGGCTCCGCCTGAGGCATAGTCAGCAACAACTGGAACAACTCCACCGTCTCCATCTGTTCCAGCACCAGTATCAAATCCTGCTCCATGAGTACCACTTTCGTCAAGTGAGGCGTCTATTCCATCTATATATGTATCAACCGTGACATCTTCGCCACCGCCACCGCCGCCACCTGCTGCAGATAAAAGTTCATCTGTTGACTGATCCCAAACAAATGATCCACCACCACCACCGGCAATAAATTCACCACCTTCTCCTTCTTCTCCAACCAAAATCTTGAGCACTTGTCCTGGTTCAACGATAAAATTCCCTTGTATACTTGCGCCATTTCCACCCTCACCACTTGCAATATTATCTCCTTGACCACCACTTGCGCCTTTGGTTGTAATTTGAATTTGATTCACATCTGCAGGAACAGTATATGTCTCTATTGATCCTGTGTAATCAAACACTTCTGTTTGTCCCCAAACCAATGGAGCACATAAAGTAAACCCCGCTAAGAGTACTTGTTTTAAGTTTAGTTTTGTCATCATAATATAGTTTTTAATATATACTATCAAATTTACGGATTAGATAGGTTTAATTTACTAACAAAAATCACCTACCAGCCCTATAAATGCATGATTTTCGTCAGCTTTCATTCCTGTCGCAAACCAACAACAGCAGGCCTTTAAGAGGTTTGAATTACAGGGGTTAATCGTTTCAAAAGGGAACCTTTCTCTTAAATTTAAATCGTTTAAAAACCTTAGTTAATCAACCCTAGATTCCCGCCTAATATCTGGAGTTGGATCTGTTTTTTTTAATGTCAATACACGCTTTCCTATAACAGATAAGAGGAGAAATAAAAAAGGGTTCTGACATTTATTGCCAGAACCCTTTAACTATATTTTCAGCTTGAACTATTCTTTTACTACCTTATTTACTTTGGTAATGTTGTTGGATGTTACTTTTATGAAGTAAACGCCACTTGCTTGGTCTTCCAAAGAAAGTGTATGCTTATCCTTAGCTGTTCCTGTGAATAGAATATCCCCATTGACATTAATTAATTCGTATGTATAACTTCCTTCAAATTCAATTGTTAATAAATCTGTTGTTGGATTAGGATAGATATTAAGCGCCAATTTTTCTAGTTCATTAACGTTAACACTACTTCCTACTACTACATCTAGAGATTCAGTACAACCAGCGTCATCTTGCACAACTACTGCATAAGTTCCGCCAGTTAAAGCAACCAAATCCTCATCATCATCAAAATCTCCTGTTCCGTCAGTATCCCAATCAAAAACATAAGGAGAAGTTCCACCTGTTACAGTTAAGTTTATCGCTCCATCACTTCCTGATAACTCATCAACTACGTCAGCATCCAAATTAATTACATAACATAAAACAGAGATAATAATTTGACCATTGCCTGTGGTTCCTAATACCAGTTCTACTGGAAAAGCACCTCCGTTAAATGATCCGCCGCCACCGCCGCCGTTAAAATTTGATGCAAGTATTTCACCTCCAGCACCACCGCCGCTGTAGCCACCGCCGCCGCCGCCGCCAACTGCTCCACAACGTCCGTTTCCGCCGCCGCCGCCGCCAAATCCGCCGTCAGCTGCAGCGAGGTCATCTCCACCACCATTTCCACCATCTCCGCCTGACAAGGGTGTTTCTCCACCAGTAGAATTATTGTCACAACCATAAGTTGTACCATTCGCTCCATTTGAAAACCAACCAGCTCCGCCTGAAGCATAATTAGAAACACCCGGCGTTACTCCACCGTCTCCATCTACTCCACCACCAGTATCAAATCCTGCGCCATCCGTACCATTTTCGTCAATTGAGGCATCCACCCCATCTATATAGGTATCAATCATGTCGTCTTGACCGCCGCCGCCGCCGCCACCTGCTGCAGATAAAAGTTCATCTGTTGATTGATCCCATACAAAGCTTCCGCCACCCCCACCGGCAATAAATGCTCCACCTTCTCCTTCTTCTCCAACCAAAATCTTGAGTACCTGTCCTGGTTCAACTATAAAATTCCCTTGTATACTTGCACCATGTCCAGGCACACCGCTTGCAATATTATCTCCTTCACCACCGCTTGCGCCTTTGGTTGTAATTTGAATTTGATTCACGTCTGCAGGAACAGTATATGTCTCTATTGATCCTGTGTAATCAAACACTTCTGTTTGTCCCCAAACCAATGGAGCACATAAAGTAAACCCCGCTAAGAGTACTTGTTTTAAGTTTAGTTTTTTCATCATAATGTAGGTTTTAATGTATACTACCAAATCTACAGATTAAATAGATTAAGTTATGTGACGAAATTTACACAAAACCGTTTCAAAACATGACTTTCATCAGTTTGCAAAAACCCTGCAATCCAATGAAGGTAAAGTTTAATAAAAAATATTGTACAAAAAAAAGGCCGCTATAAAGCGACCTTTTAATTCAATTTAAATGACCTGGAGATTTACTTAATCAGTTCTACGCTTCTATTGATAAAAGTTGTTAAATCTGCCCCAGTTAACATGCCTTGTGAAAGCATTGCTAAATCGGTTAATTGTTTCGCAACTTTTTGTTTGTTGTCTTTTTGTTTTTTCAAAATAGAACCAACTGTAGGGTGATTAGTGTTCACTGTTAAGTTGTACATTTCTGGAAATGAACCAAACATGTTCATTCCGCCCCCACCCATTTTCTGTTGTTCTTGCATTCTACGCATAAACTCAGGTTGAGTAATCACTATTGGTGCATCAGTTTCACTCATATTTTCAAATTGCACAGTGAATTTTTCTTTACTCACTACTCCTTCAAAAATTGGCTTTAACTTTTCTATTTCCTCATCAGATAATTTTGAAGGAACCTCAACATCATGTTTGATCAAGTTATCCAACGTATCTGCATCTACTCGTGCAAAACTTACATTTTCTAATTTGCTCTCCAATTGCGAAATGTAATGTGGTGTTAATGGACTATCCATCAATAACACATCATATCCTCTATCTTCAGCTGCTGTAATAAATTGGTGATGTGCATCTTTATTGTTCGCATAAAGCACAATCAGTTTACCATCTTTATCAGTTTGAATTGGTTTGATTTTTTCTTGATACTCTTCTAGTGTTGCATATTCTCCTTTTGTATTTTTTACTAAAGTGAATTTTTCTGCTTTTGCATAGAATTTATCATCCGTCAACATTCCGTATTCAACAAATACTTTTAAGCTGTCCCACTTATCCTCAAAATCAGCGCGGTCATTCTTAAACATACCGTTTAATTTATCGGCTACTTTTTTCGTGATATGTGAAGCAATTTTTTTCACATTTCCATCTGCCTGTAAGTATGAACGAGAAACATTTAAAGGAATGTCTGGTGAATCAATTACACCATGTAATAAAGTCAAAAACTCAGGTACAATTTCCTCAACAGAATCTG
This sequence comes from Crocinitomix sp., assembly GCA_013138735.1. GTDB lineage: Bacteria > Bacteroidota > Bacteroidia > Flavobacteriales_D > Crocinitomicaceae > Crocinitomix. The sequence continues at coordinate 56,629 of WTCE01000082.1, read as the reverse complement.
TAATAAATACTTGATTGGAGTACAACTGAATTTTATTCTTTTGTACTTCCATTGTTTCCTTCAATTTAGGGAAATAAAGTATTCCCGTTAAATTAAAAGGATAGTCAACATTCAAATGGATATGAAATAATGGATCTTCAAATGATGCAGGATATAATTCTCTGTAAAACAGCTTGTACTCCTCGTCACTTATATCAGCCGGTGCTTTTACCCATAATGGGTTTGGATTATTGACGATATAATCTACCTCAACGTCCACTTTCTTCACCTCATCATTTTCATCCTTCTCTCCAGATGGATCATCTTTTTTGATAGTTTTTGTACCAAATTTGATTTCAACAGGTAAGAATTTGCAATATTTATTTAAAATACCGCTAATACGCTCTTTTTCTAAAAATTCTACTGAATCTTCGGCAATATGCAATACAATTTCAGTACCTCTATCGGCTTTATCAATATCAGTAATCTCATACTCAGGCGTTCCATCACTTTCCCATTGCGCTGCTTGAGCACCTTCTTGAAATGACAATGTTTTAATTTGTACCCTGCTTGAAACCATAAAAGACGAATAGAATCCTAGTCCAAAATGTCCAATGATTTGCTCAGCGCCTTCTTTACCTTCATATTTTTTCACGAACTCTTCTGCCCCTGAAAAAGCAATTTGATTGATGTATTTTTCAATCTCTTCCTCCGTCATTCCTAATCCACGATCCTTAATTGTAAGTGTTCCAGCTTCTTTATCTAAAATCACTTCTACCTTAAGGTCTCCTAAGTCTCCTTTCACTTCACCAGCGGCACTTAATACTTTTAATTTGCTTGTAGCATCAATTGCATTGGATACTAATTCGCGTAAAAATATTTCGTGATCACTGTATAAGAACTTTTTGATGAGTGGAAAAATATTCTCCGTCTGTACGTTTACCGTTCCTTTAGTTGCCATTGTATAATCTTATTTTAAGTTTCTTTTTCTATGTCAATAGATATGCCAATGCTATTTTACTGACAGAATGACGGGAAGTGGATGAATTGTAGTGCCAAGTAACGACAAGAGACCTGTTTTTCTTGCTGCAACCCGTCATTTTTTCAGCTAATAGCTCATTATTTAAACCTAATTGTTTTTAAATCCAAATGGCTGGAAATAACGGCATGGCGTTTGGATATTTGCAAACTCATTATGAATTGCGTAGATTTAATACCCCTTAAAGAACACTATTAAAAGAATTGTATACATATTAATCATTGGTTTAAGCCTGCTTAACGCTTCAACATTTGCCCAAACTGGAAAGCAAACGCATTTGGCTATTGGCTTATTCGCTGGTGCCAATTCCACGATTGTTACATACGCCTTTGTCTCTACCCGAGATGGAAAAGTCATTGGAGCAGAAATAGTAAGAAAACAACGTTTCATGTACACCGCTATGGGTCATTGGCCCGGTACCGTTAATATTAAAAAAGAAAATTTATTCTATAAAAACAACGTGGATAGCTGTCTTTTAGTAGAAGATGAATATGGTAAAATTGTGGATTATTATTGTCCAATATTTGATCAAGTTTGGAAAATTAGATTTTTTGAACATCCCACGCAGTACGACTTATACGGTTGGGGACATGGAAAATATAAACCTTCACAAAAACAATTGGAATATTTGTTCAAGGAATATGGAATTCGAAATCTATTAACCGACTATATTTACGGAGATAATCTATTCAAATTATTGCGAGATATTCGGAAAACAGAATGGATTGTCAATTATTCATCCTTGGCCAAGGATACTTTGGTACAAGGACCGTAAATTTTCTAGTGTCTAATCGGAAATACAACAAAATTAATTTTGGTGCTAACGTTTGGTCTTCAAAAGCTTCGCTTTTTCTTCTCCTAAAGAAATAAAACTATTTCTCAAAATTTCTTAGATTTGTAAAAATTCGTCTATTTCGGACCAGACGCTATATATGTCATCAAATAAATCACCAAATAAAGCGCAAATTGATCGTTTAATTGCGAACAAAAAAAAGCATGCGGATCGTTTAACTCCTGCCGAGTTAACAAGTCGTATTCTAAAAGGTGATAAAGCCGCGCTATCTGAAACCATCACTTTAATTGAAAGCAAGAATGAAGCGCAAAATAAAATTGGTCAAGAAATTCTAAAAACCTGTTTACCGCAATCGGGAAAATCCGTTCGAGTAGGAATTACAGGCGTACCTGGGGTTGGTAAAAGTACTTTTATCGAAAGCCTTGGAACATATCTAGCTGAAATGGGCAAAAAAGTAGCTGTAATGGCAATTGACCCAAGTAGCGAAGTATCTAAAGGCAGTATTTTAGGAGATAAAACACGCATGAATAATTTGGCTGTTCATCAAAATGCCTTTATTCGCCCAACAGCAACAAGCGGTTCATTGGGCGGTGTAGCGAGAAAGACCAGAGAAACGATATTATTATGTGAGGCCGCAGGCTATGAAATTATATTAATTGAAACTGTTGGTGTTGGACAATCGGAAACGGAAGTCCACTCCATGACTGACTTTTTTTTACTGCTCATGCTTGCCGGAGCTGGTGATGAATTGCAAGGCATTAAACGCGGTATTATGGAAATGGCTGATACCATTGTAATTACTAAAACGGATGGAGAAAACATTAAAAAGGCAAACTTAGCGCGCGCCGAGTATAAAAATGCACTTCACTTATTCCCTGCTAGTCCAAACGAATGGATACCAAAAGTAGAAACTGTTAGTTCAACTGAAAATAGGGGAATTGATAAGGTTTGGAGGATCATTCAATCCTTTGACCAGTTAGTGGTGAGTAATGGATGGAAGGCGAAAGAAAGAGAAAACCAACAAGTATATTGGATGAATGAATCGGTAAAGGCACAACTTTTAGCGGATTTTAGTAAAACAGATGGCATCCAAAATGAAATTGAATCAATAACTAAACAATTAAAAGCGGGTACAATTACTTCATACCAAGCCGCAAATCAAATTTTAGCATATTATAAAAATGGAAAAACAAACATTTGAATTAAGAAACAATGAGGAATTCGTTGCTCTTAATAAAATTCTAAAAATAAAGCAAATTGCTCAAACGGGTGGTCACGCTAAATTATTAATTGAAGATCGATTGGTGAGTGTTAATGGAGAAATTGAATCCAGAATCAGGAGAAAAATGCGGAAAGGCGATCTTATTTCACTTGAAGGGATAGAAATAGAAATTGTTTAATTATTTTGTAATTAGTCTTTAGTCTGATATTAAAAATTGACAATTCTACATTGCTAATTGAACATTGAAACATTGAAAAAGTAACTATGGCAGCAGCATATAACGAAGAAAAATTTAAACAACACATAAGAACAGTAGTCTCAGAGGCCGAAGGCGATTCCCTAACAGAACGTCCATTAACGTTGGACGAGTTGAGGGAGTTAGCTATAAGCATGGGAATGTCTGATGAAGAATGGGACGCACTTCAAAACAAAGCACATGTTCATTTAAAATTGGCCGAAGATCATTTGAAAGCCCGAAATTTTGAGCAAGCAATTGAGGATGCTGAAAAAGCTACCTCTATTAATCCTTATCTTCCTAATGGGAATTCGGTTTTAGCCAAAGCTTATCATATGTTATGGTTAGAGGATGACTTTGCAAGCGCAAGAGACAAAGCAGAGTACTATGCGCGAAAAGAACTATTGACCGACCCTGATGATACGATTGCAATTAATGTGCTAAGTGCCATTAATAAAAAGAAAAAAGTAGGCGGTAAGGATGAAAAGTCAAAGAAAACTTATATCATCATTGGTGCCGTGATTTTAGCTGTTATTTTAATAGGATATGCGGTCGTTTCATCTAATAACTCAACTGACAGCACAAATAATGCAGAAATGCAATTAATTAGCGCAGAGGAAGACATGATTTCGCAACTTGATTTAGTTGAAAGTGCGATTGACAGAAGAAATAACATGTTACCTGATTTGTTCGGCGCTGTTAATGGTTCGCATAATGATTTGAATACACTAAATTCACAAATCGATAAATTAACGGGACAGCTGGATGACGCTAAGGGTTCAAAACGTAGCAAAATTGAAGGTGAACTGGATCAAAAAATAGCGGATGCTAAAAAATTGGTTCAAGCTTACGGTGATAAGGATAATGTTGAAACCTTATTGGTACAAATTGAAGGTGCTGAGAATCGCATTAACTTCGAGAAAAAAGCCTATAATGATGCCGTTAAAGAATACAATAAATTGGTTAAAATGAGCAAAGGTGAATTCTCTGATTATGAACTACAATCCTATTATAATGAGGACTAATTGGCTCCTATTTCTTTTCATTGCCTGTACTAGTTTTACGTCCTTTTCTATTGACGATTACTATAGCGGCCTATCAACACGTGATATAAACAAAAACTATGATGGCATAAATACCAGCGGTTTTTATACGGATGTAAAGGACGTTCCTAATACTAAGGTTTCTGACGATAAAAATGTTTCAGATCCACATTTTATGCTGCCCGATTTTGCCGAAGATAAAATCCAAAGCATAGTTGACAAATTGAAAGCTGAGAAAGATTATGAAATCATGGTCGTTTGCCTCAATTCAATAGGTAATCCCGATCCACATTTATGGGGAACGGAACTCTTTAACTATTGGGGAATCGGTGATGATGAAACGAAAAATGGTCTATTAATACTAGTTGTTAATGATATCCACCGCGTTGAATTTATTACGGGATATGGAATGGAAACCGTTTTGACTGATGCTGAAAGTTATAAAATTCAGCAAGAACATATGGTTCCGTATTTCAAAAAGAATGATTATGCAACGGGTGTAATTCGTGGAGTTGAGGCGGTTAATGATGTATTAAATGGCAAAGAAGTATTGTACGATTCCGACACAATTGATGCCGATAATGGTGATCGATCAATCACACAATCAAGGCCTTTTTATAGGCATCCAGTATTCCTGTTTTACGTTGGGTTTTGTTTGCTTTTGACACTTGTTTATTTCATCTTTTTATTTATTGTTTATCGCACCAACGACTTACACAAGCGCTACCGATTCATGAAGTTTTGGAGCATGTATGTTTTTTACTTCATTGCCCCTATTCCATTTATCTTTTTAGTTATTTATACACGGAAAAATATGCACCGTTGGCGAAATATGGATCGAGTTGGATTCAAATCAGGTGAATTATTGCATAAATTGAGCGAGAAAGAAGAAGACGTCTATTTAAATAAAGGGCAAATTGCTGAAGAAATTGTAAGCTCTGTTGATTATGATGTTTGGATTAATGAAGCTGGAACGGACTTGGTGGTATTACCTTATAAAAACTGGTTTACCCCCTATAATAAATGCGATAATTGTAAGTATAAAACCTATATCAAACTCTACGATAGGACTATAAAGGCGGCTACTTATTCACGCTCAGGTAAAGGAGAAAAGAAATTTGAATGTAAAAATTGCAAGCATACCAAAATCAAAACCTATACCATTCCGCGAAAGCAAAAAACTAGATCAGGCGGTTATTATAGCGGCGGTGGATCATTCGGCGGTGGCGGTGGTGGCGGTTTCTCAGGTGGAGGCGGATCGTTTGGCGGAGGTAGTTCAGGAGGCGGAGGCGCTGGAAGTGGTTGGTAATTGCCTTCTAAAGATTCTGGCATAAAAATTGACTTGACTGGAGTAATATTATATGAATTAAGAACAAAGGCTATTTACTGCCGGTTTGGAAATAGTTTTCTTACTAAATTTGTTCGTTAGAAAATCAAATTATGAAAATTGTATTGAGTTTTATCCTATTCGGATTAGTGTCCCTTTCTTATGGACAGGACAGCACGAAAACAGCTCCAAAAATGGGTGCACAACGTGTTACCACAACTGGTGCACAGAGTTTACCAAATATATCATTCAAAAAACTTGGCCAAGAGGCTTCTAAACCAGACATTGAAGGTAAATTTATCATTGAACAATATTCCTTACAAATCAATTCTTCGGATGCTAAAAAAGCTATTAAAGCAGTAGGCACAGCCATTGAAATTAGTGATACAATTATTGCAGGAACTGACATTGATACGATTTCATATAAAATAAACGATAGTGAAATCATGAATACGGAAGATTATTTATTCCGCATTTTTGGTGAAGTTCCTGAAAACATTCCAGCCGATTTACCCCCGAACATTTGGGTACATAAAACAGATAATTTGGACTGTTACGGTATTGGTCAATTATCAGATGGGCGTGTTTTGATTCCCTATAATGGGCTTTTGCTTTACTTAAGAAGGTATTAGTTCGCTTCGCTCTTTATCAGTGATTTGTGTTAATTATTAAGTGTTAAGGTGCTTCTTCTCGATAATATCTCCAATGTTAATTGAAAGATTGATAGTTATACATCCAGCTTTGAAATTTGACGAACGAATGCCTTCTGCTTCTTGCCTTTTGTTGCCTCTTGCATATTAGCTAATGACTTTTATCTAATCCCTTTTGCCTGTTCCTTTCGGTTAAAAAAAGTCAACTGAATTGATAATTGAACATTGTTAATTGATCATTGATCTTCGAAATCACTAACTTTGTTCCAGAAACCAAATTATGGAGGAAAAACCACTTATCTTAATTACCAATGACGACAGCATATCCGCCAAGGGAATAGCACAACTGGTAAAATCAATGCAACCATTAGGAGATATTGTGATCGTTGCTCCAGACAAACCCCAAAGCGGAATGGGACATGCGATTACAATTCATGACCCACTACGTTTAAAAAAATCAAATCAATTTCCAGGAATAGAAGCTTATACTTGCTCAGGCACACCAGTTGATTGTGTGAAATTGGCGATTTATGAGATTATAAAAAAGCGTCCTACGCTCCTTGTCTCTGGTATTAATCATGGCTCTAATGCGGCTACTAATGTACTTTATTCGGGTACTATGTCTGCTGCGGTTGAAGGGGCAATTGAAGGTATTCCTTCAATTGGGTTTTCATTATTAGATCACAGTTCAGATGCAGATTTTGAAGCTGCGGGTCATTATGCCACTATAATTGCTAAAAGTGTGCTAGAAAATGGTTTGCAGTCTGGCGTATGTTTGAACGTAAACATCCCTAAAGGTAAAAAGAAGGCGTTAAAAGGAACTAAAATTTGCCGGCAAGGTAGAGCGTTTTGGGAAGATTCTTTCGATAAACGAAATGATCCTTTTGGTGGTGAATATTTTTGGCTCACGGGCAAATTCACAACGACAGACAAGGGAGAAGATACGGATATTTGGGCATTGGAAAACAACTATATTTCCATTGTTCCAACACAATTTGATATGACAGCACACCACCTCATTTCTAGTTTAAATGAATGGGATTTAAAGAAATAATATGAAGGAGAAATTAAAGAAAATGGATAAAGCCTTAATTGGTGTGCTATTGGGAGCGTTTTTACCAGTGCTTGGTTTTATCATCTCGTATTTTGTTAAAACCATTGGTACTGATGTTGACTTTTCGGGTTATATCGCCCGTGCAATTCATGGACATGAGCAACAAGATATTTTCATCTTTTCCATGCTACCAAACATGTTTTTATTTTATTTCACCAATTTTAGATGGAATTTATTGGAATTCACCAAAGGTTTAGTTGCCGTTACAATCTTACTTGGATTGATGTTGGTGCTTTTAACAGTTTTCTAGGTGATCTTCTATAGGTCCTATATGATTCTTAATACAATAACCTGCTTACTCTTTTTTAGTTGTGAGAACTCGTCCTCTAGCGAACCTGACAGGTTGGATTTAACCGAAATCAGTCAATCGAATTCGGCAGTGGCCCATTCAGAAAATGAGATTGTTCACTTTCCTGCCGACTTAACTATTGACACCAATTATATGGAAGTCATTAAGCTTCCAAGACCTAATTCAGGTACTTACAGTTATGCCGAAGCGGAGAAAAAAAGAATCGACATTTATAATTTACGACCAACTGATAAATACATTGATTGGATAAACCCAACTACTGGAGGATCCGTGCATATAAATGAAAGAGATGAATTGGAAGTTTATAAAACAACTTTTCCCCTTTTTCAGGATACCACCCCAATAAACATTTTCGTTCCAGACAGCATTAACCTGAGGAAACATGTTGGTGGCATTGGACTTGGCAATCCTGCAAGTGTTTTGATTACATCAGAAATAAATCCAATCGGCTCTACGGGAATGGATAAAATTTTTAAAGATCTTTATCATCCTGGAACGCAACTTTATTACCTAAAATCTAAGTCTCTTCCTTCACCACAATGGTTTTCAAATCACTGATTCTGAAAATCCCGAGTAAAAACCCAAGTACAACTCCAAATATAAAGTACGGAATTATAAGTTCCAATCTATTGGTAAAGGTCACATTCAAGAAATAATAAGCACCTAATAATCCACCAACCAAACCTATAAAGGATGCGTAATATTTAAAACTAAATTTAAATTTGAACAAACGATATGCTACTACCATTTGCACAATAGCCGTTACACCTTGCGTGATTAATGTCGCGAGTGCCGCCCCAACCACACCCATTGATTGTATGAAAAAGTAGTTCATTAGTACGTTCATAATCACCCCAGCAAAGGCCATTTGATTTAAATAACGTAAGCTTCCATTCGCAGTTAATAAAGTTCCAAAAACATAGGTTATGGCAACTGGAATAAAGCTTAGAATTAAAAACCCAAAAGAGACAGCAGATTCTGTGGAACTACCTTCATAGCGCAGTTCAATCAATTCTGTTTGGAAGAAGAAACAGGTAGTTCCAACAATAATACTAATGCCAAATAACATTCTAAACGCTAGCGCAGTCATTTGATCAATAGATTCTTTTTTTCTTAAAAGCCGTGCAAATATAGGAAGCAATAAACCTGCGAAAAGTAGGGCAAACATATTTACCGCATCCAATAAACGAAAGCCTTGCGCATATATTCCTGCAGCGGCATCACCATTAGGCAATAAACGTTCTAGCATTACGGCATCAATCCTATTGTACATCATCATTAACAGAATCAATAACGCATAGGGGAAACTTTGTCGCAATATGTAAAGCGTAAATGGTTTTTTGATGGATAGCCGCACCTTGCCAATTTTGATAAGCAATAAGACCACCGCAATTAAAGCAGAGGTTCCATAAGCGACGGTTTGTGCATATATGAACCATTCTATTTTCATTTCACCGCCAAACCAATCTGTCCAAAGCAAGGCACTACAAATACCTATTAATAAGGTACGATCAAGAATGGAAATTATAGCATCTGTTTTAAATAAATGAAGCCCAGCAAAATTAGACCGTGAGAACTGTACTATGGCCACCAAAAATTGGTTCACCATCAATAAGCCCAACAAATAAAACTCTTGCCCTGTATAGCCTATAATTCCTGCAAAAATAATAGTTGCTACGGCATACAGAAAAAATAAGGAGAATCGAATGGCCAATATTTTACCAAAATGATTGCTAATTTGCTGCGGATGCTGTGCTATGTTTCGGGCATTATAATTAGTCAGCCCTAAATCTAGAAGGATGTTCAATAAAAAAGAAAAATTTAAAAGAGAAAAATAATTTCCATAGACCGCTTCACCCACTCTATTCTGCACCTCAGCATCTATTCCTAGAATATAAAATGGTTTAACCAATAGGTTTAAAACCACTATTAAGAGCAGATTAGATAAAAACTTTTTTTGCATGATGTTAACTACAGTTCTACATACGGAAAATATGGGATTTTGTTTTAAAATGGAAGTCGCCAACCAATTTAGGATCTCTTTCGTTAATGTAAGCAAGATCTAAATCCCAAAAATATGCTGTTGAAAAATGTATTGATTATTGCAATTCTAGCACTCAATTTTGTGGTATTTGGACAAACGGATTCAACAAATACTGAAAAGCGAATCTTTCTAAAAAACAAAACCAAAGAAATCAATTCAAATTGCATTAGCAAATGGGATCAAGTCAAAATTTGGCTAAAAGAGGTTGACAAACCTATCAAAGGGTATGTCACCTACTTAAGCGATACGACCCTTTCAATTAATGAAGAAGTGATAGCGATTAAGGATATTGAAGAAATTCGGATAACGCCACCTGGTGGAAAGTTCATAGGAACAGTGTTGATCACTCTTGGAGGAACCGCTGCAGTTGGTGGTCTCTACATAATGTCGGAAGCTGAGGGTGCATACGGATCCGGAGGTGTTTTTTTATTTTTAATGGGTGCAGCTGGAGTTATTGTGGGCGTGCCAATAGCAAGCGCAGGAGTTGTATTGTTGGTTCTTGATTCAAAAAAGTACGATTTAGACGAATGGGAAATTCAATTCGAAAATAAAAAACACTAGCTTTATTGCATATGGCCCTTGAATTTTTTAAATATTTTCTATTCTTTTTCTTGCTGAATGGCAGCTATGCGCAAACAGATTCAACGCAATTGGATAAAAATATTTTTTTTAAGAACAAGACCAATGACATTACCTCCAAAACTGTGGATGAATCGGATGAAGTTAAAGTTTGGTTTAAAGAAGTTGAAAAGCCCATTATAGGTCATATCAAATACTATAACGATAGCACCTTATTACTAAATGATGAAGCGATAAACATCAATGATATTGAGAAAATTAGGATTACCCCACCAGCTGGGAGAGTAATAGGAATAGTACTAATTGCTGCTGGTGGACCCCTCCTGATGGCCGGCATTCAGCTGAAGATCGCAACGTCTAATACGAGTGGATTAGTGGCCGCTGGATCTTCTTTCTTAGCAAACGGCGGCATGCTTGTGGGGGGCGCACTGCTAACTGCTGGTGCTGTCACATTGGTATTTGGAACAAAAGTGTACAGTTTAGACGAATGGGAAGTTCAATTCGAAAATAAAGCTGATTGATCCGCCATGTTCTTACAATTACTCCCTGCTCCTTACTTTGCGTTAATACAATCGCTTTTCAGGCACGATTTTTTCTATCTTAGATCAAAATAAGCAACATGGCCTTAAATAAATTACTTTTTGCAATAGCTACAATTTCACTCGCAGCTTGCGGAACAACGAAACAAGTGGAAGAAAAAAAAGAACAACCCGGCGAAGTCGTCATACCTGTTGACGCAGATGCGGATGTTATTTGGGTGAATAGTTCCAAAAAGGATTGTTCTGGCACTGTACCGATAATTTATTTTTATCAAACGCAAGAAGGAACAATGCAGCCAGAAGGAAATTGGGATTGCATTTATGAGGAAATTCAAGGTTTTGAATTTGAACCTGGCTATATCTATCAATTAGAAGTGTCAAAAGTCATGACGGAAGGAAAGCCCGCGATCGCTTTGAGCAAAATAATTTCGAAAGAAAGAGATCCTAACTATTTTAGAATTTATGACATTTGGGCAGCAACTCACGTCAATGGTGAAGTTTTAGAGATTACTTCAACTAGACCAAATATGGAGATTAACCTTACAACCATGAAAGTGATGGGGAAAGGTATGTGTAATCAATATTTTGGAAAAATCATTCAGTACAGTCCTTCATCTATTCAATTTGGGCCGATTGCAGGAACTAAAATGATGTGCCCTGATATTAAACAAGAAACGCTTTTCTTATCGCTTTTACAAGAAACTATTTCCTTCAAAATCAAAAGCATGACGCTTTACTTTTACAATGCGGACGAAAAAGAAGTCTTACGTTTTCAAAAAGTAGATTAGTTGAATGGGGGAATTCAAACTTCAATTCGACTTATAGCAAACGAACCAATCATGAAATCCACATCAATAGTATTCCTATTCCTTTGTTTTGCACTAATTAGCTGTAAAAAGAAAACAGAAGAAGAAATACAAGAAGCTTTTCCTGAAAAAACAAATCCTAATTTGGTGCATTTTGGTTATACTTTGGTAGATGTTTATTGGGATGATCCTACGGATGATACAGATAAGATCAATTATATTGATGAAGTTGCGCCGTTCTCTAATATAGCAGATTTATTAGTGATATCGCCAGAAGATGATATCCGTGAGCGGCTGACGTTGATGCAATCCTATGATGTAAAAGGTGTTTTACATTTACACGAATTGTTTTTTGAATTGGTTGGCACTACCGAATCCATGAGCGGCTCGGATTATGATTTGCGTACAGACTATAAGGAACGCTGGGACACTTTTATAAGCACCAATGAATTTGATACTGACATTAGCGCCTTAGGTTGCTTTTATCTTGGAGAAGAACCGACATGGAATTCAATTTCGACTGAAGACTTTACGGCTGCAAGTGATTATATCAAGGCCACTATTCCTTCAATCCCTATTCTATTGGTAGAAGCCTACCCAGCAGTTGAAGCATTAGAAGTTCCCGCTTCTGTTGATTGGATTGGTTTTGATCATTATTTCCTTGCAGATCCTGCCACAAATTCAGACTTTCAAGCTGAATTGACGGATCTAAAATCAAAAAAATTAGACCATCAAGATTTGATTCTTGTTTTGGATGCACATTATATTCCTTTTGCACATGGCAGTTCTGGTATATCTAAATTAGACATGGACGTTGTTGCCCGCAATTATTATAAGTTAGCGAATGCTGAAACGGATGTTGTTGGAATGATTGGGTATCATTGGCCAAGCGGATTTGATTTTGCGAGCGCTATAGGAGCACGTGGTTTACCGTCGAATGTTTTAAGCGAGCATAAACGCATTGGTAAAGCAATAACAGGTAAATAATGCAGCGTTTCATCATTCTTCTTTTTAGTATCCTCTTTGCCACATATAGCAATGCGCAGGATCAATCTGATTCGGACAAGACAAATCACTCACAGAGATTTGGATCAATTCAATTAAACGCTGGAACATTACATGTTTATCGGACCTTAAGTATTGGTTATGAAAGTCCCACATTATTACAGTTGGGTGATAAACATCAATTTCGATTAGCAGTAAACGGCGGCCTTTGGCATGCACGGCTCTATAATTCAACCGTTGGTACTCAATTTAATTCCAATGTGACGTATTTATTTGGTGGAAAACCACATAAGTTGGAAATTGGAGTTGGAATAACAAGTCATTTTGCAAAAGGACTGAAAGGGCAAACTTTAGCGTATATCGCATCTTTACCAAATACTTTTCTTGGATATCGTTATGAAAAATCCAATGGTCGTTTATTCTTTAAAGGAGGTTTGGGCTGGTACGAGGCGGTACAAGTTGGGTTGGGGTTTCGGTTTTAATCTGATAGTGTTAAGTAAAATATACGCAAAACGAAAAATTGGGTTCCAGCAAAACGCAGAAGTATGTAGCGTCTTGCTGGAACCCGTTATAATTATTACTTAATGGCGTCTAAATACCCTTGACTTTTTTAAACGGAGCAGATTTTGTTTGACGCACTAGAATTAAGATGTTGTATGATTTCATTTTTCGAGAGCTAAGCACTATTTTTTATTTTTTCAATTAGAGCATTAAACGAATCACGCTTTTCTTTTATATCAGGTCTTGGATCATCTAACAAATAATTAGGTACGTGAGACTCAAAAGCCTCCTTGCTCATAACGAGCATGTGATTTTTAATCAATTCATAGTTATCTACATCTAAATTAGCCAAGATAGTGCACTTTTGTTCTAGCTTAATATATGCTTCCTTCCAGTCTTTTGGTGATTCAGGAAGATAGCTAAACGCTGGATCAATGAACTTGTGAAAATGATACTCAGGATAGATGTGTTGAAACATAAGATAGATAAATTCAAAAAAAACAGTTGCCTTTTGTTTACCTCGATTTTCTCCAATAAGATCTGGCCTTTCTTTTCTGTAGATCCTTTTATACGTATGGATAAACTCCATTCTATTTAATCTGTAAGGTTTTGACTTCTTTTTAAAATCTTCTTTAAAAACAGCCGTCAATTTTTCAAATTTCGGTTTCCATTCAATTCGATTTGTCTTTTCTGTTTTTATAAGGTCATAAGAGGTATATTCAAATACGCCGTCACTGAAGCATTCATTGATAGAATCTCCGTTCCATATGTCTAAAATACTTGATGAAATAATTTCTACAAATATGTAATCTCCTATTGAATTTTTTAAATTGTTTATTTCTAGTGAAGTTGTAGAAATATGGATTTCATAATAATAATTCTCATCTTGATTATTGGGTAAAATACCTAACACATAATCTCCCTCATTTATAGCGTTAATCGAGAGTAAAATATATGGCTTATAGTCTGAGTCTCTCATGTCTTTAGTTTTAGTATCATACTGAATATCATAATAGAAAGGTCGTTTTTAGCTATTCTCACAAAATTAATGAATTGCTAAACACTGGAGTTAAAAGTATTCGAATTCAATCAAATTTAAATGGCAAAGTGTGATATTTTAAGTGTTACGTGAGTACTTCGTACTTCGCTCTCCCCCTTGCATAAGCTCTTTTGTCCTTTTGCCTAAAACCTTTCCCCTCTTGCCAATTCCCCAATAGGGGTATTGATTTACACTCCCGACTATACAGCAAACTTTAAAATTAAAACATGAAAAGAATTTTTACTTATTTAGGTATTTTGACTTTGACCGCAAGCATAAGCTTTGCGCAAGATCAATTGGATAATGGAAGTTTTGAAAATTGGGATGATGTGGTTATTAAGGATTCACTCGACAACTGGTTTACAACGACGTCCTCTTATTTTCCTTTCGAATCAAATGTAACAAGCACTGATGGTGTTACAGGAAATGCGGTTCATTTAGAAACTGTACTTACACCAGAGGGTGACGAAGTTGCTTCAGCAGGAATTATACTCGCAAGTGAATTGGGTGAGGCTTTCCCTATTGGTTATACTTATGATTCTGACGTTGATAACTTGAATGCACATTTAAGATATAATATTGCCGTAGGTGATACTGGTTTTGTACTTGTAATTCTTGAATTAGATGGAGCACCCTTTGCTTTTGCCCAATTTCCAATTTTTGGAGAGCAGGATGAATGGGACTTATTTAGTTGGGAAATTGAAGGCGCTGTAATTACACCAGATGCCGTAACAATCGCTTTTTTTAGCAGTGGATTTGACGATAGTGAAGGTATTGAAGGATCGTGGTTAGAGGTAGATAATGTCTTTTTTGGAAATGACGGGCCTAGTCCAGCTGCTTTACCCAATTTTAGTTTTGAAGACTGGTCGCCAGTTGAATTAGAAGTAGCAGAAGATTGGTATACGCTAGATCCTGTTCTCTATTCTATTTTAGGATTTAACAATATTACTCGTTCTACGGACGCTACTGATGGTGCATATTCAATGAAAATTGAAGTTTTTGATGAAAATATTGACGAAGAAATCATTCCTTTTATCTCAAACGGTGAGTTTGATTTTGAAGAAGAGAATTTTATTGGTGGTAGTGAATTTACAAGTGCCCCTATTCTTTTTAAAGGTGATTTTAAATTCTTGTCTGACGCAACTGATGAAGCCAATATTTTTATGCGCTTTTGGAATGATGCTGGTGACTTTATTGAATATGAGGAAACCTTATCGCCAGGAGATGATTGGGAAGAGTTTAGCATAGCCATTGATCTTGATTTCACACCTGACTCGGTCTTAACTGTACTGTTTAGTGGTGCAATAGCGGATGGTGTGATGTTCTATGATAACTTGCGATTTGTATATGATGATGTAAGCGTGAATAAAAACACGAAATTTAACATTCAGTCCTACCCTAACCCTGCAAATAATTATATTCATATTGGAATTGATGCAGTCGCAGATTTGGTGATAACTAATTTATTAGGACAAACAGTTTATTCACAAACTGGTTTAAACAAATCAGTTGCTATTAATACCAGCGATTGGCCAAATGGCGTTTACTTAGTTCAAGTATATAAAGAAGCTCATTTTGAAACACAACGCATTGTTGTGCAGCATTAACGATTGATATATCGCAATAAAAGACGTAATGTGCATAATTATTCGCTTGCGTTTTTTTATGAATGGAATTTTAATCTTACTTTTGCCAAAAAAAGAATAGAAATGTCAATCGAACGATTATTTGAAACAGGAGAAAGAATGCAAGACAGAAGCCATTTTAGAAATATGGTGTTGATTGCAAAAGCTGATGGTGTTATTTCTGAAAAAGAAATAGCTTTATTACACAAAATGGGTCAAAAAATTAGCTTAAGTGAAGAGCAAGTTGCTGAGATCATAAAAGATCACAAATCAATAGCAATTACTCCTCCTTACAGCCGAGAAGATCGCTACGAGCAGATCATTGAATTAATTCAAATGATGCAAATAGACGGTCAAGTGGATGATAGTGAAATGGAAACATTAGAGCGCGTAGCTGTCGGAATTGGGTTTAAAGATTTAGATGATGTTGATGTTGAAACTATTTTGGCATTAATCCAAAGAGGTGAAGACACTGAAACAATGTTAGAAGAGTTCTTGTAGAAGAGTTTTTTAACTAGACAATACTTTAAAAACCTGGAGTGCATTTCGAGAACCGCAATGTACTTCAGGTTTTTTTGTGCTTTTAAATTGGGAAATAGCTACTAGTTGTTAGTCTCAAGTCATTAGTACTATAAATAGTTGTGATAATAAAACGAATAGCACGTGTCACAGAATCTACTAACAGAGAACAAAGCAAACGGTCTAAGGACTAACAGCGCAGCGGTCTAAATACTGTGAGCGAAGCGAACTACTGATCCCAACGCATGATATGCTTGAAGATCAATTTTAAATCTGTCAAATAAGAATGGTTCTTCGCATAGATTAAATTCAACCTAGAAATAGCATCATCATCTAAATTATTACCATTTACCATTAGCTCAGCAGATAAGATACCGCGCTTTATTTTTGGTAATTTCAAATTGGATTGATGTTGAATTGGTGCATAACCAATAAATGAAAGCTTACCGAAAAGTACGCTAAACATATTTGCAAAAAATTGCTTCTTATTTTTATAGGCCCACATTAAAAGCGGACTGAGCAGAATTGCGAAGAAAGCAACAATTCCATCCACCATTCTTTTGTTACGGCGATTTGCAGGCTTATTAATCTTATTGATGTCCATTACATACAAGTCGCCTTGCGAATCAATGGAATTACTACCTATTAAAAATGAAGTTTCTGGCTGAGCAATTTTAAAATCTAAATTAGCCCCTTCTAACTGCAGCATTTTTGAAATAATTGTAGCAGCAGAAATATTCTTTGCACAAAAAATGACCTCATCAATTTTCTGAATGTCTATGACCTGATCCAATTGATTGATTGTACCCACAAAACCTTCTTCGTCCTTAGTGTCCGTATGCGATAAAAAAACAACTGATAACACTTTGCTATTGGTCTGCTGCAACAATTGGCTTACGCGCTCTGCTTCCTGCTTGTCTCCCACAATAACAAAGCGTTTATTCTTAGATCCGCCAATCCGACAGGCTTCGCCTGCCGCAAAATGCAATAATAAGCGTGAAAGCAAATAATAAGCAATGACCCAAGCACCACCGAGCAAAATTATTAAGCGTGAAAATTGATATTCTTTTGACAATAAAGCGTAAATCATTAAAATGAGCCCCGTGCCTATTATTCCACCAACTAAATTCTTCCATAGTTTGACCGGTTTGTCATAGCCACCCGAAAAAATTTGAACCAAAAACCAAACTAAACCATAAATAGGTAAGCCGTAATTCAATAAACTTGCTGGAATAATAATGTCCTCGAAGGTTTGATATTGAGAACCTATAAGGAATAGTCCCAAAAGAATAAGTCCATAATCTATAAAAGGAATCGTTAATCGCTTTACCGCTCTATTTAACAAGGCAACGCCTGCTCTAAAATAAATGGCCAAATTGATTAAAAAGGAATAAATTCGAGCGTTTTTGCTTGAAAAATGCTTCTTCGCAAAAATGATCATGGCATTGTAAAACACAAAAACATAGTTTACGCTACTCTTTTTTGTGCTTTCACCTTTGTAATGAATGATGCGCGTTTTGGGGTAATAATAATTTTTATAACCGCCTAAAACAATTCTATAACTCAAGTCAATATCTTCACCATACATGAAAAAAGCTTCATCTAACAAACCTACTTTATCCAAGGCTTCTTTACGCATGAGCATAAAAGCACCTGACAATATTTCAATTTCGTGCGTTTCTTCTTTGTCCAAATAAGACAAATGATAGCGTCCGAAACGTTTTGATTTTGGGAAAATTCGCGAGAGTCCAAAGATCTTGTAAAAGGCATCCTTTGGTGTTGGCAACCCGCGTTTAGATTCTGGTAAAAAATTCCCTTTACCATCAATCATTTTAACACCAAGTCCACCCGCATCTGGATGCTCATCCATGAATTCAACAACTTTTAAAAAAGTGTCTTCTTCAACAATTGTGTCCGGATTCAACAATAAATGATATTCTCCTTTTGCAATTAGCAAGGCTTGATTATTGGCTTTTGAAAAACCTACATTGTCTTTATTCGCGATTAAATGAACCTGAGGGAATTTCTCTGCCACCATCTCTAAAGAACCGTCAATGGAATTGTTGTCCACCACAAAAACTTCTCCATCTACGTGCTTTAAAGCCTCGTAAGCCGAGTTAAGGCATTGTTCTAAGAAGAACTCAACATTATAGTTAACGATTATGACAGATAATTTCATTTAGCAATTATTGCTTTAGTTCTTTTTGGTTAATCAGTGCTGTGTGCAATGAAATTTTTCCTTTATGTAAACGTGTCCAAATAGGTCTTATTACGCCATTATGCACAGAAATGTTTGTATAATCTCCAAAAAATATTTTTGGATTCGGTAAAAATGGGCTTTCACTGATTTTATAATTCTCAAAATTTTCGCCGCCATCTTTCGAAACCGCTAGGTATACATCAGTTTTGCGGTCGTCATGATTTCGACGATCATAAAACACACTGTATAAATAACCGTTGCTTTGATCAATTGTTAACCAGGTTAAAAATTGATGCTTTTTCGAATTATCGTTGTTTATTCTTTTCGGTTCCGACCAATTATTTCCTTGGTCGGTTGATTTTGAAATCCAAATATCAGTATTATCATCTCCGTTTCGTTGGTCGGCCCAGTTCACATAAATAGTTCCATTCGTGTTCCCTGGACTTAAATCACAAACAGTTACTGGCAAACCATTACATCTATAAATTCCTGGGATGTCAATCACCCAACCATTGGGCTGTGCTGCCAAATAAATTTCTTGCTCAAACCACGTTTTCCCATCATCCATTGAGCGGTTAAACCAAAGAGAATCATTGCGCGACCAAGCCACGTAAATTTCGCCGTTTGGTCCTACAGCGGGAACTGCACCCTCTGCAGTTAGATCATTATCCTTACAATCTCCAGGAGTATTAGAAATTTGAACGGGACTGCTCCACGTTAGACCACCATCTTCTGTTTTAGAAAAAACAATGTGACTAAAATCTTCAGGTTTGTCTGAATCATACCCGTCAAACTGTGTCCAAGTCATATAAATATGGTTGGTTCGAGGATCCAAAGAAACCCATTGCTTGTCGTGAAACTTACCGTTATTTATGGTATGCCCCTCTTTTCTAAACTTGCCCTTTAATTTTTTAGAGCGTTGGCAAACCATTCCTCCTACTAAAGGTTTGCCGCCAATATTAGAAAGATGAAAATAATAATAACGTCCTAAAGTATCTATCAACATGCAGGGATCGCCATTCACCCCCCATTTCGATTTTATTGATTTTGACTTCCAAGTTGCTCCCCCATCTTTCGAATAATAATAATCGTTCATAACAGAGCCCGCAATTATTTCATTCGTGTTTTTTGGATTAATAAAAATGGATGGTTCAACCTGTGAATACGGATACGTTGCTTTTTTAGGTCGTGGCAACAGGACGTTTTCAAACTGTCCAAATGCGTCAGACATAACCAATGTGATAAGTAGGAGGAGTTGTATGCTTAGTTTCATCTTTTATAAACGCTTTTGGTCTAGCTTGCGGAGATTATCATTGTTCGAATTATTTGCTGATTAGAACGGATAACCGATTCCAAAATTAAAGTTTAATCTATGTGGTTTTGCGCTTTTCAATATTACGTCATTTGAATCGTAAATAAGGGGATAATCAGAATAATACGTAGTCTTAGGACTTAAAAACCATCTTTCACCAACGGGTAAGTGCGGATTATGCAATGCAAAAGAGGCATCTATCCGCACAATTAAGAAATCAAAATCTGCACGAATTCCGTAACCCAAACCAACCGCAATTTCTTTATAGGAAGAGTTTTTCAGTACAGATGGATGATCTGACGGATAAGTAGCGCTGGTTAAATTCCAAATATTTCCAGCATCTACAAAAAGAGCACCTTCAAGCAATGATGTCATTGCAAAACGCCATTCTACATTTCCTTCAAATCTCGTATCGCCAATTTGAGTAACAGTTGCATTGGCGTCGTTATAAGTTTTAACAGAACCAGGTGCCATTTCTTGTGAATTAAATGCGCGAATATCATTGGAACCTCCAGCAAAAAATGCTTGTTCATAAGGCAATGAAGTTGAATTACCGTTTGCAAATCCCATTCCTGCCATTGTTCTAAATACAACTTTATGGTTTTTATTAATATACCAGCTGGCCACATATTGAATATCAACTTTAATAAATTCAGTATAGGGAACCCCATAAATATTCTTTAATCCAGCTGAATCCACCGTTGCCTTGCCAAACCCAACAGCTTGTAAACCACCAAAAATGAGCGGCGTAAGCATTTTTCCAGAAATGTCTAAACTGGCAATAATATTGTGTAAATTATTATTTTTTCTACGGTTAGACATTGTATTATTATACGTGTATACCGGACTAAAAATTGTGGTTAAGTGATCTGCATAAGAATTTGTTCTTGCAGGATCATTTTGATTGATCAAACTTTGAATGAAGATATCCTCTTTTGCCAGTTTTACATAACTGATTTTTATTAATTCAATATCCCATTTTTGTACTTTATCCTGCTGAAAACTCCAGCTATATCCTAACTCCGTCAATGTTCGTTTAAACTCTTGACGTTGTTGATAATTGACATTGAGATTAATCGTTGTTTTCGGATAAGATCGTTTAGAAAAGTCAGAAGTGAATTTTTTGGGAAACGGCACTAGTTTTGGGAATGACAAGGCCATTTTCGGTCCCCATTCTACGGTATTAAACGGCGAAGCTTGTCCACCTGTCGAATCCGCAACAATTTCTGGCCGTCCTTCAAATCCACCAACAAAACTAATTTCTAATTTTTGAGCACCGCCAAATAAATTTTTATTGCTATAACTAACGCCGCCCAAAACTCCTAAATTACCATTGGTATTTAAAACACGTGGTTCAAATAAAAATGATTGCTTTTTAATGGGCATTAAATCGTAAAAAACAAGTACCCAATTACTAAGTGGGGCATCTGGATCAACAATTACTTTTGGCGTAATATTGGCGAAAACGCCCAAATTTGACATTGTTCGGTAACTGCGTTCCACGTAATATTCTTTATAAAACTTCTTGTCTTTCCCACCCAACTGCACTTTATCTATTTCTAAAAAGTTTTGCTTATCCAACAAAACTGGATCAATGAATGGTTTTTCATTGTAGACAAAGGTTCCTTTACCTTCAATATGCAAGGTGTCTAATAATTGAAATCTTCCAAGGTAATCAGTTTCATTAATTTTCAATGCCGCACAACGTCTTTGGTAAAGGGTATAATTTTTAAAAGAAGCTTTGTCGGGATTTCTTAAATAAAACGTGACCGCCCTAATTCTAAAACCAAAATGCCCAACCTCTATACTTCGTTTAACATCTGAAGTGTCATAGGGATCTTTAATAATTCTAGGTTTAACAAACATGGTCACATCTGCCATTAAACCGCCAACTGTTGTATCAACCAAAAAACCAATATAGTTTTTATTGAAACCGAACTTCGCCGCTTCATCTCTCAAATATTGAGAAAATCGATTTCGTTCAAGATCCAATACATCTTGATCCAATAGGTTCCCCAACTCAATCAAACTCCCTTTCGCAGAAATCATTTCGGTGTATTGAATTAACATGGTTGCATCTACCGATTTATCAAATTTAAGATCGCGGATTGTATATGGTTCACCCGATTTAATCGTAAAATGAACCTCCGCCTTCTTTCGTTTTTCATTATAAATCATAGAGTCATTTACAATTGCAAAATGAAAGCCTCTTTTACGTAGGTAAATTTCAATTTGTTTATCTGCTTTTCTAACTTTTGCCGTATCTAGCAAAACGGGCGGCTGCCCCATGTTATTTCGCACCCATTCACGCCAACCCAGCCGTTCAGTTTTCATGTTAATTACTTTGTGTCGATAAAGTGAATCTCCATTGGCTTCAGCCTTATCTATCCGCTCATTGTTAATTTTGTTCTCTTTGGTTTTTCGCTTTTCATTTTTTTTGCGATACTTTTCTCTCTTGCGTTCAACCTGTGCGTTATATTTATTGGTGTCAATGCGATTGTAAGAGAATAATTTAAGTCTAAGATTCGGCGCTGGACGAATGAATTCTTCCATTTCACCAGCATTAAGGTTCGGATGATCTCCGGTTAACTTGGTTTCACCGTTTTTCTCTTCTTCAAATTGGACTTGATTCTTTTTTAAAAGATAGCTTCCATCCGCTACATATTTAGATTGACTGCATCCTGCTAGCACTAGCATTAAGCATCCGAATAGTAGATATGGAATCCCGCTTGTTTTCATTAATTAAATGTAACACTACAAAAATAATCTAATAGCGGAATGTCTTTATCAAAAAACGAAATAAAATTAGTTCCATTGCCTTTAGTTATTTAGTGGTTGGTCGGAAATAGACAAATTTTCACAAAAGGTTAAATATTGAGAAATAGTTTTTTTTCATTTCTATACGAGAAGAAAAAGCGAAGCTTTTGAAGACCAAACGTTAGCGCCAAAATTGATTTTGCTATATTTCTGACCAGCCACTATTCAGAAAGGATAACCGATTCCGAAATTTACAACTAGTTTATGCGGAGATTCATAATTAATATATTCTTTAGTGTCTGTATTATACTCAAAATAAGCGGTGCTTTTATAGGTAGTCTTTTTCTCCCAAATCCAGCGTTCTGTAGCTGGTAAATGTGGATTATGTAAGGCAATTGCTAAATCAATTCTAACAATTAAAAAATCAAAATCGGCACGAATTCCATATCCAAATCCTACGGCAACTTCTCTCCATGAACTTGATTTCAAAACGGTTGGATCATCCGCTGAAATTCCAGTTTGACGGTGGTTCCATATATTACCTGCATCTATAAAAAGTGCGCCTTCCAATAAATCATTCATATCAAAACGCCATTCAATATTCGCTTCAAACTTGATGTCGCCAATTTGAGTTATTGATGCGTTTTCTTCTGCATATGTTTTATACGAACCTGGGGCCATACTTCTTGCTGCAAATGCTCGAATATCATTTGAACCTCCAGCAAAAAAAGCATATTCATAAGGCAATACGAGTGAATTTCCTTTAGCAAGGCCTAACCCTGCAAATGCCCGATAAGCTATTTGGTGTTTAGTGCTAATATGTTGTTTCGCTATATACTGACCAGTAATTTTAAAAAACTCACTGTACGGTACGCCAAAAACAGTTTTCAACCCAGCAGCATTAACGCCCACGCTAGAATTATTATTTTGAGATAATTTGTTATAAATTAATGGCGTTAATGCCTTACCTGACATTATAGCGCCCAATTTCACATCATGCAAGTGTTTATTCTTCCTTCTATTTGCATTCAAATTACTATAATGAATCGTTCCACTTGTCATTACTGCAAAATGATCTGCATAGGCATTTAATAAAAATGGATTATTTAAATTTTCAAGTTGTGTTTGAAAAAGATCGGTTTTATTTAGATTAATAAAGTTAATTCCTATTCCACTTAAATCTATTGCCCAAGTCTTCGGAATCTTAAAGTTCCAGTTTAGTTCAGCCTTGAAAGACACCCTGCTAAATTCAGATCGTATCTGATAATTAGGACTTATTTCTATTGTTGTTTTGGGATAGGCTCTTTTTGAATTCCCCTTACTAATTAACCAACCAAAAGGCATTATTTTAGGAACAGTTAAGGAGGCCTTTATACCAACCTCAAAAGTATTCAATTTCCAAATGCGGTGCTCATCCCCTTGTTCTCCCACAATTAATGGCTGAGATTCTACTCCTCCAATAATACTAAATTCAACACGCTGTGCTTTTTTGAAAATATTCTTATGCAAATAACTGAGCTGTCCTTCAATACCAAAAACGCCGTTTGTATTTGTAACGCGAGGTGCGGCTAAAAAGGATTGTGCCTTACTGGGAAACAAGTCATACTCAACCACCACAAAATTTCCTGATTTATTTGCGGGATCAATATTTATATGGACTGCAATATTTGAAAAAACGCCTAGATTAAAAAGCGCGGCATAACTCATCTCAACGTATCGATCTTTATAAAAACGTTTCTTTCCGCCCGCATGACGCATGTCCATTTCTAAAAAATTTTGCTTATCTAAAAGATGAGGATTAACACCTGGGAACTCATTATAAAGGAACAATCCTTCGCCAGTTGCTTCTAAATTTAAGGTGTCCAAAAGTGGATACCTCCCATCTATGCGATAGTCAATCCCAAGAGTGTCAGGCATGAAAAAACCTGTCGCCGCAAGCGAATCACAGCGCATTTTATAGCCCTCAAAATTTTTAAATGAAGCCTCGTTGGAATTGTAAATATTGAACTGAACACTTCGAATCCTATAGGCATGATATGGAATTTCAACCAGCGTTTTAACACTATCAACATCCAACTCATTGACTAATTTAGGCTTGACAAAATAGGTTATATCCGCTTGTAAATACCCAACAGTAGTATCTACCAAAAACCCTATTTGGTTTTTGCTGAAACCAAACATTGCAATAGCATTTCTGTAATACTTAGCCAGACGCTCTCGCTCTTGATTTAGCAAATTTTGATCTAATAAATCTCCTGTATGAATAATTTCTCCTTCCTTTAAAACAACCTCATTGTATCCTTTAGATATGTTTTTCACAAATGAGTTGCTATCCAATGTAATATTCCTAATTCGATAAGGTTGCCCTGAAATGACATGAAAATGAAGCTCTGCCTTTTTATCGTCATAAATAATTGTATCCGCAACTTGTGCGTTATAAAATCCTTTTTGGAGTAAATAAATTTCAATTTGCTTTTGTGACTTTTCGGTACGAGATGTATCCAATAAAATGGGGGCCTGACCAAAAATATTTAAGTACTTATCTCGCCATCCAAAATGCGCTTCTTTTTTCCGAATAACTTTATGTCGGTATAAGGAATCTCCCTTATTCTCGCCTTTAGTAATGCGACGCAGGTTAATTTCCTTTTCCTTTTTTAGACGACGTTTTTCCTTTTCGCGGTATTTGTCTTCCTTTTCTGCGAATTGCAGTTTATGTTTCGTCGTATCAATACGATTGTACATAAAAAGTTTAAGCGGAGAATTGGGGTGCGGTTTAATTAATGCCGCCACTATTGCCGCATCAATGTTTTCATGCCGCTTTACCAAAAGCGTATCTGAACCATTAATTTCAACAAAGTGTACTTTATTCTTTTTTAATAAATAGTCCCCGTCGCTAACATACTTCGTTTGCTTACAGCTAACAAACAGTAGCAGTAAGAATACGATAGAGAGCCGGAATATTATGTATCTATTCATTAAAAAATTTAACTTTACACAAAAGATTAATGCAAGATAATGTCTTTATCCAAAAACGAAATAAAATTAGTTAAATCCTTACAGATTAAGAAGTATAGAGATTTGAACCGTCTTTTTGTTGTAGAAGGCGTAAAATTGGTGCGCGAATTATTGGAACAAACGCATTTTAAAATTGATGGCGTTTTTTACACGAAAGATTTTAAAGAAACCATTCCAAACAACATTCATTCCTTTGAAATTAACGAGAGTGAATTGGAGCGAATTTCAGGACTAAAAAGCCCGAATGCTGTGTTGGCCGTTGTAAAATATCCTGCAGAGGCACCTGTGGACTTTGCGGAAAACAACTTGGTTTTAGTATTGGATAACGTTAACGACCCTGGAAACTTAGGTACAATTATTCGCACGGCTGATTGGTTTGGAGTGCAGCAAATTATTGCATCAGTTGCTACTGTGGATCTGTTTAATCCAAAAGTGATCCAAGCATCTATGGGAGCTGTATATCGCGTTCGTTTTTATCGCACCAATTTAACTACTGCCGTGCAAGAATTAAAAGCGAGTGGATTTGAGGTGGTTGGAGCGGCATTGGGCGGTGAAAATTTATATCAAAACTCTTTTCAAAAAAAGACCGCGCTGGTTATGGGAAGCGAATCGCACGGAATTTCACCTGAATTAGTACCCTATATTTCAAAAATGATTCTTATCCCCCAATTTGGTGAAACAGAATCTTTAAATGTAGCCATGGCCAGCGGAATAATTCTTTCACATTATAAAAGTGAACATAATACAAGCAACTAATATGACTGTTGCTAGATTATTGACCTATTGGATTTCGACTGTGTTAATTGGAAGTTTTTTAGCGCCAATAATTCTTTCTATTGGCTTTGGTGGGCTTAATGACATTTTCGGAATCATGCTCATCTCTGTAATCATAAGCTTCATTGCATCTTTACCGGCTATTTTGGTATTCTACGTTGTTTTAACGTATCAATATGATAAAAACATCCATAACAAACAAAAGGAACGCACATTAATGTGGACTCATCTAGGTTGTAGTTTGGCTACTTTTATATTTCTTTGGTCCTTCATTGGTTCAAGTGAAGTAATACCTGCAGTTGCTGTTTTTTTCTGTACTTATACAGGAATTGGGATGCTCTTTTGGTATTATGAGTTCAGAACTGGTTGGGAAAAAACAGAAGAAATTGAACAAGAACCTGTGGTCAAAGCAGATGAGGAGTCCGTTGAATCTTTTTAGTCGCAGAACTATCTAAGCACCACAAATGGTTGCACTTCTACTAATTTAGAACCATTAGAAAAAAGAATAAAGTATCTGCCCTTTGACAAATCAGAAATATCAATTATTTCATCTCCTTGAATTTCCACTTTTTTTAGTTTCCTTCCTGATGAATCAAAAACTTGAATAGTACCACTTAGTGCCGTTGCGATATTCAGTTGATTCACAGCTGGATTAGGATAAAGCGAAAAGAGTTGTTTGTCTTCTTCTCTTAGCCCAACATTACTTGGGGTGTATTGGCACTCTTCACCCGAAGGATTATATAATGGAAAGGAATCATCATGAAAACATGCAAATGATATGGTCCACGGTTCAACGATATAAGAGGGATTATAGCTTTGCCCAATTGGAAACAAATGAAATAGAGAACTATCTGTTATAAGACCGAAACGTTCTACAAATAAACCGTTTAAAGCATAGGAAGCACTATCCAATGTTTGAAGCGTTATTGTGCGATACGTTTCCGTATCAATTAATATTGTTCCCGTATCAATTACCTCAACAACAGAAGTATCGGTACCCCAATTGGATGGACTTATAGCATTGGTGTCTGCAATCATCCATTGATCACCTATGCTAGCTCCAAAATCGAATAAGACAAAGAACTGATCATTGAATAAATAAAAAACAGTATCCCCACTCACATAAGTGTATTTTTCAGACAATGTCCATGGACCAATGGGTGACCAATTTGTATCGTCCCAATACCAAATGCTTTGTTCGCGTGTTATCTTTTGATACAACTCGCCCATTATAAGTGTGTCTTCTGAATAGTTATATTCATAATGTCCAGGATTTCCATCATGCAAAATTTTATAATTCCAAACGGCGTTTGAGTCAATCCAAACTTGTCCAAATCCAACAGCTGAAAATAGAAACGCAAATATTAAAACGAAAGACTTCATAAGTTTTGATTTTCACCAAAGCACAAGATTTATGGAAAACCGAATGTAAAAATACTTTTATCTGTAAAGTCTATTTATTGATTGGGAAAATGTGTGCTTTAACTTATTATAAATCTTTGCATAAGGAGTGATTTACGTCTCAATACTACACTCTCAAAAAAGAAAAAAGCCCCAACATTATCCAATTTAACCCCTAAATTTTATTTAACAATCGAACCAAGTGTTTTTTCAAGAAGGGGATTCGGAAAGCGATTATCAGCAGAATAATGCCAATGACTATTATATAAATATATGTACTATTACTGGCTAATTCAGCTGTATGCGGATTATTTTTATCGTACTTAATGGTGATCTCCTTTTTTATAGAATTAAAGAATCCCACATCACCATTCATTCTTACTTCATAGGTTTCACCATCCTCAGCTTCAAATTTAACGGTTGCTCTATCAACACTTTCATCTATTGAGTAATCCCAAGAATTTTCAATCAAAACCACTTCGGCCTCCGTTTCTACCCAATCACTTGAAAAAATATTTAAAGAACTATTTGCGAAAAAAAACATATAGCCAACACTGATAAGTGCAATAGCAATACCAATCATAGGTATGTAACGACCGTATTTCTGCAAAAAACTCATATTAATGTTTTTTGTAAATAAAACTATTGAAGGTTCCTAATAGAAATGATGAACGTTTAGCTAAATCCTTATCTAATGGCTCTAATGTTAAACCCAAAACTACTTTTTCAATGGGCATTGATGGATTCGTTTTAAAACCAACTAATTGAACCTCTACAAGGTTGCCACCATCTTTAAACTTTTTAATCGTAAAATTTTCTTTTTCGATATCAACATGCAAATCTTCTACAAAGGAGAGCAATTCATCAATTGAATCATAAGAACCCAAATCCTCTTCATACATCTCTGCCTGACCTAGAATCCAAGAATCATTTTTTAGAGCAGTTAATATTGACTCAGTTGTAAAAACGTCATCAATTGCGACTGCTTTTTTTGTTTTATAATTAATCGTGTTCACCGCGACCGATTGCCCTGAATAGCCGCACGCGATTGATCCATATTCATTTAATTCATAACTCAAAAAATCACCAACCAGTGATAAAGGATTATAGTCATACATATAATCGACGGGACAATCTTCTGAATACTCGGCCTCAATCAATGCTAACAAATCTTCAGTTCCGTCATATAGTTTTTCGCCCTTATAAAAAGCTTTATTGTCAAAAATTAGCAGTTCCTTTTTGTCATATATTTTTTCGCCAATGTTTTGAGGATCGGTAAAGTATATGGTTATTGCCTCAACAACCAAACCTGCTTTCCGAAGCAAATAATGATTTGAAGCAATCAACTCACTCCCCATTATTTCTTCATATTCTTCTTGTGGCAAATCCTCTGTCATCTTGAATTTGAAAGAAATTTGGTCATGATCAGGATTGTTCCATTTCCCAAGTTTTCCTTGAATTTCGTTATCAATTTCAAAACCACTGATATAAAATAAGGACCAAAATGCAGTTTCTACATCCTCTATGCTACTTCCAATACCAATTCCCTCCTTGGTTTTATAGTTAGAATTTTCTCCAGAGATAGTGATTGAATAAGGCAATTGCTTGTTTTCGTTCCATGTAACTGCGATATCAACATCATTGTCCTTTATAACATGCGTGATAGGCCAATCGCGATTAGAAGCATCAAATTCAAATCGATTACCTTTAAAAATTGAATTCAACGCCTCTTTATCCGTTAAATAAGTAATCTTTCCGACACTCCTACCTGGTAGAATGAGTTGCTCTTTTGGGATATCTTGCGTTTTTCCAAAATTTGGATTTTCCAATGGGCAATAAACATTATGATCGTAGCAATGGTTCTTATATTCTTTGTAATTGGCCGCTCCTTTTTCGTTGACAAAAATACGGGGTTCATAGTCCGCGCATTGCCAAACAATTGTAGTGGCTTCGTTACTATAATTTAGAAGACTCATGATAAATTCTTCGTCAGCATCATACCCCATTGCACTTGCATCTAAATCAAGTAAAAGATTGCCATCCTTCAATTCAGCTGACTTTACAAACATGTCAGATGCCTCATACTCCGATTGTTCAACTAATTTCCAACCACCAGCCAATGGCTCAAAACGGTATGTAAAGACCTCGTCTCCAGCTGTTAGAAGAACTGAGTCACCATATAACACCGTTAATTGCACCCAATTTTGCGCTATTGTTGACAAGTCAAAAGGACCGTCCTTTATAGGATCAGGTAATGTCACAGGAATATCTTCAATCGCATCATTATTAGAAGTCTCTTGACAGCTAACAAATAAAAGAATAAAAAGGCACACAGAAATTGCTCGATTCATGACGCAGGTATTTAACTTGATTGGGCGAATCATAAAAATAGCTGTTTTTACAGGAATCAAGTTCGTATTGCTAAAATTTATCAGCAATTTCCGCACGTTACGTTGCGTTTTTGTTATCTGAATGCCAAGTAAGTACTACTCTTAATAGCAACTATTTTAAATAAACCGTCTTGCGATTTACGAACTCCATCATTCCATCCTTAGAAAGTTCACGTCCATAACCTGAATATTTGGTTCCGCCAAAAGGTAATCTAGGATCCGACTTTACTAATTCATTGATAAAGTAGGCACCATCACTTACCTCAGTAGCCATTTCTAAAGCTTTTTCAGTATTAGTAGTACACACAGTTACTCCCAAACCATAGCGCGATTGTTCTGAAAGACGGAACGCTTCTGCTTCATCTTTCACTTTTATCATTGCGGCTAAAGGACCAAAAGTTTCTTCTTTAAAAGCAGGCATATTTGCTGTCACATTACCCAAAACGGTAGGCTCATGATAGCAGTTTCTTTGTTGACCACCCAATAATAATTCGGCTCCTTGATCAACTGATTCATGCACTTGACGGTGTAATTCATCTGCTAAATCTTTTCTTGCCATTGGTCCAACTTGTGTACCGTCTTCCAAAGGGTTACCATCATTTAACTGACGTACAGCATTGGTGAATTTTTCAACAAACTCATCATAAATTTCTTCTACCAAAATGAATCGTTTTGCAGCAATACAACTTTGTCCACAATTCCCCATTCGCGACACTATGGCAATTTTCACTGCTGCGTCAATATCAGCATCTGCCCAAACAATAAAGGCATTATTTCCGCCCAATTCTAGCACGGCTTTTTTAATATATTTACCTGCAATTGCTGCTACTGCAGAACCTGCTCGTTCGCTCCCCGTTAATGTAACGGCTTGCACGGCATCATGCGCAATAATATGCTCTGTTGTGTCGTGATGCACAATGAGGTTTTGAAATACGCCTTTTGGAAAACCGGCTTTAAGAAAAACTTCTTCCATTAATTCGGCACAGCCAAAAACATTCGGCGCATGTTTCAATAATCCTGTATTACCCGAAAGTAAAGTTGGGGCGGCATATCTAAACACTTGCCAAAAAGGATAATTCCAAGGCATAATTGCCAATACTGCTCCAATAGGATCATGCCGCACAAAACTTTGTTGCGCATCTGTTTTAATGACTTCATTGCTCAGAAACGCTGCAGCATTTTCAGCATAATAATCACAAACCCAGGCACATTTATTTACCTCACCGCGTGATTCGCTTAAAGGTTTCCCCATTTCCAGCGTAATCATGTTGGCATATTCCTCCACATTGTCACGCAATACTTGACCTGCTTTTATCATGAGTTGCGCGCGCTCCTCTAATGGCACTTTCTTCCAAGTTTGAAAACTGCTATTTGCCAATGCTAATTTAGAATCTAATTCAGCAGTACTAATGCCCGAATAGTTCCCAACTTCTTCTCCGTTATAAGGATTGATACTTTTAAATTCCATATGATATTTTAAGGCTACCCTTATGAGCAGCACATCTTTTTTTTATTATTCCCCCCGTTTAAACTACTTCATTAAACTTGCTGACAAGACAATTTTTTCACGTTTGTCTTGGATGATATGGGACGTGTAATTAGTCTGAATTCCTTTAATCCAATTTCTTGCACGATCGGTTAACTCAAAATCATCTGTCATCATTCTTCCACGAGATACTATAATCCCCATGTCAGCTCCTTCATAAAGGTGATCACCTTCACTTGTAATACGAAGGAAGAAAGCTTCATTTTCAGTTTCAACAGCTCTTCTGTGCGTATCCATACGGTCAAATTGGATATGTCCATTATCAAACATTTTCCAAATCCCTGATTTTGGTGCTTGTGTTACAAACTCTACTGTATCAGCCGTATGTTTTACGATCAATTGACTCCAACTATCAATATTTTCTTGTCTCGCCCAGCGTTTGTTTAGTGCGTTTATATTCAATTTATAATCCACATCCATCCATTCTAAAATGTGGAACATGAATAAAGGCGCATCTGCCAAGGCAAAAACAGCATGGTTTGTAATAGAACTAGCTCCTGTTACACGCGGATTTAATTCTCCTAAATAAATTTCTCCATTGTCTTGATCAATCAAGAAATCCAATTCGAAATAACCTTTATAACCTTCTTCTCTCAATTGATTTCCAAATAGCTGCGTATATTTTGCCGCTTTCTTGCGTATTGAAGGCGTAAATGCATCTGGATAGATTTCATTTCCACACCAACCACCTTTGTAAGGCGTCATTTCTTTAAAACCAACCAATTCAGTCATTAAAGGTGCTACAATTGTTCCGTGGCGTGTTACACAAGCCTCAACTGCTGAACCTTTACAATTGATTCGTTTCATTACTTTAACTTCCTTCTCCTTTACAATCTCCGCTTCATACTTTTGGAATTCTTCTTCATTTGTAATAAAAAATGTTGTATGACCCGAATCACCATAAGGTGTTTGAATCACTAAATCAGTTCCCAATTCTTTTGAAACTTTGCAGAGATGCGCATAATTTTTTACTGGAGTAAGTACATATGGAACACAAGCTACACCTGCTTTTTCAGCAATGCGATTCGTATTAACTTTATTATCCATGTAAGTCCGCATTTTAGCGGATGGAAACATGACTTCTAATCCAGCTTTTTTAGCTAATTTTTCTGTTTTCTCATCAAACATCAAAAACATTACTTTACCAGCTTTCTTCCCTTTTGAACGTGTTTTTAAATAGGCTTGCACTTCGGGATGCTGTAAAAGGTAATTATTGATGTCCTCAATGCTTTCGAATTCATCATGTGGAATTTCTTCTTGCGGAGAAAACACATTGGGATGCAATCCATCAAAACATTCAATATAACTGATATATTTAAAACCCTTTATCCACTCATCCGCTCCTAAAAGGTTAAAATTTGTAGCACTAATAAAGTAAATCGGCATTTCATTTTTATAGAAAAATCTTCTAATATCAGCGATACCGTTTAATTCAAATTTTTTATTTTTCTTCTTTGTCATGTGTTAGGTTTTAATTTTTATTTAAGTCTATTTTTTTTGCTCCAGCGCTCATAGCTCCCATTGAGGTCATTGTTTTTTGACGATCCAATACGCTTTCTTTAAAAACGCGCAATCCAAGATCTGATCTGTATCCATGAATTTCGGAAACATCAAGAGCGAGCATAAAGGCAATAATTTCTTTACTCACAACTTGACCTGGCACAAGAACTGGAAATCCTGGTGGATAAGGAATCACAAAGGATGAGGCAACCAATACTTTCCCCTTTTTCATTACTTTATGGCAATCCAATAGCGGAATGTATTCATAATTATCCTCATTATAAGCCAAGAAATAAGCTTCGCGCATATCTCCCCCGGGCACACCTGGAACTGCTTGAAATGAATGATGGAAATGACTAAAGTCTGGCAATGGTGGCACATCTTTAGTTAATGAATGAATTCGTTTTTTATGAATTTCAGTTTCGTGTTGATTCAACGATTTTAACTTTTCATCCAACTCGTCTGCAATTTGGAGTAACGCATTGGTCAAATAAGTAATACTTCCTCGTGTTGTTCCTATGTTAGTCATGAAAAGAACAGAATTACGAGACGTTTTATTGATTTGGATGTTGAATTTATCCATTAAAAATTTATTCTTAAACATATCCCCATCTATTCCGGTACGACCAATGTGCAAGGTAATTTTTGTTGGATCAAGTACAAACTCATCTTTTTCCCAAGCGTCATCCATCCGATTCCACCCCTCTTTTTTGTCATAGTATTCTGCCAAGCCCGTTTCGCGATATTCATCTGGGATAAAATCGTGCACCGTTAGCACGTCAAAATATTTATTCAATTGTGGGTTATCATTTATCTTGGCGCGTAAAATCATTGCCAACTCAATACTTTTTTCAACCAATTCAAAGCCTTCAAATTGCACTTGTCTTCGTCCCACATCCAATGAAGCTAACATTTGGTAATTTGGAGAGGTTGATGTATGCGTCATATAGGCTTCAAGGAAGGTGCTTTCACTTTTTCTACGAAAGTCTTCATCAAAAATATGAATCATAGAACCTTGTCTGAAACTACTCAATGTTTTATGCGTGCTTTGCGTTGAATAAACGCGAATTCTCACCAAATCGGGATCAGGTAAAGTTGATATTTCATTCGCCTTTAATGCCTTGATATGTTTCTCATATTCTGCTCGATAAGCATCACTTTGATAGCGTTCTAATAGTTTTTTAGCGCAAAACATTCCAGTTCGTTGCTTATACGTATAAGTGAATCCTGCAAAGGCAAACCAAGCCTCATCCCACAAGAAAACCATGTCTGGTTTAATGGCTAAAACCTCTTGCATGACGCGCTCAACGTTATAAACCA
This sequence comes from Crocinitomix sp., assembly GCA_013138735.1. GTDB lineage: Bacteria > Bacteroidota > Bacteroidia > Flavobacteriales_D > Crocinitomicaceae > Crocinitomix. Next base: position 22,045 of record WTCE01000082.1, on the reverse strand, counting down.
TTCCGTCAAAGGTACAGTTGGTAAGGAGCAACATTTTAACTTTATCTAATCTTCCTGCTGTCTTTAAATCGATTAGTTTTTCCTTAATTTGTTCAATTGGCACTGCACCATACATTGAGTATTTTTCAATCGGGTAAGAATCCAAGTAAACCGGATAAGCACCCGACAAGACAATACCGTAATGATGCGATTTATGACAGTCACGGTCAATTAACACAACGTCGCCAGGTTTTACCAAGGCTTGCATTACTATTTTGTTTGAAGTTGATGTACCGTTTGTTACAAAAAAAGTATGTTGTGATCCATAGGCATCACGTGCCATTTCCTGTGCTTTTTTAAGCGGCCCTGTTGGCTGCAGCAAGGAATCCAATCCACCAGTTGTGGCAGAAGTTTCGGCAAGAAACATGTTTCGCCCGTAAAATTCACCAAAATCATTAATCCATCTTGACTTGAATACAGAGTTACCTCTTGAAATTGGCATAGCATGAAAGACGCCAGTTGGTTTTTTACTATAATCTTTTAATGCCGAGAAAAATGGTGTTTCATATCGTTCAGAAATTCCACGCATAATAGTGAGGTGTATTTCTTGCAAATCTTCGCTTCGGTAAAAAATTCGTTTAAAGGATTTTATTGTACTATCCTTTAAATCAGAAAGCGCTGTATCAGTTACATAATAAGTATCCAATTCTGGTCTAAATTCATGCGCTAATCGGCCTAATATCGGTCCTAAAAATTTGTCTGGCTGTTCTGTTAAATCTAAATTTAATAAATCCTCTACGTAAGGCTCTATTAATGGAGAAATTGCATTTGACCGATACGGCGGCGCATAGCGAATGATAACAGCTTGAATATTGTGATTAAATGAAAGTGCTATTAAAGCATCCTGTACTGATCGTTGAACCACGATACCATAGGTGAACTGTTCATTGGGCTCTCTAATTTCACTAATTTTCCGTTTCAAATGACGTTCTTCATGATCAGACATGTCTTCAACAAAAAGCACTTCAAAATAATTTTTGCGTACACTATCTTTTCGCTCTTGCTCCTCAACCAACTCCATACTATTCACATCCTCTTCCAAAAAATCGGGATGACTGCGATAAGTATCGCTCACTAATTCGCGCGTGGTATCAGCCGTGCAATTAGCTAATGCTGTAAATTCATCTCTATCTAATGCCTTTTTCAGTTTTGCCAAACGAGATATGCCTGGAAAAGCGAAAAAGCACTCCACACTTTCCAAATCTTGTAGGAGATTATTGATTGAATGAATACAGTTTTTTTCTACTGAAGTCCCTTTATCTGATCGCGATAATTCACCTGTTCGATCTTTCAATTCATTCCAATAATCAACCCTGAGTTGACCAATGTTATAATACGGAGTACTAATTTGCTTTTTTACTGGCACACTTTATGTTTTTGAATGAATAGCTAGTTTATTTCCTTCAGAATCAATGAAAATACCAAAATAACCATCATTTTCGTTAATTAACGTTTTTTGCATAATGACTCGTCCACCAGCATCCTCAACTTTATTGAGAACATTATTCAGATCAGCACCACCGTTTAGGTAAACTAATGGTCCGTTTTCGTTTGGTACAGAACCTGGGCCTGCAACAATCGCTCCTCCAATTCCACCATTAGCCGGAAAAATGGCCATGGTATGTTGGTTACTGGCATAAGTTTCCATATCAATTGAATAAATATGATTGTAAAAACGCACCGCTTGTTCAATATTAATTGCTGGAATTTCAAACCAACTAACAAAATCCTTCAAATTGGTTTGCTTTCTTTTTTTGCTTGTATTTGATCCCATAATTGATTTTTATTATAATTCGCCACCCTTAAATGTAGTTGGAAAAGCCGGAGAAGGAGTGTGGAGTTTTTCTTCTTCTATCTTAAGCTCCGCCAATGTGTCTAATCGAGCTGGTTTAATTAATGATCCGAGAGATTCCAAATAAGGAAGTTTTGCATCTGGATGATAGATTGAAAAATCACCTAAATGATCTCTAAAACTCTTCAACGGTTGACCTAAACGCAACACTCCTAATTCGCGACTTCTTCTTACCCGTTCGATATCCAATTCTATCGGAAAAATCTCTTCTGCTTCTCCTGCTTGATGTAGCACTCTTCCATCAGGACCACAAACAATAGATCGCCCACTTCCGCCGGTATCTAATCCGTTCACATCAAAGAAATAACATTGGTTTACTGCTGCCATTGCTCGAGAAATTGAAAGTTCAATATCGCGATCAATTGTCCCTGTCATAGTTGGGTGCAGAATAACTTCTGCTCCCATTACAGCCAGTGTTCTTATGGTTTCTGGAAACCACATATCATAGCAGATTGATAAACCAAAGCGTGCTACACCAGGAACATCAAATGTACAAAAATCATGGCCAGGCGTAACTCCAGCCTCATAAGGATAAAAAGGAAACATTTTACTATAGCGTTTAATCACTTCTCCTTGGGGATTAATGACACTAGCCGTATTGAATATCTTGCCATCTCTTTTTTCGAAAACAGAACCTGGTATGATCCAAACTTTATGTTTTTTTGCCGCCTCCTGCATTTCTTTTTCAAAGTCGCAAGGTAGTTCTTGTGCGGCATAAGTTAGAGGGCCGTAGGCACACAATTCACTAAACACTACCATCTCTACCCATGGGTAAAGGTTCATAGTAATATCCAGCTTCAATTTCATGAGCTTAATGTTCGGCACAACAGCCGAGATTTTCATTTGTATTCCTGCAATTGCAAATGGCTTCATATATTTATTTCGTTAATGTTTTGATTTCTTCTTCAATAATATCTAAACCTTGATTCAACAGCTCGTCTGTAATTACAAGTGGGCATAAAACCCGAATTACATTTTTATAAGTCCCAGCACTTAAGAGGATCAATCCTTTTTTAGAACAATTTTTCACAATTGCTGAGCATAATTCGGTATTAGGCTGTCTTGGATCACCATTTTTAACAAATTCAACGCCAATCATTGCTCCAATGCCTCTAATATCTCCAATTCCGGGATGATTAGCTTGCATTTTAAGGAAGCGATCACGAATAATATTTCCAACTTCTGTCCCTCTTGAATTGAGATCAATATCCTCCATATATTTAATGGTTGCCAATGATGCAACACAACTCAATGGGCTACCAATATAGGTTCCTCCAATAGTTCCAGCTGCAGCGGCATCCATTATATCTGCTTTTCCAACAACTGCTGCTATTGGCATTCCAGAACCCATTGATTTGGCATATGTACTAATATCTGGTACAATATCGTAATGTTGCCAACTTGACCATTTACCCGTTCTTGCGAATCCACTTTGTACTTCATCCACAATAAGCATAATACCATATTCATCACAAAAATCGCGCAAGCCCTCCATGTATTTTTTTGGGGTTGGATTAAATCCGCCTTCACCTTGAACAGGTTCAATGATTATAGCCGCAAGACTATTTGGGTCAACCAAATTACGCCCACTTTCGCGTAAGCGTTTTAATTCCCAATCTACGAATTCATCCATATCTCTACCCATCCCATAACGATAAAAATTTGGAAAAGGAAGACGATACACCTCTGGAGAAAAAGGACCACAACCAATTTTATAATCAATCTTGCTAGTCAACGTCATGGCCATCATTGTTCTTCCATGATAAGCACCTGTATAACACAAAACAGCTTGTTTCCCCGTAGCTTGTCTCGCGATTTTAATCGCATTTTCAACCGCTTCAGCACCTGTGCTCACAAGCATTGACTTTGTTTTTTCACCATGCGGCAAAATCTCTGCTAATTTTTCACATAAGGCGATATACGGCTCATACGTCACAACATTAAAGCTGGTGTGAATGTACTTTGCGGCTTGTTCCTGAATGGCTTTCACAACCGGTTCTGGACAATGACCTGCGTTTACAACGCCAATTCCTCCAGCAAAATCAATCAATTCATTGCCGTCAACATCAATAATTGTCGCTCCTTTAGCGTCTTGAACAGTAGCGGTATTGAAAACACCAACGCCATTTGCCACTGTATTTTTTCTCCTTTCGAGAAGTTGTTCTGATTTAGTATATACAGACATAATTTAAATTTGTTTAATTTTAAATATTCCCCCCATTTTTATTTTCAATTCAATTCCGTTTAAGCAAAACTTTGTTGCTAATTCCATTTTCAGAAATTTCGTACGTAATTATCTCTTTTTTTATGCAGTCTACACAACAAAAATATTGGAAAATAACAACTCTCAACAATGCCTCGCACAACCCTAACACACTATAAAAATCATCTTATATCTTCGAATCAATCGACAGGAATTAGAGAGGGCAAATGTAAGCATTATTTTCAGTTTTTTCGGGTCAATTTTGTTTTGCTCTATCTTTAACGGTAAGCATCCATTTCGCGCTATTACTAACACATTAACAACTATTTACAGTTCAGAAATTCTCTTTTATTGTTTCATGACAAAATCTGTAGTTATTATTCAAATATTTAGAGTTGATTTCCATTCCAAAAACAACTCACACAGCTTTTTCTTGGTCAAGAAATAATTTTATCTTTGTTCTGAATGATCCAAAAGCATCTAAAATTTATTTTTGTAACAATTGCTGTCCTGTTATTAGGACAGCAAGCATTTGGACAAGAATTAGATGGAGAATATACCATTGGCGGAGATGCGCCAGATTATGTCACAATCAATGATGCCGTTGACGATTTAATTGAATTCGGGATCTCTGGAACAGTAACCTTTAATATTCGATCAGACGATTATGAGGAACAACTTGAAATACCGGAAATTGAAGGCGCCTCTGAATTGAATCCAATTATTTTTCAGTCCGAAGATGTGCACCGTGATAGTGTTGTCATTTCATTTGACCCACTTGGGGCATCAGATAATTATGTTGCCAAATTAGATGGGGTCGATTTTATTCAATTTAAGAACCTCAGTTTTGCCAATTATCAAATAGATTATTCGACATCTATTCGATTTACAGACACCACTGAATCTACACTTTTTTACAATGTATTTTTTGACGGATTATATAATGGTTGGTCTGAAGCTGATAATGCACTAATTAGATTGCACAGTACAGCCGTTTCTACCGACTTACATTTTGATGCCTGCCACTTCGACCGAACTGCCGCTTTAATTTCGGGAGTAACTATAGCGCCAATAACCGGATTGATTGTGGAGAATAGTTTCCTGAATATTGGCAAAGCGAAGGGGATCAACTTAACTGAGGCAAATAATTGCACCATTGAGAATAATGTTTTTATACATACCGCAACCGAAATGGATGCCATTGTATTGCAAAGTGCATCAGGCTGGGTAAACATCAGTTACAACAGCCTTGATTTAGAAGATGGTAGCGGATTAAAAATAACCGGACATGACGTTGACGGCCTTGACAGTTTATATTTAGTAAATAACTACTTTAAGTCTGCCAATAACACAGGAGATTTCGGTTTGAATCTGACAGGAATCAATAGTGGTTTTGTCGCCCACAACACCTTTAATTACGCCCTATCTGCTGGTTATCGTTTTGATGATTGCCATGATTTTGATGTTTTCAATAATGTTTTCAATGTTACTGGATGGGGATGCGTTGACCTTGAAGGATGCACAGGCTTTGATTCGGATTACAATTGCTACAATGGCGAATATTTTAAATTAGAAGGTGTTACCATTTACGATTTCGAAGAATTTCGAACGGCTTTGGGAACAGATCTTAATTCATTCTATCATACAGTCTTAATTGCTGGGGTACCAAATGCACATACTACTGATGATTATTTCTTAGATCAATCTGGAATCGATTTGGCAGAGCTTTCGGATGATATTGACCTGGAAAGTAGAGATACTCCTCCAGATATTGGTGCAGACGAATTTGAACTCTCTCCTGTTGAGTTAGCTTTGACGGAAGTTTCACTATCTGGAGCAAATTATGCTTGTCCAGGTTCCAATCCAATTGAAGTTTCATTACTTAATTTAGGTACAGATGCCATTACCGATATTCGGTTCAAAATTCTTGTTAATGACGAACTCTATTCAATTGTAGATTGGGTTGGGGATTTTTCAAGTGGTGAATCCGTTTTGAACGAAACCATTGCATGGATAGATCTTGAAGGAGGCCTAAGTATCGATCTTAGCGTTGAAGCAATTGGCGTTAACGACGACATTGACGCGCATAGCTTTAATAATATTTATGAGTTACCAGACCTTAAAGTAGGCCTAACAGGGAATATTTATATCGGCGGTATTTATCCAAATTATGATGAAGTAACAGAAGCTGTTGCAGCGTTAAATGAGTTTGGAACTTGCGGTAATGTACAATTTATTGTACGAGAAGGCACCTATGATGGTGGTGGATATTTAGATAACTATCGTACATCCTCCGAAACGGACACGGTTACTTTTAAAGGCGAAACTGACAATAATTATCTATACAATGTTAATTCTTCAGACTCCTATACGTTTTTGGTTGGAGCCAGTAAAAACGTAATCTTTCAAGATTTGAATTTCTTAAAAGATGGCTCAGCACACAAAATTTTCATTATCGCTGGTAGCGACAATATTTTAATCGATAACTGCATTTTGAATACATTGGAGGGAAATAATTCTTTTGGGCCAGATTTTAATGCTTTAATTGGTTCCGAAGCGGTTGTTTATATTTCTGCCTCCGAAAATATCACCATATCAAATTGCGAAATATCTGATGGCAAAGCTTCCATTTACGTAAAAACCAGCGCGAATTGTCTTTTTGAAAATAATTTAATGAAAGATTTCACAATTTGCGGAATCAATTGTTTTAACTCAGACAGCATCCGAATCAACCACAATGAATTAATTACTGCTTTGCCCCCTGATTATATCGAACAATTATATGGAGTTCGATATGAAAATTCGAATAACAAAATGGAAATCTCCAATAATTATATAAAAATTGAACACGGCATAGCCTTTGGTGCACTCAATTGTACTTTTTCTGAGAATGAAATTTGGAACAATGCCATTGTAAATTCGATTGCCCACACAATCACTTTAGATACCGTCGAAAACGCCAACTTCAAATTTAACAGCATCCATTTGATGCAGGATGAAGATGATGCCGACCTCTATGATTTGATTGATTTTACAGCAGTGTCGAATTTTAATTGCGAAAACACCATATTTAAAAATAGTACACCTGGTGACTTTTTGAGTGAGCTGGCCATAAGTTCATTTTTTGATTATAATGACATCTTTTTAAGTGGTGGCGTGTTTTCTCCCTCTCATTTAACTTTAGTGGATTGGCAGGCAGATGGAATTGGGCTGAACTCATTTTCTACCGCTCCCCTATTCTTTTCCGATCAAAACCTAAGAATTCAGGAAAATGTGACACTTTTTGGTCAAGCAAATGGCATTTATTTCATTGGAACTGATCTCGAATCCAAATTTAGAGATATCCCTCCCTCATTAGGAGCTTATAAAATTGGGGTTGACAGCATTGATTTAGAATTAATTGAAATTCTAGCTCCTTTATCTTGCGATAGCTTGGTTGGTTTAACTGTCAATTTCACAAACCACGGACCTGACACTTTGCAGAATGCATATTTGTTTTACGATATAAATGCAGAAGTTGACTCCTTTTATTGGGAGGGAAATTTACCAGCTGGAGATACCGTTTTCAACTTACATTTATCGCCATTCACCTTTGATGCTGAAGTAGCTTATGATATTGATGTTTGGACAGCCAATGAGAATTGGCATATAGATATGGACCCTTCCAATGACACGGCATCAACAAGTGTTTCAGGGCCTTATCTAAAAGGAACTTTTACTGTTGGTGAATATGACGCTGATTATTTAAACGTGCTTGCGGCAGTAGAGGCTTTAAAAACATCTGGTATGTGCGGTGATGTTACACTAAACCTGCAAAATGGAATTTATCCTGAGTTGATTACGTTTACAGATATTCCAGGCTTAGATACAACGCATTTAACCGTGCAAGCCATAGAAGGCAGTCCAGACAGCGTTGTGGTTCTAAGCAGGTGGACTTTTAACAAAATTGAGAATATAACCCTACAGAATTTAACCTTTGCAGAAGACAACCCTGTTTATTTTTGGGCAAGTATTGAAATAGAAGATACCTGCGCCAACCTCTCTTTTTTAGACAACATATTTGGCTATGACGACATTACTGGTTATGACGCAATCGTTTTTGCCGAGGATGGGGATTTTACAGATATTAATATTATTGGGAATCATATTCTGAACTGCGATAGGCTTTTTATTGAGGGAGATGATATAGGAGAAAAGCGAAATATTGTCATTAAAGACAATGACTTTGGATCGATAACGCAAGGCGGGCTTACCTTAAAATATTGTGAAGATTTGATCTTCGAAAATAACTTTAACAGGCGTACTAATGGAGGTCAAATAATGGCAACCTTCAACGAAATTACTGGAATTGTCAAAATAATAAATAATGATTTAGGCCGTAAAGGAATTATATTGCATAATGCGGATGGTTCTGAAGAGGACCGTATACTCGTCAATAATAATATAATTGGTCAAATTGATTTTGACGACGTTACGTACATCAACTTTAACCACAATACCATAGCCAATATTTTAACTTCAGGCTGTCCAACTAGCACAGTTATTTTAGATGGAATAGTCACAAATTTCGACGGTTATAACAATATCTTTTTTGTAAAAGAATGCGATCGCATTTTAGACTTTGGAAGTCCTGATATGTTTGAAGAAGTTGCTGCCATTAATTGGGATTATAATGTTTATTACGCTAATCCCATTTTGCCTTATCATGATTCAAGAATAGATTACGAATTCTTTGACAACCCTACTGGTGCAGATTGGTCCTTGGAAGAATGGATTGAGAATACGGGTTTTGATGAGAATTCGGTTTGGGGCGATCCCCTATTCATTTCTGAAACGAATCTGCATTTAAATCAAGATAATGTTTATCCCTTTCTTTCTGAAATTACTCCTGCTGAAGTGCTTGATGATATTGATTATGAATTGCGAGATGCAGTTTCTCCAGTAATTGGAGCAGATGAGTTTTTACCGCACCCAAATAATGCGAAAGTTGTAGGATTTAATGTACCAACCGTTTGTGATTCAAGCAAAAATGTTTGGGCTTTATTAGTCAATACTGGAACCGAATTATTGACTTCGGCTACGCTTGAATGGGAAATTGCAGATGAATCCTTACCAGCTGTTGCATGGACAGGATCATTGGCAACTTATGACACAACAGAAGTTTATTTAGGCGTTCATATAGAAGCCACAAACCACGAAATAATGCGTGCATGGCCTACCCTGCCTAATGGTGTTGTTGATCCGTTCACACTTTTTGATACCAGCCGCACAGAAATTACAGTAAAATTTAATGGACACTATACTGTTTATGGCGATTCTGCTGATTTTTTAAATTTACAATCGGCGGTAGATTCTTTAGAGCGCTATGGTATCTGTGACTCGGTATTTTTAAATATCCGCTCAGGTACTTACGAAGAAAATATTGACATTGGATATATTAATGGTTCAACAGACACTTCTTGGGTTGTTATTCAGTCAGAAGATTTGGATTCAAGCCTTGTTATAATGAATGGGGAACCTAGTTCCGGTGACTTTCAATTTGGAATGGACTCTACACAATATCTTCAAATTAGGCACCTCACAGTTTTACGAGTTAGCTTAGGCGGAGTTGGTAACATTAGCTCTATTGGTATGCGTTATAGATCGTCCAATATCATGATCAATAATAATCGGTTTTTATCAGCCTATGATACAGGACCATATACAGGTATTATTAAAATCAGTGGTGGTTCTGTCGATTATCGTGATTCAGAAATGAATAATTTTGATATTCTGAATAACCGATTTGAAACCGACCTGGCAACTTGCGTGTGGTCCCAAGGTCAAATCAACACAGAAGCTGAGATATTCACCACGGAATCAATTTGCATAAAAGATAACATTTTCACTACATATAACTACTTAGATTTTGGTGAAGGGGAAGAACCCATTGTTGATTTTGGTAATATAAAAAATCTAGAAATTTCAAATAATCTCATGAAAAGTGATCGTGGCCGAGCAATTATTGGAAATGGCTATTCTGACACACTACTAATTACGAATAATTCTATTTACAACAATCAATTTTGGGAAACCATCTACCTTGAGCAGGGTTTACTAGAAGTAGACAACCAATATATGAAGATTGTCAACAATGAATTTGCCGAATACGATAACTCGGGTCGGTCAATCGTGATAAGAGATGCAACTGGTGGCTTAATTGCAAATAATTCATTCAGAACTAATTCTGAAGAATCTGACGCTTTTATTCTGAACATAACGAGTTCTTCCACCGACTTTAAAATCATCAATAACCAATTTATTGTTGAAGATGATGGAATTTGTTTCTCGTCAACTGATTCGAATTATTTTGATTATAATAATTATTTCTGTTGGGGCGACATTGGGACGAATGGCGGCTTTGCTCTAGAAGACATTGCAGCCTCTCAAACCCTTCTTGGCCTTGATTCTAACTCCGTTTTTGGAAACCCAGAATATTTAAATGACAGTACCTTGATCTCTACCTTTTTTGTAAATGTAGATAAAGGAGCGAATCTTGAAAGTGTTGTTGGCGATATTTTAGGAAACGAACGCGGTGTGCTTTACGACATAGGAGCTTATGAGATTGATGATTTCGATAATAATATTTCCTTACTTGAAATTACTGCCGAACCCAATTTTTGCTACGACAGTTTATCCATTTTTATGACGTTTAAAAATAGTGGAATAGTAACCATAAATGATTTTGACATAGCACTAAGTGGCGCAGGAGTAGCCGCACTATCTGAGACATGGTCGGGCACCTTAGCTTCCTTAGAAGTAGATTCAAATTACTTTGTTTTCACAACTCCAATTCTTGATTTGCCTTGTGAATATATCATTACGCTGTCTAATCCAAATGGCGAAACAGATAGTTATATAGACGACAATTCACTCACCGAAACGTATGAATATGTTTTCCCTGTTCACATTGTCCCAATCGAAATATGCTATGGAGATAGCATTTTGATTATAGACAATTATGAAGATGAGGACGGTTTATATCGAGATACCTTAACCTCAATTGATGGTTGCGATAGTATTGTTGGATATGACCTTGATGTAAACACTTTAATAACTACTGACGTTGAAATAGGAATTTGTGATAGCGATAGTATTCTAATTGACGGAATATATGAACATGACGCTGGCGATTACACCGACGCTCTTACCTCGATTGAGGGATGTGATTCTATCCTGTACATCACGCTAGAAGTTTTTGAACTCGCAGCATTTTTTGACGATCTAGATGATCCGCTTTTGTGTATTGGGGAAGAATCAGTTGAATTAAATGGATTCCCTTCTGGTGGTGTATTTAGTGGAACCGGCGTGACGGGAAGTGATTTTGACCCTGCCATAAGTGGCGAAGGAACATTTACGGTGTATTACACATATTCTGAAGATGGTTGTTCAGCAACCGATTCGTCGATCATCCAGGTTGTTGATTGCTTATCATTAAACGAATCTAATATTAAAAACATGTCGATTCATCCGAACCCGACAACTGGTAAAACAACCCTTACTTTTGGAACTGCTTTAAGTGGCGACTATCTATTAATTGTACGTAATAGTGCAGGTAAAATCATCTTTCAAGATGACCAATTAACCGGTGAAACTTATCTCATAGATTTAGGCCTTTTTGAAAGTGGCATGTATCTACTAATCCTTTATGAAAGGACCTCGAAAAAAGAAGTCTATCATGAAAAATTGATTTTAGATTAGGGTAAAACGAGAATCAATACTGACTTGAGGTATATACTTAAAACTAAGATTTATTCCACTAATAACTTTACAGTAAATACTTCTTCCTTATTCGAATTGTTAATGATAGAAAGTACATAAATACCTACAGCCAATCGTTCTTTTTCTATTCTCACTGTTTTTTTAGATAAAATTTCTTTTCGATAAACAATTTTACCCGAGGAATCATAGACAACAATATGCTTATCCAGCATTTCTTGACCAAAATTAATTGTTGTAAAATCATCAAATGGATTTGGAAACACTTCCACTAAACTTGGATCAAATTCATTGATACTTAAACAACTTATGACATTAATTTCAATGGAGTCACCCAATATACAGCCATATTGATCCTCAGCTTCAACCCAATAAGTACCAGAAGTATCAACAGTGTAGAATTGTTCAGTACTTCCGTCTTGCCAACTAAAGCTGCTATTATCCGAACCTGCATCTAACATAAAAATGGCTTCTTTACAAATTGTTGTGTCATCTCCCAAATCCAGCGTAAAAACACTTTCCTCATTCAAGATCACCTCTATTGAATCAACTTTTATGACAGAATCACCCAATTCAGACACCCACAGTATTGAAGTCTCATACCATCCTGCACATAAACCAGTTGCTGTAAAGGTTGTTTGCCCTCCAGGACTCCATAGTATACTCTCAACTTCATAGCCATGACAATCATTTGTAGTGTCAATAGTTGCAGTTCCATTGCACGATTCACAATTGTCAGCTGTTGCGGTCAGCTCAATATTAAATTCAGCCAAATTAATTTTGGTTAAAAAACTTGGGCCACAGGCGTACATGAGATTTTTATTAATCGATATATCGGTACAACTATCAGGAATTTCAAACATGGTAATTTGTGTCAAATCACTATTGTACATCACAATGCTATCTTTAAAACCGACATAAACATTACCACAATCGTCTGTATCTATTCCTGCCGAATAAGGATCATCAAAGACAAGAGAATCTAGCTGTAACCCTGTTTCTTTATCCCATCTTTTCAATTTGTCTCCGTGCACTGTAAAGAGAAAATCCTTACCGCAAGCCATTCCGTTGAAGTTATAAGCTTCGTCTAATATATAGCCCGAATTATTCTCCCAATAAATTAAATCCGGGTCATTAAAATCAACTTTATAAATTTTATTACTAAAGCTATGCCAACCACCATAAGTATTCGCTACAGCAAAATAAATTGATTCACCGTCTGGATCAATGTCGAACATAATGGGATCTTTTGCAATTGATTCGTCTTCTATCAGTACCTCATGAGTATCCCAAGTTAGCAAGTCGGGATCCATATTTCCTATTAGTGGAATTGAATCTCCATAGAGCCCACCATGTCCAATACAAAGTTTATTATAAACGTCATTATATTTTATTGCTCTGCTTTCAACAGGAGAGAGCGCCAATTCTGTCACATGAAATTCATAGCCAGCAAATAAGACACCGAACATGTTAAGCTTGTCAATACGTCCAGGATACCAATAAGCCAAGGCGTAAATATAACCAGTTGATGGTATAGTTGTAATGTCAACTTCTCCTCCGTAAAGCTCATCATAAAGCCAATTTAATTCGCCCTCACTATTATATTGAGCAACTTTTCGCTCGAAAGAAGCAATTGAAGAACCTCCAGATATTACGCAGCGTCCAGCGTCATCATAAGCAACATCACGCTTTTTGTCCCAGGCTGACAAGTCGAAAGGTACATCTGTGACCAACCAAGGGTCTATCACTAATGTTTGTGTAACATCATAATTTTCAACATCAAATGTAACTTCATTATTTTCAAGGCGATAATTGCTATTCAGCCTATTTCCATCCACTTCAGAAACTGGTTTAGCATCCTTAAAGCCAAAATCACTAGCATTAATCTTCAATTCACCCGATTCTAAGAGCTTAACTTCTGCACCGGAATATTTCATTCGAATAGAAGTATAATCTCCGCCTGGATGAACATAAAAGCTGTATTTCAAACCACCTTCTTCTGGCAATTCCAATTTCATGTCAATATTTGGGTAAATATTTTTATAAATCAGCGCTTTATACGTTTTTGCCATTAACGTTTTCTCTGAATTTTCGGGATCCTGAAAATGAAGTGTATGACGGTTTATCTCCGTTGCCTCAATAGTCGATAAGGCATTTGTATTTTGAAATTCAATTTTAAAATAACTCCACTTGGCGGGCGTCAATTCTTCATTGTGTTCTATTTTTTCATAACGTTCATGTACTTCTTCTTTTGTAAAATCTTCTGGTTTACCAAAAATAAAAGCGTCATCAGATAAGTAAATTTTACATGGCCCGTAATCGGCAAAGAATTGAACTTCTTCGTTTAATAAACCGTCGTATCTATCTAAATTTTCAGCAAACCCAATATTAGAAAAAGGTTCAACTTGCCAATCAACATTATCATTTTGCGTAAATGAAATAATGGTTTGTAAGGAAAAAAAAATCAATAAAAATTTCTTCATAGAGGTTGGTTTAATAGAATAAACGTTTCTGCACTCTAAATGGTTGAGATTTCCAACTAGTTTTACTTTCTCATTTTCATCCTAATTGCCATCAATATAAGTGTTTCAACTTAAAACGTATGTATTCAGTCAGTTAATCGCTTTGATTAAATCTGAATAAAACCAAATTTCGTTAATAAAATCTGATTAATTCCAACTGATCTGCGAAATCCATAATATCATCCTAACAGATACCGATTGATGTAGGCTCTTCGAATCCAAGGCCACTCAAACCTAGTCGCACTTTACTGAATCACAGCTTCTTTTATTTTAAAGATTTCTATGAAGTTTCTTATGTAATCCGCCTCTGACAAAAGGAATTCCATTTGCTAAAATTCGCACTTTATAATACCCCAGAGCTACTGAATTTGTATTATTATTTTTACCATCCCATGTATAAGAATGCGGACCTTTTTTTAAGGGCAAATCATTAATGATTTCCATAACACATTCTCCTTTAAATCTCCAACTTATATGTTGGATATGTATGCTTACTTTGGCATCTTTTTCTAAAGAAAAATTCAACTTTACTTTTGTTTTTATACTGAATGGGTTTGGTGAAAAACTGATATTAGTTATATACTCTGTTGGCACATCTGGATCTGGATCAGTCCCACCAGCTATTCCCCCTAGCTTTTTTAATCCTACCGCGTAATCATAATCAGATTCTCCAAACTCTCCTTCAATCTTTACAACATAATTACCTTGCATAACTGGCTTCCCTTTTCGAAAACCATGATCAATCGTTCCATCCCAATCCAAGTAGGCATCATCATCATCTTCAGTCATTGTGCCGTCATCAAAATTTCTGAGGTTTTTTATATGTGAACTTGGGTTTTGAAAATAAGTATTCTTATAAATGTCGGCTTTTATTTTTTTGTCAGAACTTAATTTGAAATATATTCTAGTCTCTTGATCAAACGAATTTGGAATAATTCTAATATTACTTATCCCAATAGGAACAAAAAAAGATAAAAAATTCCCGCTTGACAATTCAAGCTTTCCGCTGACATGAAAATCTGCACTCATATTGGTATCCCCTGGCTCAAAACCTTGGGGTATTGTATAAGTCCAATTGGCAAGCCCAACCGCATTTGTTTGCTGTGTTGGAAAATTAATAGAATCACATGAAATGTCAATCGCATGGTTTTGAACTGGTGTAATTCGCCATTCACCATTTTCAAAAGCACATTTATGAATGGTTGCAAATAATTCAATTTCATCAGCTACATTCACCTCTACACCACTATAATCATTGGTTGAAACCCCATTGAAAACACCATAAAAAGATCCAAAATAATAGTCACTACTGCTTTTTGTTACTTCGTTTTTTTTACTTAAACCTGCAACTATTTCTGCTTTGGAACTTAAACAATGACCACAAGGATCAAAATCGTGATCAATGGCATGTTTCATGCTATTCAGGTAAACGATATTTGCCTTGTCAATAATCTTTGACCAATGGCAACTAGACTTATGAAATTCTTTGGATTTAATGTTTCCAATCAACTTTGGGGTTATCATATATTTTTTATTTAGGGTTATTATATAATAAAACGCGTCAATGCGTAATTTGTAGAACTCGTTTGCTATATTGCTCAAAGGTATGGACAAATCAGGCTGTTGTCAAGATGATTTAAGTCAATTGAATTAGTGATAAACTCAGGTGTAAATTAAACTGAATCGCATTACTTTTGTAATCTATTATTTTTCAACTTATGTCAAAATTCGAGAATATTATAAACAGTGAAACTCCAGTATTAATTGATTTTCATGCCGTATGGTGTGGCCCGTGCAAAACATTGGCGCCAATCATTAAGGAAGTGAAGGGGAATTTTGGAGAAAAGCTCACCATTTTAAAAGTGGATATTGATAAAAATCAAAGTATTGCATCCAAATTAGGAATCAAAGGTGTTCCAACGTTGGTATTGTACCAAAATGGAAAACAACTATGGCGACAATCTGGCGTCATCCCTGCGAGCCAATTAACGGCAATAATAAAACAACATATCGATTAACAAAACTATGGAAATTCAGTTCGATTTATGGAAATTTTTAGCAGGCCTAGGGATTTTCCTATTCGGAATGTTATTCATAGAAGAATCAATAAAAAAGCTTGTTGGTAGAGGACTCAAAAGATTTTTGAGACATTTTACAAGCACACCATTAAAAGGAATTTTAGCCGGGGTTGGGATAACGGCCATATTACAAAGCAGTTCTATTGTCTCTTTAATGGTGTTGGCTTTTGCTGGTGCAGGAATCATCAAACTAAAAAATGCTATTTCAATTATTTTTGGAACCAATTTAGGAACCACTTTTACAGGTTGGCTTGTTGTTTGGCTAGGATTTGGTGTAGATATTGAATCGTTTGCATTACCATTAATCGCAGTAGGTGCATTGAGTCTCATTCTATTTTCAAACATTGAAAAGGTGTATGAAACAGGTCGTTTTTTAATGGGTTTTGGCTTGTTATTTCTCGGTCTTCAATTCATGAAAGTGAGTATTGGAACATTGGCCGAAACCTATGATTTATCGCTTTTTGAAGGTTGGAGTGTCTTTGTCTTTTTTCCAATTGGCTTATTCATGACCGCAATTATTCAATCCAGTTCGGGTGCAATGGTTATTACTTTAAGCGCATTAGGATCGGGAATTATTTCAATTGAAGCGGCGGCCGTTATGGTTGTTGGTAGTGATTTAGGAACAACTGTTACTACGATTATCGGATCAATCAAAGGATCTCCAATTAAGAAAAGAGTCGCATTAAGTCATGTTTTAGTAAATGTTATTACTGCGGTATTAGCACTATCACTACTCTACCCCTTGCTCTATATGATTTTTGATTATTGGGCGATTGAAGATCCCTTATTTGGTCTTGTAGTCTTTCACAGCACGTTCAACTTATTGGGAATATTAATTGTACTGCCCTTTATTAAGCCATTTGCTAAATTTCTTGAAAGTCGGTTTAAACAAGAGGATGCCTCTGTTGCACTTTATTTGATAAAAACGTCCAAGCACGCACCCGAAGCGTCAATTGTCAATCTTCAAAAAGAATTGCAAAACTTAATTGAAAGTTCATTTCGCTTAAATCTTGGAGCCCTTCACTTGAATGCTAAAAGCTATGCATTTGAACATTCTTTGAAAAAAATTGAAACGGGATTCCTAAAAGGAAATGATTACCGTGAGAATTACAATATTATCAAACAACTAGAAGGAGAAATGGTTGAATATTACTTGTCGGTTTATCGCGAAAATTTGGAACCTGAAGACGCCGCACAGTTAAATCTATGTACACAATCAATTCGAAATGCAATGTCTGCTGTTAAGCAAATAAAGGACATTGAACATAATCTCCGTGAATTAGACAACTCTACAAACAAGGGGGAAAGAGAGCCTTTTGAAAAACTTAAATCCGAACAAGAGTCCTTTTATTTGAAGCTATTTAGTGTCTTTCAGTCCAAGAATAACGCCGCGCATTTTGAACAACTTGTAGATTTATTACAGCACAATCAAAGAACCTACAGTCAGTTCTTAAAAAGTGTCTATCAACAAATTGATCAAGATAGATTATCAGATGTTGAAATCTCAACATTGCTCACCATTAATCGCGAAATTCACAATTCGAATCGCGCATTTATTCTTGCTGTAAAAGACGCTATTTTAAGAAAACAAGAGGCTGAAAATTTTAATACAATTCCAGAGTTAAGTTCAAATTGAGAATAAAACGAGCTATATGGAATAATTGAACTGAGGTTAAAAAAATAAAACACCTCACTACTAAAATTTTCTGCTTGTATTTCTTGTAATTGATGTAATTTTGAATTAAACCTTTTAACTGAATTATTATGACAAAATTTAGATTAAGACCTAGCTCCAATTATCTGCATGAAGCGAGCATTAGTGATTTATATACGCTTATTCAGAAATGGAAATCCGACATCAACTTCTATAAAATAGAATTAGATTTTTTGAAAAAACTAATTGAAGAACATTTTATCCTTCTAACAAAAAATGACCCCATTGAGATGATTAATGATCTTTTAAATAAGATCAATAATGAACTGGGTGTTTGTAATGAATTTAGCACCCGAATAAAAGCTCAAATGGAAAAGGCTATGCTCTTGACCGAAAATGCCGCTTCAACCGACGAAAAAGCATTTAGAAATGAGAACTCGGAACTAGAGGATGACATTGTCAAATTTAAGAAAGGAGAACAAATATTAAAGGGCTTCATTTTTGAAGAAATGCATGGTGTTATTAGCTCTTTGCAATTGTCGGCACCTAAATAGTGAATCCTTAAAAAAATCAAGGCTTTTATTTCTCTCCAATATTGCAGCTATTAGATAAAAGACGAAATATTTTGTCTCTTTCTTTAATTGAAGCATCATTTTTTTCAAGTTAGATTCCTTCATAGCTCTTCGTCTAATTGGATTCCTAGAATCAGCAGGTTATGACAAGCAATATTGTCAAAAAACTGCTTCTGAGTGTCAAAATAGATCTTATTCAAATTATTTTCTTGTTTGGGAATTAGCAATAGCATTAAGTATAAAATATGTTTTAATAGAGTGCCTGTAACACTTTATTTAATAGGTTCTATGTTCTCCCTGATTTTATTGGACCAGTATAAAGCATAGTTATCCGCCCATTTTTCAGCCTTAGTTATCGAGGCTATGCTGTATTTATACTGATTGTCGATATGATGACCAATTTCATGGAGAAGTAACCCATTCAAATAATAATTCTTTATTTCTTCTTTAGTCCATTGTAAATACCAATTTTGTTTCTCCTCAACAAGTCTGGAACAAAATGCTTTATACCAATTTAACGTGCTTTGTTTAGGTCTTTTTTTACCGAAATTCATCTTTAAATCATTCGGAAAGGAATACAAGGTAATCAATTGAATACCGCCACCCCAGATATAACATCCTTGAAGACTATTTTCGTTGTCAAATTCTTTTTGACTCTGTTTTTTTAACCAAATATAGGATAGCCATTTTATCTGATAATCTGGGAGATTTTTAAGCTGCTCTTGAATGTCCTCTTTTGTTACTGGAAAGAAGAAGTCTCTTGATGGGTTATCAACAATAAATACAGGAGTATCATCATACTCTAACAATGGTTCTAAGTTGTGAAAGCGATCAAATGTTGAGTTAAGCCATTTATTATATTTTCGACCTCCCATAATGTCACCAAACTTCCTACTTTTCTTCCAGGCAGTTTCTTTTCTTGATCTCATTTATTTTGGTTTCCATTTACCGTTAACAGTCTAATTAAGAGCAGTAGGGGATTGAAACGCACTTACTATTCAGATTAGCACTTAGTCAAATTGTAAATTTGGCGGACTTTGTTAATACGCACCAACTTTGGTGTTTAGAACTTAATCCTTATTATTTCTATACGTTTTTATTTCTTAAATAATCCTTTTTAGTGTGTTTTCTTTCTTTAAGATTAAATGTTTAACAACACCTACTACGTGCAGAATTAATAATATCATCATAATGAGTGCCATAATTCCGTGTGGTTTTAAAGAAGCTATTTCACTATGTGATTTAATAACATCTATATTTCCTGTTTGTAGTGCTTCTCCATAACCTCCTAAAATCATTGTTGCAATACCTGAAATAGCAATACCAAAAAGCAAGAAATAAAAAATATTATGTATCCAAACTGTTAATTTATCATTGAATTTTGAACCTGTTTTTAAATGGACAGGTCTTTTGTGTCTAAAAAAGGAAATTGTTCTAATAATAGTAAGGATAAATACTAAAATTCCTAAAACTGCGTGAATCTTCACCAATCCCATTTTTTCAGAGATTTCTAGTCCTTCCATATACTTACCCAATGGAAAAAGTGCTAGAATGAGTAAAGCAGTTATTCCGTGTGTAACTCTTGTAGTTTTGCTGAACTTCTTAGTTAAATCGTTTTGAATCATTATTTTATGTTTTTATTTCGTTCTTTATCCAATTTTATTTGAGTCTTACTTCAAGGACATATAACACTTGAATAAAAATACGCATTTATGGCGAATTACAGGGCAGTGATTTTCATTTTGTGTAACGAGCAGTTTTCTAATAATATACAATGTCCTGTTTCCACTTTGAGCCAATTATATCTCCCTTTATAACCAGTCTTTTCTATCCAATTATTTTGGGAATCATAAGTGTATTTGAAGTTCCAAACAGGTAAAGTGTCATTGTCCCGTATCATAATTTTAGAAAGCGGATTGTCATACTCATCTAGTTGTTCAATTTTTTTATTTAAATGCGAAGGAGTTCCATTCAAGTAACAAATTCCGGCTATTTCTCTATTTTTTTCGGAATATGATGTTATTATTTCATAAGTAGGTTCTAGAGTTTCAGCGTTTAAATGGGCATATCTTACTATTCGACTATTTTTGTCATATTCGTTGGTATCAAAAGAAGTTAGCATGCCCGAACGAATACTTCTTCTTGAAGTTTCAAATCCATTTTTGTTGTACAGAATGTAGTCGGTGGACTCGAACAAATCTAGGCTTACTTTCTGTTCGGTTATTTTAATAGAGGAAGGTTATTAATTTCTTCCATTATTTTCTGCATTTGTATAATAAACTCCTTTATTTCTTCAGCTTCATTTGCTGTTAGTGGGTAATCATAATCATCTATGCCGAAAAAAATATTATCCAATTCAGAGGATAGCAGAAGGTACGTTTCTATAAAATCCGCTTTTTTGTCGAGTTCAATATCTCTGCAACGAATGCAAAAGGTAGCTGTTCGGTCCAGAGGTGATGAATGAATCATTCTCATTTTAACCAACATAATTGTTGAGATATCATGAGTTTCTCGAACCTCAAATATTTTAAGAGTTTCGTTAATTTCTTGTAAAGCGGAATTACAATGCTCATCTACTTCAGAAGAAATAGTTGTTTCATTATCATTACAGCTTATTAGGGTGAATCCAAACAATATTAAAATTATGACTTTCATTTTATATCCTCTAATGTTTAGCTAAAGTAAGCAGAAACGGTTTGGTAGGCAAGGCTAGTTGCTTTAGGTGTTGTTAGAGGATGGTATTATTTCATTTCTAAGTAATTCAAAGAAGTTGTATATTTTGGATTTATCATTTTCTTCAATATTACCAAATACGAATAGTTTTATCTCTTTGCCTTTATTAAAAGATAGTTTAGCGTATATTTTAATGAATTTATTATCTGTTGTGATGGTTAATTCTTGAATATCATTAATAGAAATTGTCCTCTTCTTTTCAAAAATATGGCACCATTTTTTTATTATTTTCGTTTCCGAAATTAGCATTCTACCATATAATTCAATTATTATAAGATATACAAACATAATAATGGATAACGAAAAAAAAAGCACTAAAAATATAACAGCAGCTAAATTTTCAGATGTATTACTGAAAACTTTTAAGCATAAAATTAAAACGGGCACTTCTAAAAGAATTGCAATTACCCATATCCAATGAAATTTCTTAGTTATTAAATAGGAAGTTTTTGATTCTTTTATTTCGTAATTGATTCGTCGCTTTCTTACCAGTAAGATTTAGCCACGGCTAATGTTAATCTATCAAAGAGCCTTTCCCCGAAGTATCTGCGGTTAAGTTTGTAGCAAAATTCATTCAAATAATTTTGCAAATATTTACCTTTTATTTTGTGATATACACCTAAGAAATTTCTTT
>WTCE01000127.1 GCA_013138735.1 Crocinitomix sp. | reverse complement strand
GCTAATGTTAATCTATCAAAGAGCCTTTCCCCGAAGTATCTGCGGTTAAGTTTGTAGCAAAATTCATTCAAATAATTTTGCAAATATTTACCTTTTATTTTGTGATATACACCTAAGAAATTTCTTTTCGCGTTACTGATTGCAATATGCACCCACTTCAAAGTCGTTTTAGTTGTTTCCTTGTTTGATTTCTCGGTAATGTGTATTTCGACTATATCTTCAATATTAACATAACTGGTGCTTTTATCAGAAAAAACTATAGCAGATTCACTAAGGTGATCCTGAATTAATTCATTGATTTCTTCTTTTTCGTGAGACTTTAAAACAGCCATTTTAAAGTACCTGCAGTGAGAAGATTTCTCTCCTGTTTCTACATCTTCAATTACTGTGGATTCAGCCATTACCGCTACATTGTTTTTACGTTGACTACCTCTCCCTCGCTTTAATTGTGTGTTTTCAGGAGTTTCTTTCGCGAAATAACCCTCATCTACTTCAATCATGCCTTCAAGATTATAAAGTGAATCTCTTTGTCCCATAGCTGTTCGTATTTTATGCATTAATTCCCATACTGTTCGGTATCTGTTGTGTTTAAGCTGGCGCTGTAATTCTGTTGCTGATATGCCTTTTTTAGTAAAAGTCATAAAAACCATTGCCAAATACCATTTACGTAAGGGTAAGTTCGATCCTTCCATTATAGTACCACTTCTCAAAGTGGTTCTAAAGCTGCATGAGGCACATTGCCATTGTTCTTTTGCTTTGAGCCAATACTGCTTCTCATTTCTACATTTTTTACATATTACACCTTCGGTTTCACGTTGAGCACGAAAATGATCCCGACAGCTCTGTTCTGTTGGGAAATCTGTCACAAATTCAAGTATAGTCATTCCTTTTTTTCTATAAATGAACAAACTCAATACGTAATCTATTTACGTTCTGGTATAATTGCGACGAATCAAACTTTATTTTAATGTCGGTGATATTCTTTAGGTTTATGGCTATAATTGCTCCTGTATCGCCATAACAAATAAGATGCTCATCTATTACCTCGGCTTTGTGAATGGGGTTTGAAAAGGTAAAAAAAATAGCCCAATTTAATTCGCCATTCAATTTTGTAGAAGCAACATAACCTTCATTGCCCATTGCGCCATCTCCGAATACAAATTTTTGATTTTCATATTCAAATGCCCCGTGAAAAATATCAATTTCGCTCCAAATGTCAGCATCATATTTTTCAAAATTTTCTAATATCGTATCACATAGAGGAAACCAATAACGCTTACTTTCTTTGGTTTCACCATCCATTAAAACGTATGTATTTCCAACCGTTATCGTACCATTTCCGTGCGTTATACAATCCATACCTGGTAAGTATCCTTGTTTCCACTTTTCTTGTATCTTGCTATGTGTCGTCATCTTCTAAAAAATCTAAACTATTTTTGACCAACTTTTATAATACCAATCAGCCTTGGATGGGATTTGATGTTCTGAACAATCAAAGGTTTCTTGTACTGAAAATATTTTTCCTTCTGCGACACGTTCAGCCGTCCATAAATCTAAAAGGTCATGTTTACCATTCAACTCCTTTAAGTCATCTTTTAAATGTTTAAAACAATAGATGCTTCCAAACATTCCATTTCCATAAGGGCTGTAATTAGAATATTTACAACTTAAGCACGTTTTCAAATAAATGTTATCAGGCAATTGTTTTTGTATTCCAATTAAAACGTCTTCCATCCATTCTAATTCTTTTGTAAATGTGAAATCTCCAAAAGAGGTGGACAATGTTAAACTATTTATTGCACTATCTAGTCCCTTAATCGTTATGGTTTCACCAACTACTATATGTATTGTTAAGGTTTCGGTAAATGTCTTTTTTTCTGATATATCAAAAAGAGATAGGGGCATTTTTATCGTTATTTTAAAATTCGTTAAAGCTCCCGATCCGTCTTCAAATTTTTCATAATCAAATTTGGTTTCATCAATTTCGCCTGTTAACATTTCAAAATCTAAGCCCTCAAAATCAATCCCTCTCAAAGTAAGGTGCATGTTACTCCCGTTTGACTTTAAGGAAGTCGTTTCGGTACTTCTTTTATCTTGATATATGACTTCGTATTTCCGCATTTTTTTGATGTATTCACCTATATGGTTAGCATACGCTGCCACTCGATAATCGCGCGTCAGCATGTGAAGTTAATTGAAAATCGTTTGACTTCTGCCTTATCATCTACTAACCGTCAATTGGAGGATTGCGCTTTATTCATTTTTTTGTATGAACTAGAGCTTCCGTATCGAGAAATTTGCTCGGATATAGGAGCAATTTTCATTGATTAAATCCATATTGACCTTTTTTAAACTTTTAGCTGTATGCTCTGTATGTGTCATTCTGTCAATAACCTTGTGCATTGAATATTTACAAGATGAAATTGAACTTGGAGTCTTCGCTGTTTCAGGCAGATATTTATCTGCTTCCCAACTTTCTAGGTTTTTGCATCTAAAACTATATTGTTTGTAGTTGTCATTGTTTATTGAACCTCTATGAATGGGAATGTTTTCAAACTGAATTGATAAGTTACGATCCTCGTTATGATGTGAGTTATGCTGTTGATATTCAATTTCTAAACTTAGTTTTCTTATCCATTTCCCATCTTTTGATAATTCGCCAGAAAATTTATGTGTCTCAGTGAAGGCCATCATTGGATGAGAAATAGTACGCCCCCAAAATGCTGTTTCATTTTTTCTGGCAGAATCGCATGAGATAACATAGCTGAAGTATTGCTTCATGTTGGGATCAATATCTTCGTTTATAGTTTCGTCAGACCTATTCTTCATGAAATAACTATAATCGACAATAACTGGTATTGAGATATTTAAAATGCATTTATAGTAGTTCCCATCATTTGGGCGAATTGGGAGCACGATCGGTTCTTCTTTATCATCTTCCGCCAGGCTTTCATCCGTTTCAAGAATATTAATTTTATAATACTCCCTAAATTTTCTGCCATCAATTATTTGTTCAGCCCAAATTGAACAATTAATAGGGGTTTGGGCATCTTCGTCTACAATGACATAAGCCATTTTTTTTGAACCATACTCCCATGGGTAAACCCAAGCACCTCCGCACAATTGTGATCCCCAATTAAAATTTCTGTAATTAAAGTCATCACTGATTACATCATAACGAACAGTATCACCAGGGAACAATTCTGTTCTTCCAATAATTTCTATGTCTGGTCGTTCAAAACCGAAGAAAGTATAAACGGATCTTTTCCTTTTATACAGGGATACTTTCAATTTCGCATATGTTTTATCTAATAAATCGAGGTCCTCCCAGACAGCTTTCTTTTCACGGTCTTTAATAGTTCTATTGTGTTCTTCGAGTATTTCTTCAGCAGTGGCGACCGGCTTGTTATTTTCTCTTTCAGTAAATATATCCATCATGTTTTTTCTATATCTCTCGGATATTTCACTGTCATATTCCTGACGAGCGTTTATTGATTCAGCGAGTGTCATGCCTTGACCCGGAATTTCGAAAGGCTCTTCGCATTGCTTTCGAAGCTGATAGTCAATTTCGTTGTCAAAAACTGAGTTATTCATGCGACACGCTGCTCTACTTACTTTTCCACCAAGTTTTGATAACCACTTCGATACATCCATTTCAAATGGGAGAGCTGTAGTTTCTGGGGGAGAAAGGCCTTTTTGTTTATTAGAATTGGATTCAACATCTCCTGAGTTAGAAGCAACATCAATACCTTTTTGGGAAACAAAATCGCCGTTTGGTAATTGTGCAACTAAATCAATTGTTGAATCCGTTTGATTTGAAAAAGCGAATGCGTAGGCTCCAATTGTTCCAGCATAGGGCTGGTTATTGTCATCAAACAAAAGCATAAAACTGGAGGTCTTTAGACTGTCTTGAAAAATAATTGACTCAGCGTTTACACCATCCTCTTTTAATTCAATAAATAGAATGGAGCCATTTTTATGCGCCACTATCATGTGAAAAGTAGAATCTTCTTTTACAAAAATATAGGCATCCTTTTCTGCTTCAAGCGGTATTGCTGCGTCAGCATTGTTCGCATCTTCTTTCTCGACTATCTCAACATCTGGTGCATTCTGAATTCTTTCATTAATGAGGACTCTAATTCTTGTCTCTATTGTTTCAAGATGTGTTTTCTTTGCTTTTTTGGAAAGGGGCAAACGATTATTAACCCATCCCTGATCTGATAGGTATTGACGTTCTACCAATTGAATTATAAAGTCACCATTAAGATACTCAATCTGATATTTGGCCCTATTCTTAATTAACATACTAGTGAACTCAAAAGAATGCGATAAACCCGAATGCTTTTGCAAATTATAGGCGTAAACTTTAACCCCAGCTTCTGTTATGCCTTGATGGATTAAATCAATATAAGACTCTGGGACTTTTTCAAATATTATGCTGTTGTCTTTTTGAGCAAGCACAGTATTGCAGAAGGACGTTAAAAATAAAACGTTGAGTAAGAGGAGAGCTATTTTTTTCATAGTAGGCATTGTTCATGTAGCGAAGATTCACCTTGAATCTTCCATGTAATTAAGCTACTCATTATCTATATTTTCTCCTATGATTTATATCATATCAGGTTTTGTTTTTTGCGTTATTTATTCTTTAATTGGAATTTGAAACTTGATTAAAGTAAAAAAGCCCATCATTTCTGATGAGCTGTATGTTCATAAAGAAAGAAAGTGCTCTTTCAAAACTTTTGAGGGATGGTTTTGAATTAATAATACTGTCGGAAATAGTTTAACTTCTGACTTAATATTTACCAATCAATCGGATGATAATCTTTTAGGAATTTACCGCACCAATGTTTTCCTGAATTAATTCCGTCGAAAAGAGGATCCATAACCCGAGCCGCTCCGTCGACAATATCCAAGGGAGGTTGAAAATCGTGCTCATCCTGTTTCTTTTTAGATAATTCAGCAGGATCTTCATCTGTAACCCATCCTGTATCCACAGCATTCATAAATACACCGTCTTTTGCAAATTCTGCAGCAGATGTATGTGTTAACATATTGAGTGCTGCTTTCGCCATATTGGTATGCGGATGTCGGGCAATTTTTTTGAATCTATGGAATTTTCCTTCCATTGCTGAGACATTAATGATATGCTTTTTTCCTGTATTTTCTTTGCGCATCAAATTTGATAAACGATTACACAAAACAAATGGAGCAATGGCATTTACCAATTGAACTTCAATCATTTCAGGCGTTTCAATTTCACCTAATTTTAGACGCCAACTATTGGTTTTTCTTAAATCTACTTGTTGTAAATCTGCATCTAATTCCCCTTCTGGGAAAACTTCTTCCACTTTTAATGAACTATCAAAACTATAAGGAATTTGAGATAATTTGGCTGATGATTTTAAGCCTACACCAGGTTCAATTCCGTGCCAACTAACTTCCAGTTGGTTGTTTGCATTCACAACCGCAGATGCGTTGTCAATATCCTGGATACACTGATGATGGTCTTTCAATAAGTCGCTTGCAAATGGTGGTAAGGAATGAAGCGGTAATTCCTCTTTATCCATTAAATGCTGGAAAAAACCTGCTGGTCTTCTCACCGTTTGAGCGGCATTATTAATTAGGATATCTAAACGACTATATTTCTTTTCAATAAAGTCGCAAAATAACTCAACACTTGGAATATGTCTTAAGTCTAAACCGTGAATGTGGAGCCTATGTCCCCAATCTGTAAAGTCTTCTTCTTTGGAAAAACGTAGTGCAGAATCTACTGGGAATCGGGTAGTGGCTACAACTGTTGCACCCGCTTTTAAAAGCATTAATGAAATGTGATATCCAATTTTTAAACGCGAGCCTGTTATGACAGCAACTTGACCTTGTAAGTTGGCTGTTTGATATCTTTTTGCATAATTAAAATCGCCGCAATCAGAACACATAGTATCGTAAAAATGATGCAGTTTTGTGAATACCGCCTTGCACACATAGCAATTTCTTGGAGATTCTAATTCAGCACTTTCATCATTTTTCGGCATCTCCAAAAACTTAGGAGCTATAAAAATTGCATCCTCCCTCGCTGATCGAATTCCGGTTTCTTTTCGCGCATGTTTATCGCGCTCAATCATTTTCCGTTTTGCCGCCTTTTTTCCGTCTTTTCTCCGCTTTAAAAACTCGTCCTTATTCGGTCGTGACAAAAGTCCTGCGGCTTTCAATAAAGCAACTCTTTGCGCCTCTGGCAATTCAAAAAGCTGATCAGTATCATTCAATAATGAATTTAAAACTGAGATACATTGCTCAATTTCTTCGGTTGATGACTTTGCTGATTTATTTCCCTGCTCCTCTTTCATGATAAGGTTTCAAGTTGCAAAGATAGAATTTATAGTTAGATTTTAAGGGAGACTTTTGGCAGTTTACATAGATAGAGCTCATTTTTAGTTTTTTTTCAAAGATCAGGTCAATTTATTGTGCGAGAATGCGTTTGTCGCTTCGTATCATTTCCGTATCAATACGTATCTTTGCGTATCACCTCTGTATGGAATTTGCGAACATTATTCGTATATTTACGTATATTTACGTATCAAAAATGAACTATGAGCAATAAAATACACACATTCAGTTTACCGCTTGACTTCAAACTAGTGAATGATTTGAGTGCCATAGATAGATTTGGTGGTGAATGGACTGCAATAGAAAAAAGGGAGGGAGCTCGGACATTGAAGGAGCTAAGGTCGGTTGCGACAGTTCAGAGTACCGGGGCGTCGACTAGAATTGAAGGGTCTAGGATGACTGATTCGGAAGTTCAAAAACTAATTAATGATATTTCTATTAGTAAGCTTCAGGAGCGTGATCAGCAAGAGGTTTTAGGATACTACAATGTTTTGGATATAATTATTGAAGCTTATCAGGATATTAATATCTCTGAAAGTAGTATTCAAAATTTGCATAATCAACTACTAAAACACAGCGCTAAGGATCAGTGGCATAAGGGGAAATATAAGCAGAATTCTAATTCCGTAGAGGCCACGAGTCCTGATGGTTCGAAAAGAATTATATTCCAAACAACTCCACCAGGTATTGAAACAGAAATAGCCATGCAAAATTTAATTGAATGGTATAATTCAGATAATACAACACCTCCCATCATCAAAGCCGCCGTTTTTGTTTACGATTTTGTCAGTATTCATCCTTTTCAAGATGGAAATGGCAGGTTAAGTAGGTTAATTGGGACACTGTTATTACTAAAACATGGCTATCCATGGATACAATATGTAAGTTTTGAACATGAAATAGAAAGTAGAAAACCAGAATATTATCAGGTATTAATGGAATGTCAGCAACAACGTCCTGGTGAAATTGTCAGTGGCTGGGTAACATTCTTTGTGGATTGTCTGAGTAATATCCAGGACAAACTAATGCAGAAATTAGAAGGGCAAAAGCGAGAAAATCAACTAGTTCAACGTGAAAGGGTAATCTACACATTCATTGATAGTCATCCTGGAACACAATCGGGTGAGATAGCGGTAAAGTTAGGTTTTGCTTTACCAACAGTCAAACGCGCATTGACAGAAATGGTAAACGCTAAATATCTTGTTAAACATGGTACAGGCAAAGGAACCAATTACACTACAGAAAAGTTAGTTTCTATAAAAACTAACGTTATGATGATGTTTACAGATGAGAAAAAAATTCATGAAAAAATATTGTTACATAAAAGTCATTTTATAGAAATAACTAAAATATTGCTTCGTCCAAAATTCAAATGGTCAGACCCGAATCATTGGAGCAAAATACTTTCGGAAGAGGATATTAGCATGACCATCAACTGCTATAGTCAAAATGGAACAGAAAGACGACAGTCGTATCCAATCGATTATATGGTGGGTCCAATGTCCTACGATCCCATTTTTACTTTAAACCCTCCTATCGATATTCCGCGTACTTTAGCCGAGGGTGAGCCAAATAAAAACGAATACCCAATCAAGGTTGTGATTGAAATAAGATCAACAAAAGAACGATCTGAATTTGATGTGGACTTGGTTTATGATGCAGCTTTAGAATAAAATAGTGAATGAGTGAAGGTCATATAATCAGGATTGAGAAAAAAGTGATTTCAACGTGAGATATTTTTAACTATTCCAAACTGCAGTAGCCCCACCTTCATAGAATTTCGGTGAAAGCATCCGCAGTTGCCTCACGTCACTTCGTCAACAATAGTGTCACAGAATTTATAACTATTGCATTTGACAATAATTCTACTTCTTAAGGTTTTTAGAATATTCTTTGATTAGAACGTTTAAAATTTGATGATTTAAAGAATAATCTACCGGTAGGTCAATTACTTGCACTCCTTTTGAATTTAAAGCTTTTTGAAGCGTTTCTTTGAAACCTTCAACTGATGTTGGGCGATAACCTTTTGCTCCAAAACTTTCTGCATATTTCACAAAATCAGGATTGCCATAATCTAATCCGTATTTAGGAAAACCTTCTCCTTCTTGTTTCCATTGAATCATGCCATAGGCATTGTCATTCAAGATAATAACTACCAAATCGAGTTGTAGTCGAACCGCAGTTTCAAGTTCTTGTGAATTCATCATAAATCCACCGTCACCATTCACCGAAATCACTTTTCTATTTGGGTATAATTCCTTTGCCATCATTGCTGAAGGTAAACCTGCGCCCATAGTTGCTAATGCATTATCTAGTATTAAGCTGTTTTGAGAATAAGCGGGGTAATTTCGTGCAAACCAAAGTTTGTAAACGCCATTGTCTAAGGTCACAATTCCATCATCTGGTAAAATGTCTCGTGTTATTTTCACCATTCTTTGGGGCAAAATAGGGAAACGGTCATCACTTTCATATTTGGCTAAATGACTAGCGACATTGTTTTTAACTTCTAAAAAGAAATCGGTATTCCATTGCTTGGCATTTGATTTCAAACCTTCCGTTAATTGATAGATGCTGCTAGCAATATCACCTATGACATTCATTTGAGGAAAATAGACTTCATCAATTTCTGCTGGAAAAAAGTTGACATGAATTACTTTTCGATCATCTTCGGGGTGCATAAAAAATGGTGGCTTCTCAATTGTATCGTGACCAACATTGATAATTAAATCTGCATCACTAATTGCTTCATGTAAAAAATCATAATCTGATAAGGCCGCGGTTCCTAAATACAAGGGATGTCTTTCATCAATTATTCCTTTACCCATTTGCGTATTGAAAAATGGAATGCCAATTGAATCTACAAACTCTGTTAATGCAATACTTGCTCTTTTTCTATTTGCGCCAGCACCTATTAAGATAAGTGGTTTTTTAGCACTTCGAATCATAGCCACTGCATTCGAAATTGTTTCAGAATCAGCATTTGGGATTTTATAATCCACTACTTCAAAAATTTGTGGTGCTTCTACTTCTTCTCTGGCAATATCCTCTGGAAGTTCAATATGGACAGCTCCAGGTCTCTCTTCTTGAGAAACTCTAAATGCTTCTCGAACAATTGATGGAACATGTGCTCCGTGTGTTACTTGCTTCGTGAATTTTGTAAGCGGTTGCATCATTTCTACAACATCTATAATTTGGAACTTTCCTTGCTTACTTGTTTTTATCGGTTTTTGACCTGTAAGCATCAACATTGGCATTGCTCCTAATTGCGCATATGCGGCAGGTGTCACTAAATTTGTTGCGCCTGGCCCCAAGGTTGATAAACAGACACCGGGTTTCCCCGTGAGTCTTCCGTAGGTGGCAGCCATAAATCCAGCGCCTTGTTCATGGCGGGTCAGAATCAATTTTATTTTATCCGATTTCCTTAATGATTCTAAAAAATCTAAGTTCTCTTCTCCGGGAAGGCCGAAAATATATTCTACACCTTCATTTTCTAGTGCTTTTATAAATAAATCTGATGTTTTCATTTAATATCCTTGTTTGAAAATTCAACTGGGGTGTAAATTAGTGTTGTTTCACTAATATTTTCTAAGTTATGGATAAAATAATTTGCCGCATTTAAATCGTCGAAATATTTTGTGTATGCAAGTTGATTTTTTTTGTCTGAATAAACCTTTAGAGGTTCTATTTTAGAGACACAATAAAATTGCTTCTCCATAGTCTAAATTGAAAACTAGAAATGATTTTGCTGTATTTCCGACCAATGAAAAATTAGTTGATAATTATCTTTTTGGCAAGGGATCCATTATCATGGTTAATAATTAAGAGGTAAACATCTGGAGTTAAATCATCCACGTTAAGTTGAGCCTTCGAAGTTTTTTCGGCAACCAAACATGTTATTATTTCTTGTCCATTTAAACTGCTAAGAACAAGTGAAACATTATTCCGTTTAGTGCCAAAATCAATTGTCAGAATATCCGTTGAGATGGGATTGGGATAGATGGCTAATTCAGCTTCAAAAGAATTATTTTCTAAACCACTACTTTCAACATCCTCATAGATACCGTTGTCATCTTCACCATGATCTCCTTCTTCCCATCCATCACCATCTAGGTAGGTTGAAAAAACATCTTTTACCCAATCAGCCCGTATTGTAATGATTTGAAGCGGGTCAAATGTACCTGTTCCATCATTTTCATACTACACTAATGGCGTTAAGGTCATCACTAACCACAATTTCGGGGCTGAAATTCCCAAAGCCTTGTTTTTACCAAGCAAAAGTCAATCGCTTTCAGAGCTACCTTACAATTTCTAATTCGTCAATGATATGCGTTGCTCCTGCAAATTTATCAATGATGAAAAGGACATAGCGAATATCAACGCTAATTGTTCTGACATAATCGTCTTGCCAAAAAAGATCACTTGTCATTGATTCCCAGTTTCCGTCGAATGCCACGCCAATCAAATGACCGTCGCCATTGATAACGGGGCTTCCTGAGTTTCCTCCTGTAATATCTGTATTGTGAAGGAAGCAAACAGGTAGTTTACCATCCGCTGTTGCGTAATCACCAAAATCTTTAGTAGAAAGAAGTGTTCTTAGTTTTTCTGGAACGTCAAATTCTTTGTCTCCAGCTTTATATTTATCCAAAATTTCATTTCCGTAGGTAAAGGTTTCGTATGTTTTGCCTTCCCAGCTATCATAGTTTTTAATGGTGCCGTAAGTTACACGCATGGTAAAGTTGGCGTCTGGATAGAATGTCTTATCCGCTTCTTTCTCATGAATCGCTTGTGTATAAAGGGATCTTAAATTTTCCGATTCGAGACTCATTAACGATTGATCCATTAGAATTTTTTGACGGTAATAGCCAATCAAGCTATTTACATAGAGCATTCCTGGATCTTTGTCTAGTGCTTTTTGAGTTGGTTTTTTGAGAAATTTATTCAGTGCTTTTTCATTGGTAAGGAAAGATTTCTTGAAGACCATTTCAGTAAATTTTTCCTTTGAACCTTTTGCTTTTTTGGAAAATAATGGATTGTCGAATAAGTCTGTCATTTGTCTGTCAGCAGACAGGTCATTTTCAACGGCCTCCAAAGCCATCATAAATAAGCGGGAATCCATTTCGAAGGCTCCTTTTGCAATATAAGCTCTTACCTCTTCTTCTAAAATGTCAAGAGATGCTTGAATTCTGCTCTCGTCATCAGATGAAAGTGCGCGCTCAAATCTATATCCTGAAATCCCTACATTTACTAAATCTGGAGCGAATAAGGCCATGTTTACAACCATTACATCTTTACTTAAGGATGAATATTTAGCAAAATGCGCAGTGAAATCCGAGAATAGGGTACCATATTTTTCTTTGCGCTCAACATCCGCATCAATCCATTTTGTAAGTGATTTTTCGTAAAGTTGTTTCTTCTCAATGAGACCGAATTTTTTTAATCCACGCAATTGACCTTGATAGTATTTTAATGTGTTTGATAAAGATGCACGACTAGAGGCATATTCAATACTGAGGCTTTCAGATTTGGACATTTCGTCGTTCATAATGTTCATCCGTTTAGCAAGTATGTCAATTATGAGACTGGACTCTACATTTTGTAGGTTGTTTAATTCTTGAGAAGTCAAATAACGATCTGTTGAACCGGGATATCCCATAACCATTGTGAAATCTCCTTCATTCAATCCTTTAGCAGAAATAGGTAAAAAATGTTTGGGTTTCAATGGTTTGTTTGATTTCGAAAATGAAACAGGGGAGTTGTTCTCATCAGAATAGATTCGAAGCAATGAGAAATCTCCTGTGTGTCTTGGCCACATCCAGTTATCAGTGTCTCCTCCGAATTTACCAATTGAAGATGGTGGAGCACCAACCAATCGAATATCCGTAAACACTTCGTAAACGAATAAGTAATGCGCATTTCCATTGAACATTTCTTTCACCTCTGTTACATATCTTCCCTCAGCATTACTTTCTGTTTCTATGGTCTCAATTTCTTCCATGACCGCCATGTCTACGGTACTTTCGTCGTTTGCGGATTGAACTTCGACAATTCTATCGCTTACGTCCTCCATTCGAACAAGAAAAGTCACGGATAAACCATCAATACTTAGCTCTTCACTTTTGTTTTGAGCCCAAAAGCCATCCTTCAAATAATTGTGGGCTTCACTACTTTGAGAAGCAATCGCGTCAAAAGCACAATGGTGATTCGTTATAATAAGCCCTTGGTCAGAAATTACTTCGGCGGTACAAAAACCACCCAATTGAACAATGGCATCCTTCAAACTAGTTTCATTCACACTGTAGATTTGCTCAGGCGTTAACTTACAACCGAGCCTTTTCATCTCTTCGTAATTATAATCCTTGATTAACATGGGCAGCCACATTCCTTCATCAGGCGGCGAATAAGCGAATAGGGGAGATGCAATAAATAGAAAACTAAAAATCAACAATACTTTCATAGTGAGTAGGATAAGTGTACTGTAAAGATAATAAATTTTCAGTTAAAAAAAGTAGGGTGATAACCTTAGAATCAGGGCAAACGCATTTAAACTTTCAGCATTAGCTCAAGATACGGATTATCCCATCCAGCCTTCTTTCGCTTGGATTTGATTCCGAGCTTGCAAGTTTTCTCTTGCTTGGCTAGATTAAGTGCAATT
>WTCE01000104.1 GCA_013138735.1 Crocinitomix sp. | reverse complement strand
ATTCTGAGTAACGTTTTCTACAAGCCTTGTTTTCACTAACTATCAAGTAGGTTGTATTTTACTCATTCTAGCATCTAAATTAGCGATTTGTTTTTGGAGTTCAAGAACTTTTCTTTTTCTTTTCTGGTCAAGGTATTCGTAGATTGTTGGAGGATTGTATTGTTGATTTTTATAGAGCATATTCCAAAGTATTGTTGCTATTTTTCTTGCAGTAGCAGATACGGCAACTGATCGACCTTTTCTATAAGCAATTCTGTTGAAGAAATTTGAAAGGTGATTGTCTTTTAAATTCCCAATTGCATTTGCTGCTTGCCTTAGTGCAATTTTAAGTCTATTGCTGCCTTTTGGAGTTCTACTACTAAGAATACGTCCTCCTGATATTTTATTGTTTGGAGCTAACCTTAACCAAGATGTAAAATGTTGTGCATTTTGAAATTTTAATATTCCTTTTTCACCAAGTTCACTCATTAAAGTAAGTACCGTTCCGTGACTAAAACCTTCTATTGCATATAAATCAATTCCATCAAAATATTGATACGCAATAAGGTTTAAATCTATATTTTTCGGTGTGTTTTTATTAATTCTTTTGTGCACTTTTTTGTCAATAAATAATGACTTTTTCACGTGATCTTGATTAATGAATTCGTCCAAAAGCTTTTTAATTTCAACATCACATTTGATAATCAACTTTTGAGCATCTTGATATTTTTGTAATTCTTGTCTTAAAACAAATAAATAGTCTTGCCTATTATTACTTTGCAATGCTTTGGCAATTTCTTCTTCTGATTTTCTACAATTTCCATGTCTTAGTTTAGCAAGTTGCTCTCCGCATGTTTCTCCATTACAAATTTCAGTTATAATGCGTAGACCCGTTAATCCCACAATATCTTTGACTACTACGTCTAATCTAAGATTCATTAGTCTCATGTTTTGAGCCATTCTTTTAGACGCTTTTGAGGTGGTATCAATCAAATTGCCTCTGTGACGAACTAAAGTTCTTAAATGCTCTGTTTGTAAATCAGGTAAAAAACTCCCACTTAAAAGTCCTAAAGTGTGCAACTTTTGAATCCACATACAATCCAATACATCTGTTTTTTTACCCTTGATGTTTTTAGTGAATTTTCCATTGGTTAGAATCACATCAATACTTGAATTTTGTAATTCAGTATACAAATTTTGCCAATATGAACCTGTAGATTCCATGGCTACTGTTTTTACATTATTGTCGAGTAACCAGTCTACTAACCCTCTCATATCTTCAGCATAAACACCAAATTCTCTTACATCTGAGTGTTCTTGATTAACAGCTACAAAATGTGAGCGACTTCCGATATCAATTCCAGCTGCATTAGGGTTGATGATATCCATTGCTAATTTTCTTTTCACCATTTTTTATTGGTTTAAATGAATAAAA
This sequence comes from Crocinitomix sp., assembly GCA_013138735.1. GTDB lineage: Bacteria > Bacteroidota > Bacteroidia > Flavobacteriales_D > Crocinitomicaceae > Crocinitomix. The sequence goes on along the minus strand of WTCE01000104.1, from coordinate 35,692 downwards.
ATGCTCAAAGAGAATGTATATTGTAATCAAGAAAATATTCTGAACGAGATATCCATAAAGGATTCATCAGTGTAATTACCTCAAGCCTTTGATACTCGATATATCAAAGGCTTTTTACATTCCAACCAGAATTGCGCACGAGCTTATAAGGCATCAATTAAAAATCGGTCTTGCAATGAGCAAAAACAAGATACAAAACGTTACCTTAAAGTAATTATTTTTTTTCGAGAAAAGGGAGGAATTGCGTAGAACGTTTGAGCAAAGATAGGCATTTTTAATGCCGGCGCGAGCGTGATGGCCAAATCCCGGATACTGGCTGTCCGACCGTGATGGCACCCCAGGATAGTGGACACGTATTGGGCGAGAAAAAGTGATGGACAAGTGTCGGACGTGAGCTTTGCTTACTGTGTTAGCTGTAGTTTTTCATTTCGCTGGAGTGATGGATTCTTCAATCTGCGCTAATTCCGTTTTTACTGCTTTTGTAGTTCTTGTGCACAGATGCGTCCATATAGATCCCATTTCTTCAGGTTCTTTTAGAGGGTGCCAAGAATGATTATTACGTTCTTCAATATATTCCCTGCTCTCGCCATAAACAACATATATTTCACCCGGCTGGAATGCAACACCGCATGATCGCTCACTTTCATCAGTATAAATACTTATTGTGTCGAGAGTTGATTTACCTTTAAATGAATGAATGATCACAAAAGTTGTTTTGAGAAATTCCGACTCAAATGCCATTTCATCTTGTGGAAATTCGCTCGAGTCACTTGAGATGGTCTCAAACCAATGATTTCCCCTAACGAAAGAGGTGTCGATTACTTTGCCATAAAAAACGTATTCGGCTTGTTCTATTGCTTCTTTGACTTTATCTTTTGTACCGCAGCTGCAGGCAAGAACCTGATGATTAAGTACTAGCAGAATTGATATGAGTACAGTGAATTTTGGCATGAGTTCTAATGTAATAACCAGCTTGATTAAAAGCGTTACGAATTACAGCTAACATCCGGCTATAGACCATATGGTCTATATTCCTTTTATAGTTATTGTGCACCTAAGATACTGAAAAGAATGAATTAATAAAAAACTGCCCTAACAGCAACAAAACCGCATTATAGCTAAAAAAGAACCAATTAACACCTCGTATACTACAAAATAAAGAATCGAAGCGAACTAGCCAACATTAACCCTGGATTTATACGTTTAACGCCAAGTCTATTACTTAAAAAGCATCCATCAAGCCCTACTCCACTTCCCCACACTTCTCACAAAACAGCTCAGCAATTTCCTTTTTCTCTAAACTACGCACGCCCATTTCATCCCATTTAAAAAGATTACAGAAATCTTCGGGGTGGTTTTCGGCTAAGTTTTTAATTACGACTTTAATTTTTTTCCATTCACCAGCTTTTTCAAATTGCTGCAGGAAATAACCTAGTTTTAAATATTGTAGGTAGAGTTTTGGAATTTCATTAGACCGCCGTGCAAACTTGGAAAGCAGCACGTAAGGTTCGGCAGAATAGCCCCACTGAATTAAATATTGACAGATAAAATAGGTTTGATTGAGTTCGAACTTGCGCTTTAAGACATTGTCTAATAAAGTGGCAGTGGCAATGTCTGGGGCAGTTCTTCCATTTTCAACAGCTAAGATGAGTGCTAAACTTTCAATCCACGCTTTTTGCTTTTTAGCGCGAACGGTAGTTAATACTTCGCCCATATCGCTGACATCAATCGCCTCGTTGCGGTTAAAGAGGTTAAAGAGTAATCTGAACTCTAAGTATTCGGCATCACTTTTAATGGCACCTAATTCTTTTAACTCGTTGAGGCGTTTGCTGTCTACCACCAAATCTGTTGCGGCTAGTTCTAATAAAAAACTATACCAATGTAGTTTCGCAAATTCAGGTGATTTAGGAAATTTAAAGTTCAACAGTTCTTCTCTTTGAATTGATTCTCCTGAAATGACTTTATTGGCCATGACTAAATACAAAGGAACCACTTCACTCACTTTATCTTCTGCAATAAGGTCTTTTATGCGTTGAACAGACAGGCCGTATGATCCTTCTTCAATTGGGAAATAGTCGCGGTAAATCACTTTTATGGTCGAAAATCGGGACTGATCTAATGCCGCAGCAATTTCTTTATCGTCTCTATTATCATTGGCAAACATACGTAAAGTATCGTTTGAAATTTCGGTGGCATCTACATACCCTGCAGCAACGAGACCTGATCTGAAATCGTCAAAATTTTCGTAAAACTCGCTTTGAAAAGGCACGTCAGGATAATAGCGTTTTAAATAATCTTCGATTATGGCTCCGCGGCGCAAGAATAATTTCCGATTCGCTTTTAAAGTCCCTTCAATGGATGCAACGCCTGTAAAATAAATGGTTTCAATTTGATGTTCGTCTTTAATCAAACTGTCCATAGTTGTAATTAGAGGACGGAAAATTGAAGTGTCTTCACTGGTTTGATTGCGTTCGAAAGGAATTTTAATGATCACGGAATCTTCAACGATCAAATTTTTATCCAGCGTTATTTTAGGATTTGGCATTCTAAAGTATTCACTGGGTTTAAAATAATCAGGAGTGACATAAATAGTACTTGTTTGGATACAATTCCGTTGCTTTTTTAAGAGGTGAAAATCAACTTGATAAAAGGTGTCAAGAAAAGCGGGTTTCATTCCCACAAAAACCTGAACTAATTCTGGTGACGGATGTATATCTTGTGAAATAACAGTTGCTTTATTTAATGAACCAATATAATAGCCATTGTGATAAGGCGAATTATGAAAACTTGGTTTACCATTACAATCGAACTGTTCGTTATGGATAACATCAATTGTTAAAACACCATTTGCTTTAAAAACTTGATTTAAATTGTTCCGCTTTGTGTTCATTAAATACTTCCCAGATTTCTTGCGATAAAATCTTCCCTTGACATAACTGTTCAAATTCCAATAATAAACCGAATCGTTCGAAACGGTATACCAACCCAAGGACACTTCGTCATTGTAAATTTTATCGCGCACACGTCTGCAGTTGCGACATTCTAAGCCATCTTTTGAAGCAACAGCAGCCGCTTTAGTGAATTTATATTTTTCCACAAAAGGTTTCGAACCAAATACCTGACAGGTAAAAAGCAAGCCATTTTTCAACACATAAGCATGCCCTACATTTGCATAGGCGGCTTCTAATAAATTGACATTATCTGGTTTAGATTTAGCCCAAATTTTGACCATATTTCTCGCAAGACGGTCATAGGTTAACCTGTTTTTTGATTTTTTTAAGGCTTTTGCTAAATCATAGGCTTGGACATTTTCGCCAATTAAATTATGTGCACCGTCATACAGCAAAACTCTTTTATAGGGAGATCCTTTTTGTTTACTTTTTTGACCGTGTCCAATGACATCCTCGGCGGCCATGTATTGCGCCTGATCAATTGCTGCCTTCTCTAAAATAGGATCGTTGATTAAGGTGTCTAATCGCTTACGTTTCCGCAGTGAGTTGACTTCTTTCAAGATATATTTATTGAGTTGAGCGCTATCAAAATTTTTGACATCAACCTTTGCGCCTTGCGACCAAACAAATGCCGGAACAAGAAATAAAAACAATACGAAAATTCTTATCATACTAATTGAAGAAGGTTTGAATGCCAGCTACTTTGAACAGAAGTGCGCCATTTAGAATCAAAATCGGCACGTGTATTCACCAAATTATTAAAGACAATTGTATTAGAATCCACTTTGTTCTCCGTCAACATCCGCTTAAAATCAGCCATGCTTACGATCTCAATTTTGCCTTGCCCATCTTCATAAGCAATCGCCAAACGGTTAAAAAAGTTGATATTTAGTTTTGCACCCAAATCTTTGACTACCCGTGTTAAACTGTCAATTGAACATCCGCTAGCCGGACTCTTGGTTTCATCTACTCCAACTATTAAAAACAATGCTTTTTCAAGCGCAAAACCACCGTATAAATCATTTCCATGGGAAGCCCAATTAGGAATAAATTCATGCATGGCTTTATTAATCTCCTCACATTCATGTGCAGTTAAAAATCTATCGGATTGAAAAATCCATATTCTGGCATGGTCTGCAAGGTGGGCTAAAGGCTGGTTCATATCTACTTATTTATTTGGTCTTTATACTTTTACCTCATCAATCACTCCTTCTTTTAAGGAGTAGGGAGAAATGGTAATCTTTTGAATGTTCAATTTACGAATTATCCAGCGAATTTTAACAGCAGCAATAGGTGCCATTTTTTTTCGGATAGGAATAATTCGATCGTCTTTTTCTCGCTCGGCCTTAGTTGAATAGATAATCCGTTCTAACTGTGCCATTAATTCTGCTTTTGGTAAAGCAACGTATTCATTTGCCGGATAAGTCTTATCACTCAGCAATTCATAAAAGGTTTCAAATGATCCACTAGCGCCAATCAACTGATCCGTTTGTATGCTGTCAAAAAAATTGCCAACGCCTTTGTCCAAATACTGCTCAATGACTTCACAGTTTTCAACGGTATACGGATCAGCAAAATCAAAGGCCTGATAAATGCGTGATGCACCAATTTCGAAACTACCTGAGATCAATAACTCAGTTGAAGTTCCATAAATAAACTCGGTACTGCCGCCACCAATGTCCATTACAATAAACGGTGCATTTGTTTCCAGATCCATTGTAACTCCTTTATAAATCAACTCCGCCTCTCTTTCACCTGAAATCACCTCAATATCAATTCCAAGTTGGCTTTTCACCAATTGCATAAAATCAGTTTTATTGGAAGCATTGCGAATAGCAGAGGTTCCGAAAGCAACAATTTCATCCACATTTAATTCAATTGCTTTTTGCTTGTAAGCACTTAACGTTTCCAAGGCACGCTTTTCAGCATCCGCATGAATTCTGTTTTCATTGATCCCTCCCAAACCTAGTCCAACACCCACTTTAGTGCTAAACACTTCTTTAAAACCATTGGCGAATTTATCAATCACCAATAGATTAAAAGTATTTGTTCCTAAATCAATTATTGCTACACGCTTCACAATTTATTTATTGCAAGCTACTTGGAATAACGCAACCACTTAAAAATTTCTTTCCAAGAAGCTTTCTTTCCATACATTAAAATACCTGTTCTATACACTTTGGCTGCTCCTTTTAAAGTTACAAAAATAGTGACAGCTAACAATAGCAATGAAAGCAATAATTCTGTATAATGCACCGCACCAGCTGAAATTCGTTGCAGCATAATAAACGGTGAAGTAAATGGAATTTGTGACAACCACATGGCTGTTGCACCACTTGGATTAAAGACCACAAAACAACCAATTACATAAATAAAGATGACTATTAATTGCACCGGCAACATGGCTTGATGTGAATCTGTTTCAGAGTCTACAGCTGCACCAACAATGGCAAATATTGCACCGAATAACAAATATCCGCCAATAAAATAAATTAGGAATAGAAACAATAATGTACTCCATGGTACGCCATTATAAATGACATCAATCAAGGCACTGTCCTTCATTATTTGGGAGGATTGACCACTCATTGCATCTCCCGTTAAATTTCCAGCATTTGTCATTGCATCTGCTAAAACTTCTGGATTTAAAATGTCTTGAAAGATAAATTCGCGCATTAAAAACAAGGACAGACCAATGAGAACAATCCAAATAGCAAACTGGGTCAGTCCAACCAAACCTATTCCTATTATTTTTCCAATCATTAATTGAAATGGCTTGACTGATGAGACCAAAATCTCGACAATTCTGCTCGTTTTCTCTTCCAACACACCATGCGTAACTTGCGAAGCGTAGATGTAAATAAAGAGGAATATCAATGTAGAAAACACAATGCCAACCCAACGGGCATAAGTCATGTCTTGTGCATCTGGATCAATACTAGATAAATTGAAATTGAACTCTTGCCTAATTTGCCGGTATTCGTTGATACTAATCCCCCGATCAAGTGCAAAATATTCTTCTAACCTTAACTCAATTTTATCTTTGATATAATACTCTGCTTTTGGTGTAATGGGTTCTCGATAAACTCCTTTTATACCTTTATTAGTAATTACTTGCGCTTGAATGCCCAACATTAAATCGAAGCCATTATAGGTTTCATGATGTTGAAAATCATCCAAAGAAACATCCTCTTGGACGAATGAAAAAATGGCTGGCGCATTGGTTTCATCACCAGTAAAAACCTTGCCATGACAAAGGTTTCCAGGATCAACAACCAATACATTAATTTGTTTAATTTCTTGAATGCTAAACCACATGGCTAAAAAAACCAAACCAGCTACTAAGAGCGGCACAAAGGCGGTTATTAATAAAAACGACCGTTTTTTAACTCGGGCGCCATATTCACGTTTGATGATTAATCCTACTTTACTCATCATTCCCTCCTTTCTTTCCTTGAACGGCTTGTATAAACACGTCCTTCATTGATGGAATCACTTCATTAATTGATTCAATTTCTACCACAGGCATAACGGTTTTCAATAAATGATTGAGTGTATTCCCCTTGAGTAATTTGACATAAGCTACAGCTCTATCTTCGTCAATTTGTTCCGACTTTTCTAATGAAAAATCAGCAAATAAAGCGTTGGCAAAGCCAAATGTCATTCCTTTAAACTGGACGGCGTAGGTATTGGATTTAAATTCCTTTTTAACCTCCGCTAATTTTCCATTTAAAATAAGTTTAGATTGATCGATTAGCGCAATTGAATCACAAATTTCTTCAACGCTATTCATATTATGAGTTGACAGCAAAATAGATGCGCCGTTTTTCTTCAATTCTAATATTTCGTTCCGAATTAATTGTGCGTTAATGGGATCAAATCCGCTAAAGGGTTCATCCAAGATCAGTAATTTCGGTTCATGTAGAACGGTAATTATAAACTGGATTTTTTGTGCCATTCCTTTGGAAAGCTCTTCGACTTTTCGGTTATACCAAGAGGTAATTTCAAATTTCTCAAACCAATGATCAATTTTTCTTTTGGCTTCAACTTTGCCCATTCCCTTCAAGCGCGCAAAATACATCACTTGGTCGTAAACCTTCATTTTTTTGTAGAGCCCCCGCTCTTCAGGCAAATAACCGATTTTTGCTACATCTTCGGGATGGATTGGTTTACCGTCCAAAAAAACTTTACCAGAATCGGGGCCAATAATTTGATTAATGACCCGAATTAAAGTAGTTTTCCCAGCACCATTTGGCCCTAATAAGCCAAAAATCTCCCCTTTTTTAGTCCCAATCGAAATATCGTCCAATGCAGTATGACCTGCGTATTGCTTGACGATATTTTCTACCCTTAAAACTTCCATTGTGTGGTGACTTTAATCAAATAAGTAAAGTTAGTTTAATAGTTACTGTTATTCAGATGCCTTATTTCGAATTGTTCACAATAAAACTTTGATTACGCTAATTATTGTAAGACTATTTGTAAAATGAATAGCTACCCTAACCTATTGCGACGTTTTTAGCTGGGAAACTCATGGTCAACTTAATGCCTTCACCTAATTCACTTTCCATTTCACATGTCCCTTGATAGTTTGAGACAATACGATTAAGCACATAAAGTCCAACTCCGGTTCCTTCGGAATGGCTTGCATTGCCTGCACGATTGAAGGCATTAAAAACAACATCACCAAATTTATCCATGTCTATTCCAATACCAAAATCCCGATATTCCATGCAACATTTATTCTTATTACGATAAAAACGAATTTCAGCAGTTGGGTTTTCAATCGAATATTTAATAGTGTTTGTAAAAAGGTTCAGGAAGATACTTTCGAATGCCTTAGCATGCATATTAACCGCGTTCATTTCGTTCTGAGTTATTGCTACTTTAATTTTATTGGTTAGTTGATGCGTCTTAATGATGGTGGCAATTTCAGCTTCTAAATTCAACTCCTCCGTTCCTTCAACATTAAAGAGGTTGTCGATTTTACCTAATGACAAAAAGCTTTGCACAGTTTCAACGCCATTGTCAGCGACTTGCTGCATTTTTTGAACAATCTCTCTTAATTTTCCTTGATCACCCTTTTCATTATATTTTTCAGCCATTTTACTTAAGGCCTTCGTATTGTTGAGAACTGTTTTCAAATCATGACTGACATGATAATTAAAAGAGTCAAGCGACTCATTAAGTTCAATCAATTCCTCATTTGATTCTTTTAATGCTTTATTCAACTTAATTTGGTCTGCACGTAAGGCGTTCATGTATTGCCCAATAGCAATTGCAAAGACAAACATTTCAACAAAAATCCCAGCATAAGTTGCATTTCGCAAAAATAGGCTGTACGGCATAATTCCGTTCCTCACCAACACGACAATAATTATAGTAATGAACATGGCGGTCCAACCAAGGCAAAATAATAAGGCCCTTTTTTGTTTTTTCACCACCAGCATATAATAGCCGATAAGTAAACAAACGAGGTAAAACACTAATGTGCTCAAAACATATAATTTAGCAAGACCAGCACTTGGATAGTAGATTGTAAATGGTATTAAGAGAATGAAAAATTTAACGAACCCCATCAACAAATACCTTAAACGTGGTGCTAAACGTCTTAATCCTAAATATGAGGAGGCAAATAATGCGCTTGTCAGAAAGGGAATCCAAATCCAGGTTGATGTATGTATATGGGTGAAATTATGTCCGAAAATATAGTTCGTAATTGGGAAATTATTAAAGAAAGGAATTACGAATAAGAAACTAATCACATTGAGTGAATAGAATAAGTAAATTTTGCGTTTTAAACTAAAGAAGAAAAAGAGATTATAAATCGACAGCCCCAAAAGTGCACCAATAAAGGCGATAGCCATCCAGTTGTCTCTATTTGTATTTTTATAAAGAGATCTTTCTGGCCCTACATAAAGGGGTAGCTCAATTGCCAAGGTTGTTTTAACACTTATTAAATAGCGATAGGTCTCTTTGTCGCCTGCCTCAGCTAAAGGGAACCAAAAGGTGTGAACATCATGTGAACGTTGCGAATAATCCTGCAATGCGCTTGCGAAATAGGTTTCTACTAATTCATTAGCGCTATTAATTTTAAATAAATGACAATTCAACAAGTTTGAATTGTGAACATCCATCCAAATATCTTGATCAGAAGAATTATTAAATTCAAAATAAACCCAAACGGTACCTTCTGTTGCTGGGGTTCCAAATACTTTACCTTTTCCCTTGGTAAATTCAACCGTTCGACTTAAAACCTGATCATAGGTTAAAGCGCTTGAATCATCAATGAAATAAGCAACTTGATCGCCTATCAATATCGCCTGATTTGAATCGCCTAATTCAACTATCTGTCCAAAAGCCGCACCATTTAAAAGAAGTAGAAGTAATGATAAGTGCAAACGAAACCGTTTATATGTATGTGCAAATTTAATCACCGATCCATTGGGATTTTAATTATAAATGTTGCCCCATGACCCAACTCACTTTCTACACTAATTTCACCGTTATAGGCATTCACAATCCTTTTCACTAAATATAGTCCCACTCCGGTTCCTTCTGCTCCTTCAATAAACATTCCGCGTTGAAACGGCTCAAAAATTTGACGTCCATATTTTTCAGTGTCTATGCCGATTCCATTATCGGAAAAAATAAATACGTAATCATTCCCCTTCACTCTAAACTGAACTTTAGCCCTTGCAGTTCCTGTATTGTATTTAATAGCATTGGTTAGCAAATTCAGGAAGATGCTTTCAAATGCTTTGGTATGCATGGATAAGGACCCGATTTCATCTGTTTCTATTGTAATATCAATAGCCGTTACTAAATCGTTTCTTTCAATTATTAGTCTCAATTCTTTCGAAGGCTCAATTGAAATTTCGCTTTCGTTTTTTAAAATATTATCTACCGAACCCAAAGACAAAAAACTTTGAACTGTTTCTGCTCCATTTTCCGTGACACGAATTAACTTTTTAGTGATTTCTTGCACTTTTTCTGTCCTCCCTAAGTCATTATACTTTTGAACCATTTGGGCTAAAGCATTACTATTGTTCATTACCGTTTTCAAATCATGACTTACATGATAATTGAAGGAATCTAATGCCTCATTATTTTTATATAAACTTTCATTGGTTTTCTCCAAAACTTGGTTTAGATTTTCTTGTTCCGCCTTCAATCTATTCAACCTACGGGCAAGTGCAATTGAGAAAATCAACACTTCGCTCATTACACCAAAATACATCATGTTTCGAAAAACTGCGGTATAGGTAATTAAACCGTTTATGACTAATAAATAAATGATCCCACCAAGCATCATAATGGTCCAGCCAATAGCGTATAATATCGCACGGCTATCCTTGAGAAACCACATGAAGTAATAGGCTATAACTAAGCAAGTACCGTAAAATAAGACCACAACAATTTGATAAGTCACGGACAATAAATCAACAGGAATAAAAATATTTAGAATGGCGTAGAGCATTATAATCCCCATTTCGATCCAAAGTAATTTATACATCTTTGGCAGTCTTTTTTTAATCTGCAAATATTCCATTGCAAAGACGCCAATACCAATAAGGCCAGACCATAACCAGCATGCAGTGTAATTATACGTAAACTCTTTTCCAACAAAGTTTTCCAATATTGGATGATTATTTAAAAAGGTAGTGCCCACAATTATGGAAAGAATATAAAAGGAATAAACCCCATAAATTCTGTCTTTCGTGAAAATGAAAAGGAAAATATTATAGCCAAACATAATTAACATAGCTCCAATAAAGAAATAGGCTAAAAAGTCGGACTGCTCTTTGGATTCGATTAATTTAGGAAAGGTTCCAATTTCTACTGGAACTTCAATGGTCAATGCCGCTTTTATTTTGAATATAAATTGATAGGAGGCGGTATCATTCGCCTCAATAATTGGAAACCAAAATGTATTACAATCATAAGCACGGGTTGAACGATCTGCAAGACTACCGGTGTGATACTCTTCTAAAACTTCATCTGCATAGTTCAATTTATAAAAATCAACCTGACTTAAATTGCTGTTTTTAAGATTAAGCCAAACCTCTTCTGATAGTGTTGAATTTGCCGAAAACGTAAACCAATAAGATGGGATTGGTGAGGTGCGAAGAAAAATTTCTCCCTCTGATTTGGACAACTTATCCGCATTCTTTTTTTGAATAAATTTTGATAAACTTAGTTTGTTTTGTTGATCAACATAGAAGGACAATGATGTGCCAACAAAGCCTTCATAATCCTTTGATAATGATAAATGTGCGGCGTTTGTATTAACTGACATTAGGCCAATAAATAAGAGTAGTATGTTAAAAATTGGTCTCATGTTAAGTTGTCTTGCTTATATCTTGCAGTTCGGGCATTGTTATAATAAATTTTACGCCGGCGTTTAATTTACTTTGAATTTCAATTGAACCGCCATAATTTTCAATAATTCTTTTTACTAAATACAGACCAACGCCACTTCCTTCGGTTTCTACGCCTCCTTTTATACGCTCAAATGGAGCAAAAACAAGCTTTATATTTTTTATCATGTCAATTCCAATTCCGTTATCTTCGTATATAATTTGCATGAATTCACCCATTTTTAAAAACTCAATCTTTGCCTGCGGATTATTCTTATTGAATTTAATTGTATTGGTGAAAAAATTCATAAAAACACTTTGAAAAGCCTTTTTGTGCATCAAAATCGTACCCAGTTCATTTTTGGTTATTTCTACGTCAATGAATTCATCTAAGCCGTTCAATGTAACAATTGCTTTTATTTCATCTGTCAATTTAATTTCTTCCAATTCGTTGGTTTGATTCAATGCATTAATTGTACTTAAAGACAGAAAGCTTTGAACTGTTTCGACCCCATTTTGAGTCACAGCGATTAATTTTTCTGAAATCTCTTCTACCTTTTTATGATCTTTTTTAAGATTATACTTTTTGATCATCCGGGTTAAAGCATTGCTATTATTTAGCACCGTTTTTAAATCATGGCTTACATGATAATTAAACGAATCGAGTGATTCATTACTGACCACCAAATTTTCATTGACTGCTACTAACTTCTTATTCAACAGCATTTGTTCGGTTTTCAATTCGTTGAGGCGCTCTGCCAAGGCTATGGAAAAAATAACTAGTTCACAAACCACACCAAAATACATACTGTTTCGAGACAATGAATTGTAGGGTAATAATCCATTTGAAACAGCAATAAAAACTAAAACAGATATGATGTTGATTGTCCAGCCTATCGAATAAAACTTTGCTCTTCTATGTCCGTTAATCCATTGTTTATAACCAATAACCATGCAAATAACCAGTAACAAAACTGTACATATTTGATAAACATTAGTCAGGTAAGCCGCAGGAATAAACAGGTTACATAAACCTACTAAAAATGAAAGTCCCGCAAAAACGCGAATAACATTGGCCGATTTTTTCGCAAATTTATCCAATTCGAGATATCGAATAATGAACATGGCCATAAAAATGGATACGGGCGAAATCCAAACGAATAAAAATTCATAGGTAAAGTAACTCCCAAAAAAGGTGGGCATTATTGGATAATTATTAACGTGTGTTGTAATAACCAGCATAAAAAGAATGTATCCCGTATAGTAAACATAAACCACATCCTTTGTAAAAAAAGCCAAAAAACCGTTATACAAGAGCATCACTAATAACGCTCCAATAAACATAAGTCCATAGAGTTCACTTTCATCTTCAACCTCAACCAATTCTTCATAGCCTCCCAATAGAATTGGCACTTCTAAAATTCCCGAAAATTTTATTTGTAAAAATACCGTGCGCACTCCAACTTCTTCATCTTGAAATAAATTAAACCAAAATGTTTTAGATTTTCGTTTGCGTGTTTCGGCTGGTAATTCAGCTCCTGTTTTCACAGAGTCCAGCAGGTTCATTTGCTCATCTAAGAGATAAAAATTAATATTATTAAACCCTTGGTTAACAACATTGATCCATAATTCATCCTGTATAAATGATTCAACCCTAAATGAAAACCAATGTAAAGAAGGCGAAGATGGCCTTGCAAAAACATCCATACTGCATGTTTCAAATTCGCCAGAATTTGCAAACTGAACGGCCTGATTTAAGGAAACAGCATTTGTTTCATCTTCAAAATACAAGACATCCTTACCAATAATTTTTGTACTCGAATTGGTCACCTGAATGACCTTGACTGAATAAGCCGTAGCCACCATTAAAACGGTAAAGAATGTCAGAAGTGCCTTATACATTATTGTACTATTATATGGTTCATGTATATGGTCATTTTTGGCTTTAATTTTGAGTATTAGGGAAAAGTATAGTGAATTCGGTTCCTTCGCCTAACTTACTCTTAACCGATATCGTTCCGCTATGTGCTTGAATCAACTTTTTAATTATAAATAAGCCAACACCTGTCCCTTCTACATCAGAAGATTCACTAAATCGTTGAAAAGGGGTGAAAATTTTGTCGTTGTTTTTTTCAAGATCAATTCCAATCCCGTTGTCTTTAAATAAGATTTGCTTTCCATCCACATGTTTAATCAACTGAATATCAACACTTGGACTGCTTTTATTGTATTTAATTGTATTGGTTAAAAGGTTGACAAAAATAGTTTCAAACACTTTGCGTTGTAATTCGATTGAATAAAAATCAGTTCGAGTAAACTTTACTTTAATACGGTCTTCGCAGCCATTTTCAACCAAAATTTTGGCCATTTCGGCTTGGATATTAATTTCGCTGGTTTCTGCGTTAATTAAATACCCTTCCTTACTCATGACCAAAAACTGCATCACTGTTGCAAGGCCTTTTTCACTAACGTCAATTAATTTATCAGATATTTCGGTCAATTTTTGATGATCATTTTTAGCAACATATTTGCTCATCATACGAGACAATACAATTTGATTGTTGAGCACATTTTTCAAATCATGACTGACGTGATAATTGAAGGTATCCAAAAGTTCATTTGTTTCCTTCATCACCATGTTCGCCTGAACCAATTCGTAATTTGATTTTCTTTGCCTCACCGCATACCGACCGATATAATAGAAGGCTCCTCCTAAAATAATAGGCGCGGTTAAAATGATAAAATGAATGGGGTTATTATTGATCCGTTTGATTATAGCAGCAAAAGTTACTTCTAAATCATTAAAGAAAAAGCAATCCGCAACAATAGCAATGATTGGAAACAATAATCCAAAAGCAACACCAGTTATCAAATACTGAAATGATATGTTTTTCTTAAGTTTCAGCTGAAATGCTTATCAACCATTGAAATAATTTCATTCTTTTCAAGTGGTTTATTTAAAAATTCACAAGCAATTTTTTGTTTTTCAAAAGATTCCACATCTCTTCTGTGTTTGCTAGAAGTTAAAATGAAAATTTTAGACGTCAATTCTTGATCATCTAAGACCTCATCTAATTCTTCTATAAATTCGAATCCGTCCATTTCTGGCATACGAATATCTAAAAAGACAACGTCAGGCAATTTTGTTTTTTCTTGAATACGTTTTGTTAATTCTGCTAATCCTTCTGTTGCTTTAAGAAATGTGGTTATCGAATTTGTAAACTCAAATTCGTTTAATAAATCCTCCGTGTAATAGTTATTTACGTCTGAATCATCAATTATAAAAAAATCTAATTTTTCACTCATAGTTTTTTGATTATTCTATTCTGATTTTGTGCTTTTAAAAAGTTATAATAAATTCTGTCCCCTCATCCAATACACTATTCACCTTTATAGTTCCATTATGCTCGCCCACAATTTTTTTCACAAGAAATAGACCTACACCTGTCCCTTCTTTGTTTAATCCATTTTCAATTCTGACAAATGGCTTAAACATTTTATCACGATTAGATTCGAGGTCAATTCCAATTCCATTGTCCTTAAAGTAAATGAGTTTGTCGCGTCCGTTTTGTACAAGACGAATATCTATCTTAAGGGTTCGCTTGGATTCGCGATATTTAATGGCATTTGTCAATAAATTATGGAAAAGGCTTTGTATACCCACTTCTTTGGCATTTAGCTCGGTAAACTCTGTTTGTGCAAAGTTTATTTCATACGGTGACTTAAAATCTAATTCTTTGGCAATTGAATTGATTAAATCCGGGATGTTAATAGTGGTTAAATCTTGCTCTACCAATTGTGTATTGAATTGAGAAATCCGTAAAAATTTCTCAACCAAATTAAGCCCATTTTCTGAGTTATTTACTAATTTATTTAAGATTTCTTTGACTTTTTCAGGATTCTCAGCTTCCTGATATTTTTGAATCATTTTACTCAATGAAACCGTATGGATCATGCTTGTTTTAAGATCATGGGAGACATGATAATTAAACCCATCTAATGTGCTGATAATAGTCAGTAAGTTTTCATTCGAACTGCTAATCCGCTCCAACATTCGTTTTGCGCTCTCCTCCAGAATTTTGCGCTCATCTTCAAAATGTTTATACGTTTTATCCAGTGTATCTAACAAAGCCCTGCCATCTTCGGTCGCCTTCAAATTAACGCCGCTACGCTCAATTTGTCTGCGCAGTAATCTGTGAATCTCTTCCATTTAATTTTCTGTTAAGACAGCCAAGGCAAGGGTTTGATTATGCAATTTACAATTCTCCTCGATTCCCGATCGTGAAAACTCGCCATATGAATAAAATCCAAAATAACTGCTTTCACTACCAAACACGCTTTGCAACTCCGTATATTCTTCATTTGCCATATCATCCAACACCACTCTTCTTCCGACACATGATGTAGCAAAGATAAAACTTGGTTTTTGATCTTCCGTAGCGCAATATTTTGCCACATCCACAGTAGAATCTAATAATTGCATGGTTCCGGATTTCATCAATTTAACAGTCGCACCTTCCGGCATGTCACCAGCATAGGTCAATGTTTTATTAACATGATCGACCAAAATTGGCGTGCGAATGACATTTGCAACTCCATCTTCTACCAAACTAAAAGGGTAATAAAGGGTTGTTTTAGCAAAATCTTCTTGATTTTCTGGCGCAAGGAAATCGTACAAAACGTCGTAAGCGTTTTTATCATTCAATTCAATTAATTTATTCGCGACAGATGATGTGATTTTGAATTCCAATCCTAAACTTATCCAACCGGAATCGCAATTTGATTTTATTTGAAGAGCATCTCCATAGAATGAAATTGCACCTACTCTGCCCGATTCTGGTTCGGCATTAACACCAACCAAGGTTTTTTGAAAGCGTGTTCCGTCGCCAGCCATTCCTCCAAAAATTGGAATATCAGCAATGATTTGAGAATTAATCCCTTCTATTAGCTGCGTTCCGTTTACGACTCCACCATCTGAGATAATGCACACTCCTTTTGCAGTCTTACCTACATCAGCACCAATTGCTGTTCCCATAGCCAAGCATTCTCCATAATTCTCATTGGAATAGCTCCGAACTTCAAATGTTGATTTATTGAATTCTATAACGGATACAATCGGCTGATCATCATGAATTACTGATGAAATAAAATGTCCAGATGTGCTAAAAAGTATAATTTCACCATTCGGATATTTCTCTTTTAAAGCCGCATGGGTTGGTTGCTGATCACCTGAGCGACCAAAAGCGCATAAAACAAGTACCCTATTGGTCTTTGAAGGCTTTTCCTTCAAGTCGTTCCAAACAAAATTATCAATTTTCATTTTTCCTTACCGGCTTTATAAATCAGAATGACCATGAGCCATTATAATAGGTTTATATACTTAGGTGTTAAATTAGTAAAATTAAATTAATAAGTATGCTACAACTCTTTATCGGGTAGAATTTCAAAGACGGATGACTTGTTTTTAATAATTTAATGGGGTGAATGCGATTTGACGTGGTTTCAATGGGCAATTATCAATGCGGTTTGACGTGGGTATCAATGTGCAATGTTCAATGCGCCGCGCTGAGCTCGTCGAAGTGTGCAATTATTAATGCGGTTTGACGCGGTTTAAATGGGCAATGAACAATGCGCAATTATCAATGCGATTTGACGCGGTTTCAATGATTTAGTTGGAATCTAATAGCAAAGCGATCTAAGTACTAACAGCGCAGCGATCTACTATCTTTTTATACCTCTTGCCTCAGCAACTAATCATTATTCAAGAAAATCGCGCAATTGTTAATTACTTCCTTATTCCAAAGCATTTTATAGTGCCCAATATTCTCAAACGTCAATAGCTCAGCCTTTGGGTTCCCATCCTTTACCTCTAAGGAGTTAGAATAATCTAAAACTTTATCGTTTTTATCATGAATGAGTAATAATTTTTGATAGTTCACCCCTGTTAAATTGGCGGCTACACTAACAGCATGAATGGGTTCCCCTAATTTGTCTTGCGTCAATTTCAGCAAGGCTAAATAGGCACGATTGTTCAAGCCAATAAAGTTTTTAAAGTCTTTAAAAATGTGCTCTACGCGATTGGGATTGGTTAGAAATATTAATTTATCCAATTCATAGTTGTTTTTAGAAAGCGCATAGGCTACCACCGCAGATCCAAAAGAATGACTTACAACTGAAAAACCTGACATTGGTTTTAAATGGTTTAAAACCGCCGTAACTGCATTTTTACACTCGAGTAAATTTGTTGAATGATGAACCGAAAAAGCATGCCCAGGTAAATTAAAAAGCACTACCCGTTTCCCCTCTTCAACCAATTTATTCGCAATTTGTGACATGCTGCCAGCATTCGAATCCCAACCGTGCACTAATACAACAAGATCTTGCTTGGGATCTCCCAATTCATAACAGTCAATTTGATCAACCTTGTTTTGGTCCAATATCGCTTCTACTTGAAAATGCCGAGCGCTCTTAAAAAAAGATGCCTCCCTTGGCCGAATGTCTTTTTTACGCACTTTTTGAAAAAGATCAAAGCTCTTTTTTGCCGCTCGTGAAGGCGCTACGAACGACAGAACACCAAAATATATTTTTAACACTGTTTGTTGTGCGGCCATAATTTTATATTTTATACCAATCGGTATATTTTTAGTTAAAAAATTTTATTCAATCAATTCTTTGTCAACAATCCTATCTGCATGATCCATCATATCGTCCACATAACTGTCGTCATTCATAGTAACAGTCATAAAAATTGCTCCTTCAATTAAGGCAAAAATCCGTTTAGCATATTGCTCCGCATTAATCTCCGCTTTAATCTCTTTGGCAGCTTGCCCCAATTCAATCATTTTGCGAATGTAGAACTGTAATTTTTTTACGACATCTTGGACCTTCCCTAATAACTCAGAATTTTGATGATTAGCATCTACCCCAATATTCAAAATTGGACATCCACCTATTTCAACAGTATGAGATCTGTACCTGCGATAGTAATTTAGCAAGGCGCGCAATTGGGCTACAGGAGAATCAATTTGAATCAATTCAGATTTAATTTGATCAACCACTTTATCAACATTGAATTTGAAAGCGGCAAAAGCCAAATCTTCTTTATTCTTGAAATTTCCGTAAATAGCGCCCTTCGTTAAACCGGTTGCTTTGGTAATGTCCGACATACTTGTGCCATTGTAACCGCTCTTGTTAAAGATGGGCGCAACGGTACTAATAATAAACGCGGTCGTTAGTTCGGCCTTACCTTTCATATCCGCAAATGTAGTGATAAAATACCGATTGGTATATTTTTAAATTGGATTTCTTAAGCGTACTCAGCCAATTCTAGCCAACGCGACTCTTTTTCTTCAATTTCTCGCCCAACTGCGCCAAGTCGAATAGCTTTTGTTGATGCTTCGTCTCCAGCTAACGTTCCGCTATTTAGGGCGGTCGTTAATTCATCTCGCTCAATCCCTAACTTTTCAATTAACTCTTCTAGGCCGTCAAATTCAACCTGTTCTTTATAAGATAATTTAAGTTTCTTTTTATCAGGATTAGCTGCCGCAGGAATTTCTTTGGCTTTCTCTTTGGCTTTTTCCTTTGCTGCTTTTTCAAGCTTTCGCGTTTCGCTTACTTCATCCTTTAAGAATTTGCGATAGGCCGTATAATTTCCAATAATGTCTTTTACTTCGCCTTCTCCTCTGAAATATAGCGTATGATCAACCAACTTATCTAGGAAATAACGATCATGCGACACAATGATTAAACAACCTTCAAATCGCAATAAATAATCTTCCAATACCCCCAAAATAAAAATATCCAAGTCATTGGTAGGCTCATCCAAAATTAGAAAATTTGGATTTTTCATTAAGATGGTCATTAAATACAAGCGTTTTTTTTCGCCCCCACTTAATTTATCCACATCAATATAATGCATGGATCGCGGAAACAAGAATTTTTCTAAAAACTGCGCCGCCGACATTCTTTTCCCTTTATCCAAAGGGATAAATTCTGCAATATCCGTAATTACTTCGAGCATTTTTTTACCCGCTTTAAAGTTGGCGCCACTTTGATGGTAATATCCCATCACAACTGTTTCGCCTACACTAATTTTGCCTTTAGAAGGTTCTTCCGTTCCAACTAACATGTTTAAAAAAGTAGATTTCCCCGTACCGTTCGCTCCAACAATCCCTAGTTTCTCTCCCCTCTTAAATCCATAATCCAGCTGGTTAATGATTTTTTTATCGCCAAACCATTTCCCTAATTTATGCAACTCAACAATTTTAGATCCTAGACGACTCATTTGAACCCTAATCTCTAAGGCATCTTTTTGCACATGTTGCGTGGCCGTTTCTTTTAAACCAACAAAAGCATCTGTTCGCGCTTTTTGCTTCGTCCCTCTTGCTTTGGGTTGTCTTCTAATCCAATCCAATTCGGTCCGCATCAAGTTTTTTGCTTTACCGATTGTGGCTGCCAACATTTCTTGGCGTTCCGCTTTTTTCTCTAAATAATAAGAGAAATTTCCATTGTATTTATAGATTTTTTGATCTTCTAATTCAATAATAGCCGTACAAACCACTTCTAAAAAATAGCGGTCGTGCGTTACCATCATAATGGCTGATTTTGATTTGGCTAGGTAAGTTTCTAACCATTCAATCATATCCAAATCAAGATGATTGGTAGGCTCATCCAAAATCATTAAATCAGGTTCATTGATCAGGATTTTGGCCAACGCCACTCGTTTCTTTTGTCCACCCGAAAGCGTCCCAATTGCTGCCATTTTATTCTCAATTTTTAATTGAGAAAGAATGGTATTTACTTTTACGTCATAATCCCAGGCATTGGTAGCGTTCATTTGCTCAAAGGCCTTTTCATAGGCATCCGCATCTTCTGGATTTTTGATCGCCGCTTCATAAGCACGAATCGCCAAATTTTCAACGGTTTCTGTCGCCAATACTTCGTCAAAGATGAGTTTTTCTGGATCAAAATTCTCAGCTTGTTCCAAATAGTCTACACGCACATCTTTTCGAAAGATAATACGCCCACTATCTTCGGTTCCGTCGCCACAAATTATTTTTAAGAGGGTCGATTTCCCATTCCCGTTTTTGGCGACAATGGCCACTTTCTCTCCCTTGTCAATTCCAAATGTTAGGTCTTCAAATAGGATGCGATCACCAAATGATTTGGTTAAATTTTCTACTGATAAATAATTCATATTAACGGATACGATCCAAAGAGTTTACTAAGTTTTCATCCCGCTTAATGCCACGAATGGCTAAGAATAAAAAGGCTAAGGTTGGAATTAAGAAATAGAATCCTAACTCCATGATAAATACAACATCAACTTCAACACCATGCGCGTTCGCCACGCCTGTTTCAACTAAAGATGCTCCAAAATAATAGAAGCTATAAACTCCAATAACTAAGAGTAAGTGTAAAATAAAATTCAAACGTGTCAATAAGAGCTGTCGTGGTCTTTTCTTAAATAATAAGATACAAGCAAAAGTTAGTACAGCGAGCCCAATAAAGATATAGGACATTGGGAAACTACCAGCTGGTAAACCGTCACCTACAAGTCCATCTTTCCCAAAAAATGCTGTTAAGAATACGTCTCCATCTAAGCTATTTGCTTCTATTGAAAAAATAGGAAAAAACAACAATACAACCATGCAGCCAAATGCGAAGGCCAAATATATTGTTTGTGCTCTTTGAATCATAACTATTAAATTTTTGACAAATATACAATGTTCATTGCTCTTTGCATCTGCTCAAACGGTTTTTTAAAGGCTATGTAAATATTCCACCAGTTTTCTTACGGCAATACCACGGTGCGAAATTTTATTTTTCTCATCCAAGCTCATTTCAGAAAACGTGCGATCATAACCTGTAGGCTTAAAAATTGGATCATATCCAAAACCTGATTTTCCAGACTTTTCTAAGGTGATTTCTCCTGTGGCAATGCCTTCAAATTGCTTTTCTTCGCCATTTATAATTAAAGAAATTACAGTTCGAAACTGTGCCGAGCGATCCGAAACACCTTTGAGTTTCTCCAAAACTAAATCCATATTGTCTTCTGATTGTTTTTGCTCACCAGCATAACGGGCGGAATAAACACCTGGCTCACCATTCAATGCTGAAATTTCCAGTCCCGTATCATCTGCAAAACAATTCACTCCGTCTGCTGACGGATAATTTTTTACCACATATTGAGATTTCAAAGTAGCGTTACCTTCTAGCGTCTGAGCTGTTTCGGAAATATCGTCCACACACCCAATTTCAGTTAAGGTTTTTACCTGAATTGAAGCGGGCAGCAATTTCTGAATTTCACTGGCTTTATGTTGATTTTGTGTCGCAAATATTAACTCCATAACAATACTTTCTTTATAACCCAATATGAAACGCCGTTTGACGTTTACTCGGTTGACCTATATTTGTACAAAAATATCCGTTTTATTTGAATGCTACGTGACTTAATTAAAGAAGGAGGATTGTATACGATTGCGAACTTACTCACAAAGGGAGTTAGCTTGCTTTTGATTCCTTTTTATTCGGATTATTTTACTCAGGCCGAGTATGGGATTTTGGCCATGTTGGGAATTGCGGGCGCTTTTAGTGCCGCCTTTTTTTCTTTCCAAATTTACCAAGGAGTTGGGCGCTTTATTACTGAAAAAGGATTGACACGCCGACAGCAACAAGAAATTGGTTCAAGTGGTTTTTGGTTCAACTTTCTCAGTTACATGGTTTTTATTCTTTTGGCTTTTGTCTTTAAAGACCAAGTGATTAATCTACTTTCTGAGGATGAAAAAATCCAAGACACAACTTACTACTGGTGTCTATTTGCGGTGGCATTAAATGGCGTATTCAATGCTTTAAGTGTTCAACTTAAATTTTTACGTAAAACAAAAGCCTTTACCCTTACCTCATTTTTGCATGCCATTTTAAATATTGGCTTCATTCTATTATTTGCATTGGGATTTAATTATCGCATTGACAGTGTTTATATGGCCACAATAGTAGTCACCCCAGCGCTAATCCTATTTCAAGTTTATTATTTAAGAAAATACCTCATCTTTTATATTGGTAAACTAGAAGTTAAAAAATTACTCCGCTTTAGCGTTCCATTAATACCTGCAGCTATTGCATATTTAGCACTTGGTTTTACGGATAGAATTTTCATTAAAGAAATGTCGGGTTCACTGGCAGAAGTAGGGATTTATGACATGGCCTTTAAGTTTTCGGCAATTATTTCCTTAATTATTGTGTCTTTCCAGTCCGCATTGGCACCCCTTATTTACGAAAAGCATCAGGATGAAGGAACCCAAGTTAATTTAGGACGTATTTTGAGGCTATTTGTAGGTGTAGGAACACTCGGTGGTTTATGCCTCGCATTTTTCTCTTATGAAACCTTATTCGTTTTTACACAACCCGAATATTATGAAGCGAGTGTATTAATGCCCATATTTTATCTCTCTGTTTTGATCACAGGTTTGGGCATGTTTTCTCCAGGATTGCATCTTAAAAACAAAACGAAATATATTCCTATAATTGTCATTATTACTGCTGTAATTAACGTGGGTTTAAATTTCTGGTTGATTCCGATTTATTCATTAATGGGCGCAGCAATTGCCACCTTCATTAGTACCTTAATCAATAATTTGGCCTTATTCGTAATCGCGCAAAAACTCTATCCAATTCCATTTACAAAAGCCAAAATGTCCTCCGTACTTTTTGTCTTTGGGATTGTCTATGTAGTTGGAAGTTATTTTACTTCGTTTATTGAATTGGATTACATTTATCAGTTTGCCATTAAAAGCGGCATTATTCTTTTCTACGCTTGGTTTTTAGTCCGCGTGAATTTTATTAGCTTTGATCAAATTAAGGACCGTTTAATTCGAAAAAAGAAGTGATTAAAAAACTGAAGTTAGGTATTGGTAATATGGGTGCGCGGTTCATTCGGTTTACGGCGCGCAAAGCAAAGTTAGATTTGATTCGAATTGGTTATAGCGAAAACGGCATCACCAAATCTTATTCTTTAAAAGCTTCTGGAGAGGAATATTTTACGCAAAAATACTTACCCAGCAAATTGGGTGATTCTCCCATACTGTTTGATGTTGGTGGAAATAAAGGAGCTTATTCAACTTTGCTTGGCAAAAGTTTTCCCAATGGTACAATCCATGTTTTTGAGCCCAATCCAAATACATTTAAAGTACTTGCAAATAATTTAGGGAATTCTGTGGTATTGAATAATTGTGGCATTGCTGCTGCAAGCGGTGAGTTAGAATTATTTTTTGATGCCCAGAATACGACAAGTGAGCAAGCGACTTCTGACCCCGAAATTTTAAAGACGATTGCCAAAACCACTAATCTTGTTTCTGAAAAAATAAAGGTCATTACATTGGATGAATATTGTAGCAATAACGCTATTTCAAAAATAGATTTTTTAAAAATTGATACGGAAGGATTTGAGCTTGAAGCCCTACAAGGCGCCAGCGAATTACTTAAAAACAAAGCCATTAAAATTATCCAATTTGAGTTTAACGAAGTGAATATTGTAAAGCGTCGTTTTCTCAAAGACTTTTATGAATTACTGGAAGGTTTTACCTTTTATCGCTTAGATACAAATCGATTAATTGAGTTGGGGGAATGGCAACCCATTCATGAAATTTTCATGTTTCAAAACATTATTGCGATTCAATCATGAATCCCCTCGTTTCCATAGTGGTTCCTGTTTATAATGCAGGTGAATTTTTAGCTGAAACCATAACGTCAGTTCTAAAACAATCCTATACTAATTGGAATCTCCATTTGGTAGATGATGGTTCAACAGATAATTCGGCGGAAATAATTGCTGAATTTCAAAAAAATGATGATCGCATCCATTATCACTATAAAGAAAACGGCGGACAAGCTTCTGCTAGGAACTACGGAATCCATGAAAGCAAGGGGACTTATATTGCATTTTTAGATGCTGACGACCTTTGGTTAAAGCACAAATTAACCGAACAAATTAAAGAACTGGAAACTTATAATCCAGATTTTTTATATGGTTTGGGCTATTATTACTATCCTGAAAAGGATCCGCAATTAGAAAGCTATGATTGGCTTTCTGGAAAAATGACGGGAAACGCTTTTTTCAAAGCACTCTATCATTCATGCGCGGTAAACACCAATACCGTTCTGGTTAAAAAAAGTTTCTTTCAATCTGTTGGTTATTTTGATGAAAGCGAACTTTTAAGAGGGACAGAAGATTGGGATTTATGGATGCGAATCGCCAAAAAGGCCGACACCATTTATGGATCGCCAACACGGAATGTTTATTATAGAATTCATGCAGATGGAATACACTTGCAACACACACGCATGTTAATTGGTAAACTCAATATTTACGAAAAATATGATCGGGATGTGCAAATTTCTCGATTAATGCGCAAGCGTGAATACCGCTATCATTATCGCGAATTATTCAATCATTTACATGCCGACGGTAGGTCTGCTGAAATTCCGGAACAATTTAAAAAACTAAAACAAATAGATCCTTGGGGTTTTGGCACATTTTGGCAAAAAATCACCTTGGCAGTCGCTTCAAAAAAACGCTTTATTTGGATTAGCAATAAAATTATTTATCGCTTAGCATACCGAATAGAGCGAATGAACTATGCCTTATTTTTGAAAGATGATCAATAAAGTAATTCTGCTCATATCGCCTGAACCGTGGGGAAAAAACTTTGTTTCAAAACATCATTACGCCAATTATTTGGCTAAAAATAATACGGTTTACTTTTTAAATCCTGCATCCAGTTTTTCTAAAAATCCATTTGGAACTGTTCAATGTGTAACAACAAAAATTAAAGCAAATTTAATTCAAGTAGATTATGTAAATCTACTTCCACGGCTTAATAATTTACCCAAAGCCATTCAAAAAGCAACTTATAAAAAGCAAGCGAAGCAAATTCAGAAGGCTTGTGGCGTTGAAAAGTTTGATCTTGTTTGGAGTTTCGATCCCAATCGCTATTTTGACCAAACGGTTTGGATTGCAGAAAAAACAATTTATCACACGGTAGATTTTCATCCGAATAGTGGCTTTGAAAAAGATATTGTGCTTACATCAGATTTATTTATTGGTGTAACTGAATTAGTTTTAAAGGATCATGAAACTTACCGCAAAGGCATAGAAATTAATCATGCAGCAGATGTTGAAGGATTTGCAAAAACAACTGAAGTAAAATTGCCCGGTACAAATTCAATTCGGGCTATTTATACTGGAAACTTTCACCGCCATATTGATTATGACTTGCTCCGCGATTTAGCAACAGCAAACCCGGATGTTGATTTTATGATGATTGGCCCGACAACAGGATCCAATTTAGCTTCTAAGAACACAATAGAATTGAATGAATTGTCTGAATTAAAACAAATTTCAAATCTTCACTTCATTGGAACGGTAGCGCCCGAAGAACTACAAAGTTATCTTTCTAAATGCCATATTAACTTGGTATTATTTAAAAAGGAAAACGAAAAAATTCACTGTAGCCCGCATAAATTAATGGGCTATTTTTATTCGGGCAACGTTACTCTCTCTAATTATATTGACGCCCACAAAAACACTTCTGAAGACATTATTATAATGGCGAAAAACAGTGTTGATACTCTCACTAAATTTAAGACCATAAAAAATAATTTAGTAGCTTATAACCATGTCGACTTAGCCAAAAAGCGGAAGGAATTTGCTTTAGAAAACAGCTATCCGAATAAGATAGCAGCTATCAACGCTTTAATTATACAACACCATGATTAAACGCATCATTAATAAGTTAGGAGTCTACAAAACCTATCCTCTAAAGGTTAGGGACACCATGTATAAAGTTCCTGTGCATAAAGGTTTAGGTTTTACACATTTTGTAGATTCAGAACCTTGGATGGATCAAGTATTGGAAAAATTGGGAGGTCCTGATTTTCGTTTTTTAGATGTTGGTGTTAACGTAGGGCAAACGTTATTAAAATGGAAATCACTTTTTCCAGATTCAGTCTATGTAGGATTTGAACCCAATACAGCCTGTGTTCATTATGTTTTGGATTTGATTGAAAAAAATAAAATAGTTGCTTGCCATCTTCATCCTTATGGTTTATCCACTTCTGAATCTAAAAGTAAACTCTATTTATTGGGGAAAGATTTGGGTGATTCATCTGCCACAACTATTGAAAATTTTAGAGCGAATGAAAGCCGTACTGCTATTGATATATTGACTACCCCTTTAAAACTGAAAGAGCCAGTTCCATTTGATTTAATAAAAATTGATGTGGAAGGTGCAGAATTAGAAGTGCTCCAATCAATTTTTGAAGTGGATGGTAATCCAATCATTACCTGTGAGATATTGCCTGTTTATACCGCCGATAATAAAGAACGATTAGAAAGACAAAATGCTATTTGGAAACTTTTAGCGGAACACAACTATAGTATTTATAGGATTAGTAAGCAAGCTAATATCAAACTAGAAAAAATCAGCGAATTTGGTGTTCACGGAGATTTAGCCCTATCTGATTATGTATTTATACCGAATGATAAAGCCGAGATAATAATGCGTAAGTTTAACTAATGCCTTTTTTTAGCATCATCATACCAACCTATAATCGTGCCCATTTAATTGAGGCAAGCATTAATTCAGTGCTTGCGCAAACCTATACCAATTTTGAAGTATTAATAGTAGACGACGGAAGTACTGATGATACAAAAGCTGTATTAAACAAGTACAAAGACGATCGGATAAGAATCATTTATCAAGAAAATGGCGAACGTGGCAAAGCGAGGAACAATGGGGTTCAGAATGCTTTGGGTGATTACGTTTTCTTTTTA
The DNA here is from genome assembly GCA_013138735.1 of Crocinitomix sp. Lineage (GTDB taxonomy): Bacteria > Bacteroidota > Bacteroidia > Flavobacteriales_D > Crocinitomicaceae > Crocinitomix. Next base: position 8,549 of record WTCE01000104.1, on the reverse strand, counting down.
GACTCTGATGATTTAATTTATCCCAATCATTTGCAAGTTGCGTTTGATGCCATTAGCAAACTAGAAGATCCTGCATTTTTTCACAGCAGGTATGAGGAAATACATGGAGATATAAAAAAACAAGTTCCGCCTTTATTCGCTAATACGTTGCGCGCTAATGTTATTCGGCAAAATAAATTCGCCTGTCAGTTTTACTTAAAAAGAGCAGTTGCACTCGAAATTCCTTTTTCAGAAAACAGAGACTTAAAAATTGGGGAAGATTGGGAGGTGATTATAAAAGTTGCCATGCGTTACAAACTCCATTTCACAAACGAAGTAACAGCCGCCATTGTACAACACGGTGAGCGCACTATGCAATTGGCAAGTCCCGAAACCATAATAGCGTCACGCAATATTTTAATAGACAATTTGAGACAGGATTCTGAGGTTAATGCTCCAATACTGGGCCATGTATGGAGCGAACTAACAACACTTGCAGCTTTATCCGCAGCAATAAATAATGACAAACGAACAGCCTTGAAATATTTATGGCAAGGAATTAAATCAAAATCAGGTCACCTTTTCAAAAGGCGAACTTTAGCTATTTTTAAGAAAATCATTTTTAATGCAAAAGCATAAGGTTATTCACGTGATATATTCAGGGTTGGGCGGACATGCAAATGTTGTGTTCCCCTTATTGGAGTCCGAATTTGGCGAAAAACATACTCATGTGCTTGTATTTTTTGGTGTGGAGGAAACTTTACCTGATTATTTAGTGAAAAGTGAGGAGTTAGGGATAAAAACTTACTCAATTCAAAAAAAGCCCAGGAAATATTTAAAGGCTTTTTCCCGCTTTAAGGAAATTCTTGAACTTGAAAGTCCAGATCGTATTATTGTACACAGCAGTGAACTAATAATGCCTGCAAAGATCTATAGCGAAAAGAAGCCAGGCGTTAAGGTATTCTATGCAGAACATGAAAACAATCAATCAAAGGGAAGATCGTTAAGAATGTTCAGCAAATATGCTTTGCGAAAGGCAGATGCTGTAGTTTGTCTGAACGATAATTATAAAGCGGAATTACAAAAAAAATATAAATGTAAAGTTCCAATCCATGTTATTCATAATGGAGTTGATACCGACAAATTCAAACCGACTAAAGACAAAAAGGCTACTCCAATTGTGATTGGAATGGCTTCTAGAATGATTCCTGGAAAAGATCATATAAACCTTTTGAAAGCCTTTAAAAGCATTCTTAAAAACCACCCTAATACAGAATTACACTTGGCAGGGGAAGGCGAAACTTTTGAGAAAGTAAAAGCACTTTCGATATCACTCGAACTACAAAACAATGTGCAATTTTTAGGATTACTGAATGAAGTTGAGATGCTTGCATTTTATTCAAAAATACACACCTATGTTCTAGCCACCCATGCCGAAACGCTTAGCACAGCAATTTTACAAGCTATGTCATGTGGTTTGCCCGTGCTTACATCTGACATTCCGAATAATAAACTTCTTATCCAACCTAATGAAACAGGATGGCTTTATAAAGACAAGAATTCATTAGATTTAGCGGATCAACTGAATGAAATGCTGTCAGATTTGACAGTTGCAAATAAAATTGGAGAAAAAGCGAGAGCGGCAGTAATTGAACGCTATTCTATTAAGACGAATGCTCAGAAATACACTGAATTAATTCAATAATGAATAAAACGAGAACACGGATAAAAAAATTCATTTACAAAACCTTTGGTGAAGGCGTATATGCAAAAGCCTACGCAAAAGGGAAAGTACGCGATATTAATAATGGTGTTTTGGACGAAAAAGAAGCGGCATTTTTAGCCCATTTTATTCAGGATAATTCTACGGTTTTAGATATTGGTGCGAACTATGGTCATTATGCCATTGATATGTCTCGCATTTGTAAAAGTGGACATGTTTTTGCCTTTGAACCCGTTCCGTTTACTTACAAAGTTTTAGAAAAAATTGTGGCGCATTTTGGCAGCACAAATATTACCTTGAACCATGCCGCAGTTAGCGATAAATTAGGAACAATTGAAATGACCGTTCCGCTTTTAGACTTTGGCGCACCCAATACTGGTGTTGCGTATGTCGGTGAACAAACCGAAGCGGCAGGAAAATCAGTAAAAGTAAAAACCATTGCCATAGACGAATTACCCTTCAGTAGCAAGGTTGATTTTATTAAAATCGATATTGAAGGACATGAGCCGCAAGCTTTTAGCGGGATGAAAAATTTACTCTTAAAGGATCGTCCTATAATATTGATCGAGTTTTCGCACCCCTGTCTAAATCGCGCTAATAGTAAACCTTCAGAATTTGCTGCATTTATTAAAAATGAACTCTCTTATTCTTTTACGCAAGTAGCCAATAAATCATTGGAATTAGTGGGAAATGAAACACCACCTGACGGGTATTATTTTTTAATTCCGACTGAAGGATTGGCTAGTTTTAAAAACTTATTTGTATCATGAAAATAGTTTTTGATGCACGGGTTCACTTAAATTATTTTAGCGGCATAAGTCGTTATATTATTTGTTTGTTAGAAGCTTATGCGACCGAATTTCCAGCAGATGAAATAACGGTTTTGCTTAACCCAGCCATCCAAAAAGACAACAATATTTACAAGACGTTAAACAGCTTTTCAAACCTTGTCTTTAAAACTATTGATGCGGGGCATATGGGACCGAAAAACTACACAAAAATGGGCCGAATTATTAAACGTTTGAATCCAGACGTTTATCATTACCCACATTTAGACGCCCCTGTTTTTACTGGTAATGTACCTGTGGTTGCAACAGTTCACGATTCAAATTCAAATGCCAATATTAAAAAATTTGATGATAAGTTTGGGTTAAAATCGATCTATTTTAAACAGGCTTTAAAAACGACTTTGAAAAAAGCGAAGCGTGTCGTATTTGTATCTGACAGTATTAAAAATGAAATATTAACTCGTTTTAAACTAGCTGACGGCCCAAAATATTCACGGATTTATAATGGATTTGAGGAAGACTTCAACCAGATCAGCGCTGAAGACAAAGCAGAAAGTTTAGCCGCCATTGATTTGAGTCGTCCATACATTTTATTTGTTGGACAAATTCGAGAGCACAAAAACATTTATCGTGTCGTTGAAGCCTTTAAGCGCTTTAGTGAAACCAACGCCGAATATCAGCTCATTATTGTGGGGCATAATTATTTAAACTTGGCCTTGAATGAAAAGAATATTCAGCATATTGATAAGGTCAGCAATAAATCTTTGAAAGCACTTTATTCCGCTTGTACTGCCTTTTTATTCCCTTCCCTTTTTGAAGGATTTGGATTTCCAATATTAGAAGCCATGTCTTACGGAAAACCTGTGATAACCACGAATTATGGAGCCACTGCAGAAGTAGCTGGTGAACATGCTATTTTGGTTAATCCGGAATCGGTCACTGAAATTACCGACGCAATAGTTCAATCTATTCTGCCAGATGACAAGGCAGAAGCGCGGAAAAATCATACACAAAAATTCAGTTGGAAAAGCAATGCGCAAGCAATTCGAAAGGTTTATTTAGAAGCGATTGCTGACAATCAAAAATCTTGATCCAACACCTCTCCATGATCTATTTCTGGTTTATCCTCATTTACTTTTGCTAAAAGGTATAAGAGAAGAAAAACGAAAACGGAATAGATCGGAATTTTATAACGTCCTAATGCTCCAAAATTATAGGAGGTAAAGCCAACGACAAAGCCAAAGATCAAACAATAAATTATGAGTGTTATTAGAATAGGTTTTTCGCGGATATGGCTAAATATTCGCCACCTTAATTTAACCAAAATATACAGGAATAGTAACAAGAGTAATGTACTTTCCACGGCGGCTAGTAGCACAACAGGATTTGCCGATTCCCACAGATAAGGTCTGAAAAAAGTAACATTTAAGGCACTTGGAATTTTCTGAATCACACCAAAAGCCGTGTATTCAACTTCGCCCAAATTATAGGTTGCTCCACCCACATCCGTATGCCATGTGTGAAAACCTTTTACTCTTCCCTCTAATGCCGAAGCCGTATATTTTGACGAAGTACTACCCAAATATTGTGGCCCCAAATAAATAATAGCTACTGTAATTGCTAGAAAAACTGCGCCTAAAAATTGACGCAACAATTGATTTCGCGCTGCGTTTTTGACTAAAGCATTAATCCCGAATAAAAGACCAGGAATAAAAGCAATGATAACATAGCCTTTTAAATAAAACACGATAAATGCAGACACGGCTACTAAAGCGTATTTACCCATATGAACCTTGCCTTTGAAAACAGTAAAATACAAGCCATAGATTACCAAATTAATTCCGGTTAACGTAAAAGTATCTTTCATAATTCCACCACCCCAAAATAGCGCCGAAGGAATTAGAAATGCAGCAGCAAATGCCAACCATTCGCGCTTGGGTAATAAATCGCGAAAAACTAAAAACAACTTCCATCCTCCAAAAAAAGAAATGGTCGACATGAATAAAGTGGTGACTAAATATGAGCCAAACGAAAAGAGAGAGATTGGTGATAATAACTTAACCATAAACCACTCCTCTGCTCCCCGTGAATATGAAATTGAAGTTGAAAAACTGCTTAAATCGACTGGTAAATTCGCATTGCTAGACGCCAGTAATCTAAAATAATCTCCGGGCGAATCAACTAATGTATCTGCCAATATTGATGCTCCCCTATGATAGAGAAACGTGTCGCCAAACTTGTAATAATAAATGTAGATGATTGCAAAACCCAAACCGCCAAACACTTTCAATATAAATGCTGGAAGAAAAAAACGATAATGTGATTCTTGTTTTGAAACCCTAAAAACCACGAGCAGCACAACGAGGAGGCTGATATAAACCAGCCAAATTCCTAACTCTGCTACTGAGATTCCACCCATTTCTTTGTTTTGCATTTTATATACGATAAAAATGGGATAAGGTTTTATCTCCATCCACCGATTATCCTACAATCTTTAAGGCTTTACAATTCGTCTATCACATTTCTTGAAACTAAAAATTTTGCTTTTTTATATTATCTTCACATTTCAATTAAAACCAATTCAATTAAAGGAGTTTTTTGCATATCGTTAGATTTTGAGAAATACTGGGGTGTACATGATGTACGTTTGGTTCATGAAGTCGCTGAAATGACTAAAACAGAAGCTGCCGTAGATGGAATTTTGGCGCTTTTTTCACGTTATGATATTCACGCTACATGGGCAACAGTTGGTTTATTGGGAAATGTCGGGCTTACCGACTTGAAGTCAGAAAAAAATAGCTTGCCAATTCCATATACAATTAAACGCTATTCTCCATTTCCGATAACATCTGAAAAACATGGTTCAATTGATCCTAATTTATTGTTAGGGCGAACTGAAATAATGTCCATTTTGAATCAAACGAATCAAGAATTGGCTTCACATACTTACAGTCATTTATATTGCTGCGAGGACGGTATTTCGGCCGTGGATTTTGAATTGGATTGTAAAAGGATGACGGATCTTGGGCAAGAATTAAATCATGCATTTACAAGCATTGTTTTTCCAAGAAACCAGGTGAGTGAAACTGCTTTAGACACATTAAATCAGGAAAAATACACGGCCTATCGTGGAAATCAAGAAAATAAGCATTGGAAAAATAGCCGTTTTGAAAACGAGTCGTTTTATAAAAAAATGATGCGCGTGCTAGATGCATATTTCAAAATTTCAAAAACGAAAACCTATAAAATTGCAGATTTAGCAAAACTTGAAGGTTTATTAAATATTCCAGCGAACCGTTTTTTTCGACCCCATTCTGGAAAAAGATGGATGGAAATAAGAAAGATTAAACGTGTTAAACGTGAAATGTTGCACGCCGCACAAAACGAAACCGTCTATCATTTATGGTGGCATCCGCACAATTTTAATACACATTTACATGAAAGTATAGAGCAGATTGAAGAATTGCTGGCTTACCAGCTTCTTTTGAAGGAAAAGTATGGTTTCGAGTCTTTAAATATGTCAGAAATTGCTGCATATGCAAAAAGCTAATATTGTTGTAATTGCAAGCGAAGGTTTAACAACAAACCTTTTAGCTGAGCGACTTTCCGCGCATATGAATGTGACGAAGGTTTTTATAGAGACAGCCGAATCAAAAACAATGATTTTAAAGCGGAGAAGGAAACGCCTTGGATTTTTAAAAACCGCTGGTCAAGTACTTTTTATGACCTTGGCCTTACCCTTTGTCAAAAGCCGTAAAAACCGGATTTCACAAATCATTCAGCAATATAGTTTAAGCGGAAAAACAATTGATTCGGAACTTATTCAGCGAATAAATACAGTGCATGATGCTGAACTTGTGCAAGCAATAGAAAAAGAAAATCCGACTCTCATATTTATCAACGGAACTCGGATTTTGAAAAAGACTTTATTGGATAAAATAAACTGTCCAATTGTGAATATTCATGTAGGAATTACGCCTAAATACAGAGGTGTGCATGGCGGTTATTGGGCGGTTCATAACAAAGATTTAGCACATTTTGGTGTAACACTGCACTTAGTAGATGCAGGAATTGACACAGGGCAAGTAATTGCGCAAAAAGTAATTAGCCCAGAAAAGGAGGATAATTTCAAAACCTATCCTGTGCTACAATATTGCAATGGGTTGGACTTGATCAGCGAAAATTTTGAAGGTTTATTGAGCGGTGAATTAAAAACGGTACGGCCGATTACGGATGAGAGTCAATTGCATTATCATCCAACTTTGTGGGAGTTTTGGACTGGGAGTTAGAGACTCGTTAAGTGGAGTCAGATCGTGACTGTTGTCTGTGTGTATGTGGTTGACTTGCACGCATGATGCAATCTCGCGGCAGCGAACTGTAACAAAACCAAAACCCACAAGCAAGTCAAAACGCAATCTAACAGCGACCCGACTCAGTCGGAGAGCGATCCAAGTACTAACAGCGAAGCGATCTAAGTACTAAAAAATCACTCATGATGATAAGGCTCATTATTCAAAATAGCAAAGCCACGGTAAATTTGCTCTGTAAAGAAAAGTCGAATCATTTGGTGACTAAAAGTCATTTTTGAAAGCGATAATTGCTCATTGGCTGTTTTGTAAACATCATCTGAAAAGCCATAAGCTCCACCAACAATAAACGTAATGTGTTTATGACCCCGATTCATGGTGTTTTGAATCCATTTAGCGAACTGTAGAGAGGTTTTAGCTGTTCCTTTATCATCTAGCAATACAATGAGCCCATTTGGGCTTAATTTGGATAAAATCAACTTTCCTTCTTCTCGTTTAATTTCATCCCTGCTCATTTTTTTGGCATTTTTCAAGTCTGGAATTTCAATTTTAGCAAATTTCACATAACGATTGATGCGCTTAGCATACTCGGCTTCACCGCTAATTAAAAATTTTTCATTTGTTTTCCCTACAACTATTAGATTGATCTTCATGAATAAGGTATGCAATTAATTATATTTTTTACGTTTCGAAAGATAGTTAAACCGATTCAAAAATATTGGCTTAGTTTTTGTATACTTTGTTTTCTAATAAGATTTGATTTACATTTGATAAATATATATTAAGATGAAAAAAATTGTTGCTATACTATTATTACTGGTTGGTTCGGGAGCTTTTGCTCAACCTACATCAGGTGATATAATAATGGTTGAATTAGATTCGGCAGACACGTTAATGGCTTTTGCAGCCCCCGTACCTTCATTGGAAGCGGTTATTATTAGCGCTTTTAAAACTGGAGATGCGACAGCTATAGCCACCTATTTTGGTGATAATGTTGACTTGTCGATATTAGGTAAAGCGAACCTCTATTCTAAATCACAAGCCGAACAAGTATTACAGCACTTTTATACAGATCATAAGCCTAAGGCTTTTTCAATCATGCATAAAGGCACTGCCAAATCAAGCAAATATTTTATTGGTGAATTAATTTCAATTGCGGATAAAAAATATCGTGTAACGATTAATAGCAAATTAGAAGGTGGTAAGAATAGCATTACTTCTCTGACAATCGAAGCCAACTAAATTTTGTTTGTCTATAAAGATCGATTTCTGCGTTATGCTTGTCCCATAAATTGATTGTTTACAAATGTAAACGCACAATTTCTGGACTGCGCAAGCCTTGAACTCGTCCTTTCTAGTTCAAACACTTGACTCCATGGATTGATTTGAAATGGTGCTCGTTTATAAAGACCGATTTCTAACTCAAACAAATAACTCTATCGAAGATTCTAACTAGGGTTTGTCTATAAAAGACGATTCTGCGTTATGCGTGTCCCATAAATTGAGATAATAACCATATGTTATTGATCTTTTACAAAAAAAAACGCACAATTTCTGGACTGCGCAAGCCTTGAACTCGTCCTTTCTAGCTCAAACAAATAACTCTATCGAAGATTCTAACTAGGGTTTGTCTATAAAAGCCGACTCTGCGTTATGCGTGTCCCATAAATTGAGATAATAACCATATGCTATTGATCTTTTACAAATGTAAACGCACAATTTCTGGACTGCGCAAGCCTTGAACTCGTACTT
>WTCE01000118.1 GCA_013138735.1 Crocinitomix sp. | reverse complement strand
TTTGATTTTGAAAAAAGTAGAGCCCAGAAAAATCCGAGCCCTACGCAGGATAGAATAAATCTTCCTTTAGAAGTTTAAAAATAATCATATTTTTATTAGGATATTAACACAGAATCTCGATACAATTTAATTAATTGCTTTGCAATTAATTAAATCACTCGAACTGACGCCTAATTCATCTACTATTGTTTTTTGTTGTAATCGGTGTGTCGTGTATACATAACAAAGGACGCTGAGGCTCTCGAAGTGTGCTTTGTGTTGTGTGGTTGGAACTTGATTAATTAAGAATCCTCTCTTTTTCCGAAACGTTTTAAGAAACGGGCTTCGTGATTGCTTTGTAATGTACCCAAGTCATCTGGAATTTGCTTTTTCCAGCGTTTGTGCGACCAAAGCCAAGCGGAAGGTTTGTTTTTAATATCCTCTTCTAGAAAGCGGATATAGTCGCTTGTGATTTTTCCGTATGGTTCTGCAGAGGGATTAGTGGTGATTTCTCTTAGCTCAATTTCGTAATGTCCTCTTTTAGTACAATGGATAACAGCATAAACAACTGCGGCACCTGTTTGATTGGCTAATATTTCTGCCCCAAAATAGAAGGCTGATTTTTGATTCAAGAAATCGACCCAATAACAGTTTTCATCTTTTCCGGGTGATTGATCTCCTAAGATTAAAGTTGCCGTAGGTTCGTCTGTTTGTTCAGCTAAGACGTTTTTATAATTATTGGCATTGACAACCTTCATTCCAAAACGCTCGCGTCTTTCGTTAATTTTTTTATCCCAAAATTTGTTAGACATGGGCATTCCAATTCCAATGGCCTGATGTTTGAAAACCAAATTTTGCGCCGTAATTAACATTTCCCAATTGTGATAATGTGAAGACAATAATAAAACCTGTCGTCCTTCATCATATAAGCGATCCATAATTTCAGGATTTCGAACGATCATTCTTTTGCGCAATGACTCTTCTGAAATAGTGAGGTTTTTAATTGACTCGGCCAATAAAAAAGTGAGATAGCGATAAAATTCTTTAGCAGTTTTTGTACGTTCTTTTTGATCCATCTTTGGGAATGCGGCAGACAAATTTGCCAGCACAACTTTTTTCCGATAAGGGAAAATGTAAAAGATAACGAAATAGAAAAAATGTGAGAATAGATAAATGAGACCGAATGGCATGTAGGACATTGGGCGCACAATACAGTAATATAGAATTCGGTTAATCAAGTTTAGCTACTTATACTTAGTACGAAGTTATCATTTATCACTTACAAAAATTAACTTGTTTCTCAAATAATCATCAAATATCATTCCTTAGAATGGTTTTTGAGTCTAATCGCCTCGTAATTTAATGAGCTTACAGTAATATCTGTATGTCAGGTAATTATTGATTTATGGGTTAATACGTCTGTAAAAATCAGTTGACGACTAAGGGGTGTCTAGTTGTTTGTAAAGTTCATATCACCTTTTTTCATTCTTTTGTAAAAATGAGCAAGAATGCCAAGAAGTTGCGATATTGCTTGAAAACCTTCTTCTGAAGCCGCACTAATCTCAGTGCCTTTTAGCTTTAGAATCATTTTTCCGTAAAGGGCATTAAAACCTACTTCTATCAGATTTAAATCTCCACCATTACTCTTGTGTTGAAAATCTTTTATAATGGGCAAGGCTACTTCAAATGCTTCTAAATAGCGTTTTTCTTTGCTGATGTTTATTAAGGTATTGTGCAAAAGCAGCAATTCCATTAAAATTTCGTTAATATCTGAGTGATGCCCCTTTTCAAGAATACGCTCTTGTTTCATTTGCTTTATTAGCCCTGCGTACCAATCAACATATTGCTGTGCCATGGCCTCATCAGTAATGAGTGGTTGGACTACATTGGTAACAATAGCATCTAAATCGGCTTTATTTGCACGAATTAAATCCTCGACCTGAAACATATATATGATATGCTCAGCAATATTATTTTCTTTGGTTCTTTGAGCAATGAGCATTGATTCTCTCCTTATTCTCCAGCATCTAATGCTTCAGCAGCATTTTCGCCATCCGTTATAGATTCTTGATTCTTAAGATATTCTGCATTAATCAATTCTAACAATTGATCAGTTACATCAAATCTAGGTGATCCGTAATAAACATTTTGACCTTTTTGATAAGACAGGACAAAATCATATCCGTTTGCTTCTGCGAATGTTTTTGAAGCATCTGAAACTCTCGTAATTAGTTTAAGCATTAAGTCTTCTTGACTCATTGCTAATTCCATTTGAACTTGCTGTTGAAACATTCCAATTTCTTGCTCCTGCTTCATTGCCTCTTCTTGGTAAGTTCTTAATTCTGAAGGCAACAATTTTGAAGGATCTCCCCACTTTTCTTGCCATCTTTTAATTTCGTTTTCTTTACCACGCATTTTTGCTTCAGCATCTTTTTGAGCTTGTTCGCCCAATAATTCTAACTCGGCCATCATGTCCAAGTTATTCAATGAATCTGCTTGAAAATAACAAATCTTCATAGAACCATCATCTGGTAAAAGCTGCGTCACAGCATCTGTTGAATCGTTTCCGTCCACCAATTCGTTTCCACCTGAACCACTTGGCATCTTTACAAATAGAATAATCACCGCAATGATTAATACAACGTTAATACCTAATGATATTTTGGCTAATGAATTCCCTTTATTTTCCATAATTCTTTACTATTAATCCGCGAAAATAAGAACAATATCTCAATTATGGATTGTCTTGGACATGGAATTTAGGATTATACTTATTTATTAAGCTTTTTTAACAGCATTGATCTGCCCAAGAAATGAATGAAAACGAACTTTATTTAATAGGAACTTAAGAAGCTAAGATCGCTTCATCTAAGGTATAACTAACAAAATCGAAGGGAACTTTAACCATAAAGGCGTAATCTTGTCCCACTTCAAACATATCCTCATCCTCTTCATTGTACAGCCATTTGATTCGAGCTTCATTTTTACCTGAATTCAGATCGTTTAATTTATACAACAAAAACAATAATCTTTTAGATGAAGAAATATTGAAATACTCCAGATCGATAGAAACTTCTGTTTCTGCATTTGGACGTACAAGGTAATCATCAAACCAATTTAGCACGACTTTATAAAACTCTTCGGCATCATCAGGAATTGATTTTCCTTTAATGCTGAAAATGCCCGATTGAGGATTAAAAATAATCTCTGGGGTTTTCCGCGTTTCACTTATATACAATGCTTCCATGTTTTCTTGTGGTTTTCTATGACAATATGACCATTATTAATTAATCTTTTCCGCTTTTTCTACTAATCCACTAATAAACTAGACAAGTACATTAAAAGGTCAGACTATTGTTATGTCATCTTATCATTTTTAATTATTATTTGTTTACACAACTTTTTTGTTGATGAAATTTTAACAAATTATGTGCTGGATATCGCAAGGTTTCTTTAATGACGATTCCAACTTGTGTAGCAACATTTTGGATAACGTCAAAATAGATCTCAGCTAACGATCCGCTTAGTTTTAATTCTCGTATTGTGTTTACTTTATAAAGCGATAATATATGACGTCTGAAAAATTCAGTAAAATAATTCATTAACAGTTCTTGGATAAATTGATCGTCCTGATACGCGCCGATAAGTTTGACTGTATCTGCGATTTCATTTAATCCTTGTGCGCTATAACCTAATGCAGGGGTATTATAATATTTAGCAGTGAAGACTTCGCGCTTACATTGAAACAATACTTCTATTTCGTTTTGCAAGCCTTGCGGCAGGTGTCCATTTAACCAAGCTGAGACGACTCTTTTACCCAATTCGTATCCACCACCCAAATCATCAATTAAATAACCATAACCTCCATTGCGCTCAATGACATTTTCGCCATCATAATATCCAGCGACTCCTCCTGTTCCTAATATTGCAAACACGCCGCTTTCTTTATTGTAAAGCGCACGGGCTGATCCGAGAATATCGTCAAAGACAGCTATATCAATTTGAAAATAATTTTGGAACACTGTTTTAAGTTCACTTTTATTCTTTTCTGAACCTAAGCCACTGCCATAAAAGAAAACCTGATCTTTTTTTTCAATATTAACCAATTTCAACTCTTGCAAAAATGTATTGCTTTCGCGATTGGGATTATAGCCTGAAAGAATGAATTCTTGAATATCACCCACCTTATTCTCATTACTGTCTCCGAGACAGGCCTGTACCAATAAATTGGTTTTTGTACTTCCAGATTCGAATAAGAATAATTTGGCCATTGTAGCAAAGTTTACGGTAAAGTGCTGCAAAAGGTTTTAGATTAGGTGTGCAGCGCTCTATCGGCAAATAACAGGAGCTAAATCCTATTTTGATATTCAAAGGAAAATCGAGGTATACTTAAGATCCCTCTATATTGTGTACAATAAAAAAAGCGACCTCCCCTATTGGGAAGGCCGCTTAAATACATTGTATTTTTATTTGCTTAAGCTTTTTTTAAGAAGTTAAGCGCAGAACCTGCTTTGAACCAGTCAATTTGCGATTCGTTATACGTATGATTCAACATAATTGCTTCAGTAGTTCCATCTGCATGGATTACTTCAAGCGTCAATTGCTTATCTGGAGCAAATGCTGCTAAATCTGAAAAGTTGAACGTATCATCTTCTTTAATCTTGTCATAATCAGACTCAGTTGCAAAAGTCAATCCTAACATCCCTTGCTTTTTCAAGTTAGTTTCATGGATTCTTGCAAAAGACTTAACAATAACCGCCATAACACCTAAGTGACGTGGCTCCATTGCTGCATGCTCACGAGAAGAACCTTCACCGTAATTATGATCTCCTACTACAATAGATGCAATTCCAGCCGCTTTATAAGCTCTTGCCGTATCTGGAACAGCTCCAAATTCGCCTGAAATTTGATTTTTAACCAAATTAGCTTCACCGCCAAAGGCATTAATAGCGCCAATTAAACAGTTATTAGAAATATTATCTAAATGCCCTCTATATTTTAACCATGGTCCTGCCATTGAAATATGATCCGTTGTACATTTACCATGTGCTTTAATCAATAATTTTGCGCCGGTAATGTTTTCACCGTCCCAAGGAGAGAATGGCGTTAATAATTGTAATCTTTCAGAAGAAGGACTAACAACTACTTGAATGTTTGATCCATCCTCAGCTGGAGCTTGATAACCATTGTCTTCAACTGCAAATCCTTTTGGAGGTAATTCAATCCCAGTAGGATCAGCCAACATTACTTGTTCGCCGTTTTTGTTTGTCAAACTATCCGTCATAGGATTAAAGTCTAACTTACCAGACAGCGCCACTGCAGCAACCATCTCTGGAGAGGTTACAAAAGCCATTGTGTTTGGATTACCGTCTGCTCTTTTTCTGAAGTTACGGTTAAACGAGTGCACAATTGAATTTACTTCTTCTTTGTCTGCTCCTTTTCTATCCCACTGACCAATACATGGTCCACAAGCATTGGTAAATATTGTTGTTCCGTTTAATGACGTAAAAATGTCCATTAAACCATCTCTATCAGCAGTATAACGAACTTGCTCAGAACCAGGGTTAATTCCTAGTTTAGCTTTCGCTTCAACGCCTTTATCTGTTGCATCTTTTACAATAGATGCTGCTCTTGTCAAATCCTCATAAGAAGAATTTGTACATGAACCGATTAAAGCCCACTCAATATCAGTTGGCCATCCGTTTGCCGCTGCAGCAGTTTTCATTTCTGCAACTGGTGTAGCCAAATCTGGCGTAAATGGTCCGTTTATGTGTGGTGTTAATTCATCTAAATTAATTTCAATCACTTGATCAAAATATTGCTCAGGGTTTGCATACACTTCTGGATCCCCAGTCAAGTGTTCTGCTACTGCATCTGCTGCTTCTACAACATCTGCTCTTCCTGTAGCATTTAAATAACGTCTCATTGAGTCGTCATAACCAAAAGTTGAAGTTGTTGCTCCAATTTCAGCTCCCATATTACAAATGGTTCCTTTACCTGTACAAGAAATGGAATTTGCTCCGTCTCCGAAATACTCAACAATTGCGCCAGTACCTCCTTTTGCAGTCAAAATTCCAGCTACTTTTAAGATAACATCCTTAGGAGCAGTCCAACCACTTAATTTCCCTGTTAATTTAATACCGATTAGTTTGGGGAATTTTAATTCCCAAGGCATACCTGCCATAACGTCAACAGCATCTGCACCACCAACTCCAATCGCTACCATTCCTAATCCGCCCGCATTCACGGTATGCGAATCAGTTCCAATCATCATTCCACCAGGAAATGCATAATTTTCTAAAACAACTTGATGAATAATTCCTGCACCGGGTTTCCAAAATCCAATACCATACTTATCACAAACTGAGCTTAAGAAATCAAAAACCTCACCATTGGTATGGTTAGATCTTTCCATATCTGCCGCTGCGCCATCTCTTGCTTGAATCAAGTGATCTGCATGCGCAGTAGAAGGAACAGCTACTTTAGTTTTGCCTGCTTGCATAAATTGCAATAAAGCCATTTGTGCCGTTGCATCTTGCATAGCTACACGATCTGGATCAAAATCTACATAAGACTTTCCTCTTGCGTGAGGAGCCGTTAATGGATTATCCCATAAGTGGGTATAAAGAATTTTTTCCGCTAAGGTCATTGGTTTACCTAAAACTTCTCTCGCCTTCGCGATTCGTTCTGGATAAATTTCATATACCTTTTTGATCATGTCTATGTCGAATGCCATATGTTGTTTTTATTGGTTTTTTAAAATGTAATTGGGTTGCAAATTTAGTGAATTCAAGACTTATTGAAAAGTATTTTTAGATTTATATTCTGAACTCCTTAAAATACAGGCTGAAAACCTGCTTTATTTAATAAACCGAATAGCTAAGGGGTAAACATAAACCTCTCCCTCATTCGCCTTTACTCCTCCCAAAATAGCAAAAACAAGAGTACATATCCCTAATGCTGCTAAGGCAATAATTCCTAGGTTTATATAGATGAGCGGGAGCATGAATAATCCGTAAACCACAGCACTGATAATCCAGTTTAATATATTTTTCCCATGTTCGTCAACGACTGAGCTTTGATCTTTGTTAGTAGCCCACATAATTATTGGCATTACAAGTCCAGCCAATGGGATTATAACACTTGAAAGCTGAGACAAATGCATTAGGAGTAAAAATGAATTCATCTTCATGCCCCAAGGCTTAAATTCTTCTTGTCCTGAATCTGACTCTGTCATTGTGTTATTTTCCATATTTATAGGTGTTATTTAATCGCAAAGTAACGGCTAATTTTCATAAAACAAAACCGTATTTATACTTCTTATAATATGCTTAATTTTGAATTAAATATAAAACAATCTACAGATGACACATTTTGACCGCTTGATAAAGATGTATGCCAAGGCTCCAATTCATACCTTTTACAAGGACATCACCTTGGAAGTTACTGATAAAGAAAGCACGGTTACCTTGCCAATACGGCCAGATTTCTTCCATGGCGGTATGTCAACGCATGGATCGGTTTATTTTAAGTTATTGGATGATGCCGCGTATTTTGCTTGCCAGTCGGTTATTGAAGATTATTTTATTGTGACCACTAACTTTAACATTAGCTTGTTAAGGCCAATAACCAAAGGGACAGTTACTGCAATTGGCAAAATGGATTTTAACTCACAGCAACTTTTTACAGCTGCAGCAGAGTTATTTGATGAACGCGGGCGACTTTGCGGCAAAGGACAAGGACAGTTTATGAAAAGTAAATTGTCATTATCAGCGGTGGAGGATTATTAATCTCCAGAAATAATTTGCAAGGTTCCCTGCCCAGAGAATTCGGTCCCATTATCAGCCTTAGCTTCGTATTTATAAAAGTAAACACCATCTGTGCATGGATTACCTTTTTTATTTGTTCCATCCCAACCGTCATTGATATCATTCAACTCATGCACAACAATTCCCCAACGGTTGACAATTATGCAATAAAACTCTGCAATTGAAGCGGATTTAAACTCAAATGTAAATTCATCATTTATCCCGTCACCATTTGGCGAAAATATATTGACAGGATCAAAAGCAATAGGCTCATAAATTGTAATGACTTTACAGGCTGTATCTGTACAACCATTTTTATTGATCACTACTAAACAAACATTGACTAAGTATGTTTCACCTCTTGGTCCATAGGTGGTGTCAAATGTTTCTAAAAAGTTATGCGTTATTTGCCAATCAGCCGTTGGAACATCTAAATTCCAAAAGAAGGTAGTATCTGCGCTAGGGTTATTTGGATTAGCAAAATTGCTAGAAGTATTTACAAATTCAACCTGAACACTTGCCGTACCATTACAATCTTCATTTAGTTGATCAGAATTAACTGTAAATGCCGCAATTGGATTCAAAGAATCTAGAAATAACGACTGCTTTAAAACACATCCGTTAGCATCAGTTGCAGTCAATTCATAATTCCCCGGATTCAATCCGCCCCAAGTACTGTTGATGGATACATCTCCATTGTCAAGATTCGTCCAGACATAAGAGTAATCAGGTGTTCCACCAGCTGCTGCACCGAAAACTACACCATTGCCACTTTGATATTCGTGTAAACGGCAATAGGCATGTTCAAAACCAAATTCTGCCAAAAACATTTCACTCGGTTCTGTAATTGTAAAGTCAAATACTTTTGAGCACCCGTTTTCATCATTAATGGTTAGTGTATAATCTCCAGCTCCCATTGATTCTGTCTCGTTTTCACCCAAGCCACTGTTTCCGCCAGGATTTGGACTCCAAATATAACTGATCATATCATCAGCTCCCGTATAGTTATAGACGTCAGTTACAAGAGCGATTCCTGTTTCAAATCCGAAACAAAGTGGATGTGTTAAATCAATTTCAATATCCAATTCACCGGGTTGAGAGAGATAAATAGAATCCAAACCAGCACAAGGAGAGCCATCTGACACACTAATATAATACCAACCCTCGCCTAGCGTATTTGCAGTATTACTATTGTCCTCATTCAATAAATCACCATCTGCGTCTGTGATCTCATAGGTAAGATCGCCGCCGCCGCCAAATACATTAACCGTTACGGATCCATCAGAAAAGCCAAAGCATGTGGGTTCATTGAAAATAAGATCCATTGTTAATCCATCCGTCATGACAATTTCTAACTCATAAGTTGCCGTACAACCTCCGTCTGATGTAACTATGAGCGTTACAGTATATGTTCCGGGAGCATCATAAGTATGCTCGGGATTCTCTTCATCTGATGTATTTCCATCTCCAAAATCCCAATACCATTCCGTTATTATTCCAGGGTCTTCAATAGTTGATAAATCATTGAATTGAACCGTGGATTCAAAACATCCTCCAGTTCCACCATCCTCCGAAGAAAGTCCATTAACAACAAATTCGAACTTACCAATAGGAGTTGGTCCTTCACAAGGCATTATTGATATATTATCGATCCCCATACGAATCCCATCTTCGTCGAAAATATTTGCATCATCATCATGCGGTAGAAACTTAATCGTGTGAGATGTGGCAGTTGCTACAAAACTAACGGTCCTTAATTCCCAGTCAAATGTTAAACTATTAAAAGGTTCATAACTCACAGTAACATCTGTAATACCTATTTCAGTATCATCTACATATACAATCCAGGATCCAGCTGTATCTAAGAAAATAACTTGCTTAACTACCGCTTGATAAAAACTAATTGAATAGGATTCTCCGATTGCAAAACCTGATACAGTTTGCATAATTCCTTCATGAAAAATGAGCGGGCCGCCTGCCTTTAGACCAGACATAAATGTTTCTCCAGATTGAGGTGTCCCAATGATTCCTGTAGCGGAATTGGGATCTGTAGTATTCGTTAAATCGGGTGTAGCCGACCCAGGGACTCCTGCTTCACATACGGGGTCGGTATCAGGTATCGACATCCAACCTACAGGAATAACAGAAAGTGTTGCTGGTGGAAGCTCATCTTCTAGATCTCCATTCGTAAAACTTTGCCCAAAAATGACCCTAGGTATTACAAACAGGAATAATAAAACTATTAAGAGCTTCTTTTCCTTCATTTTTTCATAAGTTTTTTAATAAAAATCCTTTTTGGGTTTGAAAAATGCTATTTGGGTTTGAAAAATGTTTTTTTAATCTCCTCGTATAATCTGCAAGCTCCCTTGCCCTATAATATCTATTGCATTGTCTGCTTTGGCCACGTATTTGTAAAAATAAACACCTGCTGTACAAGGATCACCGTTTTTATCGATTCCATCCCAGCCGTCATTGATATCGTTCAATTCATGCACGATAATTCCCCAACGGTTGACAATTACACAATTAAATTCTGCAATTGATGCGGATTTAAATTCAAAGGTGAACACGTCATTTATTCCGTCGCCATTTGGCGTGAAAATATTGACCTCATCAAAGCTAATGGGTTCATAAATTGTGACGATTTTGCATGCCGTATCTGTACATCCATTTTTATTAAGCGCCACTAAACAAACATTTACAAAGTAGGTTTCACCTTTTGGCCCGTAAGTGGTGTCAAATGTTTCTAAAAAGTTATGACTTACTTGCCAGTCAGCTGTTGGATCATCTAAATTCCAGAAGAATGTAGTGTCTGCTCCAGGATTATTTGGATTAGCAAAATTACTTGATGTAT
>WTCE01000170.1 GCA_013138735.1 Crocinitomix sp. | reverse complement strand
TGTTATCTCAAAATTATCAACTAAAAATTCTGGTAAAACTAATTTTAAAATAGATTGTAAGTCTGTATTCATAGTCTACAAAACTAAAAACATTTATAGCTAACAACAACTTTTTGCATTGATCCCATTATAAGCCAAAAGGAGCGTTTTCGGTATATATAAAGAGTTGATCCTTTTGGCAGTTATAATACAGTATTATGTCTGCACTAATTTTCCTGCGCTTTTAGCCCGTGCAAAATTAGCTTGCTAAAGTAAATAGCCTCACGCAAGTCATTTGCTTCAAAATCATTAAATTTGGATTGATTTCTATTAATCATTGCTTAAGGAACTGCTCGTTGGATTGTATCCCACTCGGAATTTCATCAACTGATTATTGAATGTTATTCATAAATAACCTGTATGTTAAAAGCTAGTTTGAGAATACTAATAGCACTAATTATCATTAGCTCATTTTGTGCTTGTAAAAAAGAAGTTCCGCAAGAACCAGAGTACGATCTTTATTTTGATTATTTAAAGAAAGCTGGTAACCTCTCAATAAGATACAGAGCGTTTTTCCAGGGGTATGACCCTGAATCGATATCCCATTTTGGTTTATGTTGGAGCATTGAAAACGAGATGCCAACCATTAATGATTCTTTGAAATATACTGAGGTTGTTGGGGACTATAATTTTTCAGCAGAGATAAATCACTATCCATTCGAGTCAGGAGTCACTTATAATTATAGAGCCTTTATCGAGATTGAAGGAGATTATATTTATACAGAAGTGGCACAATACACAATACCGCAAATTTGGAAGTTATTGGACACCCCCTATTTATTCAATTATCATATGAGCTCATCTAGCAGAGACTATGTTCATGTCTTACTTGGAAATACTTCATTTGTATCCAACGACGGTGGCCAATCATGGGCCCAACACTCTTACGATCTTCTTGCCCTGCAAAATCTTACATGCTATAGCGAGTCATTGAGTTATTTATATGGTTACCCTGGTGCGCCGAATCTTTTTAAAACAATTGATGGAGGCGCAACATTGATACCAATTGACATCCCAGAACATTCTTTACTGATAGAAGAACTTGAATGCCCAACTTCATCTGCTATACACACGATCTCTAAAAATGAATACATGCAACGTAGCACAGATGGTGGGCTTACTTGGGACACTTATGAGTTGGATATATCCGAGGGGGATTATCCCGTAGATATTGACTTTCTAGATGAGAGCAACGGTGTGATCATGACGTTTAATGGTGCAATATTTACAACGTCAAATGCCGGACTGGAATGGGATTTGAGAGGTAATAATGAGCCATGTCATTACCGTGGAAATGTTGCCTTTATTAACCTCATGGAAATAGTGGTGAGTATTGATAATAAGCTATATAAATCGTATGATTCTGGAGAAACCTGGGGTTTAAAACTTGAATTGGAAACTGACCAGCGTATCTATGATTTATCATTTGCAGATGACGGATCGGGCATGGCTGCGGGCTTAAATTATGCATTTGAACGTACATATGATAATGGAGAAAGCTGGGAGGGTGAAATTGGTAATATTGGTGGAACGGTTCGGGATATTAAATTGTTTTCGAGCAATTTTGGTTACCTCATAAGATCCCCTCAAGGCCTATATAAATACGATTATGAATAGGGTTTCCCTAAGCTTTTTTCGAATATGTTCTAGGAATAAATCGAATTATTCAATAATCATCTTATAGCTGCGCTCCGAATACTGATGTTCAAGGATTAAGAAATGAACGCCCTGGTATGCTTATCATTCATAGGTATTTAAGGTGCAAGTGCATATTTGTTGAGGATGTGAAATTCACCCCTTTGCTCCGCTGCGCTCCACAAAAAAGTGTTCACGCCGTAACTCCTAAAGATATTTAAGGAAAAAGAGAAAGAATAAAACTCCCCCACTCCTAGAATAAAACCTTTTGCCAAGCTATTTAATCCGCCAAAAAGGCGGACAGGCGCCAGCTAGTAACATTATGATCCCAAATATCATTATCACCCTTTCGCAAAATCACGGACGATTGAGACTTGACATTTCTTACAAATTTGAATCAATTACACTATAAGCTGAGAGAACGTTTTCTTATAATTCACGTTCTATTTGTTCTTTTTAAGATTTTTAGCAGTATTAGATATTTGCTCTATAAAATCGTTCTCTACTTTAGATAATTCGTTTTTACTCTGCTCTCTGTATTTATCATATTCTGTATGAGCCTTATCTAATGCCTTTTGATGGCTTACTTTACCTGCATTTTCCAAAATATTATTCCCAGTCATTGTTAAGAAATCATCTAATCGACCAGACCAATCAGTCATATACATTGCCTTACGGTTTAACGCTTGTAATTCAGCAACTTCTAAATATGCCGTAACCATTCTATTTAAAATGTCTAATTCATCTGGTTGCAAATAGTTTTTGGCTATTTCAGTTTCTTTTTTTGTTGGCTTATTTCCTTTGAAATTGGTTAGTCCTAAAAATGGTTGCTTGGCATTTGCTCTTCGGTAAACAATTTCTGCAGCGGTGTTTCCATGAGCAGCCCAGTGCATTTTATTTTGGATAGTTTTGAAGAATATTAACGAAATTTCTGTTTTTGGATCATAGTCTAAACTTGTAGCATATAGGTCAAGTACTTTTCGCCAAAACACTTTTTCCGAGGAACGTATATCTCTGATACGAGCCAATAACTCATCAAAGTAATTACCTCCACCAGCTTCCTTAAGCAAATCATCATTGATGGTAAAGCCTTTTACGATATACTCTCGTAAACGAGCAGTAGCCCATTGCCTGAACTTTGTACCTTGAATGCTTTTTACGCGATAACCAACTGATATGATTACATCTAGATTGTAGTAGTTAGTTGGTTTTGTAGAAAAATCGGAAATTCCGATTTTTCTCATAGAATCTTCTTTAACAAGTTCTTCCTCTTTATAAATATTGAGGATATGCTCATTAATTGTTGAGCGTGATTTTTGAAATAACTCTCTCATCTGCTCAATAGTTAACCATACTGTTTCGTTTTCTAAACGAGCTTGAACTTTGGTTTGACCATCTTCGGTTTGGTATATCAGTATTTCTGAAATCATTTCCTATATATGCAAAATTTACTCTCTCAATATTCACTCAAACCACACATCTGAAAACAGGTTTTTATTCCTAATAAATGCTGATTCTAGTCTCACTCAAATATAACAATTCAAAGGAGTATTTAGCAAGACTATTAGATTAATAGTTTCACACACATTTGTTCCGCTACACCTTCACCAAGGTTTCGGTGTACACGTCGCAAAAAAGTGTTACCGTCTTAACATTTAATCAAAATCCGTAAAAAAGAAAAAGAATAAAACTCCCTCCGCCTGAGGCGGACCATCAGCACTACTCCGCCACTCCTTCATTATATTTCGGAGAAGAAACCCCGATTCAAACTAAGAATAAAACACTTCGAACTTTCGGCAAATGCTCATGGGAGTCCAGCTCAGCGCAGCACCTTTTGCCAAGCTAATTAATCCGCCAAAAAGGCGACAGCCAGCTAGTAACATTATAAGCCAAAAGAACGTTTTCGGTAGATATGGAGAGTTGATTCCTTTTAGTTCGGTTTTGTTCATTATCATTTGTCCTTATGAATTCGTAAAAGCTCATTTGATCAATTATAATAGATATTATGTCCGCGCTATTTTTAGTTCAGTTTTGTCTATTTCTATTTGTCTTTATGAATCTCTCAAGTTCGATTTCTATGCGCAATTTGTCCTCTCAAAATCAGCTTGCTAAACTTAACATTCCATAAAATTAAAGGGAAATATTTGCAATTGTATTTAGATGAGTTTTGCCACAAACTTAACCGAAGATATTTTGAGAACAGCGTGTTTAAAAGCCTTACTCTTGCCAAAGCTAAATATTACTGGTAATTAATAGGTAATCAGATTATTCTTTAAAAATCATTTGATTCATTGAATAGCCTTGAAATTCCTGATGAACAATATAATTACCTATAGGGTAATCGATCAAATCGATTGTAGCAACATTCGTAGCACGGAACAATTCTCTTCCAGTCATGTCAAAAATGGTTACCTGCTCAGGAATAACAGTAAAATAAATTCGATCAATTGTAGGGTTTGGATAACAATTGAAGTTCTTAATAGTTTCTTGTATATTTTCAACTGTTCCTGCAGTAGAGTCATCTTCTATTGCACAAAGCTCTGATGACGTAATAAGGTAATCTTCTGAGCTCGTAGTTGTCGTTAGAATACTGCTGAAATCTGAAACTGTATATGTATTGCTTATGTTGTTGGAAAATGGTTGTCGATTTAAAGAGATGATTTCCTCATCACACGTAGTAATAAATTCTGTATTAGTTCGTGTTAACATTGTTTGTCTCAATGGATGTGTCGAACGTCCATTTGTACCAAGTATTGTCAAGCTGCCGTCATTGTTCATGACACTTGAAACTGCTGTTGAGCTGACTTCTGGTCTCAACGCACGTACACTATTAACAAAACCGAAATCATTCGTTCTGATGAGAATTGGATAAATTAGGTCCCAAGATTCTTCTTGTTGCCCTACAATTACTGCACCTCCATCATTTGATTCATGAATCGAACGAGCATGCAAATGCATACTTGTAGCAGAATAAATGTTACCCCATATGTGTTCTCCATCTGCTGATAAACGCATAGCAAATATGTCATGCCAACTGCATGCATCAATTTCTCTATACAAGCCCGTAATTAATAGTTCATTATTTGACGTTAACTCAATATCTTTAACTTGTGATAAGTAGTCCTCATGAATTCTTTTAAACCATTGAACCGTGCCGTCTGAGTCAATTTTGAAAAGTATACTCCCTAATCCCGCTTGACAAGCGATAATAACGCCATTATCAAGCGTTGCAACAGCTTCGACCGGGATCGTTTCGTCTGTTTCACCCGCATATGATTTTTGCCAAATTACGTTACCATTCAAATCCATCTTTGTAATACTAGCACTGTAGAAATAACTATCATCTCTACCGTGGCCTATTACATATAAGTAACCATCTAACTCTACGATACTTTCTGCAACGCTATGAGATTCTGAAAATTGGATATCTTTAGTCCATTGCAATTCTCCGTAACTATTCACTTTGAACAGCCTGTGAACTCCTTTAAGGAGAATTGAACTCGTATCTTTAATTGTAACATTAAAGAATATATCACCTGTACTACTTTCCAAAATCGAATTACCATACCCATAAAAAGCTCCTCCGTAAGTTTTAGCCCATAGAACATTGCCATTCTCATCCGTTCTCATCAATTCCATTTGAGAATTTTCACCCATAGCTACAACAACATATCCTCCGTCTAAACATTTGGAAAACTTGGTCAAATAAGTCTGGTTAAATTTACTTTGATGTGAATACTCTTTACAGAACGCATCTTGTCCAAATGAACAGTTCAAAATAGTAAACAGCGTTAGTAGGGCGATAATAATTTTCATAAAATAAGTTTTAGTTCTACAGTTTCGATAGTTGGCGGATTCTAATTAAATACAAGTGTCAATTTAATTAGTTGTCCAACTTATTAAATCATTTAATAATTGGTAATCGTAAATCAAAAGATATTGTCAAAAACATTAGACTAATGGTTATTTACAATGAATCTCTAGAACTACGAAAAGTTATCAAATATAAATCTGCACCGCTAAACAGGTTTTATTGTGCACAAAGTGACGTGCAAGAAACTTACATAGTTTCAATTGACGAGCCATTGCAATCATGGGGTAAATTAACTTCAAACTATACCATGAATGCCATTGAATATGCTTTTACTAATGGAAGAAAAATGCAAAATTCGATTATTAATTTTGATGATTATCAACTTCTTTTTCAGGACAACGTGAAAACTAAAACAACAACAGTTCGAAAATTCATTAAATAAAACGAAGATTATATCAATTATTCCACACCCATTTGCTCCGCTTCGCCATTCCTTCTCTGAAGCTTCGGAGCAAGCAATGCACAAAAACGTGTTTACGGCTTAACTTCTACAGATATTTAGTGAAAAGAAAAAGAATAAAAGTTTATACTAAGTAAGAAGCACAAAACTTAAATTATCACATCTCCGAAATTCCCGAGAAATTAACGATTATTTTATTGTTTTCTGTAACGATTAATTGAATCCAACCATATCTTACTTCAGCATCCGAGTCATATTTAAAAGCAATAAAAAAGTCTTCGTCATAAGGCGCGCTCCTGCAAGTGTTCATTGGAATATTATGACGGCCAATTAACGAATCATTATCAGCATTAAACTCCCAATAAGATTCTTGAACATGTTCTTCGTATATTTCGAATGATTGCGCAGATAAATTATATTTTGCTTCAAAAACTTCATCCTTATTCACTTTATCAAGTTGCTTAAAGATTTTTGCTGTTCTTAAGTTGTCATTATTGTACACTCCCCCTTCAACATTTTCACAGTAAGATTTTACTACAGCTGTTTTCCTTGGGTAAGTTCCAAAATAGTCATATTCGGTAGTGAAAAGTTCATATTCTTCATCAGAACCTGGATTCTCTAAAACAGTAAATTGGCTATTTAACACTTTACCATCAATCCAATAATTGGCTGCCAATTCTGGCGAATTCACGGAGTCTTGAAAACTAAGAAAACGTATATCCGCAGCACCATCATTATTAAGGTCAATGTCAACGAATTCGCCGTTATAGGTTGGGCCGTCATCAAATCCTTGTGCTGATAAGCTATGATTTGTAATCTCATAACCTTCCGTTTCTCCAATAATAAGTACGACGTCTTTATTTTTTTTACAAGCAAAGAATAAAAGAGGGACTGCTAATAGTAATAGAGTTATTTTTTTCATGCAATTAAAATTAGGGTTTATTATTTAAAAAATCAATGCTCATGCTATTTTTTCACTAAGCACTTCCTCTGAGTTTTTGACTTAGCCAAGACCAAGTGCTAAAAATATGGACACCAAAGGATCAGTAGAATTCACCCCCATTTGCTCCGCTACACCTTCACTAAAGTTTCGGTGCACACGTCACAAAAAAGTATTACCGTCTGAATATCTAATCAAAACCCGTAAAAAGAAAAAGAATAATTTATGCTGAGCAGGATTCCCTTGGCCTTTGTCGAAAGATTGAAGTAAAATTCCCTACTCAACAATCATCCCTGTAATCTCCTGATCTACTGGGCCTGCGCCGCCGCCGTCTCTTTTGAGTGCTAGCGAACAAAAAGCAATTGAAATACTTCCGTCTGCGCTTGATTTAACTTGAATTTCTCCATTAGGTAACGCGCGATAATAGCCCCCTGATCCTCCTGAAGAATAAAGTCCTCCGATAACGACTGAAAATGGCTTGTTAAATTCTGAATCCAAATCAGTTACGCTTGATATGGTAGTATAAACCCCTGATTTTGGTCGTTCATTAAAAGTAAAGGTAAAGTCCCCTACGTCCGTTACTACTTTAAATGAAAAAGGACTTGAACCGTCACCACTTGTTGCCTCCAAATCACTCACCGTTTCGGTCATTCCATTTCCCGTGAAATAGACCAGACCTGGACTTACCGAGCATTCTAGTTCTGGCAAGTCTAATGTTTTAAAGGTTTTAACTTCGGAAAAGTGATCCTCTTCCTCTCCTTCAATAAAACATTGCATATAATAATTCTGATTGGCATACAACTTATCAATTTCGAATTCAAAAACAAGCGAACTGTATAGATTAAACTCACCTATCTCAGAATTTTCTGGATTAAGTTCAGGATCAATGCCAAAATAATAGCCCCCTCTTTTATTAACACTTTTGCCTAATTCAAAAACGATTTCAAAATCTGCACTATTATAAGTGATTTCGTCAATTGATACAATTTCGATTTCCCATTTCCGCTCCTTATTACAAGCAGTAAATAAGGTAATAGCTAAGAAAGAAACAAGAATCAGGTGATAATTTTTCATAATTATTTTTTGTCAAATCTACCCTTTTTAATTGTGGTATGAAGGTTTAGTTCATAACTGGCTCAAATTTTTCACAAGTGGTTGTAATCAAAAATATTTGAGGATATTAATTATTTTATCCAAAAAAAATATTTAATTAAATAGCAATCACATCTTGGTAGTTTTAGGCTGTAGATTTAATCCCACACCCATTTGCTCCGCTATTGCTATTCCTTCGCTGAAGCTTCGGAGCAAACAATGCACAAAAACGTATTACCTCTCGAACATCCAATCAAAATCTATGAAAAGAAATCGAAGATTCGTGAATACCATTAAATGAAATAGTAAATAATAAAACTTCTCCGCCTTAAGCGGACCATCAGCACTACTTCACAGCGATTCACGCTAAGAATAAAACACTTCGATCTTTCGACAAGGGCTCAAGGGAGTCCGGATGACGTTGGAATGTGCGCGAATAAAGTGGAAAGTGATCTTTCTTTAATTCGATATAGTGAGGACGGTGATATTGTTTGGAGTAAACGTTATAATACGGGTGGTTACACACATGGCAAAACAATTGCACGCTCACCTAATGGCAATATATTAGTTGCTGGATTTATAGGTTCTGTTACTCACATTATGGAGGTTTCAGAAGAGGATGGTACAATTAATTGGGTAAAAACTTATCCTGGTTCTTATTTCGGATTTAGTGGAAAGGCTAAATTAACTGTTCTTGAGGACGATATAGTTTTGGATTTAACCATGATGTATGGAGGTGGATATGTCCTGAGAATCAATGAGGCTGGTGAAGTTTTAGAGGCATTGGAAACAACATACACGCCACGTGACTATAATAAAATTGAAATGATTGGCCAAACAGGCATGTATTATTACGGTTCTATCCTAAAAGATGGTTTTGAAGGGATGATTCAACGCGTTGAAAATATGTGGGAAGAAAATTGTCTTTTAAAACCTTCTGAATTTGAATTTGTTGCAACAGAATATACCGATTTTTTTGAGGTTGATTTCACTCCTTTTGAATGGGGTTTTACTAATGAAAGCTCAATTGATATTGCATTAGTAAATGAGCAAGTAAGGGTGAAGTATTTATGTGAAGTATATCTTTCAACTGAGGTCTTAGACAATGAAAGGGATATTGAGGTTTACCCTAACCCTTCTGACGGAATGTTTAGCGTGAACGTACCTGAGGAATTGATTGGAGCGAATTATACATTAACTGATATGACTGGTAAAGTAATCACGAAAGGAATTACATCTATAAGTCAGTCGAATATTGATTTGTCAGAATTTCCTAACGGACAATATATCTTGGGGATTGTTGCGGAAGGACAAACGTATACACAAAAACTAGTGGTCTTAAAATAACCAAAATGAATTTTAAATTGAATCCCATTTAGCTGATGCTGAATGGGATTTTTTTTCATTCCGTGACTTAGTTCAATTGTAATTTCAAAACTTAATCCCTTTGTTGAATACCATTTTCATATTCGAGTAATCCAATCAATTCTCCGTTTTTATTGTAAACTAAAACAGTACCATTTCCATTTTTTAATGTTCCAATGGGTAGTTCATTTTCTTCCTTATCAAAGCAGGATTTTATTTCCATTAACTTACCACTATCGTAAATTTTAACTTGGTGTAGTTTTCCATTTTCATGGTATATTTTCCATTCCCCTACTCTAAAACTGTTTTTTGTTTTTCCTTCTGCTTTTAATTTTGGGTTGATATGGTTTGAAACCCCTTTTTCATTTTCAAAATACACTTTCCTGTACCCAATATTTTCGCCATTCTTTATTTCTTCCTTTGTAGCGACTCCTCCGCTCCTATAGTATCTTATGTATATATTCTGTTGGTTTCCGCCTTTATACTTTTTTACAAACTGTGGCATTCCACTTTTGTAATAGTATTTTGATTTCCCTCTTTTATATTTCAAACATTTAGAAAGATCGTCTTTAGATCTACTCTCGTCATAAGGACCTTCGTAATTCTGATTAGTAGTTATAATTTTTTCGTTTATATGGTAAGTGGATATAGGCAATATAATACCGTCGTAATCATACACCTCAATTCGTTTTAACCGACCATTTTTGCGGTAATATCTCCATTCTCCAAACCGAATATCTACCTCTCCATCCCATTGTCCAATCAATTTTAATTTTCCATTTTTATAATATTCTTTTTGTTCTCCACCCCTGCCTCTATAGCCATGCTTACACGTTCGTTTTAATTGCCCGTTTTCATGATAGTCTTTCCATTCCCCTTTTTTTTCCATGCGGTAAACGTTTTCCAAATACATTCCCGTTTGTTTTAACTGACCGATTTGGTAAAAAGTTTCCCAATAGCCTATAGGTTTGCCTGCGCTATATTCTCCAATCTTAAATAAGGCCCCATCATCATAAAACTCCTTCCAAACTCCAAACTCTAAACCATCTTTATATTGATATTCCTTTTGTAATTGTCCGTTTTCGTGAAATTCTTTCCAATCTTCAACTTTATGTGTGGACCTGGTTGAATGTGAATAGTCATATCTTCCTGTTCGTTTTAATTGCCCGTTCAAATAATACTCCTTCAAGTCCCTTGCAGCTATGCTTGGAACACATTCTTCAGTTTGTTTTATTTGTCCATTTTGATAAAATTCTTTCCATACACCAGTCATTTTACGATCTGTAAATTCCTCAATCCGTTTTAATTCACCGCTTATGTAATACGTCTTATTCGTGCCATTTTTTAATTTCGAAGAAAAGTTTCTAACTTCTTTCAATGCGCCATTTTCATAGAACTGCTTTCTTATATCTGCACTATCCTTGTTATTCTCTGTAGTAGATTTTAAAACGCCATGTTTGTAATACTCCTCGTTATGTAGCGTATGTCCGTTTTGAATTGTTCCTATAAGCTTTGGTTGACCACCCCTATAAAAACTCTTATAAGTATAATTATTAAGATCTCCATTTTTGTAGAGACTGATGATACTTAATTCTCCAGTAGCATAATATCTTTTCCACGCTCCCGTCTTCCCTTTAAGACCGTATTCTCCCTCCGATTCTATTTTCCCATTTATATAATACATGGTCCAAGAACCGTTTCGTTGTCCATCTTTATACGAAGCAACACTTCGAATTTCCCCACTTGGCCAGAATACCGTATCATTTTGAGCATTTACGGTGTGTAAAAGCATGCCTATTATGATGAGAAGAAATGATTTTTTTATTTTATTTTTTGATGCCACAAGGAGTCTAATTTAGACATTTTATTAGTACGTTTTAAAACAATTATGCCTTTTCATAATGAGAATGTTTTGATTTGGTTACCATCATAACATCTGATCAAAGCCCTTGAAAAGAAATCAAGATTTAGCACGGATTGACTTCGAGAATTTCATTTCGTGAATACCATTAAAAATCAATTTCTAATGAACAATAAAACGCCCCACTTTTGCTAAGGACACATAAGACAATCAAATTTTATTTATTATTTAAAAATCCAATACGCGCTTTCTTTCGTAAGTATGATTTTTAAACAATTTATTTATTTACAAAACTTTAATTATTATGAGAAAAGGAAAAAAAAAATCATTCGAATCAATTAAACAATTCGAAATTATTGAAAAAGAAGCATTAAGTAAAGTAATTGGTGCAGAGTGCAGACCTAGAAGGAGGCCTGGTATACCACAAGACTGTACAACTTACATTATGCCTGGTGGAGATACTGATGATGGTCATGGAAACATTACTCCCACAATGTTAGATTAGTATTAATCGTTAAAAACTAAATTATTATGAAAAAAGTAGAAAAAAAATCATTCGAATCAATTAAATCATTCGAGAAAATTGAAAAAGAAACATTAGGAAAAGTTACTGGTGGAGGAAAGGCCGGGTTTACATATATTGGACCGAATGGAGATGCGGATACGGGAAATGGACAAATTGTATTTTTTTAACTAAAAATGTGCTGTTAGAGAGTGTTCTTTTAGGGACACTCTCTTTTTAATATTAAGATGGTATTAATAAACTCAAATAAGGACGATTACTCAACAAATGAAGTAATTGATTGGATAGCATTAGAAAAAGAATTTCAGGTACTAAGAGACTCACATGATATAAATCAAAAATTAGTTTTAGATGATGACACAATAGTGTTTGAGATAAATAATATTGATTTAAATGCAGTAAAATCATTTTGGTATAGAAGAGGAGGCGCATATACCTCTTCTAGCTTTATCAATAAGTTTAATAAGCAATTATCTGAGCAAAACTATATCAATGAAATTAAATCGTACGTTAAATTAGATATTGATCGTTTAAGTCAGTATACACATTCTTATTTTCTAAATTCTGATAAAATAACATTAGGAAATTATCTGAAATCTAGCATAAATAAAATTAACACTTTGTGTTTAGCAAAAGAAGCCGGACTTTCTATTCCTAAAACAATCATAACAACTAGAAAAAGTGATTTACTAGCCACTTTTGGCACTTCTGATTTTATTACTAAACCGATTGGTGAAGCAGGTGTTTACCCTGTAAAAAATGAGGATGGTGAAATTGAAACATATACCTATACCTACACTAGTTTAGTAGACTTAGCTGATTTAAACGAAGATTTTCATGTCTCCTTGTTTCAAGAAAAAATAGAAAAAAAGTTTGAAGTGAGAACGTTTGTATTAGGTAAAGAACTCTATTCTATGGCTATTTTTTCACAAGGTAATATGTAGACTGAAGTTGACTTTAGAAATTATGATTTTGTTGTACCGAACAGAGCTGTACCATATCAACTTCCCAAAGAAATGGAGTGTAAGGTCTTGATATTTCTCGAGAAATCAGGCTTAGATACTGGTTCAATAGATTTTCTTGTAACTAAGGCTAATGAAATTATATTTTTAGAAATTAATCCCGTAGGACAGTTTGGTATGGTTTCATCCCCTTGCAATTATAATTTAGAAAAAAAGATAG